>PMDS01000001.1 GCA_003155655.1 Melioribacter sp.
ATGTGAACGATCTTATGCTTTTTTTCTGTAACCGATGTTCTGCTTATAGTCAATTAATCTCTATAATCTTACCCTTTTCTTTAATCGATCTATCAGCGGCTTCTAATATTTTTACGACTTTCAGCCCGTCTTCACCACATGTTAAAGGTTTTCTTTTTTCATGAATTGAATTAATAAATTCATTTACACCAAGGGCTAAGGCTTCTATTTGATCCACTTTAGGTGAGTACATGTCGCCGATTCTATATTGAACTAAAGCTTCACGTATTTTTTCCTTAGCTATAAGTTCAACACCACTATCGTATACTTTAATCTTTTCTGAATTCTCCATATCATCAAAAACAATCATTTTCTTTGTACCTCCGATGATTGTTCTTCTTATTTTTACAGGTGAAGTCCAATTCACATGAAAATGGGCAAAACAATTATTTTCAAAATAAACTGAAATATGAGCTACATTTTCATGGTTATAAAAATTAGCTATGCCATTCGCACAGACTGCTTTCACTTTATTATCAGGAATTATATAATCCATTATTGATAGATCATGTGGAGCCAAATCCCACAAAACATTAACATCGTGTTGAAAAAGCCCAAGATTTATTCTAACTGAATCGAAATATATAATTTTACCGATTGCACCGCTATCTATGATCTCTTTTAACTTCTTTACTGCACCAGTATAAATAAATGTATGATCTACAAAAATATTTAATTTTTTCTTTTCAGCTAGCTCATTAAGTTCATTAGCTTGTGTTGAAGTGGCAGTAAAAGGCTTCTCTACCCAGATATGCGAATTATTTTCTAAAGCTTTTTTGGCAATGGAATAATGAGTATCCACAGGTGTTGCAATCGCAAGAATGTCACAATTATACTTTAATAATTCTTCTACAGAATTTGTTGTTTTCACTTCAGGAAAACGCGCTTTGATAAATTTCAATCTAGCTTCTTTAGTATCGCATCCGATAACTTCTTTAATCTTATCATTTCCTAAAAAATTTCTTACTAAGTTTGGTCCCCAATAACCCAAACCAATTATACCAACTTTCATTTTAATTCCTCCCTATATTATATTTTTTAAATTTATTGATTATTATTTAGTGTGAACTCTGTATTTATCATTAACCATAGGTCGAATTATTTGCCGCCTCTCCCAAGAATCATAACTGGAATAGTTTTAATAATTAACTGTAAATCCAACCAGGGAGTCATATTATTAATATAATATAAATCTAAAACTACAGAATCGTTAAATGATACGTTACTTCTGCCCGATACCTGCCATAGTCCAGTGCATCCTGGCGTGACTGATAATCTTCTCTTTTGCCATAAATCATAATTTTCATATTCATAAGGAATACATGGTCTCGGTCCTACAAGGCTCATTTCCCCTCTCAATACATTAAGTAATTGCGGAAGTTCATCAAGAGAAGTTTTTCTTAGAAATTTTCCTATCCAAGTTACTCTTTCTTCATTGATAATTTTTGTACTACCGCTATCAATAGTTTTATTTTTTTTCATAAATTCAATCATACTGTCTTTTCTTTTAACATCGTCGTCAATAGGAGCAGTTTTCATTGATCTAAATTTATAAAACATAAAGGGTTTTCCATTCTTACCTATCCTAATTTGTTTGTATAAAATAGGTCCCTTGGATGATAATCTTATTAACGAAGCAATAATTACAAAAACTGGCGAAAAAATAATAATTCCAATGCAAGCTCCAATTATATCAACGATTTTTTTTGACAACAAATTCATTTTTGTATTGACAATAGGCGTTAACTCAACGACAGGTATATCGAGATAAGACTCTGTATCAAGTTTTCGCGGAATAATATCAAACATGAGGGAATTTAATTTAACATAATAATTTAACTCATTACATCGATCTATTAAGTCGAGAAGATCAGGATAAGAAATAGTATCTATTGATATTATTAATTCTTCAATATCATATTTTTCTTTTATTATAGGTAAATCTTCAATATCACCTAAAGTATAAAAACCGGAAATAATGTTTGTGCCAGTTGGATACCTATCATCTATGAATCCAACTAACTGTATTCCTAATATCTCCTCAAAAGCTAATTTGGCGGCCAGCAGTTTACCTGATTCACCTGCTCCTATTATTGCTACTTT
Source organism: Melioribacter sp. (assembly GCA_003155655.1). GTDB lineage: Bacteria > Bacteroidota > Ignavibacteria > Ignavibacteriales > Melioribacteraceae > Fen-1258. The sequence goes on from PMDS01000001.1 coordinate 2,143, forward strand.
TCTTGCTAATGATAAATGAGTAGAATATTTCACGAAAAATAATCGTGCCAAACCAACCCTAATTAAAACAAGATTAATTGCGGAAACTACTGCTATTGAAACTATTAGTGCTCTAGAATCAACAAGATTAGTAATTTTAAAGGTAAATGAATAAACAATTAACAAAATAATACCATGAAAAAGCGATTTAATTATTGCCGCTATTTGAGCTGAACGATTTTGGAATACATTCAACTTGTATAAATTATTATTTTGAAAAAGAAATGGAAAAATTATTGAAAACAGAGAAGATACTATTATGAATGAAAAGTTTATTCCTAATATATTGGAGTAATTCCGGTTAGGGATATTCTGATCCAATATTATTACCAGCCATCTCGCTTCATAGAACGAACAGAGGATGGTAATGAAATCAATAATTGCTAAAATATATTTATATCTTGGTTTATGCACTAATTAACAATCGCTCCGATTATCAAGAATTAAAAAATTACATCGTTTTATTGTGTTTAATTTATGACAAAAACAGATATATTTTTTATAAACCATAAATTACTATAATATGTTTGTTTCAGTTTTATACCTATATTTTAAAAAAATCTTTGATCTTATCGCATACATAGTCTATTTGTTCATCCGTCATTTCTGCATACAATGGTAAAGATATTCCACATTCAGCCAGTTGCTCAGAAACCGGAAAGTCACCTTTTTTATATCCCAAATGTTCAAAACACGGCTGCAGATGTAATGGAATTGGATAATGAAGCCCTGTGGACACACCATTCTCATTCAAAAACTTCTGTAGTTCATCCCGTTTTTCACTTCCACCCTCCAGTTTCTGTTTTTTCACCTGCACTACGAAAAGATGATATACATGCTTTGCATATTCCATTTCCTTTGGCATAATTATTTGATCAACATCCTTCAACAATTCTCTATACTTCGCAGCAACTCTCCTTCTCCCATACGTCCAATCTTCCAAATGTTTCAGCTTAACTCCTAATACTGCTCCTTGAATCCCTTCCATTCGATAATTATGCCCATAAATTTCATGATAGTATTTCTTCTCCATACCATGATCCCGAATCATTTTAAATTTCTTAGCCAGATTTTCATCATCTGTCATTACAGCCCCACCTTCTCCATAGGCACCAAGATTTTTACCAGGATAAAAACTAAAAGAAGAAGCTATTCCTAAACTGCCTACTTTATTACTCTTATACTCACTTATATGAGCTTGGGCACAATCCTCCACTAAAAAAAGCTTAAAGCGATTAGCTATTAGCTGTAAGTTGTCCATATCTGCCGGCTGGCCATATAAATGTACCGCAACAATTGCTTTTGTTTTAGAAGTAATAGCTACTTCTACTTTAGCCGGATCAATATTATAACTTTCATTGTGGCAATCCACAAATACCGGTTTTGCGCCGCATAAAGTTGCACCCCAGGCAGTAGCAATAAACGTGTTGGCCGGAATTATTACCTCGTCTCCCGGTCCGATTCCCAACGCCCATAATACCATATGGTTACTGTCTGTACCTGAACTAACACCATAGCAATATTTTGCGTTATGTGCTTCAGCAAAAGCTTTCTCAAACGCTGCTACCGGTTTCCCTAATACATAAGCTGTGTTGTCCAAGACATCATTAATCGCCGGTAATACTTCATCTTTAATTGATTTGTATTGTACTTTAAGGTCGAGAAATGGAACGTTCATTATTATCTCCGATATTTATTTAAATTCTATTCACTCATAATTAAAAACTCAGCAATAATAATTGTATTTCCCTTTCCACCATTCTGCTAGTTCCTTTGGTAAACAATACCACGCATTTTCTAACGTTTTAAGATACTCTAATAGTTCTTCATATAATTCTAAGTGATTTCTTTCTCTTAAATAATCTGGATGGGTTAACGTTAAAATTACTCCTTTATTCTTAGCAACCCAATCAGCTTTATTTTTCCAAATTGAAATATCCTTTTGTTTCAGAACATAAAACATGGTGTGATCTTGAGGAAGTGTATAAGGGAGTTCAACAAACTTACCGGCAATGAAAGGCCAAATAGAACCAGTGCCACCAGGAAACGGTTGAAATGGATCATAGTCAAAACATGAAGCATCATATTCAATGTTCAATTTCTGCAGCCATTCTAAATTCCTATGCACCATTGGAGAACGAAATCCCACCGCAGCATATTTTTTCAAAGCTTCATTTATAAATGTTACCCTTTGATTAAATATCTTCTCCGAATAATATAATTTCCCATCATGGTTATATCCGTGTATTCCTATCTCATGTCCAGAATTTAGAATTAATTTAATTATTCCTTCATCAATTTTATATTTATAAGGTACAATATTCCATGATGATTTGAATCCATATCTTTCCTCTAATTCTAATACTTTAGGAATAAAGTTAAATCCAGAAGTAGCTTCCACATCATGTGTTAAAACAATAGAGCACTTTTTCCCATCAATATATTTAAATAGTTCTATAATTTCATTTTTCAATTCATTAATTAATTCGGAATTTATAAAATTAGTTTCCCATTTAATATTGCTATTGATTTTTTCTTGCAGTTTCTTACGTAGACTAACAGGCAGTATAGGTCTAACAAAAGAATAATATAATTTCTGTTTAGTTGAAAAATGGTTATCAAATCCATTCTCTAATAAATATTTATACAAAATATTTTTATTATCTGAGAACGGGAATTTTATATTAAGCGGCATAAATACAAATCATTTTACTTTATTAATTAAGTATTTATAATTTAGTCATCCGAAGTACTTATATAACAATTCACCACTTAATCTACAGACAAATTTAGGACTATATTTTATTAGAGGAGTTATTATTTTATCCTTAATGAATTTTAACTTATAATTAGCAGGAGCTTTTGGATAATATGAATAAAAAAGAGGCTGTTCAATTGTACCCCATCCCTGTTTAAATTTTCTTAGTCCTTCATTACCCAATTCTGTTCTACCAAAATCGAATACTTCAAAGCCTCTCTTTTTAGCCTCCTGAATTGCTGTCCAAAACATTAAATGATTTGGTCTGCAGCTTAAATATTTTGGGTTTGACGCTCCGAATTTATATGTTATGTTTATATTAATTCCTGCAAAAATACCCATCGCAATTGGAATTTTTTCTTTCTCGATAACTGTTAAAAAGCCAAATCCATTTTGAATAATTTCTTCAAAAAAATATCTAAAAAAATTTTTAGGCTGAATTGGTACACCCAATTTTCTTCTTGTTAATAAATGAAGGTTATAAAATTCATTGAGATCGTTTATACTAGAAGATATTCTTATTGCCAAATTATTGGACCGGGCCTTTTTTATATTTCTAATAACTAACGATTTATGAAAAGAATTCAATAATTCTTCTTCATTTTTATTTAGATTCAATAAATGTTTATACCCAATCAATTTATTTTCAAATATTTCACTATTATATTTACATCTTAATTCAATAGTAGTATCAATATTATTTTTAATTATTTCATCTATAATTTTATCATTGTCAGAAATGATACCTACAAAAGGCACTTCATCTGAAAAAGGTAAAGATGTATAAATCTTATGCCTGTTAGTAATTTGAATCCTAAAAGGGATTCCTGCCGCTAAACATTCACTATTTAATGTTACAAAATTAATATTGAAATTGTATGCTTTTGTAAGGACTTTCCACCATGAATTAAGGTTAAAAATTGTAGTCATTGGGTCAATAGGTAAATATTTGGACAATGCTTCATTTGTAATTTCCAATTCTATTAAATCATTTTTTTTATCCATTATTTCCCAAAATATTAGTTAATAACTCACCTTACGCAAAAAGGTATTTCTGAGTTAATTTTAGAATTTCATAGCAAAACAAGCTTTCATATTTTCGAGTTCATTTAGTGCCACCCGATTAGCCGAAAAATAAATCCTGGACCGAAGCGTTGTCGTATTCAACTTTGATTTCATACTCATATATTCCAACTTGCAGAATGCATACATTGATGCGAATATATGATTGCTTTGTGTCCTAACTCTTTTCGTCGGAGATTTGCAGAGCGAAACATGCTGCTTCAATGATTTGTGAT
>PMDS01000039.1 GCA_003155655.1 Melioribacter sp.
ATTTCGAACTCAGAAGTGAGTAGTCGAGCGGGAGACGGGACTCGAACCCGAGACCAACAGCTTGGAAGGCTGTGACTCTAGCCAACTGAGTTACTCCCGCGTAAAACATTACAAAAAGAACACTGTGGGCGGCGAGGGATTCGAACCCCCAAAGGCGTTTGCCAACGGATTTACAGTCCGCCCCGGCTCTCCAACTCCGGCGTCCGCCCAGACATATTTCACCCACTTCATTAAAAATCGAGCTTCAAATATAGAACGACCTATAGAAAAAAGCAAGAAGTGTATATGCTAAATCTTTAAAATAAATTAATTTGCAGCACATAAGTCATGCTAAATTTAACCAAATAAATCAACAAAGGAGTATTTGAAAAATCGAAATTACCTAAATAAAATGGATTAGAGGTGTTTTATAAAATAATGATTGAAGAAATTAGAAATATTAGTATTCTAGACTTTATTTTGACCACACACTTTTATTAACCTTTTTGAAAATTCCCCAACATGCTGGTAAGTAAGGAGAGGCTTGCTCTGTGTGGCGGTTGCCGGATCAAAGCGGGATTAGTTCATTGTATACTTATTTGCAATTTTTTACCCAAAGCTTCTAAATAACTTTTGAGTGTGGAAAGGCGGATATCTTCAGCGTGGTTTTCAATCCGTGAGATTGCTGATTTTTTAGTGCTTAATTTTTCTGCAAGTTCCGTTTGAGTTATTCCTACTTCTTCTCTTGCCTGACGAAGCAGCACGCCTATCTTGAAGCTTTCGAAACCTTTTTCAAAACTTTTAGCAAATTTTTTACTTCTACTTTTTCGTTTTCGAATATATTTTTCTACATCATCCATTTGAACTCCTCTCTAAAAATTCTTTTTTTCTGCTTTCGGCTAATTCAATTTCCGGTTTTGGCGTCTTCCGCGTTTTCTTTATAAATCCGTTAGTCAAAACAATAAAGTTTAATTTGTACCAAAAGCCTAACAAACGAAATTCATTATTTCCCAAACCAGAGCGAACTTTCCAAATATCATCAGTGCCTTCCAATTTTTTAAAATAACCGGCAGGAATTCTATCCAATTGTTTTATCAAACGTAAAACCCATAATATTTTTTCCACCTGCTTATCGGAAAGCGATTCAAGAAATTCCTCAACAGGAATTTTATTATTAACAGTTTTATAAAATATTATTTCCCTCACATTGGCAAAGTTAACATATTTGTGAACCAATGTAAATATATACTTTTAGGAATTATTTATATGGATGACTTAACTTAAATTTTAAATCATTATTCAACAAGAAAGGATTTAATTACAGATTATTAAGGTATAACATTTTTGGATTGAGATATTAATTAATTTTCAATAATTTATACCATAATAAATCAGGGACGCTTTTTCTTCTTAGAGCAATCATAATTATTTAACAATTAAATAAGGAACGCATTTTCGAAAAAAATTTACTTTTTAAATTTCTTAAAAGTAAAGACAGGTATCGAAATGCGCTATTTTTTATTTGTACTAGTTGCCTTTCCATTTATAATCACTGCTCAAGAAGGACGTGGAAAAATTTCAGGTAAAGTAATTAACAGAGAAACAGGCGAACCTCTCGCAAATTGCAATATTACGATAGAAGCTGAACCAACCCGAACCATTACAGATCATTCAGGGAAGTTTTCAATCCAATTATCTTACGGCACTCATAAAATTACATTCAGCTTTATTGGTTTTTCTTCAACTACAAAAGAAATTCTTATATCTCCTAACAAGGAAGAGCAATATTTAATTATCGGACTTGTTCCCATTTCAATTATTGAAAATGAAATACTTGTACAGGGCAAAAGAAACACAATAAACACTGTTGTTCAAGAAATAAGCGCTAAAAATCTGACCAATATTCCAAATATGTATTCCGATATATTACGAAGCGTACAAATTTTATCCGGTGTTTCTTCAAATAACGAACTATCGAGCGGCTACAATGTTCACGGGGGAACATTCGAAGAAAATCTTATCTATTTAAATGGCTATGAAATCTTCAGGCCTTTTTTACTCCGGTAAGGTGTTGAAGAAAATCAATCACTTATTAATAGTGAGATGGTTTCTGATATGCAATTTTATAATGGTGGTTTCACTGCCAGGTACGGCGATAAAATGTCTTCGGCTCTTGAAGTAAAATACTTAGCCGAGAAAAGTGACCGGATATCAGGCATTTTACGTGCTGATTTACTAAACATGGGGCTATCGCTAAAAGGATCATTTGGAAATTTTAATTGGAAAACCGGTTTTAGACTGGCATATCCTGCAATGTTTTTGCAAAATTTACAAACACAGGGAGATTACAAACCATCTTTTTCCGACATCCAGTTCTTAGGCAACTATTCTATTTCTCCCTATGACCAGATTGAAACATTTATTCTGTATTCAGTTAATAAATATGATTTATCTCCTAAAGAATGGGTCGGGAATTTCCAAACATCAAGACTAGATATTGAGCAGATAAATATAGACCAAAGCGGAGAAAAGAATTATTCGTTTAACACTAATCTTGCCGCTTTAAAATATATTAAAACATTTGGTAAATCATCACTTTCAATTTCAATATCAAAATATTTTTCAAAAGAATATGAGAAAAGCAACGTAATTGGTAATGTATATTACAGTCCTGACGCGGAAAATCCGGATACTAATAAAGAATTCCTTTTTACATGTACAGAGCATATTGACGATAAAGCTTCTCTCTCATCTTATAATTTACAGGCTGAAATAAACACATCCTATCGTGATCATAATTTAATTAGCGGGCTGGAATATAAAAACATCTTATTAACTCACCTTACGCAAACAG
>PMDS01000059.1 GCA_003155655.1 Melioribacter sp.
TTAAATTATGCGTAACGTGAGTAATAAATAATTTATCAAATATCTTTAATACAAGGTCTCCCTCTCCTTCTGAAGCTTGTCTACCGAAGGGATGAAAAAAGTAAGGTTGAGTTATTTTTGTTAACCTGATAACATTTGGAGAGTAACCGCTTGCTTGCCGGAGTTATAGAGTTTACCCTGAGTTTATCGAAGGGCAGGCAAGGGGTGAATATTTTTTATTTTTCACCGGGATAAATAAATTAAAAAAGGCAACCAATTAAGATTGCCTTTTGTCTAAATACTCAATACTATGTACTAATTACTTGATTAGTAGCATCTTTTTGTACAAAGTCTGATTTTTAAACGTTACATTGTAAAAATAAATACCCGAAGCATAATATGCCGCGTTCCATAAAACGCTGTGTGTGCCTGCTGAAATTACATCATTTACTAATGTTGAAACCAGTCTTCCAAGTATGTCAAATACTTTTATTGATACTTTCCCATCTTCCGGGATGTTATAACTTATAGTTGTTGACGGATTAAACGGATTGGGATAGTTTCCAACCAATGCGAAATCAGTTGGAGTTTGATTAGTGGTTTTCTGCAGATATTGTTCATTAATAGCATTTATTTTGAAAAACGCCGCGTCACCAAGGATTCTATGAGCTTCGATGGCGCCAAAGCTTAAAGGAAACAATTTATCTAATTGGCTTGAAACATTTAAATAATTTTGTTTGTCCTGTTTTTCAAAATAATAATATACAAACTTATTAAACAATGCATTTTCAACTATGCTTTGACCTTGATAATTATTTATTACATCATTAATCCTGCTCAACTTGTTTCCTTTATCAAGATCGGCTAATATTAACCCTGCCATAGCATTAATATTATTCTTCACTTTTGAGTTAAAGATTGAATAGTAACAATTTACTGAACTGCTTATGTCGTTTGGATAAGTATCCTTTAATAAATTCAATGCATTATATGAGACGGCATAGTCCGGATATTTGGTAATAAGGTTCTGGCATAAAGTTCTCGCTTGCACTAGATTCTTCCCGGCTATCATCTCTTTTATTTGATTTAATTGATCCAATAATGGGATGCAATTTGTCGCAATAGGACTTGTGACTAAAGATTTATTCAACGGAGGCGCTGGTATTGTTATTGCATTTTGATAGTTATAATAATTTACACTTCCCGGATTATAAATTTTAAACTGGCTTGGGTTCATTGATCCCCAATAATTCATCAAAGCAGACACATAACCTGAAGATATGTTTTGAAGATTCCATGTAGTATTAGTAAGATCGTTGCCACCATTATTCTGACCTAGATTAGGTAAGGAGTTATAATTGCAAGACACTCCAACATTATTATTCGTAATATTGTTATGACCTGATATCCCTGAGCCTTCAAAAGTTGGATTTGAACTTGTTAAGCAACGAAGACCATAAGGATTACCGGTAATCAAATTATTATTATACAAAGTCGGTGAGGAATTAGTCATATAAATTCCACTGTTATTATTATCATGAATATTACAATACTGTATTGTAGGGTTTGAGTGATATAAAAGAATGCCGTAATTACAACCACTGAATGCTGAATTTGTTATATCAACGTTCACATAGTTTTCATAAATTCCTTGAGAAGCGTTGCGAATCTGACAGTAATTTATTGTTCCGCTTGAGCCACTATTAAATGTGATTCCGTTATTTGATGCGTAATTTGGTGAAATAAAATCAAATAAGATTGGAGTTGATGCTGAATTGCCGTTTGCAGTTAATGTTCCATTTACAATTAATGAAGAGCTATTTTGAAAATTAAATATTGAACCATGATTTACTTGAAAGGTTGTACCGGATTGGACTGTCGTGTTAGTATAAATATTTTTTTCAGATTCTAATGCATTTATACGTCCATAACCATAAGCATTTGTAAAATTCAAACCACCCATTCCAGTTACTTTAGTTGCAGTTGAACAAATCTTTTGAATTAGCTGCTTCGTAGTTAAATTTGAGAAAACCGGTTGAGCAAGAATAAGTGCTGCAATTCCTGCTACATGGGGAGCCGCTGCTGAAGTTCCAGAAAAATAATAATTTGTTTGACCATTCCAGAGTCCAGACATGCCAACATATGTTTGAACATTGTCAATACCGCAAATTGTTGGTGTAGGTCGATCAACATGAGAGATTGGATTATTGTTTGAATCAAAAGAATAGATTCTCGAGGGACCTAGCGAGCTATAATTTTCTATATATTGTGGATTTGATGCATTAATTGCTCCAACACTTATGCATGAATCTGCAGCAGCATGCGCCCATATTTGTGTATCAGTTGTAAACTCCAGAACCTTCCCATCTAAATAAACACATAATTTCATTTCGCGAGCTGTAGTTACATTTGTTAATTTAATAACGAAGTAAAGTGTCTGATCTGAGCCAAGATTATTTGTCCAAACGATAGTTTCAATTGGATATCCAGAACCATTTTGGTAATTTTCAGAATAAGGATAATTAAGGTCCGGGTAATAAGGATTTGGACGTAAATACAGGTCATAATTATTACTTGATTGACCCCATTTATCATTCCATTGTAAAACTGCGGTTATTTCTGCTCCGGCAGGGACAACAATTTGATTACCTTCACCATACGGATCAGAAGAGTTAAATACTACAAGCTTACTGTTATTTCTATCTGTACCAATTCCATTCCATGTTGTCAGGGCTTCATTCCCTGCAGATGAAATGAACTTTATACCATATGTTGAGGCAACATCATTAATATGTTGAGCCGCTGGTCCGTCTTCAAACATACGCTCATTTGTAAAAGTGACATCGTCTACAATAACATTACAATTATGAACACGAAGAGAATCAATGCTATTTTTAAAGCCAGCCTCTGAATGACCATCATCTGAAAATGCAAGTGATGCTCCGGGAGCAATGTCATAAATAATTTCCGACATTGCTGTACCTTCATCAAAAGTATAACCAGGATACCATAAATGATATCTATTATTAATGACTTCAAAATTTGCAGGTAGATCACCATGATCACGAGATGATGTCCAATGGTCTACACCGTTTGAAAGGACTCCAACTTTAATTCCCTGACCACTTATTCCATAAGTTGAACGGGTTGCATAGGAATTCAATATCTGGTCGCCTGCAGTTGTATAACTTCCAATGTGGTGAATCGGTATTCCGCAGTTATAAACACCTAAAACATTATCATCTTTTGCAATATACTCAACTGTATCAAAAGGAACCCAGCATGTTGCAATGTTAAAGTGTGTATCGTTATACTCCACCTTTATACCTGATTCTTTTAATTTATTTACACCAATATCATCCGACTTCTTCAAATAAATTTCTGCATGAAAATTTCCATTGTTATCCAGATTTATAAGATGAGTTGAGAAATGTGAACGCACTTGATGATTTAGAACATTATTATGATTAATGCCTTGAGATTTCATTTTAGCGATAACTTCGAGCATTTGCTGATCAACTTTTTGAAGGTGAAGAGGAATATTCTTTTGAGCATTTCTAGGTGAGTCTATGGTGGATGTTAAATTTTGCCCATAGTTTGAATATGAAATAATAGAAATTAACAATATAAATAACTGAGTAAATTTAATTGTATTTGCACGTTTCATTTTGTTTTCCTTAATATATTATTTATAATATTTTCAAATTGCAGGAAGACTTATTTTAATTACTGGGTTGTCTTTTAGAATAACCTCGATTATTTAGAATATGTTTATAGAATTGTTATTTTTGGATATAAAAAACCCTTGGGGACATTTAATCCTTAAAAATTCTTTGGCAGAGAATTAATAGCGAGGAGTAGATCCCTCGAGGGTTTTATTTATCGTTCACTAAAAGGCGGCGGTCGGTCCAGTAAATGAATAATCATATTTTCCTCCCCACTATTTCAGGATTATTAATTTTTTTGTCTGAGTATATGAACCCGATTCCATTCTATAGAAATATACTCCGCTTGTAAATGTGCCGGCATTAAATTGAACGCTGTAATTTCCGGCTAATTTATATTCATTTACTAATGTCGCAACTTCTCTACCCAGCATATCATAAACCTTTAACGAAACATAACCGGCAACCGGTAACCAATAACCAATAACCGTTTCCGGGTTAAACGGGTTGGGGTAGTTTTGCTGCAAGGAAAAACTTGCAGGTAAATTACTGTATTTATTATCAACACTTGTTATCATTTCTGAAAGTGGTCTCATCCAGACCCCATTTAAAGTTCCGGCAAAGAGATTTGTCCCGCTGACTGCAAGAGCATTGATATTGCTGTTCGTCAAACCTGTATTAACTGCCGTCCAGTTTGTGCCGTTGTTGGTAGTAAGAAAAACACCGCTATCAGTTCCGGCAAAGACATTTGTTCCACTTACTGCAAAATAAAAGACATTGTTGCGCATCAAGCCCGTATTAACTACCGTCCAGTTTGTGCCGTTGTTGGTAGAAAGAAAAACATTGCTCTCAGGATCCGAAGCAAAGAGGTTTGTTCCACTTACTGCAAGAGCATTGATTTGGTATCTGTATGTCAACCCCGTATTAACTACCGTCCAGTCTGTGCCGTTGTTGGTAGTAAGAAAAACACCTGCATCAGTTCCTGCAAAGAGATTTGTTCCAATGACTGTAAAACTATTGATGCCATAGCCCCTCAAACTCATTTTAACTGCCGTCCAGTCTGTGCCGTTGTTGGTAGAAATAAAAACACCTGCATCAGTTCCGGCAAAGAGATTAGTTCCAATGACTGCAAGAGCCGTGATGTCGTTGCCCGTTAAACCCGCATTAATTGCCGTCCAGTTTGTGCCGTTGTTAGTAGAAAGAAAAATACCGCTACCATCAGTTCCGGCAAAGATATTAATTCCACTGACCGTAAAAGAGGTGATTGGTCTATTCGTTAAACCCGTATTAACTGCCGTCCAATTTATGCCGTTGTTGGTAGAAAGAAAAACACTATAAAAAAAACCACTACTATATGTTCCTGCAAAGAGATTTGTTCCGCTGACAGTAAAAACATTAATAATGTTGTTTGTATAATTCAAATTAACTGCAGTCCAGTTTGAGCCATTGTTTGTAGTAAGAAAAACCGCGAAAGGAGTGCCTGCAATGAGATTTGTTCCACTCGATCCAAGAGCAGTGATGTTGTTGTAGAATACCAAACCCGTATTAACTGCCGTCCAGTTTGTGCCGTTGTCAGTAGAAAGAAAAACACCGTAATTAGTTCCAACAAAGAGATTTGTTCCTATGACCGCAATAGCAATGATGTTGTTGTTCGTCAAACCAGTATTAACTGCCGACCAGTTTGTGCCGTTGTTTGTTGAAAGAAAAACACCGCCATTAGTTCCGGCAAAGAGATTTGTTCCAATGACTGCAAAAGCAGTAATGTAGTTGTTCGTCAAACCAGAATTAACTGCCGTCCAATTTGTGCCGTTGTTGGTAGAAAGAAAAACACCGCTATTTGTTCCTGCAAAGAGATTTTTTCTACTGACTGCAAGAGAAGAGATGTAGTTCGTTAAACCCGCGCTAACTGCCGTCCAGTTTATGCCGTTATCAGTAGAAAGATAAATATTGCTCCCTGCCCCTGCAAAGAAATTCGTATCTGACATGGCAAAGCAAGTTACAGCTCCTCCTAAACTTCCATTTGACCGCTGCACCCATTGTGCATTTATATTAATTGCAGAAAATAATATAAACAGAAATATTATTTTTTTATTCATATTGACTCCAATGAATAATCATTATTTATTCCCCCTCCTTTTAAAAGAAAGGGGTTGGAGCTTGCCCCACTTTGGCGGATTTACTTCTTACTTCTTTCTACTTTCTCCTTACACTTATACATTATACTGTCTCTTTACTTAACCAACAACATTTTTTTAGTTTCTGAATGCGTGCCGGAAAATAACCTGTAAAAATATACCCCGCTTGGAATATTGGCGCCATTAAATTTTATTTCATAATTACCAGCCGGTTTTTCTTCATTAACAAGTGTTGCAATTTCACGCCCAAGTAAATCATATACTTTTAACGTAACATAACCTGCGACAGGTAACTGATAACTGATAACCGTTTCCGGGTTGAACGGATTTGGATAATTCTGCTCGAGCTTAAACTCATTAGGAATTGCAGAGAAATTCATATTAACAGCAGTCATATCCGAAAGAAGCCTGCGCCATATTCCTTCCCCTGTTCCCGCAAATAAATATTCGTCTTTTACAGCAAGAGACATTATATCTTTTTTAGTAGAATAATTATTTCCTAAATTATCGTTTACCGGGATCCAATTATTTCCCAAATTTTTTGATAAAAATACTCCATGAAGATCAGTTCCAACAAAAAGATTTTTACCACTAGCCACTACTGCATCAACAGCATAACCACCATACGTTGAATCAGTTAAACCAGATTCACAAAAAGTCCAATTTAGACCTTTATCTGTTGTACGAACCATGCTTGGCGACCACCCTCCTACAAAGAGTGTAGAATCAATCACGGCAAATGATGTTACCTGCCATGTATAAGCAATGGGTATCCACAATTCACCATTATTTGTTGATGAGCATAGAAAGCCAAGCCAGCTTCCTTCAAAAAGTGTATTACCAATTTTTGCAAATGCGTAAATTCGTTTATCACTGCAATTGTCTCTGAGACCCGAATTGGCTGTAACCCATGTCTTCCCGTCATCTGTTGACCGGAAAATCCCGCCTTTTCCGCAATTTCCCCTAAGAGGATCTCCGGCATCTGCTCCAGCAAAAATAATTGAATCTTTAACTATTAAGGCGTGCACCTCTCCATTCGACGGATCAAAACTTTGCTGGGTCCAGCTATCACCATGATTTGATGAAACAAAAATACCATTGTCGGATCCCGCAAAAAGTTTGCTGCCTTTTACGGCAAGGGAATAAACATTATCGCATAACAATCCATTACTGATATTTATCCAGCTTGTACCATTATCTGATGAACGAATAATATTGCAGGGCGCTGTTGTATCCCCTGGAATGTAAACACTTCCGAATAATCCAGCGTATAGGTAAGTGCCGTCATTAGTAAAACACCATGGCATTCCTCCTCTAACTCTTACCCATTGAGCATTAACTGTATCAGCTATAGATATAAAGAGGATTAAAATGGTAAGGCAATTAAATAATCTTCTTAAAATAGAAATCAAATTAACCTCACATTTAAATTTTTAGTTATGCTTAAGTATTTATACCTTTTTTATTTCTTCACCTTATAAGCAGCATCTTTTTCAATTGAATAAAAATATTAGTAGTAATTATGTACATGTAAACACCGCTCGTTAATTTACTTGCATCAAAGTTTACAATTAGGATCATGGCTTTTATCGGTCCGGGTAGTGAAAAATCAATTGTGTAAAAGAGTAAGTAACCGGCTTAACTAATCAACAAAAAAGGAAATCTATTTAATTAGTATTTCTTGAATAACCGCCCCTATAAAAACCCCAAATTGCGGTACAAATATAATTCCTGAATAAATGGTAACGTAATTTTAATGAATAGTCAAGATTAAAATAAATCCATATTTAAAAACCAGCGATAACTATAGAAGTTGTTGTATTAAAAATTTTTATAGAAAGAAACACATCTAATAGTTAGTTTTACAATAATAACTTATTAAAATACATGAACAATCAGCCTGTCAAATTCAATAAAGAATTAATTGAAACAAGCCGTTACTCAAGGTTTCAAGATTTCCACAATTTAATGCGCTTCAGAATTCGCGATATTCTTCTCGTTTCAAGCTTATATGATTCATATATCTTTGAAGAAGATAACCGCCTGTATGAATTAATTCGTCAGGAATACCAGGGGCTAAATCTCAGTTCCTCACCGGAACTTATACAGGTTTCAAATGGCGCTGATGCTATACGTATGGCAAAGCAGGAACGGCGTTTTGATCTAATAATTACAACACTGCACATTGAAGATATGTCTGCCCTGACATTTGCAAAAAAAGTTAAAGAGAGCGGGCTCGATATTCCGGTTGTTCTTCTTAGTTATGATAACCGTGAAATGACGGACCTGATTGCCACTAAAGATATTTCAGTTTTTGAAAAAGTTTTTATCTGGCAGGGCGATTACAGGATTGTTCTCGGCATAATTAAATTTATTGAAGACCGTTTTAATGTTGAACATGACACAAAACGTGTCGGTGTTCAATCAATTATTCTTATTGAAGACAATATCAGGTTTTATTCATCCTACCTGCCTTTAATTTACACTGAAATACTTAAGCAGGCGCAAAGTTTAATTTCCGAAGGAATAAACCTCTCTCACAAATTTTTAAGAATGAGGGCGCGTCCTAAAATTTTATTATGCTCAAGTTATGAAGAAGGATGGCAGTATTTTGAAAAGTATGAAGATTATGTTCTGGGAATAATTTCAGATATAGATTTTTCACGTGGAGGACAAAGAGACACACAAGCAGGAATTCATTTTGCCGAAAGAGTCAAAGAGCGTAAACCTGATATTCCAATTCTTTTACAGTCAACAAATTTGGAATATGAAAAAATTGCATCTTCTCTCGGAATAAAATTTCTAGAAAAAAATTCCCCGACTCTTCTGGAAGACCTAAAAGATTTTATGATGCATAATTTTGGATTTGGAGATTTTATTTTTCAGACAGAGGATGGAATTCACGTGGGGCGCGCTCAAAACTTGAACGAACTTGAAGAACAGCTTGAAATCGTTCCGGATGAAAGTATTATATACCACGCTTCAAGAAATCATTTTTCAAATTGGCTGAAAGCTAGAACTGAATTTTGGCTTGCTCATCAATTACGTCCTAAAAAAGTCGAGGACTTTCCATCAGTGGCTCCCCTTAGAAAATTGTTGATTGATTATGTGAGGGAATTTAGAAAGTCACGCCAGATTGGTGTTATCTCAGATTTTACTAAAGACTCTTTTGATGTAACAACTACTTTTGCGAGAATAGGCGGCGGTTCTCTTGGTGGAAAAGCCAGGGGTCTTGGTTTTGTAAATACATTGTTAAGCAATTTTGAAATTCGTTACCGTTTTGAAGGAGTGAAAATTTTTGTTCCACCGGCTGTAGTTTTGGGCACTGATGTTTTTGACCAGTTCCTTGATGATAATGAGTTGAGAGATTTTGCGTTGAAATCTGAAGACGATGATGAACTGATGAAGAAATTTTTTGCTTCAGAAAATATCCCCCGTTTTGTAGTTGATGATTTAAGAGCTTTTCTTGAATTAGTTAAAGAACCGCTTGCAGTACGCTCCTCAAGTCTGCTGGAAGATTCTCAAGGACAGCCTTTTGCCGGGGTATATGATACTTTTATGCTGCCGAATAATCATCCTGACCCGGAAGTACGGCTTAAACAATTGTTCCATGCAATTAAAAGAATTTATGTATCTGTATTCTTCCAAAAATCGAAAGATTATTTCAGGGTTACAACATACCGTGTTGAAGAAGAAAAAATGGCGGTCATTGTCCAAAAACTGGTAGGTGCAGAGCATTCTGGAAAATACTATCCGGAAATTTCCGGTGTGGCTAAATCTTTTAATTTTTATCCCAACCCGCCTCTTAAATCGACTGATGGAACGGTAGCTGTTGCTTTAGGACTAGGTAAAATAATTGTTGATGGAGGACTAACCTTCCGTTTTTGTCCCAAGTTTCCTTTGCACCCGCTTCAAATAGGAAGTATAAATGATTTACTAAAATATACACCACGCGAATTTTTTGCGCTTGATATGAATGAAGAATATACCGACAAAAATATTGATGAAGAAAGATTGATAAAAAAATATCATTTGGCTGATGCAGAAAATGATGGTACTCTTAAATCAGTCTGTTCAACTTATTCAAAAGAAAATCAATCCTTGTATGATGGAATTGGAAGGCCGGGACCAAGGGTTTTTACGCTTGCACCAATTTTGAAACAAAAAGTTTTTCCGCTTCCTGAAATTTTAGAACTCCTTTTAGAATTAGGAAGCTGGGGGACAGGTTCTCCGGTTGAAATTGAATTTGCTGTTAACTCTAAAGTGCCAGAAGGAAAACCGAAGGAATTTGGATTTTTACAAATGAGGCCTTTAGTAATAAGTAACGAAATTGAAGAGCTTGAATTAGAACATCAAGAACCAAACATGTTGTTGTGCAAGAGTGATCAGGTGCTTGGGCATGGAGTAATAAGCAATATAAAAGATATTATATATGTGGACTTTGAAAAGTTTGATAGAAAATTAACAAGGGAAATGGCTCACGAAATTGCTCAGTTCAATGCTAAACTGGTTAATGACCAGATTCCTTATTTACTCGTCGGACTTGGAAGATGGGGAACTTTAGATCCATGGCTTGGAATTCCTGTTACATGGGAACAAATTAACGGCGCAAAGGCAATTATTGAATCAAATTTTACAGATTTCAACGTAACTCCTTCGCAGGGAACACATTTCTTCCAAAATCTTACTTCATTCAAGGTTGGATATTTTTGTGTTGATGATTTTGCACAGCAGGGGTTTATCGACTGGGAATGGCTGAATAATCAAAATGTTATTGAACAGAAAAAATTTCTCAAACATGCAAGGTTAGATCTGCCGGTAACTATTAAAATCAACGGGCACTGCAATAAAGGAATAATAATAAAACCAAATTGAATCTCGCCTGTTAAAGAATTAATTTTTCATTGAAAGAATTTTTGGAGTTTGAATGCCTGCTTTTATTATTAAACCAGCGGTAAGGACTGAAAACATTACTTATGCTGTCCGCGATATTGTTGTGCTTGCTAATGAAATAGCCAAAACCGGTAAGGAAATGTTGTACTTAAATATTGGAGATCCAAATTTATTTGATTGGGAACCTCCAAAGCATTTGATAGAATCAACATATGAAGCAATGAAGAAAAATTTCAATGGCTACTCGCCATCTTCCGGAATTAAGCAGGCAACAGATGCAATTGCCATGGAAGCTGAGAAAAAGGGAATTAAGAATGTTCAGGATATTTTCGTTACTACCGGCGCCAGTGAAGCTATTGATATTTGCTTAACAGCATTGGTTAACAGCGGAGAAAATGTGTTAACGCCCACTCCCGGTTATCCTCTTTACACTGCAATCCAAAGTAAATTGCAGACAATGGAAAACCCTTACTATCTTGATGAAAATAATGGCTGGCAGCCGGACGTGCAGGATATTAAAAGCAAAATCAACAGCAAGACACGTGCAATAATTTTAATTAATCCTAATAATCCAACCGGTTCAAATTTTTCTCCGGAAACATTAAAAGAGATTATCACTCTCGCAATTGAACACAACCTTGTAATTTTTGCTGATGAGATTTATGATAAGCTTTTAATGGATGGTAAGAAACATACTTCGATCGCGTCATTAAATTCAGAAGTTCCTATGATCACATTCGGCGGGTTGTCCAAAAATTATATGGTACCCGGGTTTAGAATTGGATGGGGTATTGTAAGCGGTAACAGATATGTTCTTAAAGATTATATAGAAGCAATAAATAAAATATTACGTGCAAGATTGTGTGCAAATCATCCGGCACAGTATGGAATTGCCCCCTCGCTTTTAGGTGACCAATCCCACCTTCAAATTGCAATGAAAAAATTAACTGCACGCAGGGATTTAACAGTTCAAATGATGAATGCTATTCCTGGAATTTCATGCGTGGCTCCTGAAGGTGCTTTCTATGCCTTTCCCCGTTTGCACAATGTTACAAATGATGCCCGCTTTGCAATTGAACTGCTGAAGGAGACCGGTGTTGTTGTTGTTCATGGAAGCGGATTCGGACAGGTACCCGGCACAAGTCATATTAGAATTGTATTTCTTCCTCCTGAAAATATTTTAGAGAAGGCATACAAAGCAATTGGTGAATTTTATACAAAATATTCTGAGCCCAACATTTAATCCCCCTTTTGGGCAAAATGGGGAAACGGCGAAGCCGGGAGGGTTTTGTTTATTGGGGCGAATTTTAAAATGTTTTAATGACAAACAGACAAAAATTAATTTAATACCATAAAACAAAAAATTTGTGTAGGGGGCGTCTTGAAAGCCGCACTTAGTATTTTTCCTTTGAAGAAGAATAATAATCAAGAGAATGATGATTAAAAATTTCAAAAAAAATATATCCGGCAGAATTGCATTTTAAAATGAAAGTATATACTTTTAGTATAGATTACTTGAGAAATAAATGGAAACGGCAAAATTATTTAAAAATGGAAAAAGCCAGGCTGTACGTCTGCCTAAAGCGTTCCGTTTAAAAGGCAAGGAAGTTGGGATTACAAAAGTGGGTAATGCTGTAATTCTTTTCCCAATTAAAACAAAATGGGACGCCCTGGTTGAAAGTCTTGGCTTATTTAGCTCCGACTTCATGGATGAACGTAATCAACCGCAGCTTGAAAATAGAGAAAATTTATTTTAATGAAATATCTCCTTGATACAAATATTTGCATTTACATCATCAAGAAAAAACCTGAAAACGTAATTAAAAAATTCTTAAAAACTAAA
The DNA here is from genome assembly GCA_003155655.1 of Melioribacter sp. Classification (GTDB taxonomy): domain Bacteria; phylum Bacteroidota; class Ignavibacteria; order Ignavibacteriales; family Melioribacteraceae; genus Fen-1258. The sequence goes on from PMDS01000059.1 coordinate 12,516, forward strand.
CCGGATTCAATTTGTATATCAAGTATTACTGTTTCGGAGTTGTATTTTGGTGTTGCTAAAAGTTCAAAACCTAATGAAAATACTATTGCTCTTGAGAAATTCATTTTTCCTCTAACTATTATTGATTTCAACAAAGAAGATTCTATTGCTTATGGTAAACTGAGGGCCAAACTTGAGCAAAAGGGAAAACTAATCGGTGCAATGGATATGCTTATTGCTGCTCAGGCTATAAGCAGAGATTTGGTACTTATTACTAATAATGAAAAAGAATTTATAAAAATTGATGGACTTATTATTGAAAATTGGATTTAATTTTTGTTTAATATGATTGCGATTCTATTATTTATAAATTGATCTAGGGCAGCCTAAAGATTGTCTTACATCTAAATTTGAGGAGTATATGGAAAATTCTAAAAAAGCAGTTGACTGTTTTAACAGCGGGTTTAATTGTTCGCAGGCAGTTTTTTATGCATTTGCAGAAGAACTTGGTATTGAAAATGAAAAAGCACTTAAGATAGCCAGTTCATTTGGCGGCGGAATGGCAAAAATGGGAGATACTTGCGGCGCAGTTACAGGCGCTTTTATGGCGCTTGGAATGAAATATGGAAGAGTAATTGCTGATGATCTTGAAGCCCGGGATAAAAATTACACCAAAGTTTTAGAATTTGTTGATGAGTTTAAATCGCGCAATAAATCAATTGTATGCAGGGAATTATTGGGCTTTGATTTAAATAAAACTGAAGAAAAAGCAGCATTCATAGAGAAACATCCGGGGTATATTAGTCCCTGCCCAAAATTAGTCGAGGATGCAGCTGAAATTCTAGAAAGAATTCTATTGTAATTCTTCAGTAATTCGGTAACGGCTCTGAGTCTAGTAAGCATCAAGATTTTTTGTCAATCTTTTATTTTTTTTCAGAATCTTATTTTGCAGAATATAACAATTCTACTTCTAATTCTAGTCCTAAGTTTTTCAACAATTCTCACCACGGATTGCCTCAAAATAAATCTAACCATACGGTATAGAAAAATAAGTCATTGCCTCAAAAATAAATCTAACCATAGCAAGGT
>PMDS01000079.1 GCA_003155655.1 Melioribacter sp.
TCTCCACCGTAAAGAGGCTGTGTGATAATTCGGTTTTTTTAGAAAAATGTTTTGATTTCATTCTAAAAACGAACCCAAAATGTGCTTGACACCCTATTTTCACACAGCCTCTAAACGGTGGAGTTATGAAGTTTTAAAATCAATTGGCGTAAATACCGTTTTTGCGTAACGTGAGTTATTAAATAATTTTTAATATTGCCGCAGCCGTGGCTGCGGCAAAAAACTAATTAACTTAAAATGTAAAATTTGGATTTTTATTTATTTCATCTTGCGGAATTGGTAAATATTCCCACATACCCGCTATATGTAACTTGTTAAATCGTCTTTCATCAATTATTCTGTTTCCTGTCAAGAATAATTCTTTATCCCTTTCAACAAAAATATCGTCGAGTGTTGGCGCCACTGTTAAAAGAGAAGTCATACCATGAGATGCTCTGACAGCATTGATTAAAGTCATTGGTGTCCCGGCATTCACACCACGTAAAGTACATTCAGCTTTCATCAAATTAACTTCCTGCCAATTAATTAAAGCAAGCGGTGTGAAAGACTGATCAGAATTCAATAAATATTTTGCCTGCTGCCAATAACTGTAGCCTTTATATGTTATCGGAATTAATGGAATACGTTTAGCCTCTTCCGGATTTGCCGTTATGTAACCGGCAAACCTGAAATCAACACCCCATTGATCTCTTTGTGCGCCTGCCTGGGCAACATAAAAATTAGGTTGACTGATATTAGCGCCAATCTGCCATGCATTATCACCCTGCACCAAACCCAGGTTAAGATAAGTAACCGCATTAGCATAATCTGCCATATACAAATATGTTCTTCCAATCAAAGAATTAACCAATTTTATATTGAAGGCATCTGTGGTATACTTTAAAGCTTCTTTCCATTTGCTTATTGCCTGTGCATAAAGAACATTGCTGGAAAGATAAGGACCACCGGCTATACATCAGCCGCCATCTGTTTTGGCTCTTCCCTGCCATGATGCTAAACAGTACCTTGCATAAGCGCCATCTAAATAAGCGTTGAACAGTCCTTTATTTTTTAATGACTGATTTGTAAAAGTGATTTTGTTCAGGCATCTCCATGCAAGTGTATCAGCTTCCATTCTTAATACATATATTTTATATAATGCAGCGTTAATACTATTATTATCAAATGGAATATTTACTGCTAGATCAAGTTCCTGGTATTGCGGATATGTTGCGTTGTACATCCTTAGGTCAAAATATAATTGATCGGATAGGCCGTCAACTGTCAGCATGGGCTCTGCAATATCTGTCAACCTGTTTTGTAGACCGGTAACCATGAAATCTATGTTAGATTCATTATTTAGTTGATCATCAACTATCTTGTCATTAGTAAACGGCAGATCAGTTACCCAGTCATTGCACGCTGCTAATGCAATTAAGATTATAAAAAATGATAAGCGATATATTTTTTTCATTTTATTCTCCAATTATTTTTTTTAGAAACCAAATCTTACCCAGAAGTTGTAGGTACGCGGCTGAGGCAATGTGCCAAGATCGCTTGCATAAGTTCCAACTGCATTTGCTCCGGAACCGCCTGAATAGTTGACTTCATAATCAAGATCATATTTCGAAGTTCTCCAAACATTTCTAACTGAAAAACCTACTACAAGATTTGATATATAATTGTTAAGCATATATTCTTTCATTAAGTCGGAACAATCGAAACTTAAGCTTAACTCTCTGAGCGCAAAATAATCTGCCGGGAAAATCCAGTTGCCCTGGTAACCGGTATACATTGATGCAAATTTGTTTGCTGCGTCAATATATTCCTGTGTACCGGGTGTTAATGGTGTTACCGATGGATCTACAGGCAATTTATATAATGAATTGATGCCTAATTGAGTTGCAAGCCTGTTATATGGCAAATAACTTCCTGCTCTTGCAGCGCGGTAAAGTGTATAGCTCCAAACACTATTATGTAATCCAAACTCAGCAAAAGCATATAAGTTAAAGTTTTTAAGGAAACGGAAATTAGCTGAGAATGAACCTGAATGATCCGGAATTGGACTTCCTTTATCTACTTTTACAATATTTCCATTTGCGTCTTTAAGAGGATTAACGCCTGTCATTTTACCGGTAGTTGGATTCAATATTGGTCCGGCTGATACTTGTGCATAGAACTCATGTTTTCTCCATCCAACTTTTTCAACATTTTCCTGACCATCTAAAAGCTCGGTAGTATTACCTAAATCCTGTACCTCGCTATTCTGATAATTCCAAATAAAAGTAAGACCTAAATCATAATCAGCAGTTTTAATAGGGTTAACCTGTAACTGTGCCTCATAACCCCAGTTTCTGACTTTACCAATATTAAACGGGTATGTAAGAGAAGCAGCAACATTTGGATCAGGATTATAATAACCATATGAAGGAGCTAAACTAGAGTAAACAATTGAGTTCTCCGCATTTTGTCTGTAATGTGTAAACTCAAGTGAAAACATTTTCAGGAATTCTATATCAATTCCCAATTCTAATTCTTTAATATTTTCCGGTTTTATCCCCGGGTTACCAATTGAGTTTGGAACAAGACCTACGCCGTTACCCTGATTTACAGCAGTCCATGTAAATGGAATACCATCAAGCTGTCCGGGTAACTGGCCTGTAGCGCCATAACTTGCTCTCAGCTTTAGCATTTGAATTGATTCGGGTAAGAGTCCAAATTTGTCTAAACGTACAGCACCGCTTATTTTTGGATAGGTAGCAAAAGGGGCATCTTCACCAAAGGCACTTGCATAATCTCTTCTTATAGCCAAAGTCCAGAAATAAGTATTATCCCATGAGAAGTTATTTTCCCAAAAAAGTCCGGCATCCCTGGCATAAAAATAAGTGTTGAGTATTCCATCATTTTGTGCTGCTGCATCAATTGTAGTAATGTAAGGACTGTTAAAATTTTCAACATTCTCACTATTTGTAAAAATACTTCTATCCTGTAACTGCATACCGGCAATTGTTGTAAAGTTTAATTTTTCAAAGAAGTTGAAAAAATATCTTGCATTTAAATCATAGGTAAACCTTTTTGAGTCTCTATCGTATAAAGATCTATAGCCATAGTTATAACTTCCAAAAGTATAACCAACCGGATAATATTGATCCTGGCGGAAAGCATTGTAGTCTACACCAAAACCTCCGTTAATTTCAAGATTACCAAATGGCTTCCATGTAATTTTAGCTGATCCAATAAATTGATCTATTTTACTGATATCTTGCTCGGCAGCTAATGCAGAACTATCTGTTGCTAAAAATGCAGGATAATAAGAAAATGCATTAAGCATCCATCCCCATGTATTATTATCATTATTGGGCCTTGCTACTTTATTCCATATATATGAAGTATTTAATTGTAGACTGAAATTTTCAGAAGGAACTGCAGTTAGGTTCAATCTTATGTCCTTTCTATCCAGATTATTTTGTGCCGGAATAAGACCTCCTTCAAGCCTGCTTTCAAACGAAGTGTAATACTTCAATAATCCATTGCCGCCTGTGACACTAACCTGGTGATCCTGTATATAACCCAGGGGTGAGAGAATTGAATTTATTGTTTTTGCGTTGTAGTATTTATCTTCACTGTATTTAAATGATGGTGTATTAAATCCATAATCGAACTGATAATTAATAGAATACCCCTTGCCGGATCCGAGTCCTAATTTTCCCTGCTTTGTTGTAATTAATACAACTCCATTAGAACCGCTTGTACCGTACATTGCAGCAGCAGAAGGACCTTTTAAAACTTCAATGTTTTCTATATCATTTGGATTAAGATCAGCCAAAAGACTGATACTCTGCCCGCCGACACTTATGCCATAAATTTCGGTGTTGTCCATGCGGGTTCCGTCGACATAAATAACAGGTTGTTCATTTCCATTCAAACCGCCGCCGCCCCTGATAAAGAAGCGCCATCCGGAACTAACGTTGCCCGATGCTGTCTGAAGATTAACACCGGATATTTTACCTGTAACAAGCTGGGAAAAACTTGAGTAAGATTGTTTATCAGTTAATTCTTTAGCAGCAATGTGTGCAACCGCAACTTCTGCAACAGATTTTGAAGTCTTGGATGCAATACCGGTTACAACAACTTCTTCAGCCTGAAAGACGTCTTCATCCAGGCTAAAATTTCTAGCAATGTTAGAACCATCAAGAATTATTCTAACTGATTTCTTTTTATAGTTGACATATGAAGCAGATAGTTCCACCTCCTGACCTTTTGCAAGATTTGCAGGAACTTCAAAACTATAATTTCCATCAACATTAGTTGATGCCCCAAGATTCATTGGCTTAAGAACAACACTTGCACCGATCAAGCCATCGCCGGTTTTTGCGTCAGTTACTTTTCCCTGAATCTTAAACATTCCTTGACCAAGAGTACTTATTTGCATTAGTACAAGGAAAAATAAAAAGAGTAGAAATTTCTTCATTTACTCCTCCTTAATGAATTTGAAAAATTATTGGTTATACCTTCCAGCCAGATTTCAGAAGATTTAATTGAAATAATTAAACTTTAACATCTAACTAGTTGCAAAATAATTTTAGAGAAGGCTGTTTGAAATGAATCTTTGCCGTGCGGTTTTATTAAATGATTAACGGCTAAGAGAGAGTTCGATTGAATATTCCGGCAGGATCATTTTACTAACTCTTTATCTTTTTCGCCGCTGACATTATTTTTGTTTATAATCTTCAGCTCAATTTTAGAAGAAAGGCTTAGCAAAGCAATCATGATAATTATTATACCCACCATTGCAGCAATACCAAATAAATGTAAATATTGATCAGATATTTTTATTGATTGAGAAAATTTGAAGTATTGGAATGGAACAAATAAAATCACCCCGGTTATAATTAATAAAAAGTTAGTTCTCTTCTTCATACAACACCCGTAATTAAATTTAGAGTTAATTGAATACTGAACAACGTTGTATATTTTTATACAATCATTGAATATATTTTTTTATACCAGGGATTTCTAATGCTTCTAATTTAAAGAAACCACAATTGATTAGACGCATAAAAATCAAAAAGTTTGGTCGATAAAAAATTACCCGCATGAATAGATGGCTAACCGCTTAAATAACTATATGACCGCTTAAATTTTTTAGATTATTTTTGAATAAAGAATTACGATATTCTCATCAAAAAATAGCAGTAATATATAAGGACTCTTGAATTGTTACTTAATAAAATAAATAGCTTTTTAAAGGAACAGTTCCTTGAAAGGAAATACCCTTCATTCTACTTTTTAAATGCAGTAGGTTGGATAATAATAATACTTGCAGATTCTTTAATAGTAAGCCCCATCGAAGTGTTTTCAAGTTTTCATATGTTTATTTCAAACACTGTGGAATGGTCATTCGGTTATTTAGTTACGTGGTATTTAAGAAATATCTATAAAGATTATAATTACAGGTCAAAATCATTAGTAAGCACTATGCTCTACATACTTTTTATTTCTCTATTAGGCTCAATATTATTTTATTTTGTTGCATATCTGATTGATATCTTATTCAACCTGCACTTAATAAATAGATATTTGCAAATCATATTTAGTCTTAGATCCATAGCAGAAAGATTGACCGAGTTTTATCCGATAATGACTACCTGGAGCTTATCATATTTTGGAATTAAGTTCTGGCTCGATTTAAGTGCAGAAAGGGAGCGGGCCGAAAAAGCCGATCTGCTTGCACAAAGCGCACAATTACAAATGCTGCGGTATCAGGTTAACCCTCACTTTTTGTTCAATTCATTTAGTTCATTGCGCGCCTTAATAAGAAGTAATTCAAGTAAGGCTGAAGAGATGGTTGGTAAATTATCAGAGTTTTACAGATACACGCTTCTTACAAAGAGCAGTTCCGAAGTACCATTAATAGATGAGATTGAAGCCATACAGTATTATGCAGAAATAGAAAAAATACGGTTTGAAGATAAGATAGATTTTCAATTTGATATTGAACCGCTTGCAGAGGAATATCCTATTCCAAATTTCTTACTTAATCCTTTAGTTGAGAATGCAATTAAATACGGAATGAAAACAAGTGAGATGCCTCTGCAAATTAAAATTATTGCGCAGGTAAAGAATGGTAAACTGTTAATTATTGTTAAAAATTCCGGGAAATTGATATTTGACAAAAATGATTTGGAAATTTACGGAACCGGAACGGGGCTCTCAAACATCAAAAGAAGGTTGGAATACTCTTATCCCGGTAATTTCAGCTTTGAGATAAAAGAAGAAGAAGGATTTGTTATAATAACAATTGAAATCTATAAGGAGTTGAAATGACCAAGATATATAAAGCCCTAATTATAGATGATGAAAAATTAGCGCGGGAAGATTTAAAATCTTTACTAAGCGATTTTCCTAAAATTGAAATAGTTGGCGAAGCAGGTAATGTAGCTGAAGCAAAAAAAGCAATTGAAGGATTAGGACCTGATTTAATCTTTTTAGATATACAAATGCCGGGAAAATCCGGTTTTGACCTTCTTTCTGAATTGAAAATAAATGCTGATATTATATTTGTTACTGCATATGATGAATATGCAATTAAAGCTTTTGAAGTTAATGCCCAGGATTATTTACTTAAACCGGTTAATAAAGAACGTCTTGCTCTTGCTTTAGAACATCTTGAATCTAATGATGAAGCTCAACTTCAGTTTGTTAAAAAATTAGATTATGCCGATAACGTATTTTTGATGATTAATAATTCTTACCAGTTTATTAGAATTAGCACAATAATGAAAATTACAGCCGCAGGTAATTATTCGGAAATCCTGACAAGTAACAAAACAAAAGGGCTTGTTCTTAAATCAATGCGGGAATGGGAATCCAGATTGCCTGATAATTATTTTGCACGCATACATAGAAATACAATAATTAACTTGGAATTTATAGACCATGTTGAAGACTGGTTCAATTATTCTTACCAGATTCATATAAAAGGTTTGGAACCTCCTGTAGTAATGAGCCGGCGTTATGCAGTCAAGCTGAAAGACAGGATGTCATAATCTTTTTAGTTCATATATTTTTCAACTTCCTCTCTGTAAACTTATTTAACCTCTTATAAAATTCACCTGCCGTTAAACAATAACAAGTGTGTATAAAATAATAATAAAACCATATTACAGCCGGAATTAATTTTTATAAAATGTTCTATGAAAATTTGATGGATATTTTTTGAGGCTGAGTAATAAGGGTAAGGGTCCCTTTCTTTCGATGCATATTTTAGCCTCCTGGAACCTCTCTGAAGATCATACTCCTCTTCTTCAGAGAGGAGTTTTTAATCCCTGCTTTTCCTTAAAAATATTTTTTCTTTGGTGATTAATTATCATCAAAACTAAATTCTCATATATTAAGTCAAATATTCATTTGAACGGCTGTACAAAAATTTAAGTGGTGTATCAATCATAATAGGTAAAAAGTCTAAAGGATGTAATTCGGAAAGTTTCTTTGAATGATCTGAAATTTTTTTAATGAACCAGGACTTCCGACAAAATAAATTATAAACAAACTCCGAAGGAGGAAATATGAAGACGCGACTGTTGGTATTATCAATATTGTGTTCTCTTTTTCTAATAACAAATGATGTACTGCCTCAGGTAGCTAAACCATTAGAAATTGATGCAAGACACGAAATTGTATACAAAGATCCTATTAAAGGATTAAATTCTGCAGATGCAGATATTCGTTTGGACTGCGCGTTTGTACTGGGTGAATTAAAATGCCAGAAAGCAGCAATTTCCCTTATGCGTTTATTGCGTGAAGATCCAAGTGAAGCTGTCCGCATTGTTGCGGCTGAATCATTAATTAAAATTGATGATCCGGTTGGTGTTTACCTTGTTAACAGAACTGCTAAGTTTAATGAATTTGAGCATGTTCGTAAACTCTGCGAAAAATTTTACAACTCATATGTTTATGAGCAATTGACCGCAGCACATCCGGATGCCAGTAAGGAAGAAATTCTTGCTGCTATGGCTACAAAAAAATAATTTTCTGATTTCCCGTTTTCAAGCTAATTCCGCACTATAAATATAGAGAAGGATGAATGTCCTTCTCTTTTATATTCACAAATGAATTAAAACCCGCTTGGTTTTTACAGCCTATAATCATAATTTTACATACAAAATTTTTGAAACTGCGTAACATTAGTTTAACTTGAGGTTGTAATCATTTTCCGCGCTGTAATAGCAATTCACAAGAAAAAGGCTTTTTCTATTCCGCCTCAAATTTTTTGTCAGTGCAGTCATTAATAAAATATCCGGAGTGTTAGTGAAAGAAATTAGAAACATTGCAATAATTGCACATGTTGATCATGGCAAAACTACTTTAGTAGATCAAATACTTAAACAATGCAGCGTATTTAGAAAAAACCAGGTAGTTCGGGAAAGATTCCTGGATTCTAATGATCTTGAAAGAGAACGCGGCATAACAATTCTTGCAAAAAACATAAGTATCCCATATAAAGATTTTAAAATAAATGTAATTGATACTCCCGGTCACGCAGATTTTGGCGGAGAAGTTGAACGTGTATTAAAAATGGCAGATGGCGTTCTTCTTCTTGTGGATGCTTTTGAGGGACCAATGCCACAAACGCGCTTTGTTTTGGAAAAAGCTTTAGCGCTTCATCTAAAACCAATTATTGTAATAAATAAAATTGATAGACCAGATAACCGTCCTGAAGAAGTACTTGATGAAATTTATGATTTATTTATTGAACTTGACGCTCATGAAGACCAGCTCGATTTTCCGGTTATTTACGCAAGCGGGCGCCAGGGCTGGGCGGTAAGAAACCTGGATGAACCTAGAGAAAATTTAGTACCGCTTCTCGATTCAATCATCAAGGATATTCCCACACCTCCTATTCAGGAAGGATCAACGCAGATTCAAGTAACAACACTTGATTATAATGATTATGTTGGAAGAATTGGAATAGGAAGGGTTTTCAGGGGTGTTTTGAAGCGTAATGAAAAATTATCAATAATTAAACGTGATGGTTCGGTTCATGATGCTGTTCCAAAACAAATTTTTATTTTTGACGGTTTAACACGTGCAGAAGTTGATGAAGTTCAATGCGGCGATATTTGTGCAATTGTTGGAATTGAGGATATTGATATTGGAGATACAATTGCAGATGCAGAAAACCCTGAACCGCTAGAAATTATTTCTATCGATGAGCCAACAATAAGTATGACGTTTACCGTTAATAACTCCCCTTTTTACGGACGGGAAGGAAAATATGTTACTTCACGTCAATTAAGAGACAGGCTTTATAAAGAACTTGAACATAATGTTTCTATGAAGGTTCATGATACTGCATCACCGGATTCATACAAAGTTTCCGGGAGAGGAATTTTGCACCTATCGATATTAATTGAGAATATGAGACGTGAAGGTTATGAACTTCAAATACGTGAGCCAAAAGTTATATATAAAGAAATTAACCATAAGAAAGCAGAGCCAATTGAAGTCCTTGTGGTTGACGTACCTTCAGAATCAGCCGGTAAAGTTATTGAACTTGTAGGTCAGCGCAGGGGTGAAATGGTTAAGATGGATAATAAAGGAAGTATGGTAAAGATTGAATTCCACATCCCCACCCGTGGAATTGTTGGTTTGCGTACAAAAGTATTAACTGCAACTTCCGGGGAAGGTGTTATACACCACCGTTTTTTCCAGTATGAATATTTTAAGGGAGCAATTAACAAATCCACTAATGGAGTATTGATCTCGATGGATGAAGGTCCTTCCACAGCTTATGCAATAGATTCGCTGCAAGACCGGGGTAAATTTTTTATTGATCCCGGCGATTTAGTATACCGCGGACAAATAATTGGTGAACATACCAAAGAAAATGACATAGAGGTAAACATCCAGCGCGGTAAAAAGCTTTCCAATATGCGCGCTTCCGGATCAGACAAGGCAGTAAAAATTACACCTGCTATCAAATTTTCACTTGAAGAGGCACTTGAGTATATTCAGGATGATGAGATGGTAGAAGTGACCCCAAAATCGATAAGATTAAGAAAATTGCACCTGGACACCAATGAAAGAAAAAGATATAATCTTGGAAAAACTATTTGATTTTTAATTAAAGAGGATTAATTTTAGTGCTAGAGATTCCTGCTTCATTTGGCAGGAACAAATTAACATCAAAAGGAGAGAAGTACAGTATGGAAAAAGGTACAGTTAAATGGTTTAACGACAAAAAAGGATTTGGTTTCATCACACCTGAATCGGGACCAGATGTTTTTGTCCACCACACAGCTATTGTAGCTGATGGTTTCAAAACCCTTTCAGAAGGTGATAAGGTTGAGTTTGAAATCGTTAATGGAGCTAAAGGACCTGGCGCTGCTAACGTTAAGAAAATTTAATGCACGTCTAAACTTAAACGCCAATAAAAAAAAGCCCCGGAACGCGGGGCTTTTTTGCTTTTAAAAATAATTCACTCTCGTAATTTTTGTAAAGACGACCGGTTCGGTCGTCTCAGAAATAGATAAAGATATAACTTAAAGCCTGGTTGTCTTACAGTTTGAAAAATTCGATGAGACGATGCACCGCATAGTCTTTACAAATACCGAAAAAGATTCTTGACACATAAGGTAATAATTCGTTTTTTATAATTGAAATTTTAATAAAAACTGCAAATGAACAGGTACAGGAACAAATCCCCTGAAGAAGTAATTAAACTGGTAACTACAGAAATTATATTACGCGCAGTTAAACTTGGTAGAAAAAAGAACAGAAAAATATTTATCAGTAAAACCTCGGGTGGTAAAGGAATTGAGGTTCAGGAATTAGACCCTTCTACTGTTGAAGGGAAAGCAAATCTTGAAAAATTTTTTAATCCGGTCAGAAGACACTATACTTTTTCCGGACTTGGTTCACATGAAGAAAAAAACTCAATTCACTGGAGAGCGCTTAACCTTCCTTTTGGAAGAAGAACACTCTTGACTTTTCAAGTTGCAGTTTCATTTTTTCTTAAAGGTAATAAATTTAAAAATAAATTTTACAGGTGGATGGGTGCTCATATTGGTACCGGTGCAGAAATTATGCAGATGGTTTGGCTGGATCATTTTAGACCTGAACTTGTGTTTATTGGAAATGACACCTTACTTGGCGCTTATGCACATTTGACTGTACACGCCTATGAAGGCACCGGCAAATTCCGTTATGGTATAATTGAAATTGGCAATAATTGTAAAATTGGCGCCGGAACCGGAATGGGACCGATTCAAATTGAAGATAATGTTAGAACATTGCCCGGCACAACTCTTTCTCCTTACTTTTCAAGAATAAAAGCGGGTTCAGTAGTTGGCTGGAACCCTCCAAACGTAAAAGAACAAGACATTGAACTCCCCGAAAAATAATTTGTAAAAATAATTTCCTCAACCGTTCGTCAAAAAATACTTCATTCTGAACAACAAATTGCTTATTAATAGCGTCTAAATTGAGCTCCACTTAATTGACTTTCCTTTTAACTAATAAGGAGACATGTATGAAAAAATATTTTACAGCTTTCCTTCTTTCTCTACTACTCTATGTAACAACATTTGCCCAGGAAGGAATGTGGCTTCTAAACCAGCTCGACCAACTCGATTTAAAGAATAAGGGTTTGCAAATCGAAGTAAGTGATATTTACAATAACAAGAAACCTTCTCTCAGCAGCGCTGTCGTTCAGTTAGGAGGTGGCACAGCATCTTTTGTTTCTCCCGAAGGATTAATAATTACGAATCATCATGTTGCATATACAGCACTTCAACGTGCTTCTGATATAAAAAGTGATTTCCTCACAAATGGATTTTTAGCTTCTAAGCATGAAGACGAAATTAAAGCTCCAGGGTATGTAGCCCAAATGCTAACCGGGATGAAAGATGTTACATCAGAAATTCTTGATGCGGGTAAAACTGCCGGCGATGCTGTTTCTAAGGACAAATTAATAAATGCAAAAATCACACAGATGACAGAAGCAATCAGAAACGGCAGGGATGATATAAATGCTACAGTTGCACAAATGTATAACGGTAAACAGTATATTCTTTTTGTTTACCAACTATTTAAAGATATAAGAATAGTTTACTCTCCCCCGCTTGCAATCGGTAAGTTTGGCGGTGAAATAGATAATTGGATGTGGCCGCGCCACACGGGAGATTTTTCTTTTCTTCGTATTTACGTTGCTCCGGATGGAACGGGTAAAGAATTTGATAAGAATAATGTTCCATATAAGCCAAAAGTATGGCTTAAAGTTGCCAAGGAAAATATTAAAGACGGTGATTTTACTTTTGTAGTTGGTTTCCCGGGATTTACTACACGCTATAGATCATCAAATTCTGTTGAGTGGAATTATAAATACAACTATCCTTTTGCTATAAAAAATTATAAAGAAATTATTCAGATGCTGGATGACATAACAAAAAATGATCATGCAGGTGAGTTAAAAGTGGCAAGTCTTAAAACCGGTTTGGCAAATACTCTAAAGAATTTTGAAGGCAAAGTAAGCGGGATGAAAAAAACAAATTTCCTTCAGAATAAACTAGATTTCGAAAAAGATTTTATGAACTGGATAAACAGTGACCCGCAAAGAAAAGCAAAATATGGCGGTCTTATTTCCAATGAAAAAGAACAGTACAAATTAATTGCTAAAACCAGGGAAAGAGATAACGTTTTGGGGATAATCCAAGGACTGGCAGGCACACCATTAAGTGTGGCAGAACAGATTGTATTTATTGTATCACAAATGGAAAAACCAGCCGGTGAAAGGCAGCCGGGTTTTACCGAAAGAGTAGTTGATCAGTCTATTGATAATATTCAGTATACGTATGCTGACACTTATGAACCGGCAGACAAAGCATTGCTGGTTCGCGCTTTAAAAATGGCAAATGATCTTCCACCGGATCAACGTATAAAACCGCTTGAATATATTTTTGCTGATAAATCAAAGACAATTGAACAATTTGTTGATGATGCTGCTAAAGCAACCAAACTTAATGATGTAGAATACGCAAAAAGTTTATTCAAAAAAACTTCCAAAGAATTAGAAGCATTAAATGATCCTTTTATTAAAATGGCTCTTAGCATTCAGCCATTATCTGATGAGATAGTTGATGTAAACCTAACTTTTGGCTCCAATGTAACAGCCATTAGAAAACAATATCTTGATGCACTTTACGAATGGAAAGGTTCCGGACTTTACCCGGATGCAAACTCAACTATACGTTTTACATCCGGCAGAATTAAAGGATACTCACCTTCCGATGCAGTATGGTATTATCCATTTACTACACTTAAAGGTGTAATTGAAAAAAATACTGGAGAAGAACCATTTGATGTTCCTGCCGGATTGTTTGATCTATACAACAAAAAAGATTACGGCAGATGGATGGATCCTATTTTAAAAGATGTACCGGTGGCATTCACTCACCAGGTTGATATTACGGGCGGCAATAGCGGCAGTCCTGTCATGAATGCTAAAGGTGAATTAATTGGTGTTATTTTTGACGGCAACTATGAAGCAATGATTAGTGACTGGCAGTATGATTTTGATTTACAGCGGGCTATTTCTGTAGATATCCGGTATGTACTTTTTGTTACTGAAAAATACGGTAAGGCCGGATTCATTCTTGATGAAATGGGTGTAGCTCACTAATAATTTATTTTTCTTAAAAGGCAGATAATTAATTGTCTGCCGCCTTTTTTTAATTAATTGTAAAGACGCGTAGCACGCGTCTCAATGAAGTTGTTTTTGTTTTAATTGAGACGCACGCGGTGCGTCTCTACAACAATTAATCAAATACTATAATTATTTTTATTACTTGTATTTATGTCCGAATAATTTTAATCTTGCATCATCTTAGAATTTCCAGATGTATTTTCTAAATAAAATATTCTATGGCCGAAAATTTATCCGTCTTCTGTGCTAAAGATGTATCTTTCAAATCTGAGATGATTCCCATTGATAACCGTGTTTCACTTAAGCTAATAATTTTTACTCCCCCGGCAAAAAATAATAATCCAGCAATTGTTTTTATACCCGGCTGGATTTCATTAATTGATGGATGGTCTGATGTTTTGCAGGAAATGACAAAAGATTTTACAGTTTACTATTTGGAAACGAGAGAAAAAATTTCATCACAAATTTCCGGCAATGCAGATATTAGCGTTGAAGCCATTGGTAAAGATATTGTTAATCTAATATCTAAATTAAATTTAAAAACGAATGAATATATTTTATTCGGAAGTTCTTTAGGCGCTTCTGCAATATTGGATTGTGCGTATTTCTTAAATGAAAAGCCTTTATGTTTGGTTTTAATTGGACCGAATGCGGTAATTAAAATCCCAAGGTTTGGAATTTTTCTTTTAAATCTCTTCTATCCCCCTCTTTACAATTTTTGTAAACCTTATGTAAAATGGTATTTAAAGAATTTTCGTCTTAATACAAAAGATGACAATGAACAGTATTTAAAATATTGTAATACTTTGGATGCTGCTGATCCATGGAAATTGAAAAAAGCGGCACTTGCCCTCTCAAAATATTCAGTCTGGAATTCATTATCTTCCATTAATATTCCTTCCCTTCTAATTGGTGCGTCAAAAGATAAAATACATGAGCCTGGTAATCTTAGAAAAATTGTTTCAATGTTGAAGCACTCAACTAATACCGACCTAGGTACAAATAAAGAGACTCACAGCAAGAAGGTAGTTGAGGAAATGAGGAAGTATCTGGCGGGATTGTAATTAATCCTATGTAATATCAGTTTTATTATTCTTAATATTTTCCAATTCTTCCCACCTGGTAAAAAGATTTTTTATTTTCTCTTTTTCTTCTTTAAGCTGCAAATTCAATTCATTAGTTTGAGTGGCGAACTTTTCATAAAAATCGGGGGAAGAAAATATAGCTTCAATTCTTTCAACTTCCGATTCAGCATTAACAATGCTTTCTTCAATTGTTTCAAGTTCTTTAGCTTCCTTCCATGTTAACTTTTTAATTTTTGCTTTTACTCTTGAGTCTTCCTTCTTTTCTTTTTTCTCAAGTGACTCTTCCTGCACAATTTTTCTTTTTCTTTTCTCAGAATAATAATCATAATTGCCTTCACTAAAATAAATCTTTCCGTTTCCTTCAAATGCAAGAATTCCATTACAAACACGATTGAGAAAAAACCTATCATGACTAACTACAACCACACAGCCGTCAAATGCAATCAGGGCTTCTTCAAGTACACGCAGAGTAGGTAGATCAAGATCGTTGGTTGGTTCATCCAGCAGTAAAAAATTGCCGCCATTCTTTAAAATTTTTGCAAGGGTTAAGCGGCTTTTCTCACCCCCTGATAATCTGCCGACTTTTGTATTTATCCTGTCATCAGTAAACAGAAAACGTCGCAGGTAAGTCCATATAGACATTTCCTGCTTTCCAAACTTAATTGACTCGCTCCCCTCACCTATTGCTTCAAATACTGTATCTTCATCATTTAATAACAGACGCGCCTGGTCTACATAATTAAATTCTGTTTTCTCACTATAATCAATTATTCCAGTTGTAGGAGATATATTGCCTAGAATCATTCTTAGCAAAGTTGTTTTGCCGACACCATTTTTACCAACAATTCCTAATTTTCTTCCTGCCTGAAAATTAAAGATCAAACCTTCAAAAAGTTTTATACCGCCAAGTACAATTCCGACATTTTTAAGTTCAACTACTTTATTGCCCAATTTCTCTGCAGGCGGAATGATTAACTCAACGTCCAACTCAACTTCCGTGTTTTCCTTGGATGCGACTTCATAAAAATTATCAAGACGGCTTTTCGCTTTCGTCCTTCTTGCACGCGGACCTCTCATAACCCAATCAAGTTCGCGGCGTAAAAAATTCTGTCTTTTATTTTCTTCAGCTTCTTTAATTGCCTGTCTTTCTGATTTGTTTATCAGGTAATCAGTATAATTGCCCTGATGAGAAAAAAACACTCCGTTTGCAAGCTCAACAATCCTTGTTGCAATTCTATCGAGGAAATAACGGTCGTGAGTAACAAAGACGCATGTGCCTTTGTATCCGGCAAGAAAATTTTCTATCCATTCAATTGAGTCGGTATCAAGATGGTTTGTAGGTTCGTCAAGTATAAGTAAGTCCGGCTGTGAAATTAAAGCACGGCATAAGGCAACCCGTCTTTTTTCTCCGCCGGATAAAATTTTAACTTCTCTATCAGGCTCCGGAGCATGCAGCTCTTTAATGAGAAGGTCAATCTTCCGCTCTAGATTCCAGCCGTCAACCTGTAAAATTTTTTCTTCAAGAACGTGTCTTTGTGTTGAATCATGAGGTAGTTTTTCATAAATCTCTAATAATTCGAGAATATGTTCAGCGCCATCCATAATGTTATCATAAACAGATTTGCTTTCATCTAGTGTAAATTCTTGTGAAAGAAAACCAATAACCAGCTCTTTCCTTTTTGCCACTTCACCGCTATCAGGAGGCATAATACCTGAAATTACTTTGAGAAAAGTTGATTTACCAGCACCGTTCCGGCCAACTAATCCAATCCTGTCCCCTTCATGAATGCTTAAAGAAGCCTTATCAAGTATTATCTGTTCCCCGTAATGCACTTCAAGTTCTTTGGCAGTGAGTATTACAGGCGAAATGTTATTTTCCATTTATTCTGATTTAAAATGACCCGGCAAATATAATCATTAATATAATGTTGAATTCTAAACAGTTGAGGAATTGAAGTTAATTATCTTGTACAAAGAAATCTATTAATAAACCATTAACTGTCACGTAAATTTTTTTATTTTACTTTTTTATGGCATTTTTGCACTTACATTTGTTACGTCTATTATTAATTGATTTTGAGTTACAAGGATTATTCAAATGGGAAAAAACCTTAGCAAAAATTTTACAGTTGGATTACTTCAGCTTTCTTTTTCGGCAAAGCCCGAAGCAAATCTTAAAAAGGCTGTTGAATGGACGGCAAAAGCAGCTAAAAAAGGCGCACAAATTATTTGTTTACCCGAGCTTTACCGCTCTCAATATTTTTGTCAAAGAGAAGATTCAAAACTATTTGATCTTGCTGAACAAATCGATGGAATTTCAGTTTCAACATTTCAAAAAACAGCAAAAAAATATAAAGTAGTCATTATTGTACCAATTTTTGAAAAACGTTCATTAGGTTTATATCATAACAGCGCGGTTATAATTGATGCAGATGGAAAAGTAGCCGGCATATACAGAAAAATGCATATTCCGGATGATCCGTCATATTATGAGAAATATTATTTCACTCCGGGAGATCTTGGATTTAAATCTTTTATAACAAAGTATGGAACAATTGGAACATTGATATGCTGGGATCAATGGTACCCTGAAGGTGCACGTTTAACAGCTCTGCAAGGAGCAACAATTTTATTCTACCCAACTGCAATAGGCTGGCATCCTTCTGAAAAAGAAAAATATGGAGAAAGACAGCGCGATTCCTGGATTACAATTCAGCGCAGCCATGCAATTGCAAATGGAGTATATGTAGCTTCTATAAACCGCGTGGGGCTTGAGAAACAAATTGAATCTCAGGATGGAATAGAATTTTGGGGTTCGTCATTTATTGCTGACCCGCAAGGTGTTGTACTTGCCCAGGCTTCTAATGATAAGGAAGAAATCTTGATTGCTGAAATTAATCTGGATCATTTAGAAAATGTACGCAGGAACTGGCCATTTTTAAGAGATAGAAGAATTGACGCATATAGTGGAATTACCCAAAGATTTTTAGATGAGAAATAATTTTGGCTGAAATATCCTCAGAAATAAAATATAGAATGCCGGCAGAGTGGGAAACCCACAAATCAACAATTATTTGCTGGCCTCATCAAAAAGAAGACTGGCCCGGAAAGTTTGCTCCTATTCCCTGGGTTTATGCGGAGATTGTCCGCAAAATAATTCCTGGTGAAAAAGTAAACATCCTAATTCAATCAAAAGCTGAAAAAGAAAAGGTAAAAAAAATACTTGCAAAAGTTCATGTTGATTTGTCTTATATAGAATTTGTAGTTGCAGAAACAGACCGCGGCTGGATGAGAGATACGAGTCCGGCATTTGTAAAAAGTGAAGATAATATTTATTGTGCATTATTTAAATTCAATGGCTGGGCTAAATACGATAACTGGAAAAAAGATAAAAACATTCCTAAAATTTTGTCAAAATCATTAAAAATTAATTTAATTGACGTCTTGCACAATAATCAAAAAGTTGTTCTTGAGGGAGGCTCAATTGATATAAACGGAAAAGGCACCCTTATTACAACAGAGGAATGTTTATTGGATGAAAAAATCCAGACCCGTAATCCCGGATTTACAAAAAGTGATTATGAAACAATTTTTAAAAAATATCTTGGGATCACAAATGTTCTTTGGCTTGGTAAAGGTATAGCGGGCGATGACACCCACGGACACGTAGATGATCTTTGCCGGTTTGTAAATAAAGATACAGTCGTTCTGTGCAGGGATAAAAATCAGAGTGATGATAATTATTACAATCTTGAAGAAAATTTTGAACATGTTGAGGATTTTAAATTAGAAGACGGCTCTAAATTAAATGTTTTTGAATTGCCAATGCCCTCACCACTTCACTTTGAGGATTTGCGGCTTCCTGCTTCTTACGCAAATTTTTATATCTGCAATCAGGCTGTTCTCGTTCCTACATTTAACGATAAAAATGATAAACTTGCGTTGGGAATTATTTCTGAATTATTACCTAATAAAGAAGTAATTGGCATACATGCGGTCGATTTAGTGTGGGGATTGGGTACATTACACTGCCTTACGCATGAAGAACCCGCATAATTATTCATTGATAATATTCCGCTTTACACTTAGATTGTATTTCAAAAAAATATTGGTGAAAGATGAACTCAATTGAGTGGACTTTTCAACTCCGGTTCATAGTTGCACTTGCACTTGGATTTTTAATTGGTCTTGAGCGTGAAAGCACAAAATCTAAAAGAAAAAGTGTAATCCTTGGGGGTATAAGAACATATCCTATAATAAGCATGCTTGGATTTGGCTGTGCATGGTTATTTCAACTTGGCGCAACATTTATGCTTCCTTTGGGATTGCTGGCAATATGCTTTCTTGCAGCAATTGGATATTACAGGAAAACTCAGGCTGATAAATTTGGTGTGACAAGTGAAGTTTCTGCACTTTTAACTTTTGTTGTTGGAGCACTTGCCCTTCTAGTTGATATTTGGGCAGCTATGGCATTGGGTATAATTAATACAATGCTGCTTTCTGAAAAAGCCGGCTTGGAAAATATTGTTGAAAAACTGAATAAGAATGAATTTACTGCCGTTCTAAAATTTTTACTTGTAACATTAATTATTCTACCAGTTTTACCGAATAAGAATTTTACAGATTTTGAATTAAATCCTTCTAAAATGTGGCAGATAGTAATACTTGTTTCTTCAGTAGGATTTGTAGGTTATATTTTATCAAAAGTTATAGGACAAAAAATTGGTTTGTGGCTTACCGGATTTGTTGGAGGAATTGTCTCAAGCACTGCAGTCTGCATAGCTTATGGAAGAGTTGCACAAAAAAATCCACTCCAAGGACCAAGCGCCCTTGAAACAACAGTAGTGGCAAGCAGTGTAATGTACCTTCGCATTTTGGTTTTGATTTTTATTATCAACCCTACAGTATTAAATGTGTTATGGTGGAAATTAATAATACTTTGTCTTATTGGTTTTGCATTATCTTTTATTAGAATTAATGATGCCAGGATACCAAAGACAACTGAAGAAGGTGTTAAACAGCTGCAAAACCCTTTTGAACTTCGTCCTGCTTTGGTATTTGCAATTCTTTTTGTACTTCTTTCAGTAGTAACAAAATTGGTAAAACAATATATTGGTGTTCAAGGGTTATTAACACTATCAGCAATAGTCGGGCTATCCGATATTGATCCATTTATTCTATCATTAGTCCATGGAGCACAAACAGATATTTCTCTTGTTGCTTCTGCAATAATTATAGCAATGATGAGTAATACAATTATTAAAGGAATTTATTTCAGTTATTTTGTTCCTTCGCTTCGCTTAAAAACCTTGGAAAGATTTGGATTTCTTGCATTAGCTCACATTCCATTATTATTTTTCTAGAATTGGTAAATGATTTTTTTCTTTTGTAATTAGCGCCGGGAATTATGGTTTGATCATTAATTTATCACAAACGAGAAAGGATAATTTTTGAATCCGCCCAAGGAAAATCTTATAAAAAATATATTAAATGCCACTGTGCTTATTTCTGCGCTTGGCTATTTTGTAGATATTTATGATCTAATTCTATTTGGTATAGTCCGCATACCAAGCCTTACATATCTAGGAATTAAAGGTGAACAATTAATTAGCGTAGGAGTTTTACTTTTAAATTCACAAATGGCCGGCATGCTAATAGGTGGAATTATTTTTGGAATTTGGGGAGATAAAAAAGGACGTCTTTCTGTATTATTCGGTTCAATTTTTCTTTATTCAATTGCAAATTTGCTTAATGCCTTTGTAACCTCTGTAGGAATGTATGCAGTTTTAAGATTTGTTGCCGGTGTTGGACTTGCCGGCGAGCTTGGCGCAGCAGTTACATTAGTAAGTGAAGTTATGTCTAAAGAAACCCGTGGTTACGGAACAGCCATAGTTGCAACTATTGGCGTAACAGGTGCAATATTTGCAGCTATTATTGGTGATATGTTCCCCTGGCAATGGGCTTTTATTATCGGCGGTATACTTGGATTGATTCTTCTTGTTTTACGGATCAAGATGTTTGAATCCGGTATGTATCAATCCATTCAAAATTCAAAAGTATCTAAAGGTAATTTTTTAATGCTGTTTACATCAAGCGATAGGTTTTTCCGTTATTTATACTGCATACTTATAGGTTTGCCAATTTGGTTTGTAGTTGGAATTCTAATTACGTTTTCACCGGAGTTTGCGAAAGTACTAGGCGTTCAGGGCCCAATCTCGGCGGGTAATTCAATACTTTTTACTTATACGGGATTAATTTTTGGTGATTTCGCCAGCGGGTTTTTAAGTCAATATATGAAAAGCAGAAAAAAAATCGTAACAATTTTCATCTTGCTGACTGCGATTTTCATTCTAGTTTATCTTTTCACTAGTGGTTTAACAGTTACAATGTTTTATGGCTTGTGTGTTCTCCTGGGAATATCAATCGGATACTGGGCTGTTTTCGTTACAACTGCCTCCGAACAATTTGGCACTAATTTAAGATCAACAGTAACAACAACAGTTCCAAATTTTATACGCGGTTCTGTTTTACCAATTACTTTTGCCTTTACAACTTTACGCCCCGCTTTTGGTATGATCTACTCTGCATTGCTGGTGGGGATAGTTTCTATATTAATAGCATTGTTTGCCATCTACAAGCTTGAGGAAACTTATAGCAAGGACCTTAATTACCTCGAGGAAAATTAATATCTTTGTAGAATTTATATTAACTAATCCGAAGAATTATGGAATTTATAAAATACCTTATTGATCTTTTTCTTCATCTTGATGTACATCTTGGTGAACTGATTCAACAGTACCATACTTTTACTTATGTAATTTTATTAATAGTTATTTTTGCCGAAACAGGATTTGTGTTTTTTCCATTTCTGCCGGGCGATTCGCTTCTTTTTGCCGCTGGAACATTCGCAGCAGTAGGTTCGTTAAACGTTCATCTGTTATTTGTTATATTATCCTGTGCTGCAATTTTGGGTGATACGGTAAATTATTGGATCGGACATTATCTTGGCGAAAAATTGTTTAACAAATATCCTCGTACACTAAAAAAAGAGTATATAGATAAGACAAATAAATTCTATGAAAAATACGGCGGAAAAACTATAATTATAGCCCGGTTTGTTCCAATTGTAAGAAGTTTTGCACCATTTGTTGCAGGAGTTGGGTCAATGACTTATTCCAAATTTATTTCTTACAATATTATAGGCGGAGTTCTTTGGTGTGCTTCATTTGTTTATTGCGGATATTTTTTTGGTAATCTTTCTATAGTTAAAAACAATTTTTCTTTTGTTATAATTGCAATAATTTTTATTTCAATTTTGCCCGGAATAATTGAATTTATAAAACATAAGCGAGCTAATTCAAAAATTAGCTGATAATATTAAATTGATTTTTGGAGACCTTTTATGGGTAATGAATCATTACTAGACCTTTTAATGCATGGCGGCTTTACAATATTCATTTTGTTGATCTGTTCTATATTATCTCTTAAAGTAGTAATCGAGAAGCTGATTCAATTCAACTGTCTAAAGCAAAGGCATAATGATGACCTTTTAAATAAAATAATGGAATGTATTGAAAGAAAAAGCTTGAAAGATGCCTTGCAAACATGCAAGACATATAAAATCAATGTATTATTCTTTAAAATCTCCTCTCCATTAGCATCTGTATTTAAACACATATTTGAACATTTTTACTTAACAAAGGAAGAATTGCAGGAATCTGCATTCAATAAACTTGATCAGGAAACAGCAAAATTAGAAAATGGGTTAGGAGTACTGGCAACACTTGGCAGTATTTCGCCATTCATTGGATTATTTGGAACAGTGGTAGGAATTATTAAATCCTTCCAAGCTCTTTCTTTAAGCGATACATCAAACTATGCTCACGTTATGAGCGGAATAGCGGAAGCATTAATTGCAACTGCAGCAGGATTGTTCGTTGCAGTGCCATCAGTTTTATTCTATAATTATTTTATGAAAAAATTAAAATTAAATCTTCCGTCATTAGATGAAACTATTTATTCTCTTATAAGAACAATAAAGAAGTAGGGCTGAAATGAGAAGACATCAACTTAGCGAAAAAGAGTTCTCAGAAATTAACATAACACCATTTACAGATGTTGTACTTGTACTGCTTATAATTTTTATGATAACAAGTCCGTTTCTTATTACCGGCTCATTTAAAGTAAAACTGCCTCAATCTACAAATTCTGATACTGAAATAACCAAAGGCGCTGAAATATATTTGAATGACAGGAATGAAATTTCAATTAATGGAAAAATTGTCTCTTACGCAGAACTTTATTCTACTCTGCAAAATGAGTTTAACCGGACAGGGACAAAAGAAGTAATTGTTAAAGCTGATAAAAATGTCCGCCATGGATCATTTATACAACTGCTTGATGCTTTGAAGAGTGCCGGCGCTGTTAAATTATTAATTGCTACAACGCGGGTTGAGACAAGTAATCCTTAATAATTTAGCGGATTATAATAGAATGAAATGTCTGATAAGCTGAATAAAAATATCCCCATTCTCTTTTCATTTGTAACTCACTTAGTTGTTCTAATATTTTTTTATTTTATTGGATTGTACAGTTCCGCGAATAATGGGAATGGTTTTATAGAAGTTGGTTTAGACAATGCCCCGGGCAGCGGCGGGAATGCTGCAATAGAGAATGAAGAAAAAATTAATCCTGATAAAATGAGAGCTGATGAGAAAATAATGAGTCCTGATAAGAAAAATGATATAGACAAGAAGTCAGACAGGCAACAAGGTAATACCGGGGGCAGCGGAACAGGAACCGGTAATGGCGGTACGGGTAGCGGTAATGGAATTAATCTTGGGATCCCCTCACCTCCAAAGCCTAAAGTAGATGATGTTTATTTTGTAGCAGTTGATGAGATGCCTGAACCAATTGGAGGAATTGAAAAAATAATTTCACAGTTACATCTTTCACCAGGGACTAAAAATGGAGGAACTGTTTTTGTACTAGCATTTATAGATGAGAATGGTTCTGTAAGAAAAACCTTACTTACAAAAGGCATTGGCAGCATGTTTGACGAAGCCGCATTGCGTGCCGTATCAATGACAAGATTCAAACCCGGTAAAGATCATGGAAAATATGTTAAAGTACAGGTACAGATACCTGTACCTGTTAACAATAATTAACTTTACTTCTGCCGTAAACGGTGGAGGAATGTGGAGTTATATTTCTAACGACGTCCTTCAGGACGTGGGGTGTAACTAAGTAAAAATTTTTTGGGCTAAAGCCCTTTTCGTTTTTGTTGTCCTTTTTCTCCGCCGTAAACGACGGAGTTATATTGTTAAAGTGAGTTAATTATTTTTTTTGGAAATTTTTCCATACATAATAAACAGGAATTCCGATCAGAACAATAATTAGTCCTCGCAAAGTAAATTCCGGTTTTTCTACTAATAAAATTATTGAAATTGTAGAAGCAAGAATTATATATATAACGGGTAATACAGGATAACCAAAAGTCTTATACGGCCTTTCAACATTAGGTTGTTTCTTCCTAAGAATAAAAACCCCAATAATAGTTAATATGTAAAATATCAGGACTGTAAAAACAACATAATCAAGCAATTGCCCATAAGTACCCGAAAGACAAAGCAAACAAGCCCACACACCTTGAAAGATTAATGCTTTTGAAGGAACAGAATTTTTATTCAATTCACCTGAAGATTTAAAAAACAATTTATCTTTTGCCATTGCATAATAAACCCTGGCCCCGGCAAGTATTAATCCATTGTTACAGCCAAATGTAGAAACCATAATAAGCAGCGCCATAATAATTGCAGCAGGTTCCCCAAAAAATAACTGTGCAGCAGCAGTTCCCACTCTGTCTTCAGCAGCAAATTGAATTCCAAGACTTGTAACATCTTTCCCATCCATACTGCCGGCTAAAGGCAGAACAACAAGGTAAGCCACATTAGCAAGTATATAAAGTATTGTAACAATTGCAGTTCCATACAGCAAACTCAAGGGAATATTGCGTTTCGGGTTTTTAACTTCCCCGGCAGTAAATGTAATATTTTCCCAGGCAACGCTGGCAAAAAGAGATCCCACCATTGCAACCGCGACAGCAGTTATGAATGAAAAACCTGTTATTGTTTCGATCCAATCAATTTTTCCGCCGGCGATGTGAAGCCATTTTGCGTCCCACATATTTGAAAAATTTGCACTTATTGCATGACTGTTTGAGCCAATTATTATTCCCAGCAAAATTAATCCCAGAAGTGAAGCCACTTTAGCAGTTGTAAAAATATTCTGTACTGTTTTACCTTCACGTATTCCCCTGACATTATTATAAGTCAATAAAACTATTGTTGCAATTGCAAGAAGCTGCCCGGCAGAAATATTCAATCCAAATAATGAAAGTAAAATATTCTTCATACTGAACCATGGAATTATTACCCCAGTAAATTTTGCAAATGCAACAGCAACCGCCGCAATTGTTCCGGTTTGGATTACAAGAAAAAGAGTCCAGCCATATAAAAATCCAACCAGCGGGTTATATGCCTCGCGCAGGTAAACATACTGACCACCTGCATGAGGCATCATTGCAGCAAGTTCTCCATAACCAAGTGCGCCGATTAATGTAATTATACCTGTAATCAGCCAAACTACTAAAAGCATACCGCTGGAACCAACAGTCCTGGAAATATCTGCACTAACAATAAAGATTCCTGATCCGATCATTGAACCAATTACGATCATTGTGGAATCATATAAACTTAATTCGCGCTTGAACTCCATTGCTGACTGGTGAGTGGATTTTTTTTCCATAATTCTTCCGCCTTGAATTTTAGGATTGAATTTAATTTATGATTTGATTAAGTGCTACAAAAAAACCGCCCAGTAGGACGGTTTTTATAAGTTGAATTATTATAAGTATTCACTATAAATCCCACGAAGGCATTCTAGCCCGAATACTTTCTCCGTGTTGACTTATATCAAGTCCTTCAATTTCTTCTTCTTTTGAGACCCTCATAGGTATCAATTTATCGGTAATTATATACAGTAAATAAGAACCGCCGAACGTAAAAACACCAACTATAACCAATGCAAGCATGTGGGCAAGAAAAGTTGCAGTAACTCCATTAATCAAACCAACATCTTTTGCAAAAATGCCTGTAAAAATCATTCCAACAATACCACCCAAACCATGGCACGGAAATACATCAAGTGCATCATCCAGGGTAGTTTTACCTTTCCATGCAACCGCAATATTGCTTACACAGGCAGCAGTAGCCCCAATAAAAATACTTGCACCAACCGATACATATCCAGCGGCGGGAGTAATTGCAACAAGCCCAACTACAGCACCGATGCATGCACTCATTGCAGAAGGTTTTCTACCCATTAAAACATCAAAGAAAATCCAGGCTATAGCTGCAGAAGCCGATGCAGTATTTGTTGTTGCAAAAGCAAGAGCAGCTAAGCCATTTGCCGCCATTGCAGAGCCGGCATTGAATCCAAACCAGCCAAACCAGAGAAGCCCTGTTCCTAAAATTACGTATGGAATATTGGCAGGAATATGCCTTTCCTTTGCTATGTGTGCATGCCTCCTTCCCAAATGCAGAGCACCTGCCAAAGCTGCAAAACCTGCGGACATGTGAACAACTGTTCCCCCGGCAAAATCCAAAACGCCAAGCTTTCTTAAAAATCCATCGGGATGCCATGTCATGTGCGCTAAAGGCGCATAAATTACCAGACTAAATAAAACGATGAAAAGTAAGTAAGCAGAAAAACGAATTCTTTCAGCAAATGAACCGGTTATTAAAGCAGGTGTAATAATTGCAAACTTCAATTGGAACATTGCAAACAACAATAAAGGAAATGTTGGTGCAAGAGCCGGATCGGTTTCACCATTAACACCACGAAACATGAAATACGTAAATGGATTTCCGACTATTCCGCCAATTGAATCTCCAAAAGCAAGACTGAATCCAACAACTACCCAAATAATGCTTATTGCGCCCATCGCAATAAAACTTTGAAGCATTGTTGATATTATATTTTTCTGCCCAACCATACCGCCGTAAAAGAATGCAAGTCCGGGTGTCATCAAAAGAACAAGACCGGTTGCGGTAAGCATCCACGCCGTATCGCCTGAATTAACAGGACCACCTTTAACATGCGAATAATTAAAATTTAGAACTGCACCGGTTATTGCAATAATTGCAAATAAAATAAACGGAACGTATTTATTGTATTTACCCATCCTTTCTCCAAAATGAGTTATTATAAGGATTATTTACGGTTTTGACAAAATATTTCCTAATTATATTAGGATTAAACACAAATATACCTAATATAATAACAGAATTGCAAAAATATTTCTGAAAAACTGTTCTTATAAAGAGGAATGATAAGCAGTCCCTCAAGCTCTGGACTGCTTATTATTATAAAGTATTAATCGATTTTTTTTACAGTAAGATACCAATCACTTGATGATGCCAGAGTCTGGTTGATTCTTTGTACCAGGTTATGCGGATCATCGAGACTGCCTTCTTGAAGCAACGCTGATTCAAAAAGTTGTTCCGTGGCAGTTCTTATAAAATCATCATTGGAATCAACTTTGAATACTTTTATCAAATTACGGATTAATTTATTGTTTTGATTTACTTCGAAAATTTTCTTTTGCAGGGATATATCTTTGTTAGACATTCTCATAATTTTTTGCATTGTAGCCGATAGTCCTTCATCCTTAGACACAACACATGCAGCACTATCGATAAGACGGGTGGATTTAACAACATCTTCAACGCGGCCGGATAAAATACTTTTCATTTTGGCCAGCAGGCTGAAAAAATGTTTTTCATCATCAGTACTTAGATCCTGAAAATCGCTTTTTTTCTCTTCTATATTTTTGATTTCGTCTAATTTTTTAGAGTCTACAGTCTCTGCCGATTTGAATTCGAAATCCTTATACTTTCTAATTGATGAAATTACAAACTCATCAATCGGATCATACAAGTATAAAACTTCCATTCCTTTATTCTTAAAAATTTCCATATGAGGATCTAATAATAAAGATTCACGGTTAGCCCCTGTTATATAATAAATATCTTTTTGCCCTTCTTTCATCCTGGAAGAATAATCAGTTAAGGAGATCAATTCTTCTTTATCTTTACAAACTGATGAATTAAAACGGAGTAATTCGATATATTTCTCTTGATTGGCATAATCACCATAGCCAAGTTTGAATATTTTTCCATGCTCCTTCCAGAATTTTATGTAATTATCCTGGTTGTTTTTTACCTTTTCAATCAGGTAAGCTAAAACAGTACTTGTAACACTTGAAGCAATTTTTGAAAAAACGACATTCTCCTGTAAAGTCTCACGGGAAATATTTAAAGGCAGGTCTTCCGAATCGACAACACCCTTTACAAAACTTAAATATTCGGGAAGAAGGTCTTTATTTTTGTGCTGGATTAGAACCCGGCGTACATATAAATCCAATCCATAATTTTCACGGTCGTAAAAATAAAGCTCATTGCTCTTTTTAGGTATGAATAAAAGCGCATTGAATTGAATCGGCGCATCAACAGATTTGTGAATAACATCCATCGGGTCATCGTTATCATACGTCAAAGACTTGTAAAATTCATTGTACTGCTCATCTTTGATAGAACTTTTAGGTTCACGCCAGATTGCGCTAACAGTATTAATTTTTTCATTAGCAAGGAGAATCGGGTAGGAGATAAAATTTGAGTGTTTCTTTATAATATTTTCCAGTCTCCATTTTTCTGCAAATTCTCCCGCATCTTCTTTTAGATGAATTTCAATTGTAGTTCCACGTGTAATTTTCCCTTCAAATTCTGAAATTTCATAATCACCAAGTCCGTCAGACTTCCATTCAATTGCAGGTTCATCTTTTTGGAATGATTTGGTTTTTATTGTTACCTCTTTTGCAACCATAAAAACAGAATAAAAACCAACTCCAAATTTCCCGATTATATTATTGGCATCCGATTTAGTCTGCTCAATCATTTTAACAAACTCTTCGGTACCTGATTTAGCAATTGTTCCAATATTTGCAATTAGTTCATCACGCGTCATGCCGATACCGGTATCAATTATGGTAAGAAGTTTTTCTTTTTCATCAAATTCAATTTTAATTTCCAGTTTAATATCATTATCCTCAATAACTGCCCCCCGCGTCGATTCGAAGCGCAGCTTATCAAGAGCGTCTGATGCATTAGAAATAAGTTCACGTAAGAAGATTTCGCGGCTTGTATATAGAGAATGAACGAGTATATCGAGGAGCTTTTTTACTTCAGCTTTGAATTCATATTTTTTAGCAGTTGTATGCTCACTCATAGTTCCTCCATTAATAAATTTATATCATAAGAAATATATTGTTGTGTAAAAATACAAACAATGTAATTTTACCTCAACAATGTTAGATGCGCCAGTATGGTAAGAAATTGCTTATTTATCTTTTTTATGATCTTCAGTTTCTTCCCCGCTTAGGGCCTTTTTAAAAGATTTAATCCCTTGCCCTAATCCTTTTGCAAGTTCCGGAATTTTTTTCCCGCCAAATAGTAGAAAAATGATAAAAAGAATAATTAGCAGTTCGCCAAAGCCGATATTTTCCATTTACTTTCCTTTATATTAAATCAATGATAAAAATAAAAACAATTACACTCTTTACAAAATCCAAACGAAATAAGTTCCTTGCTGTTAAAATTTGACATCAAATCCGGGCAAAGCATCTGGAGAATATTTTTTTATTTGCAACATTAATTCAACAGCGCCTTTAATATTGCCTTCATTCACAAAAATATTTTTAAGATAAAGACGTGAAATAGCATTAAACGGATCATAATCTGATGCTTCTTTTAAAAATATTTTAGCTTCTTCATATTTACCAGCATGGTAATATGAATAACCGCGTATTGTTAGTGCATCTGCTTTTCTTTGAGGACAATAATATGTTATACTGTCACATTCCAGTGAAATTCGTTTTAACATATCTTTATCATTGCTATCTAACATTTTTAGAAAATAATCATTGGCCTTAATAAAATGTTTGACAAATTTAACATTACATTCATTCAAAACAATTTCCTTTTCCGGTATAAGTTTTCTAGTAAAAATAGGAAGCAACTGGTGCAACTCTTCCGAATATAAAAGCTGAGTGTAATAATTCTCTTTAAATTCTTTCTGAACAAACAAAGCACATTCAGCAAATGCGCTTGGTTTGCCGCCGGCGGGAAATATAATATAATCAGGATTTTGCTTTAGCACATAGGCGGCATTATAATGCCTCTCTTTCCATATTACGGGCAGCTCATTATCGATTCCATAAACTTCTTCAGGATTATGCGCAATATAGGAGTTAGTCAGTCCCACAAGATCAATTATTTTTGAATTTGTATAATATGAGAATGTTCCTATAGTAGACATTGCAACAAACGGAATATGCCCCGATAATTCTTCTCTTTCATTAATCCACCGGGCATAAATTTTCATTTTTTGGACTAAGCCTGCCTCATATGAACGTTTAGTCATCATTTCATCTTTCTGTTTTTTATAATTTATAAAAGAGTACGCTATAATTAAGATTAGTAATAACGAAAGGGATAAATATTTTGTATACTTGTTGTTAAAGGCAATTAAATCAAAAAAAACCTTAATTGATTTAGCAAATAGAATATATGTCAGTGGCATTATTGGAAGGAAAAACCGTCCAATTGGAAGAACATCTCCCCCAATTATGATAACACATAATATCCAGGGGAAAATCAGCAAATATAATAAAAGATACTTCTTAAATATTTTTTTATAAATAAATAATACTAAAGGCAGAACAAGAATTAGCCCATAAGCCAGATTTGCTTTGTTGAATTCCAAGAAATATTTAATACCACGCTGCACAAATTGTATAGTGAATTCAGTTTTAGCATAAAAAGTATTTGGCAATGGGTAACCATAGTATATAAGTCTAAAAATGAGAAAAACCGTTAAAGGAATTAAATAAATGATAATTTCTTTTATAAAAGTTTTATCGAAAATACTCAGCAGTAATTGTCTATTAATTAATTTTGTTTTTCCAATTAGTTTGGTAATAATTTTATGAAGTATAATTAATAAGAAGAAAATCATTCCTTCAGGTCTCAGAAGAGAATTACAAATAGAAACGATTAAAAACGGATAATTTGGTTTGTCTCTGTTTCCTTTCAAATAAAAAATTATTGAAAGAAGAAGGAGTGAAACAAACATTGTTGTTTCCATACCGCTTACACCCCAATATATCAATGGTGTTGAAAAAGCCAGCATTATTACCGGAACAACATCGAATAGAATTCTTATAATTTTTGAACTCTTAATATTTGATGAACTTTTATCATTTTCATTAAAAATATCTGAGAGTACAAATGTGAGAATGATGAGGACTATACTAAAGAAGAGCGAAAGATATTGAGTAAAATTTTCAAGAGAGATATCGCGGCTTAAAAACCCAACAATGCTGAGAATAATTACCCATAAAAAATTTGTATACCCTTCAACTCTTTCACCCTGATTAAATACAAGACCATAACCATTTATAAAATTTTTAACATAACGCAAAGCAGTGAATGCATCATCTTGAATAAATTGTACAGGGAGAGCATTCTTCAAAAACAGAATAATAATACCAATGAGTATAAAACCGGTTAAGAGTTTAGGAATGAACTTATTTATTATTTTATTATCCAAGCGGATCAATTTTTACCACAGTAAATTAGCGACTTGCAAAAACAATTTACTAATTTTCTTATACAGAAATATTAAAATCATATAAATAGATGGATTATAAATCCAACATAAGGGAAACAATTAAACTTGCCGCGCCAATTTCATTTGGACAGTTTGGTCATGTAATGCTGGGCGTTATCGACAGTATGATGGTAGGCAGAGTCGGACCTGCATCATTAGCAGCTTCATCACTAGTCAATGGTATATTTTTCCTAATAGTAGTTATTGGAATTGGATTATCAATGGCAGCAACCCCGCTCATTGCAATTTCCAAAGGAGCCGGGAAATTTAGTGATTGCGGCAAAACACTTAATCATTCAGTTGCAGTAAATTTTGTTTTTTCAATTTTTATCACAATTACAGCTTTTTTGTGTTCTTATTTAATTCCATATTTAAACCAGCCTATAGATGTTGTAAAAGAGGCGGTTCCTTACCTGCAAGTTTTATCGCTATCTGTAATTCCTTTCATGTTGTTTCAATCATACCGTCAATTCCTTGAAGGATTATCAATACCATATCCACCAATGATAATTGCATTAGTGGCAAATATATCTCATGCATTTTTAAATTGGTTGTTTATATACGGAAATTTTGGTTTGCCTGCATTAGGCTTATTTGGCGCGGGCATTGCAACAACATTTACAAGATGGATGATGGCGCTTGTATTGATAGTTTTTATTCTGAATTATAAAAAGGTAAAAATTTACAAGCCACAATTTAATTTCCATTCATTTGATTTTTCTCTTATTAAAAAATTGATCTCTGTAGGCTTGCCAAGCGGGTTTCAATATTTTCTTGAAGTTTCTTCATTTGCGTTTGGCGCTGTTATGATGGGCTGGCTTGGCAGAACCCAATTAGCCGCTCACCAGGTTGCAATTAATCTTGCTTCTATTACTTATATGATTATTCTTGGTATTGCATCCGCAGGAACAATTAGAGTTGGCGAAGCAGTTGGGAACAAAAAAATAACCCAAATAAGAAGAGCCGGATTTAGTGCAATGGCACTTGCCGCATCATTGATGTTCATATTTGGAATTTGTTTTATTTTATTTCACAATTTTTTACCTACTCTATATGTGAATGATAAAGAAGTAATATCCATAGCATCACAGCTTCTTATCATAGCAGCATTGTTTCAAATCTTTGATGGACTGCAATCATCCGGGATTGGTGTGCTGAGGGGATTAACCGACACTAAAATCCCTATGATACTTTCTTTAGCAGCATATTGGCTGGTTGGAATTCCGGTAGCAGGAATACTTGGATTCTATTTTAAACTGGGCGCAATTGGTATTTGGACAGGATTATTGCTTGGTTTAGTTTCACTTGGTACTATAGTGCTTTTTAGATTTAATATTAAAAGCAAAACTATTTTTGATTAATCAATAGATATCATATTAACAATTTGCCATTCAATAACTGCTAAATAATCAGCTCGTAGAAATATCTTATTAAATTATTCTTATTTTTGCGCTTGTTTATTTTCATTATAGAAATTTTCAAGAAAGGAATTATGGGAAGGTTTGCGTCATTATTTGTGATAATAGCTGCTGCGTTGTGGGGCGTTGATGGAATTATTCTGACTCCTCAACTGTATGGACTGCCTGTACCTCTTGTAGTACTTATTGAAAGCTCAATAGTGACATTGTTCCTTTCACCGATCTTCATAAAAGACCTACCAAAACTAAAATCACTGGATATTAAAGACTGGGCAGCATTTGCCGGTGTTGCACTGTTTGGCGGAGCAATTGGAACTATGGCAATTACAAAGGCTCTTTTCTATGTTAATTTTGTAAATCTATCTATTGTAATTCTAATACAAAAGCTGCAACCGGTTTTTGCACTTACTCTTGCAGGACTTTTATTAAAAGAAAAACTGCCAAGAATATTTTTCCTTTGGGCTGCATCCGCAGTTATAGGAGCATACCTAATGACTTTTGGAATATCTACGCCAAATCTTGCAAACGGTGATAAAACAACATATGCGGCATTACTTTCATTGGTAGCTGCAATAAGTTTTAGTTCTTCCACAGTATTCAGTAAAAGAGCATTGCGCAATGTTGGCTTCAAAATGAGTACTTACCTGCGATTTCTTATTTCAGGTTTTATTATGCTAATCATTGCAGGCACTTTAGGTGATATAAAAGCAATATCAATTATATCGGTAAATCAATGGCTAATTTTCTTATTAATTGCTTTTACAACTGGAGGCGCGGCAATTTTTCTTTATTATTATGGATTAAAAAGAATAACTGCCTCTGTTGCCACGATATGTGAACTGGCATTTCCACTAACTGCAGTTGTACTTGAGTATTTTGTAAGAGGGAATATTTTAGCTCCAATACAATGGTTTGGAGTTTTGATTTTGATTTTCAGTATTATAAAAGTATCCGGGATTAATCTTATAAATCAAAAAAATTAAAGTTGATTTAGCTTTTTAATTTATTTGCCGTTTCGGAAACAATAATCCAGCGATTGCCTTCCTTTTTCCAGATACGCAAATAATTAAATTTTTCGTTTGAATTAGTCTCAGAATTATTAACCGCTAATTCACCATAGGTAAATCCAAAATCTTTTGAAGATGAGATTTTCCCTCCAACCGGATTGAATTGATAGTGCAGTCCTTTCTGTGAGAGATAATCAGTTATGTTCCATTTGCCAACGATTGGAAAAACGCCATCTCTTAATAAGCGTGAATCTTCATCAATATATTTCCTGTAAGTTGCAGCAGCGCCAATTTGAAACGAAAGAGTTGAAAATTGCTTTTCCAACTGTAATAATTCTGTTGGTTTACTGTGTTTAATTCCTTTTATCAACGGATTTGAAATTTTCTTTGAAGTATCAAATGCTAAAGGTTCAATTTTAGTTATTGGTTTATCATTATTGATCCCCATATCAAAAACAAACTTCCATTTGCCGCTATTCTGTTTTTGCCAAACAGTGCAGAAATTACCGTAAGCAGAAGCAGACGAATCATTTTTATTTTTCTTCCATTCCCATGGTCCGGATGAAAAGCCCATATCGCCCGACTTGCTAATAAAAGCTTTACATGGATACCAGCTTAGCAAACCGGTTCTTGGTTGTTTATCCTCCTCAAAATGTTTTTTACCATTTACCGGATTTGGTGCAAATAAAACCGCATCATCTGCAATGAATTTTAGAAAAGCTTCCCTAGTTCCAATTTCTCCAGCGCTTGCAGAGAAAGAGTATTCAGTTGCAATCAATGTATTAAGATCATAATTCTTTTGTTGTGCATGAATAATTAATGCAACTGAAAAACAATACAGTGCTGCAAATACAATCTTTTTCATAAATAACTATTGTTTATCTTTTTGAACACTTTGCTTTTCAAATTGTAAGGACACGGAATTAATGCAATATCTTTGCCCGGTTGGTTTAGGCCCGTCATCAAAGACATGACCCAGATGACTTCCGCAATTGGCACACATTACTTCAACTCTATGCATGCCAAAACTATAGTCATCTTTAATAATGAAGTTCTTATTATTAATCACGTCGTAAAAGCTTGGCCAGCCGCAATCACTATCAAATTTTGTATCGGAGCTGAATAATAATGCACCACAAGCCGCACATTTGTAATTACCTTTTTCTCTAGTATTAACGTATTCCCCACTGAAAGGGCGTTCTGTTCCCTTCTCGCGAAGTACATGGTATTGTTCAGGAGTTAATATTTTTTTCCACTCTTCTTCTGTTTTTTGAACTTTCACAGACATATCATTGCCTTTCTTTTGATTTGTCTTAACACTGTCTTGAGAACATGCTGTACTGACTGAAATGAGAAACGTCAATACAATTAGAATGACATTTCTTTTCATTGTGGTTCCTTTCTATAATGTTTTACAAAGTGTAAAATTGTTTTTAGAGATCTATTTTCCTTCAATTATTTTTTTTTGATAATCTTCTGCGGCTTCCAGTGTGTTGAAATATCCTATTCTTACCCTATACCATGTTGCTCCTCTTACTAATCCTTCCGTAATAAAAGCATTGTGTCCTGCGCCTTTCAATCTTGCAACTTCACTGTCGGCTTTTGATTTATTCTTCCATGAAGAAACCTGGAATGAATATTTTGATCCATCTGTAAATATTGTACTTTTTGGATTTGTCTCAACTTCATTTTCAGAATCTTTAGAAAGTATACCGGGTTTAATTTGCTTTTGTTCCACGCTATTCTGTTTTGGTTCTTCAGTTTTAGGGGTATTTTTTTTCTGCAGTTCTGTAATTGTAATTGCTTTTTGAGCTGAATCTTTTTTACTTAGGTAAAGCGCTACCCTATTGAAAGCAGAAGATGTATCAGAAATAACAGGTTTAATATTTTCTACTTTTTTTGTAACAACCGGGATTGTTTGAACCGGTTCATTTTTCTTATCATTTTTAACAGGGGGCGTATTCTGAGTATCTATAGGAACTACCCCGCTATTTAAATATTCTAAGGCTTTATTAAAAATTGCAGTCATTATCTCATTACCCTCAATAGGAACGGAAAAATTATCACTGCTGGAAGCAAATCCCGGCAATGAAGTCTCTCCAAGAATTTTTAAGTCCTTATCATAATATAAAGTTCCAATGACAGAATATTTTTTTAATGCGGCATTAAACAATATTTGAGACTTAACACTCGATGCTTCTTTATTCAGCGAGACGATGGATTGAGCTTTTTTATATACTGTAATACTTAGAACCGATATTTGCCCGCTGAATTGTTTAATGGTTGAAGTATCAACATACACAGTTTGGCCGGACAATTCAAGAATGTTAATCCATTTTGGTCCGGGCGCCTGTGCATAAATAACTTCTAAAGAAAAAATTAAAATTACGAGAATTGATTTAAGTTTCATTTTGATGAGTTCTTGATTTATTCCTCCTATAATTTAATTAAAAAAATAATGCAATTAAAAAATTTGCAGAATATTAATTAATGAATTGATTTCTTGACAAAAATACTTTGTTATGCTATTTTCGACGCAACATTTTTGAAAAAATATGCTAACTGAGTTTGGTAAAATTTTTATTTTCATAATTCTGGCGCTTGTATTTGTAATAATCACTCTTTTCGTAAATAAACTTCTCCGACCCGACAGACCAACATTTGAAAAACAAAAAGTATATGAATGCGGAGAAAATCCTGAAGGATCACCCTGGATTAAATTTAACATAAGATTCTATGTAGTTGCACTTATCTTTTTAATCTTTGACGTTGAAGTTGTTTTGCTTTTTCCATGGGCTTTAACTTATAAAGAATATGGCTTATATGGATTTTTGGTTGGAATAATATTTTTGCTTGTACTTGGTTTAGGAATGGCTTACGAATGGCGTAAAGGTGATTTGGAATGGGCCCGCCCAACTCCCAAACCACCAATACTTGATGATATTTTAAGAAAAGAAGTTAATAATTAATTCTTTGCTGTTTAAATTCTGATAATTAATTAAGAATTACAATGGGTTTACTAGATAAAGAATTTTCCGAAGGCAACATTGTAATATCCAATGTAGAAGACCTTTTTAATTGGGCACGACTATCATCTATCTGGCAGCTTGGGTTTGGACTAGCTTGCTGCGCAATTGAAATGATGGCTACATCGATGTCTCACTATGATTTTGACCGTTTTGGTGTCATTCCACGAAATACGCCCCGTCAAGCAGATGCAATAATAATTTCCGGTACAGTAACATTAAAGATGGCTACCAGGATAAAAAGATTATATGAACAAATGCCTGACCCGAAGTACATTATCTCTATGGGCAGCTGCGCTAATTGCGGCGGGCCGTATTGGGAGCATGGCTACCATGTTTTAAAAGGAATCGACAGGATTATACCCGTTGATGTTTATGTACCCGGTTGTCCTCCAAGACCGGAGGCTTTATTAGAAGGACTTTTAAAATTACAAGAAAAAATTCGAAATGAATCACTGAGAAAAAAATCTGCATGAAGAATCCTGAAGAAATTTTTAATCTCTTAAAAGAGAAATTTGGCGATTCAATCCTTGGTATTGATAAAGATACTCCTACTGAAGCAATAATTTCAATTAATCCCGGTCAAATACATCGTGTTTCAAAATTTTTACGTGAGAATGAAGAGTTGAAGTTTGACAGCCTTATGTGTCTTTCCGGTGTTGATGATGCCAATGGCGAAAAAATAAAAGAAGAAGATGGTTCCGAAATAATTAAAGGCGGAACATTAAGTGTTTATTATCATCTTCATTCAGTAGATCTGAAACATAAAATTACATTAAAAGTCTCAACTCCAAGAGAAGATCCTAAAGTTGAATCAGTAGAAAATATTTGGAAATCAGCCAATTGGCATGAGAGAGAAGCATTTGATCTAGTTGGGATAGTTTTTTTGAATCATCCTGATCTAAGAAGAATATTAATGCCCTATGATTGGGATGAATTTACAGAAGAAATTAGCAGACATCCATTAAGGAAAGATTATAAGAATCCGGAATTTTATCAAGGGATGAAAGTTCCTTATTAGTAATTAGTATTGAGTACCTAGTATTTAGAAGGGTTTAATGCATAATTACAAAGAATTGAAGGTTTGGCAGAAAGCCAGAGAGTTGGTAAAGTTCATTTATATTTTGACAAAGAAGTTTCCAAAAGACGAACTCTATGGAATTACTTCACAGATGAGAAGAGCTGCAATTTCAATTTCTTCTAATATTGCAGAAGGCTCAGGACATTCTTCTAAAAAAGATTTCATCAGATTTCTGGAATTTTCTTATTCATCTGCAAGTGAACTGGAAACGCAAATAATTTTGTCTTACGATTTGGAATTCATTAAAGAAAATGAATTAAATGAAGGATCAAATAGAATTTCTGAAATTCAGAAAATGCTAAAAGGCTTAATAGATTCATTAAATAATTAGTTTTTGACTAAGGACTAAATACTCAGTACTAAATACTAAGCATGAAATGCAATTAAAAACTGAATCAATGACGTTAAATATGGGTCCCCAGCATCCTTCGACACATGGAGTGCTGAGACTTGAACTAGAGATAGAAGGTGAACTAGTTCTTAATGTTATACCGCATCTCGGTTATCTTCATCGCTGTTTTGAAAAGCACGCTGAAGCAATGCAATACAACCAGGTAGTACCTTATACAGACCGTCTTGATTATCTTGCCTCGATAGGAAACAATTTTGGATATGCAATTACAGTTGAAAAACTATTAGGAATAAAAGTACCTGAACGCGTTGAATATATTAGAGTAATAATGGCAGAATTACAGCGCATTGCTTCCCACCAGGTTGCGCTTGGTTCTAATGGCGCTGATTTAGGCGCTTTTACTCCTTTCCTCTATTTATTCCGCGACCGTGAACATATTTTGAGTATAATTGAAGAAACTTGCGGTGCAAGAATGTTATACAATTATATATGGGTTGGCGGACTATCACATGATGTTCATCCGGATTTTGTCTTCAAGACAAAGGAGTTTGTTGAATACTATAAACCAATGATAGTTGAGCTTGATAACCTTCTTTCTTATAATAAAATTTTTATTGAACGCACTGCAAACGTAGGCATACTTCCGCTGGATACAGCAATAAATTTTGGCGCATCAGGACCTACATTAAGAGGCAGCGGAATTAAGTTTGATCTTAGAAGAGATGATCCATACTCAATTTATGACAGATTTGATTATGATATACCTTTTGGACAAGGGTTACAAGGAACTGTTGGGGATTGCTGGGACAGATATTATGTACGTGTCCGGGAAATGGAACAAAGTTTGAAAATTATTGAGCAGGCAATTGATCAAATTCCAGAAGGGGATGTAAAATCAGCTATTCCTAAAAGAATAAAACCACCTAAAGGGACTGCATACGCACGCGTTGAAAATCCCCGCGGTGAACTTGGTTATTTTATAATTAGCGATGGCAACACTAATCCATTCAGGGTAAAAGTCCGTGCGCCATCTTTTGTAAATCTAGAAGTTCTTGGAGAATTGTGCAAAGGTAATTTAGTTTCTGATGTTGTTGCAATTCTCGGAAGCATTGATATTGTATTGGGAGAAGTGGATAGATAATGTACCAATATTTATACGATTTAACCGGTAGTGGAATTTTATCTGCATTTATTGTTGCATCATTTCCATTGGTAAATGTTTTAATTGTTGTAGTAGTCGGCGTTTACCTTGAAAGAAAAGTATCGGCACACATGCAGGATAGATTAGGTCCGATGAGAACGGGCTGGCATGGTTCACTTCAGCTTATTGCAGATTTCATAAAGTTGTTACAAAAAGAAGATATATCTTCAAAAGATACAGACAAGTTCCTTTTTAATCTTGCTCCGGTTTTGGTTTTTACTGCTGCATTTGCAGCTTACGCCACTATTCCCTTTTCAAGTAAATTAATTGGTTCGGAAGCTGAAGTTGGAATTTTCTACATTATTGCTATTTCCGGTATTGTTGTTGTCAGCATTTTGATGGCTGGCTGGTCTGCTAATAATAAATATTCACTTCTTGGCGCAATGCGTTCTGTTGCACAGATTATAAGTTATGAAATCCCTACTGCACTTGTTGTTCTTTCTATTGTAATGCTTACCGGAACGCTTAGTTTAGGAAAAATGAGCGAGATGCAGACAGCTTATTTCTGGAATTGGAATATACTTGGCGGTGCGGGATTCGGATTTACGAAATTTTTACTTATTCCCTTTATGGTTGTTGGATTCATAATTATATATATAAGCACACTTGCAGAAACAAATAGAACACCATTCGATATTCCCGAAGCTGAGTCTGAACTTGTTGCGGGATATTTTACAGAATACTGCGGAATGAAATATGCAATGTTTATGCTCTCGGAATATGGGAATATGTTTGCTGTATCTGCAATAATTTCAATTTTATTTTTCGGCGGCTACCAGTCTCCTTTTGGTTACTTTGGAAATTCGTTAAACGCGCATTGGATGATCCCTTATGAGCAGGCATTTTGGTTTTTATTAAAAAGCTGGATTTTTATTTTAGTTCAAATGTGGCTGCGCTGGACCTTACCAAGATTACGTGTTGATCAATTAATGACAGTATGCTGGAAATACTTAATACCTTATGCAATATTAAATTTAATTATAATTGGAATAATATCTTTATTATAAACTGAGACTGCCTATTGCAGACTGAAAATGTAATGAAACAATATTTAAAAAATACATGGCTTGGAATTTGGACAGTGCTTGTCGGGATGAAAATAACGTTCAAGCATTTATTTGTACCGGCAGTGACAATTCAATATCCGGATGTACGCTTAAAATTACCTGAACGTGAGAGGAACCGACTTTACGTTAACATGGATGACTGCATTGGCTGCGACCAGTGTTCACGTGCTTGCCCAGTTAATTGTATTGATATTGAAACTGTAAAATCAATCCCGGGAGAAGATCTCGGTATAACTTCAAATGGGAAAAAGAAAGCATTGTGGGTTACTACTTTTACAATTGATTTTGCAAAATGCTGCTATTGCCAGTTGTGTGTATTCCCCTGCCCTACCGAATGTATTTATATGACGGATGTATTTGAATTTTCCGAGTATGAAAGATCAAACTTTCTTTATAAGTTTTCTACTTTAACTGACGAAGAATCGGCACAGAAGAAAATTAACCTGGAAAAATTCCAGGCAGAAAAAGAAGCTCAAAAAGCTGCGGCTGCTTCAAAACCGGCTGCTCCGGCTTCATCACAAGAAGAAAAAAAATCTGAGTAAAAGAGAAATAGATTTATGGATTTTTACGATATAATATTTTACCTGTTTGCTGTAATCACTTTAGCTTCTGCATTTGTTGTAGTAACTACAAGAAATATTATTTACTCTGCATTCAGTCTTTTATTTACTTTTTTTGGCGTTGCAGGTATATATGTTTTGTTAGGCGCAGACTTTATAGCTGTTGTTCAGATAATGGTTTATGTAGGCGGTATTCTGATTCTTTTGCTATTTGGTGTTATGCTTACCAACAAAATAACAACGGTTGAGATACGTACCGGCACAGCGAATGTTTTACCGGCTTCAATTGCAGTTGGAATTTTAGCAGGTTCAATAGTTACCGTAATGATGTGGACTGATTGGAAATCAAAACCAGGTGAAATTCCAATTACTACAACCAAAGCATTAGGCAGCTTACTAATAAACGATTATGTTTTAATTTTTGAATTACTTGGGATATTACTTCTTATAGCTTTGATCGGCGCAGCTTCAATTGCGAGAAGGGAAAAAGAGTAACTAGTATTTAGTAATTAGTATCTAGTATTTAGATAAAAATAAAGAGTGGAGTTAGATTGTTACATGTTGGTTTAATACATTTTCTAATTATAAGTGCCTTTTTATTTTCATTTGGCATTTATGGAATAGTTACGCGCAAAAATGCAGTTATGGTATTAATGGGAATTGAACTGATACTTAATTCAGCTAATATAAATTTTGTAGCATTTTCAAGATATGGCAATTTCGGATTGGGGGGACAGGTAATTGCACTATTTGTAATCATTCTTGCGGCAGCTGAAGCAGCTATTGCGTTAGCAATAGTTTTAAATATTTATAAAACATTTGCCAACGTTAATGTTGACGAAATAGATCACTTAAAAGAATAGTTATGAGCGAAAGTTTATTAATTAATATTTGTATTGTTATTCTTTTTCTACCACTTGTTGGATTTTCCACAGTAATAATATTAGGGAAAAAAATACCTAAACTTTACATTTTTGAGGTTACTATTCTTGGAGTAGCACTGCTTCTATCTATTATTGTTGCATACACAAAACTTACATTTTACAGCACAAAAAATATTATCGGTGCCTTCACCTGGATTACAATGAGCAATGCCCCTGTTGGGGATTCAATTAGTATTGATCTTGGGATGAAGATAGATAACATTACCGTATTAATGCTTTTTGTTGTTAACTTAATAAGTTTTCTAGTTCACGTTTATTCCATTGAATATATGCGTGGTGATAAAAGATACACGCGCTATTTCGCCTATCTAGGAATTTTTACTTTTTCGATGCTTGGTATAGTGCTCACTCACAATTTATTAATGATGTATATCTTTTGGGAATTGGTTGGAGTTTCATCATACTTATTAATTGGTTTCTGGTTCGAAAAAAAATCTGCCGCTGATGCAGGCAAAAAAGCATTTATTGTAAATAGAATTGGCGATATTGGAATGTTCATCGGTATCTTAATTCTGTTTACACAGTACAAAACATTTACATTTGATACAATATATCAACAGATTGCTTCAGGAAATCTTCCGTTTGGCAGTAATGGATGGCTAACCGCAGCAGGAATTTTAGTTTTTCTTGGCGCCGTTGGAAAATCAGCACAATTCCCTCTTCATGTATGGCTGCCCGATGCAATGGAAGGTCCTACACCTGTAAGCGCTTTAATTCATGCTGCTACAATGGTTGCTGCAGGTGTTTATCTTATTATTAGAATTTTTCCAATGCTTACAGCAGACGCGATGTTAGTAATTGCAGTTACCGGCGCGGTTACATCTCTTGTTGCTGCTACAATTGCACTTACTCAAAATGATATTAAAAAGGTATTGGCTTACTCCACAGTTTCACAGTTGGGTTACATGGTAATGTCCCTGGGTGTTGGCGCCTATGTTTTTGCATTCTTCCATCTTGTAACACATGCATTCTTCAAAGCATGCTTGTTCCTAGGTTCCGGTTCAGTCATTCATTCAATGCACCACGAACAGGATATACGCAATATGGGCGGACTTAGAAAGAAAATGCCGATTACTTATTTCACATTTTTGATATCCACACTTGCAATATCCGGCATACCATTCTTTTCAGGATTTTTAAGCAAAGATGGAATTCTTGCCGGTACGCTTGCTTTTGGAAAACTTACGGGTCATTGGCTGATTCCAATTATAGGATTTACAGTCGCCGGATTGACAGCATTCTA
The DNA here is from genome assembly GCA_003155655.1 of Melioribacter sp. Classification (GTDB taxonomy): domain Bacteria; phylum Bacteroidota; class Ignavibacteria; order Ignavibacteriales; family Melioribacteraceae; genus Fen-1258. The sequence goes on from PMDS01000079.1 coordinate 43,457, forward strand.
TATGTTCCGTCTTGTAATTCTAACTTTTCATGGTGAACCAAGAGATCATCATAAATTTGAACATGCGCATGAATCACCTTTTGTTATGGCTGCCCCGCTGGTTGTTTTGGCAGCTTTATCAATTTTTATCTGGTACACTCCAAATCCTATTGGTGCAGACCAGGGCTGGTTTATGAAAGACTGGGTTAAAGCGCCATCACAAGTCACTCCTCTCGAAACTAGATTTGACTTCATGAAACCCAGCAGTGAAGAAGCTAAGGCAGAAGTTCACGGCGAAGTTGTACATTCTGTTGAGTACACTGAAACAATGCACTGGGCTCATTATCCTGCAATGGTTATGTCTCTTATTTTAGCAGGACTCGGAATATTAATTGCATTCATGTTTTATCAATGGAAAAAATTCAGCGCAGATAAACTTGCAGATAAAATTAAGCCGCTGTATAATTTTTCATTGAACAAGTGGTACCTTGATGAAGTTTACGATAAAACAGCAATTGCAGGTACGTTAATTTTTAGCTCTATACTTTCCTGGTTTGATAATAAAATTGTTGATGGAATTGTAAATGGTTCAGCAACTGTAACCAAATTCACATCCGGAATGAGCGGCTGGTTCGATACTTATGTTGTTGATGGTTTTGTAAACTTCACAGCATTTTTCAGCGGTTTTATTGGTCTCTCTTTCAGAAGATTACAAACCGGAAAAGTGCAGACATATATTGTGTTTATAGTTTTTGCAGTTGTTATTCTGTTTCTGATCTTTAAGCCGTTTTGAAATATTTGTTTAAGATTCTTTGCATAGTTCAAGCAGGGAATAAATTTTTAAGAAGTTGCTAATAGCTAATTGCTATAGGCTAAAAGCTAAAATAAAAATAGGTTAGTAAATATGATTGGATTCCCGATTCTTTCGTTAATTACTTTTCTCCCTGTGGCGGGTATGTTCTTAATTCTTTTTATGAAGAAGGAACAGCCTAATTCAATAAAATATTTATCAATTGGCATTACTGCAATACAAGTTGTTCTAGCTGTCATCTTGCTTGCCAATTATAATTATTCAGCAGCAGGTGTTTACCAGGAGAAATCTTTTCAATTCATAGAAAAGTTCAGATGGATAAATATCTCCGGTCTCTCATTGCTTGGAACAGTAAAAGTTGATTACTTCCTTGGCATTGACGGCTTGAGTACACCAATGGTTTTATTAACCGCATTAATTTCGTTCATAGCAGCAATTTCTTCATGGACAATTAATAAATCTATTAAAGGCTATTTTGCCCTGTTTCTACTTCTTGACGCCGGAATGATGGGTGTTTTTGTTTCTTTAGATTTCTTCCTGTTCTACATTTTCTGGGAACTAATGCTTCTTCCGATGTACTTCTTAATTGGAATTTGGGGCGGTCCAAGAAAAGAATATGCAGCTATTAAGTTTTTTATTTACACTTTATTCGGAAGCGTCTTTATTCTATTGGTTATGATCGGTTTATACTTCAGCGCTACCGAGCTTATGCCAGACGGCGCAAGAGTTCATACATTCAGCATGTTAGCATTAATGAATCCGGGCAATTATTCTTTTGACGGAATTCTTTCAATGATGAATCCCAGTAATTTAAGACTCGTTGCTTACATTGCTCTCTTTGTTGGTTTTGCAATCAAGATTCCAATGTTCCCCTTCCATACATGGCTGCCCGATGCACACGTTGAAGCTCCAACACCAATTTCAGTTATACTTGCCGGCGTTCTTTTGAAAATGGGCACATATGGAATTTTAAGAATCAGTTACCCAATCTTTCCGGATATAACCCGGCAGTTAATGTGGTGGATAGCTCTCTTTGGAATGATAAATATTATTTACGGCGCTCTCGTTGCTCTTGCGCAAAAAGATTTCAAAAAACTTATTGCCTACTCATCCATTTCTCACATGGGTTACGTTTTATTAGGAATGGCTTCTTTAACAACCGTGGGATTGAATGGCGCAATATTCCAGATGTTTAATCACGGTACAATTACTGCAATGCTCTTCTTGATAGTAGGTGTAGTATATGACCGTGCACATACAAGAGGATTAAATGATTTTGGCGGACTTGCAGCTCAAATGCCAATCTATACAGGGTTTGTTACAGTAGCATTTTTTGCAGCAATTGGTTTACCGAGCATGAGCGGCTTCGTATCCGAGGCGCTTGTATTTATCGGTTCATTTGGAGTTGCTTCCATAAGAGCTATTTCAATGATCTCTACTCTTGGAATTCTATTAGGTGCAGGCTACATGTTATGGACAATGCAGAGAGTTTTCTTTGGACCGTTGAATGAAAAATGGGCAACCCTAAAAGACCTTGACAAACGTGAATACCTGATGTTCATTCCTCTTACTCTAATTATTATTTTCCTGGGAGTTTATCCATCGGGAATGCTGAACATTATGAATACATCAGTTAATACTCTTGTACAGTTTGTTACAACAACTATAAGTTCAACTTCATTAGGCGGATTATAATATTAATGATGGTAAATGCAAATTTATTTCAGTCGCTGAATCTAATTGTTCCGGAAATTGTACTTTCTATCGCGCTAATTGTATTAGTCGCTGCAGATTTAATTTTCCATAAAGACAAGAAATTAATTCCTTATGTAGCATTGGCTGGAATTTTAATTACAGGGTACTTTGTAATAAACCAGTTTGGAGATTATGGTTTTGCATTTAAGTCTTCCTCGTTGATATATGGAAATTTTGGGATGGTTGCAGTTGATTCCTTTGGTTTGTTTTTCAAGTTGATTGTTGTTGCCTCTACAATTTTGATAATCTTCTTTTCTTTCTCATCTGATGAGATACAAAAAATTACCGACCGTGTTGGCGAATATTATGCTTTGATATTCGGAATGATCCTGGGAATGTTCTTAATGATTTCCGCTACTGATTTGATATTGATTTACTTATCAATGGAATTGATGTCACTTTCGTCCTATGTGCTTTCCGGCTTTACAAAATTAAGAGACAGGAATAGTGAAGCTGCATTAAAATATTTACTCTTTGGCGCAACTTCATCCGGTTTAATGTTATTTGGAATTTCTCTTATCTATGGTCTGACAGGCAGTACAAATCTTTACGTGATCAATTCATTAATCCAAAATCCTCATTTAAATCTGTTTGCATTTTCATTTGCCTGCATTTTGATTTTTGCAGGTATAGGATATAAAATTTCATCCGCACCATTTCATTTCTGGACTCCGGATGTTTATGAGGGCGCACCAATAACAATNNATTTCCATTCTTACAATGACTCTAGGCAATTTCTCCGCGCTCTGGCAGAATAATATGAAACGAATGCTGGCGTATTCTTCAATTGCACATGCGGGCTATCTTTTATTAGGAATAGCAGTTTTATCCAACCAGGGTATGCTGGCAATTTTAATTTACTTTGCCGTTTATTTATTGATGAACATGGGCGCATTTTTAGTTGTAATGCTTATTGCAAATAAAATTGGTTCAGAAAATATTGATGATTATGACGGGCTCGGACATACTTCGCCATTCCTGGGAGTCGCGCTAGCAATATTTTTAGTTTCTCTTACAGGACTGCCTCCTACTGCAGGATTTGTCGGCAAGCTTTATCTTTTTATTGCTCTTGTTGATGCAAAGATGATTGCGGTTGCAGTTATTGCATTATTGAACTCTGTTGTTTCTTTGTATTATTACATCAGAGTGTTGAAGCACATGTTTTTAACCAAACCTGAAAAGGAAACGCAGATAGTAACTACTACTCTTCCAAATACTATTTTAGTATCTTTTCTTGTAACAGCAATTCTTGTATTTGGCGTTTACTTCTCTCCTATTGTTGATGCCGCAAAGAACTGTTTAGTTTTGTTGGGATTTTAATCCGTCATCCGTTGGTTAACGGAGACGGACTCAGGGGTGAACCCTAAAAAGTAACGACCATGCCTACGGCAGACAAGCTTCGGTGGGACAAACCCTACAGCTGGTGGGCAAGAACTCGCCCTTGGCGGGACAAATTGAGCAGCAAAGTGCAACTTTTGGCAAATATTTTGATCTCTAAAATAAAACTTAATTCTTGCTCCGGTGGATAAGTTATCAATCCTCCTATGCTAAATAAATTCTCAATTCTCCATTCGCAATTCTAAATTATCATTTGAATGATTCTTTATAAATCCTCACAACATCATCATGTGTTAGTTTATGTCTGTCGAGATAAAACAGTCCGCCCATTGTTCTTACGGCATTTTCCGCAAGTGTATCCAACTCTGTTTCTTTGATTCCGTAGTCCGACATTTTTAAATTATCCACTCCGCATTTCTTCTGCATTTCTTTTAAAGCTTCAATAAAAAGCATTGGTCTTTGTTTTTTGGGTACACTATTAACATCTTTGCCCATTGCGGCAGCCATCTGGGTAAATCTTTCAGGAGCGTATTCGGCAAAGAATGAAAAGTAAGCGGCAGATACAATTATTAGTCCTGCTCCATGAGGTAATTCAGGATGGTAAGCGCTCATGGCATGCTCCAGGGAATGCTCTGATGTGCAGCCTGAGGTTGATTCAACAAAACCGGAAATTGTATTTGCCATAGCTACATTTGAACGCGCCTCAAGGTTCTTGCCGTCTTTTACTGCTGTTGGTAGATATTTTGCAAGCAGTTCAATGCTTTTTAAAGCATAAATATCGCTTTCGGGAGTTGCAATGTTGGCTATAAAGCCTTCTGCCGCGTGGAAAAATGCGTCAAATCCCTGGTAAGCAGTTAATGCAGGTGGTACGGTCAGCATTAATTCAGGGTCCACAATAGAAAGAGTTGGGAATGTATCATCATTTCCAAAGCCTATTTTTTCATTTCTTTCTTCGTGAGTGATAACTGTCCATGGATCTGCTTCGCTGCCGGTTCCAGCGGTTGTTGTGATACATACAATTGGCAATACTCTTTCTTTAACCGGCATTCCCTTCCCTGTGCCGCCGCCAATGTAATCCCAGTAATCACCCGGATTGTTTACCATAACAGCAATGCTCTTTGCGCTATCAAGACTGCTGCCACCTCCAAGACCAAGTATAAAATCACAGCCGGTGGATTTAGCCATCTGCGCGCCTTCCATTACATGTTTGTTTACCGGGTTGGGAAGTATCTTATCAAATACGACTGATTCACAATTGTTCTTCTTAAGCAGATTGGTAACCCTTTCAAGGTAACCGTTCGCGCGCATTGATTTGCCACCCGAAATTACAATTAAAGCTTTTTTGCCAGGCAGCTTAACTTTTGCCAGTTCTTCCAGTTTTCCAGCACCAAATAAAATTCTTGTAGGTATATAATGAGTGAAATGCATTTGAGTTCTCCATCAGTTAAAATTTTATAGGGGTAAAGTTAAGAAAAGAACTAGTTCTTAGAAAGAAGTTGGCTGCTAAAATGGTAAATAATACCCAAGGAATAGTTCATCAAGAAATTAAATGAAAGGAATATTATTATTTTTAGAATTTCTTGTATCAATAATTCATTAACTTTTAAAAGACATAGCAATTTAAATTCTTAGTCTTTTAATAATTAAATTGATAAATAATGCTAACATTAAATATCCAAAAACGACTTCGATACAACATAATATTTTTGTAAAATAATCACCTGGATATAAATCTCCAAAACCTAGAGTAGTGAAAGTAACAATACTAAAGTAGAATGAATCTAATAAATTATGGATTTTAAATCCAGGAAGTGCACTTATTCTTAATTCACCGATAAATCTATAACTAAAACCAAAAAAAGAAATTATCGTTATTATAGAGACAATAAATCTTGTTATACTTAAACCAAAATCTGATACAAGCCAGATGAAATTACTTAATTGGTATTCTAAAATATTTTTTATAAAATTAATGTAATCCTTAAAAAAGACTCTTTCATGGTGCGCTTTATACTTTTTAAATTTCATAATTGACCATTGTCGCCTCATATTTAAATAATTTTGAATTTCAATATTAGTATTAAAAAGTACAGACCAATATTTAAAAATACTTTCTAAATATTGAAAATAATACACCTCATTCTCAACATTTAGAAGTTTTAATTTTAATAACATTCTGTCAACAACATTTCTTACAAATTCATCTTCTGATGTAATTCTATCGTGCCTACCGACATTTTCAGATTCTTGCCCTATTAATTTTAATTTTATTACACATTTAATATTTATTGTTATAAAATCTAGTAATCTATGTTTTTCATTTTCGTCTATGAGGCACTCCCCTATTTTTGTGTCTTTAACTTCTGATTTTTGGGTTCTATTAAGGTCTTCATAAAATGTAATTATTTCACCACTTATTACTTTAACTTCTTTCCATTTTTTAATTTCATCTGAATTGGAATAAAATGACAATTGTAACACTGTTTTATCAAGTTCTTCAATATAATTATCCCAATTTGACTTTTTTATTTTACAGTTTGCATCAAATGATTTTTGTCGTAGAAACCTTATATTCTCAATGGAAGATTCCATTTTAAAGATCCCCATATTTTTTTAAAATATTTCTTACAACGTGTTGGACGTCTTTATAACTTAAGGGTTTAGGTAAAAAATAATCAGCCTTTTTTTTCATCTTTTCAACATTTTTATCAGTTATAAAAATAGTTATCATAACAACAGGTATTTTAAAATTTTTATTTCTTCTTTTCCTTGTATTTTCGATCTGAACATCTGTCCGTATTATATCAAGTAATTCATCACCATCCATGCCAGGCATGGACCAATCTAAAGTAACTATATCAACAGGAATATCATTGTTTCTTAAAATACTTAAAGCATCTATAGCATTTGAACAGGTAATAGTAGCAAATCCATCAGATTCTAAAGCTTCTTTAAGAAATAGTCTATGTTCTTCACGATCATCCACTATTAAAACAGTTTTTTTGACTTCATTCTTATATGCAGTACTCAATTTTTTATTTTTTAAGGAAACTAATTGTAAAAATGCTTCCCACATCCACCTCACTTTCGACATTGATATTACCTCCATGTTTTTTAATGATTTCTTTTGTCACAGTAAGTCCTATTCCAGAACCTAAGATTTTGCTACTTTTAGCGTATTCACCCCTATAATTTCTATCCCATATTTTCTCAATCTCACTTTCAGGTATTCCATTGCCATGATCTTTTATCTTAAGAAAAATATTTTTATCATCAAAATATGAATAAATCTCTATGGTACTTCCAGATTTTGAAAATTTAATGGCATTATCAATAATACCCTGTAAAGCGTCTATCATTTTTTCTTTATCAATATACAGCATAGCGTTAATATTCGGATCTAATTGAGTAATTATATTAATCTTATTTTTTTCAATAAGATATTTATTTCTTTCTATAACTTTTTCAACTAATTCATTTATTAAGACATAATCTTTTATGAAAGAGAATGTATTAGCATCAATTCTTGAAAGATTTAATACCTGCTTAGTAAGATTTGAATAATGTTCGGCTTCTTCTGCAATGATCTTATGATATTTTTTAATTTTTTCAGGATCTGTTACTACTCCATCTGCTAGGAGTTCAGAAAATCCCTTTAAAGAAGTAAGTGGCGAGAAGAGTGAATGGGCTACATTAGAAAATACTATTTCTTTCTCTTTTTGTAAATTAGCATTAAATATTGCAACAGCAATTTGTTCAGCTAATAATTTAAACATTTCCAAATCGTGCTTATCAAAATCATTATCACCAAAATCATTTTGGCTTAGTTTATTTAATGCTCTTATTACTCCAATCTTTTTGTTGTCTACGGTTAAGGGAGTAAAAATACAATTATATATTTTTTCTTTATAAATTCTTTCATATTCCTCCAGGAGTGGAAATTCAATATAAAGATTTTCATCTTTTCTATTTTTTTTTATTGATTTTATTCTTGTGATCAATAATCTAATATTGTTATTATAAGCTGTTTTATTTCGCTTAAACATCCACCCTGTTAGATACTCACCATATTTATATAATTCTTCCGGGTATCTTTCAATTAAATCACCCGCTTTATTAATTCCATAACTCATAACTCTTTTTAATAAATCTTCTTCTTCATCATAAATAAAAATAGAACAATCACGCGTATACATAGTATTACAAGTCAGCCGAACTATATCTTTAAGTAACTCATCCCTATTCGTAAGATTTGTAATCTCTTTGCTAATTTCCAATATTGCTTTACCAATTTTTTCTCTTTGATCGATATCCCTGAATACTCTTGCATTATATATTATTTGTCCTGCAGAATTACAATATCGTTCTAACACCTCAAGATCATAACTATCAGGATAATTAATCCATCCGTCGATTGAGACTTTACCAAGTAAATTTCCATTAGCAATTAAGGGAATATCGATCCACTCATCTTTTTTCAATTCATTAAAACATTCAATGTTATTTTTGCCAACCCAATACTGGTTCTGATCAACCTTATCGACTTGATACGCTCTATTATCATTTTCTTTATCTCTTTTATATATTATGGGTTGTTTAATATCTATCATTAATTTAGTAGGAATATCATCCATGAAATTAAATTTACTCTTATCCTTGTGGATTATAGAATTATCATAAGTGCCTATAAATTCTATCAATCTAAATAATTGCTTATAATTCCTTTCGTCAATTAAATAAAATCTAGCTCTTGGTATTCCTAGCTTTTTGAATCCTTCAATAAATATTTTAACTCGCATTTTCCAATCTTCTTCTTGAATCATTTCCTCAATAATTTTTTCCGCTTTTTTGCGAATTGTTATATCACGGGAAATCTCAATAACGGCTCTTGGTTTATTTAGATTATCAAGCAAAGGTGCTGCAATAATATCAACTGATTGATTTTCTTGAAGAATTTTATGTTTGTCTTTGTTCCCTCTAGTAATATAATCCCATTCTGTTCGTACTCTACGAACTTCATCAAAGGCTATCTGATCCGGACATCTTTTACATAATTCATTAGTTTGATTCCTTCTTTCAAATCTTAAAAAACACTTATCACCACAAAGATCAGGGCCAAATATTTTCTCTTTTTCTTTATTTACATAGAGAATTGTCCCATTATGAGACCTAATAAGAACCTCATCAGGATAATAATCCAATATTTGTTGAAGGCAAATACGTTTACTCAATTCTTTTATCCATAATTTTATGTATTCTGTTCTCAGAGGTTTTTCAAAAAATGCCACTGCATTAGCTGCGATTGTTCTTTGCTTTACATTTTCAAAGCCATTGGTTAAACCGCTGAATACAATTGCTTGTATCTTATCCCCATACTGTTTTTTAGCTTTCTCAACTAATTCAATCCCTTTTTGATTACTTGTAGGTAGTTGGTAGTCAACAAGAAGAATATTTGTTTTGGGCAAATAGTTATATGCTTCTTCAGCAGTCTCAACTGTCCAGATAGATTCGTATCCTTCTTGTTCTAAAGCATCTGATAATGATTTTCTGCTATCATTATTATCATCAACAATCAAAATAGTTATATATTTTTCAAGATCTTCAAGTTTACTTAATTCCATGAATCAATCCTTTCTTCATTAGAATTTAAAGATAAATGTTGTATCTCCAAATCTAATTGTATTTTTAATATTAATCTTACCTTTCATTGATGCAATAAAAGTTTTGGAAATAAATAAATCCAACCCTAAAGAACAACTTTTAATCATTGCAGGAATAATTTCATTATTTGCTACATTCCATGCTTTTTCAAGTGCTGCATATAAACTTGGTTCTTTCTCTTTTAATAATTCTCTTAAGGTCATAATTATTTGCTATTTCCGAATATTTGTTAAAAATGGATTTGCATTTAATTTTCTATTAAAGAGTGAATGTTTTGAAAAACATACATGGATATACTTATCCATTAAAAGGATATGTTGAGAGGTACAATTGTTCATCAGCCGATATATATTTATTTATATAACAGGCCGCTCTTTTTCAAGATTCAAGAAATGGAGTATTCCGTTTTAAAGGCAGCGTGAATTTACTTACTGACAGTAAAGGATTTTTTTGATTAAGCAGTGTTAACATTTAGTGTTTCGCCCTAGATTAATAAATGTTAAATACTTTGTCCCCCTAATAACCCCAGAATTTTACGATATGTTATTAGGTAAAATGTTTTAACTGGATGTTAATGTACTTTTTTAAAAAGAAATTTGCAATAATTATTTTTACCGTTTCAATTAAAATCTTTTTTTACAATGCTGTAAAAAATAAATAAAAGAAGTTGTATTGGACAGACTCGTGGGCTTAGACCACCGGGGAAGATATTTATTATATTTTATTTAATTTGGGCTGAAGCCCTTTTTCTTTTTTATTGTTCTTTTCCTCCGCCGTGAAGAGGCTGTGT
>PMDS01000021.1 GCA_003155655.1 Melioribacter sp.
TAGTTGTTCCAATGACAAATCTGGGATTAATAAATATTACATGCTTACGTAGAAAAATTTATGTTTGCAGAAGCAAGTATGACTTATAAAACAATATTGTAGATTGATTTATTTAATTATGGAAGGAATTGTAAATATAAACCTGCTGCCCTCTCCTGGTTTGCTTTCAACCCAAATTTTACCGTTATTTTTTTCAACAAACTCTTTACACAAAATTAGACCTAACCCGGTGCCTTTCTCGCCACTTGTCCCTTTTGAAGTTGTAATTCTGTCTATTTTAAAAAGTTCAGATTTTATTTCAGGAGACATCCCGATTCCAGAATCAACAATGGTTATCTCTATATGATTGCCGATTTTTTTGAGAATTGTAGTAACAGTGCCACCCTCATTTGTAAATTTAATTCCATTTGAAATTAGATTTCTTAAAACGGTTTTTATCATTTCTTCATCACAGATTACTTCAAATTTTTCTGAATTTTCTGAAGATAATTTAATATTCTTATTATTTGCAGTATTTTCAAGAAGTGAAATCGTATCGTTAATAACATCCTTTATATTCAGCGCTTTGGGTTGAAATGCGATTATCCCGGCTTGGGCTCTTGACCAAAAAAGTAAATTCTCAAGAAGTTTGTAAGTTTGTCTTGCAGAGTTCTCAATTTCTTTTATGATATGTAATTTTTCTTCATCAGTTTGATTTCTAAAATTGCTTAATAAAATTTCTGTGGCGCCAAATATTGAATTAAAAGGATTTTTAAGATCATGTGCAATTATGCCGAAGAATTTATCTTTAGTTACATTAATTTCTTTCAGGCGTTTGTTGGCTCTTTTCTTAAGAAGAAACCTTGCATAAAGAATTAATGAACTAACAATAAGAAAGGCAGTGAAAATTATCCAATAACTTCTCTGTTTATCAGACATCTCTTTATCTTTTAATAAAATCGCGTTCTCTTTTGAGATTTTTTCATTTTTATATATCGCTTCCATTTCTCCAATACTGGCAATATTCTTTTGAGCTTCGATTGTATCTTTTAGAGCAATATACATATTTAAATATTTTAATGAATTCCGAAGGTCTCCTTTTATTTCGTAAAATTTTGAGAATGCATTATAGCTGCTTAGTATTAGATAATTATCTTTAATTTTTTGTGCGTCTTTAAAAGCACGGCTAAGATATTTTTCTCCTTCATTAAAACGACCGGAGTGCGCATAAATTACACCTAAATTATTTTCACTGAGTATCTGTCTTTCATTTCCGCTTATCTGCCTGGAAAGATTTAAGGAATTAGCATGATATTTAATGGCACGGTCAAAATCTTTTTGTTTAAAATAAACATTACCTATTCCAGACCACACAAGCGCTAAGTCCGATTTGTCTCCTGCCGCTTCATATTCCTTTTCAGCCATATTATAATATTCAAGAGCTTTTTGATAATTATTTTGATCTGAATATAAATCAGCAATTGATGAGAGTGCCGCGGCTGCCCCGCCCATGTCTCCAATCTCTTTTCTAATTTTATAAGCAAGTTCAAAATACTCCAACGCTTTTGTGAAATTATTTAGGCGTCTGTAAATAGCTCCAATATTGATTAGGCAAAAGGCTTTTCCGGATTTATCATTGAAACGTTCAAAAATTCTTAATCCATTAAGTATATGTACTAGTGCAAGAGAATAATAAGATTTACGCCAATAATTGCCTCCAATATTGTTTTCAGCATGAGCAAGATTAACTGAATCTTTATTTTCTTCTGCAATCCTGCGTGCGTTCATGAAATAAGTTAAAGATTTGTCATAATCCCCCAGTATACGGTATACACGCCCTATTACATTGAGTGATAAAGTTTCCAATGATTTATTAGATATTTTACGCGCTAAATCTAAAGCCATTTCACCGGATTCGAGAGCTAATTTGGGAGAATTAACTCTGTTATTATAGCAGAAATCGCAAAGAAATTTGATTTTTACTGTGTCGGGTTTACCTTCGATAGTAGCAAGCTGGGTATCGAGATAAGTTTGGGCATTAACTAATACCGCCAGCGAGAAGAGATAAAAAAAATGTATGTTAAAAGCCTTAATTATCTTCACTATTATTTTCCATGTAAACTTAATATATACAACAGCTTAAAGTTTATTGTTAGTTCCTGATGGATTATCGATAAAAAGTATATTTAATAAAATCTGTTAAATAACCTCTGCCTGTGAATGTCATTTTTTAATCTTTTTCATACATTTTTTGCTGTAATTATAATTTATTCTTGAGCGGGCATGCCAAACTGTGCCCACTCTTCTTTTGCGGGGCCATATATTCCGGGCACTTTTAAGCCTGCTTGCCGCATCAGTACTGTCATTTGTCCGCGGTGATGAGCCTGATGAGCAACCAAACTGCCTAATACCTTAGCCCGTTTCCAATTTTGCCCATACATATTAACCTCATCTTGCAACATTTCATCGGTCCATTGTTTGGAAATTAGGTTTGAAACTTCAGATGAAGAATTTTCATACTCATCGTAAATAGCTTTTACGTTTTTAGGAGCTGGTGATTCACTAATATCCTTGAGCGGCAGCCCGGTTTTTGAAAGCATTTCTGAAATTGACGTTGTAATGTGCCACGTAATGAATCCAAGCGAGCGGCCTTCTGCCGTTACCTTTTGATTCAATGATTCATCGGTTAAATTTTTAATAACCTTTAAAGTAGCGTCGCTTTCATATTTCCAATCTGAAAGAAAATCGTTAACTGTGTTGAACATAATAACTCCTGTGATTTATTTTATTTTTATCTCGTGAATTCCGCCCGCAAAATCTTTCTGAGATTGAATTTCAATCTTAATTGATGCTGTCCGTACTGTTTCAAATATAATGATGTTATATTTATCTTTTTCAACAACATATTTATCAATTGTGTAAACAGGATTCCACTTTTCATTTTCTTTATAAAACACTTTCCATGATTCCGGAACCCGGCACTCTCCAACGCCAGTATCATCAAACCAATAAATAGAGAATTCAGAAACTTCTTCCGGTTTGTTAAAATCTATTTGTATATACTCTTTTTCACCTTTGCTTGGCCACCAATGGAAAAAAGGCACAGATTCATCATTAGAACTTTTCGGTTCCATCTGGTCAATTATAACTTGCGGATTTTTTCCATGCGAAACTGTTAGTTTTGCATTTGTAAGAATAGTTGTACCGTACAAAGGATGTACAGCAATTTCATCTTTTGCCAACCATACACTCATCTCTCCTTTTCCGCGGTGAGCCCATGCATAATATGGAATAGCCATAAAATCTTGTTCTGTCTTCTCCAAATTTTTTCTGTCACCGCTCATCTTATAGCCAAATGCTTTTCCTTTAATAACTACAATTCCATTTAATAAATTAGGCTGAACCTCTGAGGTCAAATTTGCGTCTGCCGGCAATAGAATGTTGTGAACAATTCCATCATTGTTATCAGCCCATTCAGCGGCATACACCAATGGTCCGCGCTGAAGAGCAACTTTTCCTTTATCAGCTTCAACATTTATGTTAGCAACAATTTTTTCAATTTCCATTGGAAGAATTAATTCAACAATATCTCCCTCATTCCATTTTCTATTAATCCGGGCAAAACCATTTTCAATTGTTAATGGAGTTGAATTTCCATTAATACTCAATAATATTTTACTGTTTTGATTATTTGCATACGTATAAAGATCACTAGGAATTGGTTTATTCTGTACCCAGCCGGGTATTCTTAATTTAAAAATAAACTCCTGTCCTTCATTTTGCGGTGAAACAACTAATTTAATCTTACCATCCCACGGATAATTAGTTTCCTGATGCAGTTTGACAGAACCGGAATTAATTTTTATTTCCGTATCATTACTTGAGAATAAATTCACAAAAATTTCATTTTCTTTTACCGCATACATATAATTTGCAACCGAAGCAATAAAGCGGGTTATATTCCCCGGGCAGCAGGCACAATCAAACCAGGCGGCACGTTCATGTGTTCCAAAAGATTCAAGAACATTCGGGTAGAAAAATTTGTCGCCGCTCATTGAGATGCCTGAAAGAAGGGCGTTGTAAAGTGTCCTTTCAAGAACATCAATATATTTTCCATCTCCTTTGAGCAAAAACATTCTGTGATTCCAAAGCACATTTGCAATTGAAGCACACGTTTCATTGTATGCGCTCGCGTTTGGCAGTTCATAATTTTTTCCAAATCCTTCCCATGAACCGGTGGCGCCAAGCCCGCCTGTTAAATATATTTTTTTACCAACTACATTATCCCAAATCTTATCAAGTGCTTTTATATATGCGCTATCCCCGGTTAAAGCTGCAACGTCAGCCATTCCTGAATACATATATCCTGCACGTACTGCGTGTCCTACAGCTTCATCCTGCTCAATAACCGGTTTATGATCCTGGTTATATTCGCCCCAAGATTTTCTTCCATTCAAATAATTGCCACGCATATCAAGAAGAAATTTTGCGAGCTTTAGATATTTTTCTTCACCGGTTAATCTGAAAAGTTTTACAAGCCCAATTTCGATTTCCTGATGGCCTGACGGCAGAGTTAATTTTCCCGGACCAAAAACATTATTTACAAGATCTGCACTTTTAAGTGCTATATCCAAAAGTGATCTTTTCCCTGTTGCCAAATAATGCGCAACAGCGCCTTCATACAGATGCCCCAGATTATATAATTCATGGCTTCCTTGTTCATTCAACCAGCGGGATGGTCCGCTAATTTTTTCAAACTTGTGAGAGCCCATTGTTCTAACAGTATAAAGGTATCCATCCTTTTCCTGTGCAGCAGCAATAAGTGCTATTATTTTGTCCAACTGTTCTTCCAGTTTTATATCCGGCTTTAGCATCAAAGAATAAGATGCGCCTTCAATTACTTTATAAACGTCAGAGTCGTCAAAATAATATTTGCTGCAAAAGTCTCCTTTTTCAAATCCCGCAGCTATTAAAAAATTCTTTATTCGTCCGGTTTCTTCTAAAAGTTTTAATGCATACGGAATTGTTACTGTTCGGTTTTTTTCCATCCTTGTATACCAGAACCCTTTTGTAACATGAACATTTGTGAATGGAACCGGCTGGATCGGATAATCTCTTTTAGATTGTGCAGAAACTATAAAAGAGACAGCTAGAAACAATGCTATTATTTTCAGTTTCATGGTTTATTTTCCCGGTGGAAATTTTCTTAAAGACAATATTGTGCATTATTCATTATGTAATTTATAGAATCCCGAAGATTCTTTTGCAATCAGCAGAGGTATATATTCAAACCTAGTTGA
>PMDS01000098.1 GCA_003155655.1 Melioribacter sp.
GAGTTATTTTTGTTAACCTGACAACATTTGAGTAGAGGGGGTGGTCTGGGCATTGTCGGTACACAAAAAACCCCCGCTCAGTTTCCGTTATAAAACGGAAGAAGAATGCGGGGGTCTTAATAAATTATTTTACGTGCAGATATTATTTTGCAGATGCAAATCTTTTTGCTACTTCATCCCAGTTGCTCGGCCGTCAGGGACCATTCCCTGACGGAATTAAATAAAAAACCCTCGCTCCGTTTCCATTAACTGACGGATTGCTGGGAAATATCATGATGAGCAGTACAGTGAGTGTATTACATTAAAAATTTTTTGTCCCCTCTCTTATTAAGAGAGGGGCAAGGGGTGAGTTTGGGTAATAAACCTTACCCTGATTCTTGCAAATTGGGATAAAAGGTTGAGAGAGAGTTTATGTTGAGCCCGCATTAAGCTCGCCACAGCCTGTCTCGCGCTCCGTTCACTAACGGATTGCGGGAGGGTGGTCTGGGCATTGTCGGTACATAAAAAACCCCTGCTCCGTTTCCGTTATATAACGGAAGAAGAATGCGGGGGTCTTAATAAATTATTTTACGTGCAGATATTATTTTGCAGACGCAAATCTTTTTGCTACTTCATCCCAGTTGCTCGGCCGTCAGGGAACATTCCCTGACGGAATTAATTCAAAATTTGATTACCTGAAAAAACATTATAATAGCTGTCAAGCCTGCCCGGCTTGCCTGCCATCCTGTTGGGCATGGCTTAGACGGGGACCATTCTCTGCCGGAAACATAATTGTAATAAATTTCCCCCTCCTTTTTTGAAGGAGGGGGAGTAGAGGGCAATGTTGTCAGGTTAACAGCAGTGCATATTATTCCTATGAACTCAACCCCTATTTCCCCTTCTCTTATTAAGAGAAGGGGATTAAGGGGATGAGTTATTTTTGTTAACCTGACAACATTTGAGTAGAGGGGGTGGTCTGTGCATTGTCGGTACATAAAAACCCCCGCTCAGTTTCCGTTATAAAACGGAAGAAGAATACGGGGGTCTTAATAAATTATTTTACGTGCAGATATTATTTTGCAGATGCAAATCTTTTTGCTACTTCATCCCAGTTGTTCGGCCGTCAGGGACCATTCCCTGACGGAAACATAATAATCGAGGAGTGGTCTTCTACAACCAAGAAAATAAGCATAAAAAACCCCTGCTCCGTTTCCGTTATAAAACGGAAGAAGAATGCGGGGGTCTTAATAAATTATTTTACGTGCAGATTTTATTTTGCAGATGCAAATCTTTTTGCTACTTCATCCCAGTTAACAACATTCCACCAGGCTGCAATGTAATCCGGTCTGCGGTTTTGGTAATTTAGATAATATGCATGTTCCCAAACATCCAATGTTAAAATTGGAGTTCCTTTTACGTCAGAAATATCCATAAGCGGATTATCCTGGTTAGGGGAAGATGAAATCACAAGTTTTCCGCCTGAAACAACTAACCATGCCCATCCGGAGCCAAATCGTGTTGCACCTGCATTAGAGAATAATTCTTTGAATTTATCGAATGATTCAAAAGTTCCGTTTATTGCATCTGCAACAGCACCGGTTGGTTTGCCGCCTTTATTTGGGCCCATAACCTGCCAAAATAGGTTGTGATTCCAAACGCCGCCGCCATTATTTCTGACTGCAGGTGGTGCAGAAGATATAGATTTAAATATCTCTTCTAGTGATTTTCCTTCTAAAGCAGTGCCTTCTACAGCTTTATTTAAATTATTTACATACGCAGCGTGATGTTTATCATGATGTATTTCCATTGTCCTGGCATCTATATGCGGTTCAAGAGCATTGAACGCATATGGCAATGGTGCCAATTCAAATTTGCTCATTATTTTACTCCTTTTTATTGATTCATTTAATTTATTTGTTATCGCATCAACTTTTC
This sequence comes from Melioribacter sp., assembly GCA_003155655.1. GTDB lineage: Bacteria > Bacteroidota > Ignavibacteria > Ignavibacteriales > Melioribacteraceae > Fen-1258. The sequence continues at coordinate 1,915 of PMDS01000098.1, forward strand.
TTATACTGCCTGCTACTGTTAAAAAACCAAGCGAGGTCAAAAATTTTTTTCTATCCATTTTATTTTAAACTCCAAAAGAATCACCGCAGCCGCATGTTTTTACTGCGTTTGGGTTATTAAATATAAATCCTTTGCCGTTTAGTCCGTCGCTAAAATCGAGAATTGTACCTGTTAAATAGAACAAACTTTTCCCGTCAATAACTAGTTTAACACCATCTTTTTCTATTATTGTATCACTGTCTTTAACTTCTCCGTCAAATCCAAGCTGGTAAGTCATACCTGAACATCCGCCGCCTTTTACCCCTATGCGCAATGCGTATTCATTAGGAATATTATTTTCTTCTCTAATTTTATAAACTTGTTTTATTGCTTTTTCAGTTATATCAATTTCTGATTGAGTAACAGTTTGCCCGTCCATCTTAAAATCCTTTCATTTATTCCGGCTTATTTTCCGTGCTTAATTGTATAACATTCTTTTCATTAAAAAAATTCACTTTCCATGCATTAGATGACATTTTTTTTAATTCACCATCCTGTTCCAGTTTGTTAATGAATTCTTTTGCGGTTTTTTCAACTACGGATTGTTTAATACGTTTATCTTTTTTTAGGAAGTAGCTTTGTATTGCGTATTGTATATCCCTTAGGAAAATGTTTGAATTATAGAATAAATTATATTTTTCTTTCATGTAACTAAAAAAAAGTTTTCTATTTGAATTAAGTTCTTGTAAGTAGTCCACGGTTTATCCTTTTTTTTAAATTTAAGATGTAGCCTGCTATTTTTATAGTATTTTAAATCCTTACTACTAAGTTATAAAATCCTTGAGAAATTTTTGAATTTAGATGTTGGAAAGTATAAATTTGTACCCAAAAATTGAGAATATTGTTCTAATTATAGATTTTTTTTATAGATTTTTCGAGCCATTCGCACTAAACTGCAGGATCTCAGAGAAATTCTTTCTTTGTTAAAGACACTAATGTTCGATTTTCAGTGCGTAGTATATCTAAACTTGAAAAATGTGAATAATTTTCGATAGTAATTAATGTGATAAAATTGATTTTTTAGGATTTTACGGTTAAAGGAATTGAGAACAAATCATATAAATCTCTTCTCATACCTGGACCAATTTTCTATTGGTAATAACGAAATTTTTAATTAACTAATTCAAATAAACACACATTCCTAAAAATATTAGGAGGCTTATGAAAAGAATTAAAGAATTCTTCCGTTCTAGAACAACTAAGCGGAACTATCTTTTCTTCATGATGTTTTTATTCGCTGCTGGTTTTGTCTGGCAGCCTGGTACTGCATCATCTGTTGTAGAAGAAGCAAAGAAGTTTGTTCCATTTTCACTTTTTTCCGATCCCAAATACACTCCTCTTGAAATTGGAGCGTTATTGACCGTTTTATTTATTGCTATTTGCGGTTTATTGTATGCTTTATTATTAGTAAAGCAAGTTAGAAAAGCAGATAGTGGTACAAAGAAGATGCAGGAAATTGCTGCCGCTGTCCGCGAAGGTGCTAATGCATATCTTGGCGCTCAATTCAAAAAAATTGGCCCGCTCATTATTATTATAACTGTATTATTATTTATTACTTATACAGGAAGTGAAAATGCATTTAGATGGGGTCGTTCTGGCGCTTTCTTGGTAGGTTCTATTTTCAGCTGGCTGGTAGGATTTGTTGGAATGCGTCTCGCAACTATCGGTAACTTAAAGGTTGCTACAGCTGCAAAAAGAAGTTACGGCGAAGCAATGCAGCTTGG
>PMDS01000045.1 GCA_003155655.1 Melioribacter sp.
TACTCTGATTGCCTCCTACTCGATTCATTACACATCATAGATAACTTTTATATTTTCATCACACAAAAACTGCTTCATTTGATCTTCACTTTGAAAAAATGTCTTTACTTCATTTACGTTTGTGACACATTCATTTTTTGATGCAATAACTCTTTGGTGCTTGAAAATTCCCAATCTGCAATATTATTAACCAGTCCTGCTTTAACAGGATTTTCTAAAATATATTTTATTACCCACTTAAAAGAATTTTCATCTATAATTTCCCTGTTCTTTTTTTACCTTCAAACAAAGTGCCGCTCTTGTGATATATTTTATTAATGCTCTTTGTATATGAATTTAGTAATGATGAAATAAATCCGGAAATAGAATATTCATTTGTACGCTGAATAACAAACAAATGAAAATGATTCGGCATTAAACAGTAGGCTAAAACATCTATTTTATCTTTATCCTTGTATAATTTCATCTTTTCTATAAAATAGGTATAGTTAACTCTTTCGTAAAAAGTATTCTGCTTATTTGCGCCCCTGTTATATAAATGATGATAAGTACCTTTATAATAATTTCGGGGTTTATCCATTTATTTATCCAATAATTACTTTACAACAAAACCTCCGATGTAAAGAAATGACATCGGAGGTTGAGTTTAAAAAAAGTAATTGACTGTATTTAATTTGTCGCCTAATTAAAAACTATCTCGTCAGCTTTTTATACTTAATCCTATGAGGAACTTCGGCGTCTTTGCCTAATCTTTCCTTCCTGTTTTCCTGGTAGTCTGAAAAATTTCCTTCAAACCAAATAACTTTACTATCACCTTCAAAGGATAACATGTGTGTGCAGATTCTATCAAGGAACCATCTGTCGTGGCTGATTATAACTGCACAGCCGGCAAAATTTAATAATCCTTCTTCCAGTGCGCGCATTGTATTAACATCAAGATCATTTGTCGGTTCATCAAGAAGAATTACATTGGCACACTGTTTTAAGGCAATAGCAAGATGAACCCTGTTCCTTTCACCGCCGGATAGCATCCCAACTCTTTTCTGTTGGTCGCCGCCAGTAAAATTGAACTGCCCAACGTACGCGCGTGAATTAATTTCTTTATTGCCAAGCATAATTAAATCATCGCCGCCGCTTATCATTTCCCACACAGTTTTTTCGGGGTCTAATATATCGCGGCTTTGATCTACATATGCAAGCTTTACCGTACTGCCGATTTTAAAACTTCCGCTATTGGCTTTTTCCTGCCCGACAATCATTTTGAAAACAGTTGTCTTGCCGGCACCGTTTGGACCAATAACCCCTACAATTCCTCCCGGGGGCAGCTTGAAATTAAGATCTTCAAATAAAAGTCTTTCACCAAATCCCTTGGAAACTTTTTCAGCTTCAATTACAACGTTACCTAAACGCTCTCCCGCCGGAATATAAATTTCTAAATCTTTTTGCCTCTTGTCTGCTTCTTCATTTAACATTTCCTCATATGCGCTGATCCTAGCTTTTGATTTTGCCTGCCTTGCCCTTGGTGACATCCTGATCCACTCCAATTCACGGTTCAGGGTCTTTTGCCGTTCTGTTTCCTTTTTCTCTTCGAGCTTCAGGCGCTGCTGTTTCTGTTCCAGCCATGATGAATAATTTCCTTTCCATGGTATCCCTTCTCCTTTATCAAGCTCAAGTATCCATCCCGCAACATTATCAAGAAAATATCTATCGTGTGTTACTGCTATTACTGTTCCGGGGTACCTGTTAAGTTCAGCCTCCAGCCAGGCAATTGTTTCGGCATCGAGATGGTTTGTAGGTTCATCAAGCAGCAATATATCCGGTTTTTTTAATAGCAGTCTGCAAAGCGCCACTCTTCTTCTTTCGCCGCCCGATAAAACTTTTACAGGTGTATCCTTCGGCGGGCAGCCAAGAACGTCCATAGCCATTTCCAGTTTGGAATCAATATCCCAGGCATCTAAGTGATCAAGTTTTTCCTGAACCTTTGCCTGACGGTCTAATAGCTTATTCATTTCGTCATCAGTCATCGGTTCTGCAAATTTTGCATTGATCTCGTCATACTCATGCAGTAGATCAACAATTTCCTGAACCCCTTCCTCAACAATATCTTTTACAGTTTTTGTTTCGTCAAGCTGTGGCTCCTGCTCTAATAAGCCGACTGTAAATCCGGGGGATATTGCAATCTCGCCATTGAAATCTTTATCAACCCCGCCAAGAATTTTTAAAAGAGTGCTTTTACCGGATCCATTAAGCCCCAGCACTCCAATCTTTGCGCCATAGAAATATGAAAGGTAAATATCTTTTAAAACAGCTTTTTGATTGTAATATTTACTTACCCCGATCATTGAGTAAATTATTTTATTTGGTTCGTTAGCCATGTTTTTTCTGAAAGGTTTGTTTAGGAATGTTCAAATATATAAAATTATTCTTATGTAATTGATTTGAATAATTAGAAGATCAAATTCCGGGTAAGAATTACCTTAATCTAGCTAAACAGATTAACCCTAAAAGAATATTAAATATTCCAAAGCAGATTATCAGATATCTCCTTAAGATTCTTGAACGGAGTGCATTAGGGTGCGGAATGATTTTTTCCTGAATATCTAAAAACCACTCATGAAAAATTAGTGCAATAAATCCGATGGATATTATAACCAAATCTTGAACTGCTTTTAATGTAATTCCCATCTTACTTTTTCTCTTCTTCCGCCTCTTCCTTTGTGCGGATAAAGACTATTGTTGCAGTGACACCTGCTGCTGCACCTAATAGGAATATTACGATTAATGTAAGAAAATCGATTGTTGAATTTGGGGTATGTACCTGAACGTGCATTATCCAGTATGCTATAAAAACTGCTATCATAAAAATTACGGCAAGAAATGAAAAAGAATAACGCAACATAAATACTCCTCCAAAATTTAGAATATAGGGAGATATATAAATATTTTTAGGGAATATTACAATTCAGGAATTAGTATAATATTAATGGCTTACTCTTAATTCAGAATGCTTAAACCAGTTAATCAGAAAAAGGATGCCGATAAGAAATAGTGGTCCTGAAATTAGCAGGTAAGCAACTATTTGAAATTTCTCCCAGGCTGAAACTATATAATACACTCCAAGAGCAATAAACAAAATACCACCAATCCATTCCCAGCGCCAGCTGACAACAAGCACAATTAGTATTAAAAATGATGGAACCAGGCGCATCAAAAAAGCTGCAACCGTTTTTCCCATTTCATAATCCTGGTTAAAAACATCCAAGGCAAATAAGCTTACAATAATTGCAAAAAGAATGCATAGAATTCTCGGTGTCCAAAAAATGAATTGTTTTGTTGGCTGTGTCATAATATCCCTCCTTTATAATTTTTTTATTTCATATTTATAAAACTTTTTACAACGGGCGTATGCAATTCGTATAAATAATGGTAACAGAATTTTGCAGACAGGTGATGCTCTTTGTTATGTATACAATTAGTATTTGAAGTATTAGTATTCTTAACTTTCCCGGTATTTATTGAATTAATTATCAAGATTATTCCCTCCTAAAGATCATTCGAAACAAAAGTGAAAAATACTGTATAAGGTGTCGCTAACTATCCGCCGGTAATTGACAGTAAATACAAAGTTGTAATTAAATCCCTTTGGCTCATCCTAAAAGCCATGTAATAACTGAATTATTACAACTAAAAATGGAGCCTGTAATTAGAATAACATGTGAATAATTAGAGCATGTAGTGAACGATTGAACCGCTGAAGCGAACGATAATCATTCTAACTTTCCCCATGTTCTATTGATAAATTATTATAAAATTTCAATCAGGTCAACAAAAATCTTTGATTTATCAAAAAAAAATAAAAAAAAGCCTGGTACTACTTTATAACCCTGGCATACTCTAAAAGCAGTTTATAAGAGTACCCATATCCAAAATCTTTGTTTAATGAAGGTTTTCCCTCAAAAATAAGAATATCGCCCACTTTAACCTCATCATTTGTGGTTATTGTCAAATCAAAATCATTACCACTGCTTGTTCCATCCTGAATATGAATCCAATTCCTTTTAAGTATTCCCATATTTACTTTTACTACTTTGCCTTTAACTTTAATTAATTTACCATCATAAAGATTTGGGTTGGAATATAATTGCGCTATAGTAACGTTTCCTTCTTCCTGTACAACTGAAACATTTTGTTTTTCTATTGACGGATGTTGTGGTTGTGCTGTAATTCCGTTTCCTGCATTTGTCGGTGGAATTTTGCTTAGACTTTCTACAAAATAAATTGAGTTGAATTTCTTTTTTAATTCCTTACTCTCAAAATCTTTCATTTCCATTGCGTTCTCATAAAAAAAGGTATCACCTTGTTTGGCATCCATAGTTGTAACTGCCATCCAATACTCTTTTTCATCTTCTTTAACTTTTAAATAGGTGTAACTATTAACCTGCGTCACTTCTTCAACAACTACTTTATGCACATTTTGTTTTGTTTCCTGCGGATTCTGTTCTTGTTTCTTTGAGCAGGCAGATATAATTATAAGTGTCAGTACAAAAAAAATATATATTCTGAAATTCATTTATATTCCTTTTATTTATGTTTGGTTCAAAAATAATCTTGTCTTAAAACTTTGTGTAAAACCCGGAATTAATGGAGTTTGTGATGACTCAATCATTGTAGATTTTTTGAATACCTTCTTATAATTTCTTGGAAAATGTCTCCATGATACGGCGCCTTCATCTTCAATAGTTAAAATATATTTAGATTTTTTTACCATTTCCTCAAAAATCCATTCGCTATCTGTGTGAATATGTTCTAAAACTGCAATTGTATAAATTAAATCAAATTCTTTGTCTTTAAATGAATTTATGTAGTCTTCAATTTTTCCGTTCATTATATTAGAATGATTCATCATCTCAGGATAATTTTTCCTCATTAAAGCTACGGCAGATGCGTTGATCTCTATGCCGGATATATTATTATACCCGTTTTGAAATAAATAATTAAGATTTCTTCCAACATTGCATCCCAGTTCCAAAATTTTTGCTTCTTTAGAAAAATACCTTTTAACAATTCCAAGTAAATATTCTGATCGTGGAAGCGTGGATTCGCCGTCAAGATAAAGAGTCTCATCATTATCACTATCATTCGGCTTTTTCCAATAGTCATGGGTCTCATCAAGTTTTTTGTGTTTAAAGTATCCGAGAATTTTGTTAATCATTAAATTACCTTTAATTGATTTTTTAGTGTTGAAAATTTAATACCCACCCTATAATTTATAATAAGGTATCAAATATTATTTATTCCTAAAATATATTAAAAAAATATTTACTTATTAAGAAAATCTGTTCTAATTGCAAGCGTCACAATTGTTACATGGTTTTTCTCCCGGGAAACCAAAATAATCCGATATATAAACTCTTCTGCAAGTAACGGATTTAAAATAGTTTACAACAGATAGCAGCTTCTTGTTATCGTTCATCAATTTTTCTTTGAGATATTTTTCATCGTGCAGTTCACTTGGCATGGCGGCAATAATTGATAAATCTTTGCCGTCAACCGAACCTTCAGTAACTCCATAACGGTCCAGCATTGCAAGCACAGTTTCAACTCTAAAATCATTCCTGTCTTTAAAGCTCATCTGCTCTCTTATATAATCCACACCCATTGAGTTTACTGCATCCAAATTATTTTTGAGTAAGTCGTACATCCTTGAATAATAATCCGCATCGGGATTTGCCCATTTTATAAACTCCATTTGCGTGTAAAGGTCCTGCTGGTTATAAAGAAGCATGCATAAAGAATCTTTTCCGTCTCTTCCTGCCCGGCCTATTTCCTGGTAATATGATTCAATTGATGATGGGATTTCAGAGTGAATTACAAAGCGTATATCGGGTTTGTCTATACCCATGCCGAAAGCATTTGTTGCTAAAATTAGATTTTGCCTGCCGGAAAGAAAATCTCTTTGTGTGCGTTTTCTTTCTTTGGCTTCAAGCTTTCCATGATAAACCCCGTGCTTGAAGCCTTTATCTCCAATAATCTGCGAGTAGTATTCCAGCTTTTTTATTAATGCAAAATATATAATACCTGCGCCTTTGTATTTATCAAGTATTTTGAAAATGGCTGATAATGTTTCATTTTCATCAAAGATGTCGGATGTTTCCAATCTTAAATTGGGTCTTTCAATGCCCTCATGGAATATTTTAATTTCATTTTTTGTCAGTCCAAGTTTTGATATAATATCTTTTTGCACGTCGTGTGTAGCCGTTGCAGTAAGCGCTATTGTAAGAGGGTTGCCAATTAAATTTCGGAATTCTGCAATACGCGAATAATCAGGTCTGAAGTCATGTCCCCACTCAGAAATGCAATGAGCTTCATCAACAGCAAGTAAAGAAACATTTGCTTGTTTAATGGCTTCAACAAATTCCAATTTCCTGAATCTTTCCGGTGTTACATAAAGCAGTTTTGTCTTTCCTTCTACAAAACTTTTTAATCGTTCAGCCCTTTGCGAAGGTGTTACAGTTGAATTAATAAATTCAGCAGGTATGTTCTTTCTTTTCAGTGCATCAACCTGATCCTGCATCAATGCTATCAACGGACTAATTACTATTGTTCCGCCTTCAAATAAAATAGCAGGCAGCTGGTAGCAAATTGATTTGCCTCCGCCGGTAGGCATTAAAACAAGACAATGCCCTTTATCTTCCATTAATCTTTTAATAATGGTTTCCTGCAGACCTCTGAATGAACTGTGCCCAAAGTATTTTTGTAAAGCTTCTTTTATTTCAATCATTATTTATCTTTTAGTGAATTAAATTTTTATTTCCAAACAAGAACGTCTGCCGGGTTTAATAATTTCTTCCCCAAAATTATCACTGAATTTTCCTGCAAAGGAATTGAAACAGGGGATGATGAATAATTTACAGCAATCCAGAAGCCATCACGCCAGTATACAAAAACTCCTCTTGGGTAATCTTCCGTTATTATACCGGCACGCTTATAAACCAGCTTTGCTATTTCTTTTTCAAATGTCCAGTCTTTAGTTTGAACTCCTATATAAGTTACGCTTCCTTTGCCAAGTTTATGATAAGTAACTGCCGTTTCCCCTGAATAAAATTGATTAGAATATTTTGCAAGGCTTTCTGTTTCTTTAAATGGTTGTAAAATATCTCCCCAAACATTCCATCTATATCTTGCCGTATCGATTTTAACCTCGCCGTTTCCATCATCAAGCAGCATATCGAAAAAAGGAATATCAGCTCCTATCAATGAACAAATTGGTTCGGAACGTTTAGCTTCCCAAAGTTGCCCGCTTCGTTTTTTCTGCCCGGTTCTGCAGGTTAAAATAAGGTTCCCTCCCTGCTCAACATATTTTTTCCATTTTGCAACAAGTTTTTCATCAATCAATTGGTAGGCAGGTGCAATTAAAACCCGATAAGCTGAGAAGTCATCAGATTCTTTTATAATGTCTAAAGGAGCTCCAAGCGATTTTGCAATTTCCATGTAACGAAACATGTGCCCCCATGTGTCCCAAAGGTTTGTCTGCTTTTGATTATCAAGATTCCAGAGATTCTCATGATTCCACAAAATTGCTGTTCTACGTGAATTGTAAATTGCCGGTATCTTTACCGCAGGATCATATTGTTTGCGTAGCTGTTTTATTTCACTAATTACCTGCTGATATTCAAGTCCGCCTTTTGATGGGGTTACGCCATCAGTGCCAATAATGCCGTCATGATATTGTTCGTTTCCGTATAAAGGCTGGCGGAATCGGTATGTGCATGCAAATGAACATCCGTTAGCGTAAGCATGCCACAACCACATTCTAATTACACCCGGCATAGGCTGAGGATTAATTGTTGCCCAGTTTACCTGGCCCGGCTGTAATTCCATTACTCCTGTAATGCCTTTTATATTTTTATAAAATGCACCCGCAAATGTCATTCCCTGGTACCACCCTAATCTGAATCCGTCTGTACCAAGATTATGCCCGCCGCTAACGGGATAAAGTGTGAATGATGCAAAATCAAGTTTATCCGAACGCCGTGCGTCCGCTCCGCCTATATTTGAAATGTAGTTTGTTGTTATCCATTGAGCAGTCGAAGTATAATGACGCAAGATATCAGCCTGCCAATTTAAAAAGTGCGCTGTCTGATCTGCTGTAAATCTTTTAAAATCTAATATAGCGTGCGGACTTGCGCCGTACAGTATTGAAGTTATTCTGATCTGTGCAAAATTATTATATTTCATACTCCAGAAGGCGGCACCCCATTCGGTATTTAATTCATCAATCGTTTTATATTTTTTTTGCAGCCATGTTCTTAACCCGCTTTGAGCCGATGGGCTGAAATCTGCTTGCGCATATGGTTCATTATCCAGCTGCCAGCCGATTACATTTGGATTATTGCCGTAGTGCTGTCCTAGTTTTGTTATTATTCTTTCGCAAAGTCTTTGATAAATGGAATCACCAAGTGCATTATTGGCACGCGATCCATGCTCTAATATTCTTCCGTTTGAATCAACCATAAATATCTCTGGATATTTTTCCGCCATCCATGCAGGAGGGCAGGGTGTTGGTGTACACATAACAATTTTCAAATTGTGTTTAGCTGCAAGTTCCACGGCTTTATCTAACCAGTTAAAATCAAATTTACCTTCTTCAGGTTCCATAAATGCCCAGGCAAATTCGGCCATGTGTACAAATTCAAATCCCATTTTTTCCATCGTGCTAAAATCACGGTCCCATTCTTCCTGCGCCCAGTGCTCTGGATAATAATAAACTCCTACCGTCATTAAATCTTTTACGGGAAAAAATCTTGATGCTGAATCTGGTAATGCCAGCCGGAATGAAAAGGCAAAAATGGAACAGGAAAATATTATCAAAAGAAAAATCTGGAAAAATAAAATGCGTTTCATTGGATCCTCAACTTATTTATCAATTTTAATTAATTATTTAACACTGAAATAATATTCCATTTAACATTTTCATTCAAAGGATTAACTGATAATTCATAGCCGTCTTTACCATGTACTACATTGAGCGGAATTAATTCTCCTTTTGGAAGAGAAAAAATTCCGGAGGATGATGAATTATCAGTACTATAGACTTTTAAATCAATTTCTTTCCAATTCATTTCCGAAGTGCTTTGCGCAGCCTTTATATGCGGAATTACCGAGTGATCTTTTACAAGTAATATTATAGGAATTTGCCCGGCTTCAATTTGATGCCATTTCATTCCTTCATAAACTTTTCCCGTTTGATAATCTATCCAGGAGCCTTGAGGCACATAAACCTTACGACCGGAGCTATCTTCAAATAATGGCGCAACAAGCAGATCAGAACCGAACATATATTCGTCTTCAATCAGCCATGTTGAAGGATCGTCCGGAAATTCAAAGAATAGTGTTCTTATCATAGGGTAACCATGTTCAGAAGAAAATTTCGCTTGTGAATAAATGTACGGCATTAAAGAATATTTTAATTCAACAGCTCTTCTGAAATCATTTTCGAAAGACTCGTCATAATACCAGGGTTCGCGCGGGGGATTTCCATGACAGCGTGTATGACTTGTTAGAACTCCAAATGCAAGCCATCTCCTGTAAAGATCCCGCGGGGCTTTTTCTACAAACCCTCCAACATCATGGCTCCAGTATGTAAACCCGGATAATCCAAATGATAAACCGCCTCTAAGGGTTGCTGCCATAGCCGAATTTGTATTTTCAGCATCACCGCCCCAATGCAAGGGATAACGCTGGCTTCCAGCCCATGCGCTGCGGGCCCAAATAATTGATTCGCCTGTGATTTCTTTTGTTATATCTGCTGCTGCTTTGTTGTAGCGAAGCGGGTAAAGATTATGCTCATAATATCCTGATCTGCCTGATGCATAAATTCCAGGAAGTGGAGAGTCTTCCCCAAAATCAACCTTGATTGCGCCTACTCCCATCTTTAATAAATTTCCAAGCAACGCTTGATAATATTTTACTGCATCCGGATTACTAAAATCCAATACGGCGTCTTCGTACGGTTGAACACCGCCTTCATTTCGAACGTTGAATCCACTATCAACAATTTTTTTATATAATTCATTTTTGCTTGAAAAATATGGCATTTGCCATAAACTTATCATAAATCCCTGTTTACCAAGATCGGAGATCATTTTTGCAGGGTCTTTAAATCTTGTAGTAGAGAATTTATAATTGCATTGCCAATCAGTTTCAAACCAGCCGGTATCAAGATGAATAACGTCGCATGGTATTTTATCTTCCCGCAATTTTGCAGCAACATTGCGCACCTCTTCTTCAGATTTATATGTAATCCGGCTCATCCATAACCCAAACGACCAGAGCGGGGGAACAGGGCTTCTTCCGGTTAGAGAAGTATATTCCGAAAGTATATCTTTTGGTTGTCCGAAAAAAACAAAAATATCAAGTGTTTCATCACCCGTGTAGATTACATTTGTCTGGTCAAAAGACTGCCCGAAATCAAATGTTACCGGGGCGCTTGTGTGAACAAACATTCCATAACCATTGCTGCTTAAGAAGAATGGAATCGGTTTGTACATTCTTTGGCTTTGAACACCCATTGCATCGCGTGTATAGAGAATTATTTTTTGTCCTCTCTTATTTAATCTTGTAAAAGATTCACCACAGCCAAAAATCTTCTCATCATAAGTAAGCTGAAAACCTGCCGCTGTACTTCTACCCAAATCACTTGCGCGCCTGACAAAAGAAAAAGGAATTGGTACAGAGTAGGTTTTTGTATCGCTAATATTTTGTGTACGTGTTAATAATCTGCCGGTATTATCATAGAATTCAATATGCCAGGGATTTTTAATAATTCTAACCTCACCGGATTCATTTTTATAACTGATCTGTTTTTCGGATTCACTTATTTTCCATGAATTGTCTTTTGGTAATTCACCGGCAAGCATCAGCGAAGGTTTTTCATCAAACGGAACTGAGCGGGATGAAAACCGTATGCGTATAGTGCGCGGACTGATAAAATTAATTGCAAATGGCAGTGCAGGATTTTCATCATATTCAGTGGAAGGAAATTCATTCCGCTTTGTCTTCACAAAAGGTATATCAATTTTGTTGAACGATAAACCGGGTTGTCTTGTGTAACGTCCCCATTCAAGTGTTCCATTGCCTGAATTCGAATCAAATTTTATAAGGTTATTTGCAACAAAATAAACCTGCTCTAATTTTTGGAAATCCTGACTTACATCAACCTGATCACCAAGTAACTGAGCTGATACCTTCTGATGTAGAAATAAAAAAAATATTATCAGTAATTTGATAATCCAGCAGTAATAAAATTTTTTAATCCGGTTTAGCATAACAGGTATCCTAATTTAATATTAGATTGATAATTCATTAACTATTAATTTTTATTAAAATTATCTTTTACCAAATTGGAATTCAAACAAAAGCAAACCCACGAGTTAGCTGTGGGTTAAAATTAAACTAATTACAGATTTATTGCTGTTGTAATTTTTTGTCCGGTTGTGGAATAGAAGCATTACATTTAGTAATAATAAGGTAAGCCTGTGACAATTTCTTGTGAGATTACGCACGATAATTCATATTATACTTCTTTCGCAATAGTTAACGGTAACTTGGTTTTCATACTAAAAAAAAGCAGTGGAGTTCATTCAACAAAGAATTTTTGGAAATTGTCCCCATTTTAATGTTGACGAGTAAAAAGCTAAAAACACCTCGTAACTTTTCGATAATATGGGTGTCTAATATATAAGAGTGCACTATGTGTGGCTCACCGGATTATTTGGTGGCAAAAGTTAATTAAGCAAAATATTGGATGATTCTAAAAAAGAAAAAAGATTTATCAACAACACCTCTGATTCTCTGTCTGAACAATTTAAGTTTAGCATGAAAACTTTCGATAGCTGCATTGGTAGATCCGTTTATAAAATAATTTAGTATGCCTCCCAGA
>PMDS01000027.1 GCA_003155655.1 Melioribacter sp.
TCAACTTATAACCGGACAGTAGTGACAATAAGTATATGAACAGTTGTCATAAAGCGATTTAAATTTAAATATCTTTGGAGCCTCGTTTTTTTATCTTAGAATACCTATATATTCAAACCGGAACGTAAACAGCAGCGCCGCCTGCATCTTTAGCAGTATGAATTGCTGTATTGACAGCGTCTTTAGAACGACCTATTCCATTATTAGGAGCACAATAATTGAGAATGTTGAAAAACGGATTGTTACCACACCATAGAGCAGAACAATTATTAATAACAGAATAATGAAGCTCCCCGCCGCAAGCAGCGGGGTATCTAGGGGATATTCCCTTTGCAAAAAGTTGTAACCCACGACGCAAGCGTCGGGGAATTAGAGATTAAAATTTGAATCCGGTAATTAAATTTCATTATGCATCCGAAATAAAATTAATCTGCGGAACAAATTATGATATGTAAATCAGTTAAACTATTTATAACAATCTTATTCCAATAGAATAAATTGATCCTCCAAAAGCGATTGCAAAAACAAAACAATGCATATTTAATTTTAAATAAATAGTCGTGTTATTTATAATTGAAAGAATGACAAAGATTATCTTCCCCTCCAATATTATTTCTTATTGCTTTACGACCGCTTATGAATTCAACACCTTAATCGGCTTAATACGGCTTGCCTTTCTTGCCGGGTAAACTCCGAAGAACATTCCTAAAAATCCGGAAACCAAAACAGACATTAAGACTGATGACAAAGTTATCATGGAATTAAAATCCGTAAAAAAGTTCAGCACAATGGTTACAAGTATACCTGTGAGTATCCCAAGAATTCCGCCAACTGAACTTAGAATTACTGTTTCAAAAAGAAATTGAATTAATATGTCTTTCGATTTGGCTCCGACCGCCATCCGCAGACCGATTTCCGAAGCGCGTTCCTTTACAGACAGCAGCATGACAGCCAATATTCCAACGCTGCCAACAAGCAGTGATAAACCGGCTACACTTGATATCAACAACGTGAATGAATTATTCGTCTCTGTTTCTGTGTTCATAGTTGCATACATATTCTGAATCGTGAAATCGTCTTCTTTCTCTCTAAGATTTAATTTATGTTTATCACGAAGGATCGTTTTGATTTCCTTTTGAGTGATCTCGATATCATTTTTGTTTTTCATCTGTACATAAATATTCTTGATGTAATCAACGTTGAATAGCCGGCGCATTCCGGTCTTCAATGGAATAAATACAACCTCATCTTCGTTTGCACCGTCATAGCTGGAACCTTTCGGCTCTAGTGTGCCAATAATCTCAAAAGGTATATTGTTGATACGGATAAATTCTCCGACAGGATTTTCACCTTTAAACAAATTATCTACTATCTTTAACCCGATTACAGCAACCCTCGAGGAAAGTTTATTTTCGTCTCCTGTAAAAAATCTTCCACGTGCTATTTTGAAATTTCTAATTCCCGGATATTCCTGAGTTGTACCTATTACTCTTCCGGTTGTAGCTCCATTTCCGTATTTAATAAGAAGAGTTTTATCTTGAGTTGGTGCAGCAATAATATTCCTGCTGCACCCTTCAAGAATGGCATCACAATCTTTTTCTTTAAGCGATATTACTTTACTCACCTGCCGCCTGCGCCCCAGTACTTCTTTTATTTTACCGGCATCGATTGTAATTAAATTGCTTCCCATTTTTTCAATTTGTGAAAGCATTTTGCTGCTAGCGCCGTTGCCAATTGCAACAAGTATAATCACTGCGGCAATACCGATTGCAATTCCGATAAGCGAGAGAACTACTCTCATCTTGTTCAAAAACATTAATTGTCTAACGGATTTTATTATTCTTATTACTTTCATTTAATTCAACGCTTCTACAGGTTGAAGATTAGCAGCTTTCCTAGCCGGGAAATATCCCGACAAAATTCCAATTAGTACTGAAATAACAAAACAAATAATTAGCGTTCCCCACGAAACAGAATATGGAATTCCCATCCTTGGATAAAGAAAAGACAAAGCAAACAGTCCGATTGCAATGCCTAATATTCCACTGCCAATAGTTATAGAAGAAGACTCCAATAAAAATTGTGCAAGAATATCTTTAGTTTTTGCACCGACAGCTTTACGTAGACCGATTTCTTTCCTCCGTTCGTTCACAGAGAGCAGCATAAGGTTAGCAATAACTATGCTTCCAACAATCAATGATATCAACGCAACAATCGGCAAATAAATATTAAATACTCTGTTAATATCCTTGACCATTTTATTGATCATCGTTGGCGTAACTATCATGAAATCACTAGCTTCATTTCCGTTGATTCCGTGTTTTTCCCGCAGAATCTGCTCAACTTCCTTTGCCGTTGAAGCAATATTTTTTTCATCGGTAACCAAGATTTTCCCAAGCATCAAATAATCCATATTTACTACCCTTCTTAAAACAGTATTCAGAGGAATTAGTATTTCGCTGTCTTTATCAATGCCATGTGGGTCCATTCCGCGCGGCGCTATTACTCCAATTACCTGGAACGGAATATTTTCCACTCTAATCTCTTCGCCAACCGGGTTTGTTGTGCCAAATAATTCTTTTGCAACATTTGGAGCAATCACCGCAACCCTGGAAAGATTTCTGTTTTCCGCTTCGGTAAAAAATCTTCCATTTTTAACGTCAATGTTCCATACTGTTTCTGCCGCTGTCGTTTGCCCGGAAATAATTGCCGTCGTATTTCTTCCACTATAGGACACCTGGCGATCGGGGGAGATTTGGACCGCATCCCATTCAAGAACGTTGCTGACCCTATTCTTTATTTCTTCAAAGTCATCCAGTTTAAGAGTAGATGATGAACTGCCCATTCTTTGATTGCTTTCCATTTTTCCTTTACCGGCGACAATCATTATTGTATTTGAACTAAAAAGTTTTTTCACCTGGCTCATAATTTTTTCTTCTGTGCCTTTGCCGAGCGAAATAACTACAGTAAGCGCAGCAATCCCTATTACCACACTAAGCATCATAAACATAGAACGTAATTTGTGAGCCATAACGGTTTTATATCCGCTTTTAATTATTCTGTGCATCTTCATTTAATTCCTCCTTTCTAAAATTTCTTGCTCTTGTGAATTTTTTATCTCTGCTATTTCTTTTTCGGCATCCCTTGGAGAATTAACAGAGTATTGTTCCGAAATTTTTCCGTCGACAATCTTAACAACTCTGTTTGCATGCTCTGCAATTTTTTGATCATGTGTAATAAGCACAATGGTTTTACCAGACCTGTTCAGCTTCTGGAATATCGACATAATTTCCAGTCCGGATTTTGAATCAAGATTACCGGTCGGTTCGTCCGCTAAAATTAATTCCGGATCGTTAACAAGCGCACGAGCAATTGCAACTCTTTGCTGCTGCCCGCCTGATAATTCCGTTGAAACATGGTTAATGCGTTCTTCCAAACCCACCAGCTTTAACGCGCTAACCGCCAGACCGGTGATATCTTTTTTATCAGAATATATCAGCGGAATTTCCACATTTTCTTTTGCAGTAGTCTTCGGTAAAAGATGAAACTGTTGGAACACAAAACCTATTTTTTGATTCCTGATCTCGGCTAGTTCATCAAGTGATAATTTTGCCACCTCTTTTCCGTTTAAAATATAGCTCCCTGAATCGGGCACATCCAGCAAACCAATAATATTCATTAACGTAGATTTTCCGGAACCGGAAGGACCGACAATTGCAACAAATTCTCCATTCTTAATTTCCAGGTTCATATTATCGACAGCTTTAATTACTGCTGAACCGTCTTTTGTAAATGATTTAGATAGATTTTTAATGTTAATCATTTTTACTCCGTTTGTTTTTATTTATCGTAAGTGATTTCTGATGAAATAATTGATTCATTTTCTTTCAACCCTGAGATAACCTCATAATATTTTTTATCCGAGATCCCGGTTTCGATAGGTATTTTTTCCTGGTTTCCGTTTTTAATAGTGTAGACAAATGTTTTTCCATTTTCCTTTTTTACTAATGCTTTTGGTATTGCAAGAACATTATCTTTTTTGCCGCAAGAAATTCCAACTGAAGCTGTCATCTCAGGACGAATTATCTTACCATCTTTTTTATTGATACTGATTACAGTTATGTAATTCACAACATTATTCTGAATCTCGGCTTTTGGATAAATTGTCTCTACTCTTCCGGAAAATTCCTCACCCGGATATGTATCTACAGTAAACTTCACTTCTTCTCCGTTCTGAATTCTCCCAATATCGGTTTCATCAACATAAGCCCACACCTCCAACCGATTAAAATCGATTATTGTTACAAAAGTCGGCACTGTAAAACTAGCCGTAACGGTTTCCCCCTCTTGCGTAGTTACAGACGAAACAATCCCGTTGATTGGTGAATCGATTTTCGTATAGCTTAATTGCAGTTTTGCATAATCCAGGTCTGCAACTGCCTGCGCCAGCCGGGAAGAGGAAAGCTCAAAAAGTTTTTGGGCGTTCTCAAGCTGCTGCTGTGTCATTCCTCCCTTTTCATTGAGAAAGAGAACGCGTTTAAATTCTAATTCAGCAAATTTTTTTTCAGTTTCGGCTATTTCCTTTTGTGCCTGCGCCATTTTAACTTTTGCTTTGTAACCTGAAGATTCAATCTCGGCGAGCAGATCGCCTTTTTTAACATTGGAGCCGATTTCAACATACAGCCTAACAACAACTCCTGAAACCTGCGCACCGACTTTAACTTCCGCACCAATCTTCGGTTTTACTATTCCGGTTGCAGTTACAAACTGCTCAATCGATCTTCTCTGCACTTTCAATGTTGTATAGTCTGATGAGTCTGATTTCCCATTTGTGTTACCATTACATAGTAACATCCAGGCACTTAATGCCAGCAAAATAACCGAACCGGATATGAAGCCGATCTTTTTCACTTTTCCCTTTCTCATTGCCAAATACTTTTGATACCTCTCTTGATGGTTTAGTTCTGCCATAAATTTCTCCGCTTTGTAAAATCTATCTGCCTGGCACAAATTTATAGAGGTATTAACAAGAGAACGTCCTGTTGTATCCTTTGGGACTACAAGTATTAAAGAATAGGAGTTTGACGAAGAATTATTGCAAATTTTCCCTGTATACTGAGGGTGTAATGCCGGTAATTTTTTTGAAGATATTGTTGAATGCAGATTTTGATGAGAATCCGGCTTCGAATGCTAATGCAAGAATAGTAAAATTTTTATTTTCAGGATCGGCAATAAGCCGTTTAACCTCTTGAACCCGGTAGCCGTTAATAAAATCATAGAATGAGCTATTCAAATTGCTATTGATGATTGCAGAAAGTTGATTTCTCGTTATACCCACCTGTTCGGCAAGTTTGGTCAGGGTCAATTCTTCATCAAGGTACGGCTTTTCTGTTTCAACATATGAAAGGATTCTTTTTACATCTTCACTGTTTTTAGCACCGGGTTGTTTTTCAGATAAAGTTTCATCGCTTTTTGCCCGGGTATTTACTGCTAACGGGATTGCAATTAAGTTGGAGAATACTTCTTCCTGGAACAATCCATAATAGCCAAGGACAAAAATTGTAATTGAAAGTGCAACACAAATTATGTTATCAATTAACAAATAGTTTTCACTGTGCAGTGCAATAAAAAGGGTGGCAATTAAAGGAAGAAAGAACATTCCGAACACATGAAGAAAACCCATCAACCACGATAACGTTTTTCCTTCGATGGTGGAGAATT
This sequence comes from Melioribacter sp., assembly GCA_003155655.1. Classification (GTDB taxonomy): domain Bacteria; phylum Bacteroidota; class Ignavibacteria; order Ignavibacteriales; family Melioribacteraceae; genus Fen-1258. The sequence goes on from PMDS01000027.1 coordinate 5,722, forward strand.
CTGTTTCAACAGCGAAGCGATAAATGTGCAGTGTGCGAATAATTTTCCACCAATAGTAACCATACTGCAGTACAACTAAAGCCCAGCCGATCCTGGTTATAATCATGGAATTGTTAAATAAGAATACGCCATAATTCGTGTTGGTACCGAGAACCCAAACCGGCAGAAGAATGAGAAAGAATAGTACGAATGGAATAAAGTGGAATACATCTTTTAGAACAAACATTCTTGTTTTGGTAAATTCCCTGATATATAAAAGAAGTAACGGACCAATAAGCAAAATAAACGGTTCTTTTATTTTATATGGAATGGGAACATGCCCTAAATCAAGATTGGAATGTAAAATACTAATTGAGAGTGCTATTAGCAGAGCAGCTAAAACCCGGTTGGCTTTTCTCTTGCTGTTTTTTGCAGTGGTAAGAATAAACGCAAGGAAAAATCCCTGCAATATACCCGCATAAATTATGATGTCAATAAATTTAGAAAGCATTTTTTTTATAGATGGAGGAAATTTTTCAATTTGCTGTTCTGCAATTTAGTTCAAAGTTATAAACAGCACAAATAAAGCAATGAAAACAACTTGTCACATATAGAATTGTAACAAAATAGACTTAATACATCCAAATTAATCTAGAAGGCAGAACTGTTCTAAAATAATAAACTTTAATTATCATATAAAGTTATTGAATTTAATTTTTTAAGACCGCCGAAGAATTTTCTAATCATCCCATTCAATTCTGAATTAAAGTCAAATTTTCTTTATTATTAAAATCATTCCAGGATTTTAAATAATCATTGGTATTAAAATCCATTCTTCATATTTTTCATTGTTTCTACAGAACTAATAGTGAAGGTTTTATGAGAAATAAAATTCTAATCATATCCGTATTTCTGAGTCTTGCAATTTATGCCCAAGAGAAAAAAACTATAATTCATCCCGATTGGTCTAAAAGTTCGGTCATCTATGAAGTAAATGTCCGCCAGTATACACCCGAAGGAACATTTGCCGCATTTGAAAAACATTTACCAAAATTAAAAGCGCTTGGCGTTGATATTCTCTGGCTTATGCCCATTAATCCAATCGGAATATTAAACAGAAAAGGATCGCTAGGAAGCTATTATTCTGTCCGTGATTATAAAGCTGTTAATCCTGAGTTTGGGACATTAGATGATTTTAAAAAACTTGTGCAAAAAATTCACAAGATGAAGATGCACGTTATTATTGACTGGGTTGCAAATCATACGGCCTGGGATAACGTTTGGATCAAAGATCATAAAGATTTCTTCACACATGATTCAAAAGGTAATTTTGTTGCACCTGTTGCCGACTGGACTGATGTTATTGATCTAAACTATGATAACAAGGAATTATGGAATTACATGATTGACGCTATGTCATACTGGCTAAAAGAATGTGATATTGACGGATTCCGTTGCGACGTTGCAGCAATGATACCAACTGAATTCTGGCTGGAAGCATATCCGGAACTATCCAAAATCAAAAAAGTATTTATGCTTGCCGAAGCAAATGAAAATTTCCTGCACCAGGCCTTTGATATGACTTACAACTGGCAGCTTAAAGATTTAATGAAGGAAATTGCCTCCGGGAAAAAGAAAACTGATTCTTTAACTGCATTTTTTGAAACTGAAAAAAAAGTATATAAACCAAATGATTACAGAATGAATTTTACTTCCAACCATGATGTAAATTCGTGGGACGGAACTGAGTTTGAACGATTAGACGGCGGCGCAACTTCTTTTGCGGTTCTTTGCCAACTCGCTCCAGGTATGCCTCTCATTTATACCGGGCAGGAAGCAGGGATGAATAAACGTTTAAGATTTTTTGATAAGGATACAGTCAATTGGAAGCAATCCAAAATGAGAAGTATTTATACACAATTGAATCATCTGAAAAAAAGTAACCAGGCTTTATGGAATGGAACTGAAGGCGGCGAAATAAAATCAATCGACTGTGGCAATAAAAACATTTATGCATTCACACGCGAAAAAAATGGAAATAAAATATTTGCAATATTCAATTTTTCCAAAACTTCTCAAAAAGTTAAAATCAATTCCGATGCAATATCAGGAAAGTATAAAGATGTTTTTAAAAAGGGTACATTAAAAACAATAGCTAATAATTTTGAGACCGCGCTTCAACCCTGGGAATACCGGGTATTTTCTAAATAGAGCCAAAAGGAAAATTTATGGAAAAACCACGCTTAAGTTTCTGGCAAATTTGGAATATGAGTTTTGGATTTCTTGGAATCCAATTTGGATTTGCTCTTCAAAATGCAAACGTGAGCAGGATTTTTGAAACATTAGGTGCAAAAATTGATGAGATACCGATTCTTTGGATTGCAGCTCCTGTTACCGGATTAATAATCCAGCCGATTATTGGACACATGAGTGATAAAACCTGGAACCGGCTAGGCAGAAGAAGACCATATTTTTTCACCGGCGCTATATTAGCCTCACTTGCATTATTAATAATGCCGAACTCTCCAATTCTCTGGATGGCAGCAGGAATGCTGTGGATTATGGATGCTTCGATTAATGTTTCGATGGAACCATTCCGCGCATTTGTCGGAGACATGCTTCCATCCGAACAAAGAACAATCGGGTTTTCGATGCAGAGCTTTTTCATTGGAATTGGCGCAATTGTTGCCTCCGCACTTCCTTATATGATGACAAACTGGTTTGGGATAAGCAACACTGCCGCCGCAGGTGAAATTCCACCTTCGGTTAAATTTTCATTTTACATCGGCGGTGCGGTATTTTTTCTTGCAGTCTGCTGGACTGTTTTTTCGTCAAAGGAATATTCACCTGAAGAAATGGAAAAATTTTCTTCTGAAGATGAAAATAAAAATGAACAGGATTCAGATTTTATTAAACATTTAACTTTTTACCGGAATGGATTTGGATTGTTAATAATCGGTGTAATTCTTTTTTTTGTTTTTTACAATTTTATTTATATGGATTACGGTCTCGGTGTATTCTTTTTAGGAATTTTCGCATTTGGGTTAATACAACTTTTAGCCGGATGGCTGACTCAGAATTCCAAAACCGGAAATGGATTGGTTGTTGTTATTAATGATTTGTATAAAATGCCAAAGACAATGATCCAGCTTTCTTATGTACAATTCTTTTCCTGGTTCGCTTTATTTGCAATGTGGATATATACAACCCCTGCAGTTACACATCACATTTACGGTGCGACCGATACAACATCAGCACTTTACAACGAAGGCGCCGATTGGGTTGGAGTTTTAATGGCGGTGTATAACGGATTTGCCGCAGTGATGGCTTTTATTCTGGTTGCGCTCGCAAAAAAATTCAGCAGAAAAACAGTGCATGCAATCAGTTTAATTTTTGGCGGCGCCGGTTTAATTTCATTTTATTTTATTAAAGATCCAAAATTATTGATCATCTCTGAACTCGGAGTTGGATTAGCATGGGCTTCAATACTAGCAATGCCTTATGCAATTCTAACCGGTTCACTTCCAAGAAAAAAAATGGGTGTCTATATGGGCATCTTCAATTTCTTTATTGTTATTCCACAAATTACAGCAGCGGCAATTCTGGGATTTTTTGTCAAAACAATTTTTGCTGATCAGGCAATTTATGCGGTAGTGCTTGGCGGAATTTCTATGATCGTTGCAGCAGTGATGGTTAATTTTGTGACGGATAAGAATTAAAAAAAAGAGCATAAAGAGTTGATTGGGATGTGGTGCGTGTCTCAACAAATAATTCTTCAGTATTCAGGTAACGGTTCTGAGTCTCGTAAACATCAGGATTTTTTGTCATTCTTTTAATTTTTTTTCAGAATCTTTTCTGTAAAAAATATCAACTCTCCTTTTAATACTTGTCCTAAATTTTCCAACCATTCTCACCAATTCTCATCCATTTTTTATCCCAATTTTCACCTCGTTTTTATCCCATTTCTGGCCCGTTTTTATCCCATTTTCATTCCGTTTTTTCACCATTAGGCATCAATGGAATAGTCAGTATGTCAAAGAACTTTTTTTCAGGACGAGACATATTCACATTCCCTCCCTCTCCTTTTTTTAAGGAGAGGGTCGGGGTGAGGTCCTTTGCGAATATGCAAAACATCTTTGAAAAATAATTTTGAACTGTTCAAAAAATTTTTCCCTCCTTTTTTTAAGGAGGGGAATTAAAAGAGCTTGTCCCGCGTCCGTTTACTAACGGATTTGCGGGAGGTGGTCTGCACAACTTATTTTTGTACGCCGGATTATTAATAAAATATAATTCCTGTGTTACCAAAATATAGAAGAACTACAAAGAGGCGGGCAAGCCGCGCCAAAGGCGGGTAAACTTGAGATGTTGTGACAATTTAATTTAATTTCAGAATCATCCATCCTCTTGGTTTAACATTTAGATGAATTTTATTATTCTCAATTTTATAAGATATTTTATTTGCAAGATCATAAGCAGAAGTTGATTTATAAACTGTTGGGATACTCAGATTAACTTCCTGAAATTCTTCTGTTTTATTCAAAACAGTTAAAATTCTTTCGTAAAAATCGGACCTGCAATAAGCAAACGTTTTTTGATCTGCCTGTAAAGAATAATAATCTCCATATCGCAAAGCGGAATGTTCTGAACGCAATTTTACAATTCCGCTTACTACTCCCAACATTTTCTTTTCATTCTCATTTAAATCTTTTCCAAAGCGCATCATTCTTCTATTATCGGGATCGGAAGCTCCGGTCATTCCAAATTCACTTCCGTAATAAATTACAGGCAAACCCGGAACAGTAAACATATAAGCGTAATACAATTCCGCTTTTTCATAACTTGTTGGATGAATTACCTGCGGCGGATTATTCCAGCCGGTTTCTGTTGCACTCCACTGGCTCAAATCCAATTCGCCATCAGCATAAGCCATGTAACGGTTTTTATCGTGACTATCCATTATATTTCCCATCAGGTGAAGCGAACCAAAAACATCCAGTCCTTTTTTGATTTCGTTATCCAGATCTTTGAAAGACCGTAACGGATCGATGAATACTGCCTGGGCAGTATTATATTGTTCAAAATTAAATTGCGCGTCAAGCTGACCATTATTTACATATGAACTAACAAGATCATAATTCCCGAAAGTTTCTCCAATCTGATAGACTTGCTTATGCATTGGCATTTCAATTTCTTCTTTGAGCTTCTTAGTTAATGTCCTCCAGAACTTATTAGGTACATGTTTAACAGCATCATGCCTGAAACCGTCAGCACCGGTTTTCTGCAGCCACCAAACAGCGTTCTCGCTCATAACATTTGTAGCTTCATCGGATTTTTGAAAATCAAATGTGGGCATGTATGGCTCAAACCAGGTTGTTAAGCGTTGTTCGTCCCATAGACGCAAATTCAATCTTCCGTCGGGTAATTCTAATTTTCCAAACCAATCGGGATGTTCTTTATAAAACGGATGTTCCTTGTGCACATGATGCGAAACATAATCAAGAAGTATTTTAATTTTATGTTTATGAGCAGTGGAAATAAGAGTTTTTAAATCAGTAAACGATCCAAATTTTTCTTCCACCTTATTTTCGGAAATAGGCCAATAACCATGATAGCCTGTAAACCATCTGTGTGGGGCAGGATTTTCTCTGAAGGCATTATCAGTATTATCATTAACAGGCGATATCCAAAGAGTATTTACCCCGAGCGAATCGAAATATCCTTGTTTTATTTTTTGTGTAATGCCGACAAAATCGCCGCCTTCATAATTTGCCTTCCAGCTAAGTGAATCATGCTTAACCGGCAGATCATTTTTCTTATCGCCATCATTGAAGCGGTCAATCAGTATTGAATAAATACTTGCATCATACCAATTAAACTTAGTTGAATTATTATTGGGCTTACTATTTGAAAGAGGAACTACCTGCATATTGCTGACTAATCCGGAAATGTTAACAACTATCCGCAGCAGTTTAGCTTCAGCCAAATCGTGTTTTGAAATTTTTATTTTGATTTCTGAATTGTCTATCTGAATTGATTGATTATCCAGTCTATTATTATCCAGAAATGCTATAATATTTGAAGCTGAAATATCTTTAGGGGTACCGGTTTCAAGATAAAACTGAAATTCAGAAAAATTATTCAAGTTATCCATTTTCAGTTTATGCAAATATATTTTCTCATCATGCGGATTCGGGACTACAAGAACAGAATTTGTTCCGCCAAGCCCGTTTGGAACAGTTTCTTTATTTGCCGGATCGATGATTTCTTCTCCGTCAACAAAGAACTTGTATTCATATCTTCCCGGTTCAAGACTAACAATTGCAGTAAAAACTCCGCTGCCGGATTCATCTTTCATTGGCAAATCTGCCCGGTTCCAATTATTAAAACTTCCGAAAAGATTTATTGATTTGTATTTCTTATCTGGTTTAAACCTGATATTTACTTTACTTAGCTTTTTTCCATAAACAGGAATTGAATAAATCCTGTTGCCGTACTTAAAATCAATTGTAGCAACACCTTCAAAATCGGGATTTGATTTGATTACCAGGATATTTTTTGTCTTGTCAAATTCAGTAGTAAAATCTTTTCCGGTGATAAATTCAATATCATATTTTGGAGCGTAAAAAAGGTCCGATACTATTACGGTGTCTATTGATCCAGAAATTATTTTGATTGGAGCAATTATATCAGTAATAGTTTTTTTCTGAGCCGATGAAATTGAAACCAGGACAAATAATACCAGCAGCCAGATATTTTTCCTTAAAAAATTCATTTGAAGTATTCCTTCGGTATCATTTTAATTTTGCTGCACTTTTTCATCTTTTATAAAAAACCATAATACAGCAGAGATAGCAAGTGTTACGGTACTGATAATAAAAATTAAACTTTTATCCGGTGCGCTGTTCACCGCTTTGCCAACACCAAAACTTGCTACAAGCTGCGGAAGAACGACGGATAGATTAAACAATCCCATATAAAATCCCATACGTGACTGGTCAACTTTCTGTGACATGATTGCAAATGGAAGACTTATTGTTGAAGCCCAACCTATACCAAGCAGCGCCATGATTACATAAATCATAACCGGCTGGAATCCAAATAGAAGCAATAATAAATAAGAAACAGCCATCGAGGAGATACATATTGCATGGGTTTTTACCCTGCCGATTTTTCTAGTTATAGGCTCAAGAACAAATACAGGCAGAACTGCCGCAACAGCACTTAAAATTAAAAAGCTGATAGAAACAATTCTTCCCATTTCAAGCTGAGTTTGTGCGGGTACAACACTTCCCTCTCCAAATCCAAAAACTTTATACTGAACATAAGCAAACATATAAATGAACATTGTCTGAATTCCGATCCAGGTAAATGAATGAGCCGCCAATATTTTTTTGAATCCAAGCCCGCTTTTTTGTTTGTCATTTGTGTCATCTTTCTTCAAAATAATTTTAAAGACAAAGAATAATGAAATGATCAAACAGAATATTTCCACATAGTAATTATTCATCTCGATATGAATCAATTTGATAACAATAGCGAATATTCCATAGAGCAAAAATCCCCATAGCGGCTGAATTATCCTTAACAATTCTTTTAAGGAAGTTTTGTGATGCTTAACTTCACCGCTAGTAACTTCACTTCCCTGAAGAACTTTCGGCTCCTCAATAAAAAACGTAGGAACTATTGAAAGCACCAATACCAATCCAACACCGATGTAAATTAAAACATAATTATCCCAAACAGCGCCAATCACATACGCAAGCACACCAAAAGTTCCGGAGACAGTCTGCATCCATGTATAACCTTTTGTTCTTTCAACACCTTCAGGTGTAACATCTGCAATAATCGAACGTGTTGGATTGAAACTTACATTGATTGCCAGATCCAAAGTTAAAGCAACGCAAATTGCAACTCCAAGAATTCCTCCCAAACCAAGAGCAGAGGAAATTACATTAATGTTAGGAAGCGCCATCAGCATAAGTGAAGCTAGTAATCCGCCAATTAGTATGAATGGCTGTCTTCTGCCGTTCCAGACCCATACTTTATCACTTATTATTCCAATTATTACCTGGCCAAGTATTCCGGCAATTGGACCGGAAGCCCATACAATACCAACATCGGAAATATTCAGGCCATATTTTGTAGTCAATATCCAGCTTAAAGCGGAAATTTGAATTGAAAGTGCAAAACCCATAGCAGTTGCAGGTAAACTGAGCAACGCATAAAATGAGTTAGTTAGTTTCTTCTGGATAGCGATCATTTACACTCCTTTTAGATATAAAATGATTGAATCTATTCTTAACTAATATTTGATACTAAAAACAGTACCGCTTAACGGGTTTAAAATTATTTTTCCATTTATTACTTCTGCTTCACTGTTATTTAATAAATCAAATAATCTCAAATTTTTACCGCAAAGACTTTCAATCAGGCTCATTTCATATTCTTTCTTATTATCTTCGCCATTAAGTACAATCAGGAAAATTTCATTATTAAGTTTTTTAGAATAGATATAGACGTTATCAACCGGCGGCAGATGCTTTAATTCGCCTTTGGACAGGGCAGGATATTTTTTCCTCAGTTCTAATAATTTTTTTGTGAAGTTGTAGAGTTCATTTTCTTTTTCGTTTCTTCCCTCTTTAGTAAAGGCGTTTGATTTGTCTCCATCAAATCCCCCGGGGAAGTTTGAGCGGATTAATCCATCTTCCTTTTTAGCAACCATTCCAAGTTCGGTACCATAAAAAATTTGAGGTATGCCCCTGGAAGTGAGAAGATGAGTAAGAACCAATTTCACTTTTGCGATATTCTCTTTTGCAAGAAACATTATGCGCGCAAGATCATGATTATCTGCAAATGTTAAAATATTTTTGGGATTTTCATACAGAAAATCTTTCGCTACCGTCTCGTAAATTTTATAAAGATTTGATTTACCTTCCAGAAAATCGGCATAAGCATTTTGAATTGCAAAATCCGTTACAACTGGAAGATTTGTATTTAATCCATTATTCAGTTTGGAATCTTTCTGGAAGGAAGCAAGAAATGAGGTCTCGCCTGTCCAAACCTCACCAACAATGTTGAAATGAGGATATTCATTCAAAATTACTTTTGCCCATTCGGATAAATATTTTTGATCTGCATAAGGATATGTATCTTCCCTTACACCATCAATTCCCGAATATTCAATCCACCAGATTGTATTCTGAATAAGATACTTTTTTACATAAATATTCTGCTGATTAAGATCAGCCATATCGTTTACAAACCATCCTTTTGTAAGGTGATCCTTTGTTATTTCTATACCATGAATATCCACACTCACCATTTTATCGTGCCACGCATTTAAATGGTTATTCTTTGTACCGTTGAGCCAATCAGAAACCGGCGGATTGTTTACCCATGGATGTGCATCACTTATATGATTACTAACGTGATCATAAATTATTTTTAAGCCGGATGCATGAGCCTTTTCAACCAACTCTTTATATTTTTCCTTTGTGCCTAATCTTTTATCAACTGAATAAAGATCAGTTGCAGCATAACCGTGATAACTTATTGAATGGTTATTTTCAAGAAAAGGAGTAAGCCATAGCGCCGATACTCCCAGATCTGTAAAATAATTCAGATGATTAATAATACCCTGAAGATCACCACCATGCCTACCAAGAGGATCGTCAGGCTTGTAATCATTTAACATTCCGGGTACTTTATTATTGCTTGTATCTCCATCAGAAAATCTATCAGGCACAATAAGATATAAAACATCCTCAACACCAAAACCTTGATGTATTTTTTTACTCTTATCTCTTTGGAATAGAGGGAAATCAATAGAAATCGCTTTCCCTTTTTTATTGAACGAAAGTTTATAATTACCTGCCGCAGCGTTTGAGGAAACTATTAGATCTACAAATGAGTAGTCTTTATTTGCCAGAGAATGTATAGAATCAACTTTAATATAATTAGTATTTATCGAAACATTGAAGTCAGAAAGATTTTTCCCATAAACCATTAGTTGAATTTTGTTAAGCTTCATGCCTGTCCACCAGTTGGCAGGTTCTATTTTATTAATGATTAAATCCTGACAATAAATATTTAAGCTAGTGAGAACGAAAAGGATAATAATTTTGCGCATTAAAATACCTTTCAGAAATATTTGGACATCTAAAATACACAGTAAAAATAGCTCTTTATAGCATTATTTATGGAGGTTATATATTTGACAAACCAGAGGATAATATTTATTTTTGTATTGCCTCCGTAGTTCAATGGATAGAGCAGGGGTTTTCCAAAATTCATTTGAAAGAATGGGTTTTGGAAACCTCAGGTTGTGGGTTCGAGTC
>PMDS01000106.1 GCA_003155655.1 Melioribacter sp.
GTTGTTCCAATGACAAATCTGGGTTTAATAAAGTTATTAAAACCAGCAGAGGAATTAGGATTAATTTTTTCATAATTACCTCTTTTAGATAATTAACAAGTAAAAAATCATATTTTCATTATTGCTAACATTGTTTTTGTTCCCTTCATAGTTAAGATAACCGAAAAACCCTCCATTCCCTTCCAGGATATCATTGTTATTCCGAACATGTTGGTTTCGGAGTAATCATTTCCATACATTTTTATTATAACAAATTTGGAAATATCGAATAGTTTTTGAGCGTCTCCTTCATCATCTTTGCTATTCGAAATCATTTTTCCGTTTTGCCTGCCTTCTTTAGTGAAGAGGTAACCAACCTTTATTGATATAGGCTCAAGCCAATCGTAATACATTAATGCTTTGTAATTTTTGATTTCTTTTTCTTCCAGTGTCTTACCGGCAAGTTTTTGCTTAACTGATTCTGTTGTATTATCGCAAGGCTCGTTTAAAAAGGTTTCAATAGAAAACTGTGCGGATAATTTTACAAATGGAAAAATCAGCAAAAATGTCAATATTTTAAATACCTTCATTTAGCACCCCTGATTTTTTATTTTAAAAGAACTAATTTTTTTGTTTGTGTAAAGCCGTCAGTCATCATTCTATAAAAATATATTCCGCTTTGTAAACCTGCACCGTTAAACTTAACTTCATAATTACCCGTTTGTTTTTTTTCATTAACAAGGGTTGCAACTTCACGTCCAAGGAGATCATAGACTTTAAGAGTAACCGACCTCACCCTTGATCCTTCTCCTTGTAAAGGAGAGGGAAGTGAAGGAATTGAATATCTAATTGTTGTACAAGGGTTAAACGGGTTGGGATAATTTTGTGATAAAGAATAATTATCTACAATTTTAATAGAAGTATTAACAGAAGTAACAAGCATTTCATCATGATTTATAATTCGCCAAGGCTCGATCCATTCCAGCCTGGAATCATGCAAATAATGGTGAGCAAGGCTATCAATGTTTTTATTAGTTATCTGCCAGTACTCATATATTTTACCTGCATCAAATGATGTATCACTCGAAACAACTTTGACCCCAATACTATCACGTAAATCTTTAATTTCTTTTTGCGCTTTGTTTAATGCAGCTATAATAAATAATCTGCCGCCATAATATTTAGGGGCTGAAACTTTTAGAGAATCTAAACAGTCAAAACCACTTCCAATAAATACTTGCTCGCCGCTTTGTACAGGTATACCGAGTACACCAGGAACCAACCTATAAATCCAGGTTCGTGACATTCCCGGTAAAAAATAAATCCAACCATCTGCCGTGGAACTATAATGCCTTGTATTAACATTTTTTAGATCCAAACGAACAGGGTAAAGAACCTCTCCGAAGCCAGTTATTGCTGCATTAGTATTGTTCTGTACTTTAATATATACTTCTATTGTTTCGCCATATTCGTAGACTGATTTATTAGAAGATATGGAAAATGACAATTGAGAGAATGATTCTGAAAACCAGATTATACAAATAATAATTACTCTAAAAATATTTTTCACTGGTATACTCTGCTATAATTTAACAATTAACTATTATGCCAGGGTAAAACAGATAACCGAACAGCTATCAGTTTCTATGGTTAAAGGAACGGAATTGCTGATGCCATAAAAAAAAATATTTATTTATCGATACCATTTTTTGCCAGAATAATAATTATTGAAAGTAGCAAAGGCTTTATATTTTTGGTACAAATATTCTAAATGCAATTGAAGAGAGTGAAAATTAACCCAGTAAATAAATATTACTATTTAATTTTAAAGCCATTTAGTTTTAAATGCAACAGAAAAAGAAATCGCATTGTTTTAGTAATCAGCTAATTTTTCTTTGTAAGTGTTACTCGCGCAAAGGGTTCAGTCTTTTCATTTACTTCAGCGTCTATTAACCACTACAACTTGCAAGCATTTTTATCAGATAATACTTTGCGCATTTCTAAGATCAGGAAACCAGGTATCTTAGACATTGTTCGTTGGCTGCTTGCTATAATGGAGTATTTAAGAAACACAACTATTTAGTTAGCATTTGCGTATTGGTATCCAAATCTATCAAGGAACCAGTCATAAAGATTAACATTCTTTGTAATCTTCATAAAAGAGCCAAAGATTCCCTTGCCTCCATTAATGCTGGAAAGATCAGGAGGTGATAAATTAAGTGAAGCACCACTATCGAATGTCTGGTCAGCAGCGTAGTAAGGTGCTAAATTTTCATCAAACATTAAAACAGTAAGGAACACCTTTATAATTAAATAATTGCTCTTATTACTATCGTTTTCAGAAATTTCTCTCATAGCTCTTCCAACTATAGCTGTATCATATGTACAAATACCAACGTGTCTGGGTTCTGGATAATGCGGAACTAACTTATCACCGCTAACTATATAATCGTCCGGGACAATTTTTTTCATTAAAATGGAATTACCATTTTCTTTTTTATAATACTCAATTGTAAGCTGAGGGGCATAATATAATTTAGCTGAATAAGGATCCTTCATATAAGAAGGAAGCATCCACATAAATGTTACGTGATCTAACCACAGTGCTTTATGAGGATCAAATTCGGGAATTGTATAAGGACCTTCATATTGTGCTTCATTAGCCGGTAAAGTTTTAGTAGACGCAGTGATTACTTTCCCATCCGGCATTGTAACTTCTGCATCAATTGTCTGCCCAGCATCTATTTGCATATTTTTAACACAATAGCAGCTAACCGGAGTATTATAATGCGGATCTGTAAGGGGCAAAACCGTATCGCGCATAGTATAAACCGAACCCTTATAAAATAATTTTATTTTTGCATTTTTTACAACAGGATTAACAGTGTTGGTAAGAGGATTAAAATTAGCGACCTCATATGTCCTGCTAATTGTAGCAAATTGAGTAGTTGTGTCGCATCGCAGAATACAGTCAAAAACATATTCATCATCAAACGGACCTCTAACACTAAAATCTTCATTACATGAAATAGTAATCACCGTTAAGAATACTGCTATGTAATAGAGAAATTTTTTCATAATTCTTTCCCTGCAATTAACAGGACCTAAAATGGAACTCTGTTTAGTAACTATATGTGTATTGGTATCCAAAAGGCTCTATGTAAAAAGATCTGAATAATAGACTTGTCTCAATTTTCATATAAGAGCCAAAAATTCCTTTGCCGCCGCTAACATTTGAAAAATCAGGCGGTAATAAAGTCAATGTTAGCCCATTGTCAAATGTCTGGTTAGCAGAGTAATAGAGCGCAAGACTTTCATCAAACATCAGAATAGTTAAAACTACTCTTGTAATTATATAATTGCTCTTATTATCATCACCTTCAGAAATTTCATTTAAAGCTCTAGTAATTGCATTCAAATCATAAGTGAATAGACCTGTATGCCCGGCATCAGGATAATGCGGAACCAGCTTATCATTGATAACTCTATATTCATCCGGAATAATTTTTTTCATAAAAATAGAATTACCGTTTTCTTTTTTATAATACTCAATTGAAAGCTGCGGGGCATAATATATATCAGCTGAATAAGGATCTTTTATATATGAAGGAAACAACCATGATAATGTCACGTGGTCTAGATAATTACCGAAAGTATCCTTTTGTGGAATAGAACCTTCGAATTGAAGTTTTAAATCGTTAGTAGGCACTGTTTTTGTCGTTGCAGTCAGTACCTTTCCATCCGGCATTATAACCTGGGCGTTAATTGTTTGCGCAATATCTAATTGCAAATTATTTACGTAATAACAACTGACAGGCGTTTTGTATTGAGGATCTGTAAGAGGCAAAACCGTATCGCGCATTGTATAAACCTTGCCATTAGAGATTAACTTTATTTTTGCGCCTTTTACAACAGGATTAACCGGATTAGAAACAGGATTATAATTGGCTACATCATAAGATCTTGTTATTGTTGCATATTGAGTAGTTGTATCGCCCCTTAGAACACAGTTAAAAACATATTCATCATCCAGCGGACCCTTCAAGTTAAATTCTTCATCGCATGAAATTGATATAATCAATATCAGTACAAGTATGAAATAGCGTAATATTTTATTCATAATTCCATCCTCACATTTAATGTTGGAAGGAATGGAAGCATGTTTACGCGTTCTGCAGTATTTGTATCAAAATAGAAAAAGTTTTTCCTGTTATAAACATTTATTACGTTCAGATCAAAGTCCAGTTTTAACGATCCAAGTTTTAATTTTTTTGATAAATTAAGATCCAGCCGGTGATAATCGGGCAGTCTTTGTGTGTTAAGATCACCATTCAGCTGATAAGGAGAATGCGATAAGAAAAACTCCGAAGGGTCAAAAAGATTATATAATTTTAGTTTATCATAATAACCGTCAATTTGTGTATATGGTGTACCTGAGCCATAAATCCACATTGCGCTTGTACTCCACCCGCTGCCTAAATCAAATATTACATCAAATTTTATTGCGTTCCTGCAGTCGTACCTTGGGTAATATTCAAGTTCCAGTACTTTTTTTATAGTCCATGAATATGAGTATGACAACATTAAATTCACCGGCTCTTTATTATAAGAAAAAGATAATTCACCGCCATATGATTTACCGCTTCCGCTAACAAGATCGCGGTCGGTGGGAAAATATTTTTCTTTATTTAACGCAGCCAGGTTATTTGTTATCTTGAAATACCCTTCGGCATCAATAAAAGTATTTTCATCAAGATATATATCAAATCCTCCTATGTAATGAATGGAATTAGGAGGATTAATATAATCAGGAACGATTATCCAGGGTTCGAATATTGTATTAATTTCATTTTCATCAGACATTGTTATAAGTTCCTGCTGATAAATTCCCCAGGCAGCTTTTAAACTTAAAACGGGATTCACATTATATTTTAAATTTATCCTTGGTTCTAAAAATTTAGAACCCCACCTTGCTAGTCCGGAAAGATTTATCCTTGTACCAATATCTGCTTTTAAATTATTGATGCACAATAACTTATAACCGGTGTAGACAACAATATTACTGCCACGTGAACCAAGATCATTAAGAAAGCCCTGTGAGTCACTCAAAAATAAGGCAGTATAGATATCGGTTATTTTTAAACCGCCATATAATTCATTGTTATTTTCATAGATATAATGAACATCAACTTTACCCGTTATGTCTTTAACTTCGTTCTTCATATAACGCGTACTGCCCAAATTTGGAGATTGTTCACCAGTGAACCGGCAGTAATAAAAGGTTACTTCACTAAATAGCGGGCTATCACCTGTATGGAACCAATTTCCGCCTATTATTGAATTTGACCAGTTATAAGTAGGCTGCAGCTGGTTCATATAGTCAATTTTATCCTGGCTGTTAAAGCCGAAAATTGAGAATTTGGATGTTGGAGCAAATTCGGGATCAGAGTAATTTAATTTAAAAGACATATCATAAAAATCAATTGGAACAGTGTTGTTGTTAAGAAATTTTTTAAGAATAGCATTTGAGTATGAAGCTCTTCCTGAAACAATGAATGAGCCGTTGGGAATTGGACCTTGAAACATGGCTTTGGCGGTTAATTGACTAATTGAAGCTGAACCAGCAAAATTATTCTGATTTCCATCCTTGGTAACAATATTCATAACCGAAGACAGCCTGCCGCCGTACTGTGCACCAAATCCACCTTTGTAGAAATCAATGCTGTTCACAGTCTCAGGATCTATTACACTAAAAATTCCTAATGCATGAAAAGGATTATAAATGGGCGCATCATTGAATAAGATTAAATTTTCATTATTCGATCCGCCCCTTACATAATAACGCGCAGACACATCACCGGCAGACTGGACACCGGGCTGTAATTGCAATGCCCTTAAAACATCAGCTTCAACTCCTTTTGGAAGATCTGTTATATCTTTAATTGATATATTCTTTTGGCTTATACTTAATTGGTCAATTGATTTTTCTCTCTTCTCGGTTTTTATTATTGTTTTCATTTCTATATCGATAGGCGTTAAATATATCTCTACGTTCGTTATTTCATTTTCTTTTACGTAAACGTATTTGGAATAAGATGAATAGCCGACACAGGAGACAGAAATTCTATATTTCCTTTTTTCAGGAATCGACTGAATTATAAAATACCCCCGGTTATCTGTATAAGCTCCTATTTTTAATTCGGGAATAGATACTGACGCATAAGGAAGGACTTCCGTTGTTGATGAATCTCTTACAATTCCCTTAATTGCACCGCTGTTTTGGATCTCTGTACCGGTTGATAATTCAGATTGAGAGAAAAGAAATCCTGAAAAAAGAAAGAAGAGAGAAGTTATTTTTTTAATTTGCATAGAACACCCAATAACAAATTTGCAAAAAGTTTTAAGTTTTAAAAGCGTTGAGGCGCGCTCATCTCCTGCAGCCTGCTGCTCTTAAGATATTTGCCTGTTAATAGATTCAACAAACAAATTCTTGAAGAGATAACGAATTCTTTTATTATTTTAACAACAGTGCTACGGATCTATGATTTTATTGTTATTTCTATTGGATGCAAACCGGATATTAAGACATTCCCCTTATCTATTGGTTGAATTTAACATATTTTCATTTATTTGAATTCTAATATTAAGGTAATGAATATTTATCTCTCTCTCAATACATTATAAAATGGGAAAAATTATGCACCATTTTTTTCTGAGTTTAGAAGGAATAGTGCAGAACTTTCTATTTTAGCTTTGTAAGTGTTACTCGTGCAAATGGTTCAACTTTTCCATTATCTTCATCATCCATTAGCCATTGCCAAGTCCCGGCGTTCTTATTATAAACAAATGTTGTGTGAAAAATCCTTTTTTCATTTATAATAAACAGGAAGGGAATTTTATCTCCGCTGCGTTCCGCATGTGCAATTGTTTTAGACTTAAGACCACCACCGCTGGTTACATCTAACCAAAGACATGCATACTTGTTAAGTTGCGAATCCCAACCGATTAATACTAATGCTTCGTATGCTGCTTTGCCGTCAGCTTTTTTCTCACGGGATATTTCATGTAACTGAAGATATTGATGATCCAGAATCCATGTTATTGCAACATCGTGGGTTGTCTGCTGACCATCGATGGTACCCTTTAAAGTCCAGTTACCTGTCATTTTTTCTAACAGCGTGTCTTGAAACGTTGTTGTTTGAGCAAATAGACTAATGCCCGCAACAATTGTAAATAAAATTGCTCTAATGATTACTTTCATATATTTCTCCTCCGGTTAAGTATATTCTACAATGTTATGCTCTTATGAAGGTTAGTTTACAATAATCTTTACATTTTTTTTTATTCAACCTTAGTTGAAATCCACCATGTAGTTCCGCCTGAATCTTTTACAGCTCCACGTTTGTCAGGATCTTGTTTCTTGACAGGTTCCTGTACAGATACAGCACCTGCAGCAAGTGCTTTATAATAAATTGAGTCAACATCTTTCACATAAATATGAACATCCGACGGCACTGCAGGCCTATTTGGCGGAAATGAATCTGCAAGCATTATTACTGTATCTTCAATTCTTACCGCGGCGTGCATTACCTTTCCCGATCCATCCGGGATAACAACAAGTTCTTCTGCGCCAAATACCTGTACTAAAAAATTAATTGTAGCCTGCGCCCCATCTACAATCAGATAGGGTGATACAGTACTGTAATTTTCAGGTTTATATTGTGATGCCATTTGTGTCTCCTTTCCACATCAACCGCAGTTGATAGACCGTGTTACATTTATTTAATAACTGCTAATCTGAAACTTTTAAACGCCAGGTTGCCTGCACTTTGCCAGACGATCTGAGGTTTTGTAATTCTTCTGTTGAAGTATTTTCCAATAAATACTTTAACGAACTTAATTTTGTATGATCCGTCTGTGCTTCTTTATCTACCACGAATCCGGCTTTTTTAAAGAATGATTCCGCTTCTTCAAAACTGTTAAATCTCTTCTCTTCTATCTGATGCCCGGCAAAAAATTTTTCTTCATTTTTATCTCTAATCAAATTAAGCCTTTCAATTTCTCTCTTAATGTACACGTCCGCAGTAATCCAGTAACCACCCCGTTCTTTTAAAATTTTATGGATAATGCCGCATAGCTTTTCTTTTTCGTTATTATCCAAATACATCAATAACCCTTCATTTACAATAACAATTTCTCCTTCGGGAAAACTGTTCACTACATCAGCAAACTGAACTTCATCAAGTGCGTTCAAAGGCAATATTTTAAATTTGCCTGTTGAATTAATACTATCTGCGGATAATGCTTCTAAAAAATTATTTTTTATTTCTGCCATTTCAGGCAGGTCGGTATCAATATAATAGTAACCATTCTGTTTGGTTTTATCCAACCCACGGAATGAAAAGCCTGAGGATAATTCCAGTATATTATTTATTTGTAGTTCTGAGAGCAATTGATCGATGCTGAAATACCTGTTCTCGAAATGCAGAACTCTTGCCCAATACCTGAAGTCCTTACGGGTATAGTTTGGAACATACTTTTCCGGCAGACAGATCAGTTCTGCAGCTTGTCTAGCAAATGGAATGTTTGTGTGTCCTTTCATTAGGAGCAAAGATTTAGCAGAAGGACTGATTGTTCTAAAATCGCGGTAAGTTGAGCTCATAGTTTTTGTTTTTTTTTGCAATATAATTCAATAAAATTTTAGGTGAAAATGGGAATGGAAAGTAGAACGATGAATTGAGAATTTAGAATGGAGAATGGAGAATTATAGGGAAATCCTAATCTGAATTTTTGTTGCAACATTCTGTAGGTTACACTCAATGCCACTAAGACACAAAGGCACTGCTATGACCTCACCCCCGCAAAAAACGCGGGGCAAGCTCTTTATCCCTCTCCTTCCGTTAGCTAACGAATTTGGAGAGGGAATTAAGAAGTGACGCTACAGGAATATTTGCTCCATTAACAATTATTTAATATATCATTCAAAATAAATGTCGTCGATGTAAAAAGTTATCGACTTTTTATTTTTATTGTTGTCGATGGAAGCCGCCCAGCAGAAGCCGCCAATTACACTTGATAAATCAGCAGTGCTTATATCTATAAAATATTGTTTCCATTCTTTAGTCAAGTGAATTTTGCCGGTAGAGCCCCTAAAAGAATCGTGATATTTTTTCTGAACTTTATTTATACCGCCGGTTTTAAATTCTACAACTTCACTGCCTGTTTCACCTCTTGCCCAAAAAGAAACTTTAGTCAATCCCATTTTTGAATAATCATTCCCGCGTTCACCGCCCCAGTTATTGGGTTCGTTCTGCCAATAAATTCCAGCACAGTGCTTTGGTCCATAAATATATTTTATCTTAATACAGTCCGGTGCTGTTTTAGGATTTGTCTCACATGCTTCGTCAAAATCAATATATTTTCTTCCGTATTCACCATCGTCCATCCAGCCTGAAGATATAAATGTATTTTGAATATTAACCTTTGGTTTATTCTGTGCGTATAAATTGGAGACTATAAATACGAGTACAGCTAAAACCAGATTTGTAATAATTAATGACCTGGAATTATTGTTAGGTTTCATGTTGTCTCTCCTTTTCCATTATTTTATTTGTTCACTTGAAAGTAGTTGAATGGCTTCTGCTTTTTTATCCGGTGAATGAAAATATTTGATTAGTTTTTCAGCTTTATCCAACTTTCCATTATTAATACAATAATTAAAGATATGCACGCATTCCTCTTCTCTATCTGCACCTTCAGGTAAACTTTTAAATAATGATATCGCACTATCAACATCATTTTCTCTAAGACGTTCCATTATTTTGATTCTTATCTGTTCTGTATTTAGTCCGCTGGGAATTATTTTATTTCCCTCCTCGCCATAGGCAGAATTTTTATTATTCTGTTTTACAATTGGGGATTTATTATCAGAGTTCTGTGTATTATTTTTTAATACAGCGGTTGAATCGTTCTTGGAAAAAATGGGAAGTACTTTTTTCTCTGTGGATATCCATTCTTTCATAGGAGTTAATAAAAAGAGAACGACAATGGCAACCACAATACCAGATATTATCGCAACTATATATTCATTGGGTTTATGGGAAGCAACAGTAATTTTATTTTCAGAATTTTTATTACTTGAATAAAATATTGTATCTAAATCAATCTTATTGCTAACCAGATCTTTGTCATTTACTTCTTTTATCTTCTCGATTAATTGCCATCCATAGGCTGTTATGTCATTTATGCGATATTCAATTCCAGAGGAACTAGTTAAATTCAAGGCATCAACATAACCGAGCTCGTCAAGTTTTTTTATACAATAAGACACCTCTTCATTACTATAATCATCAAATGAAATTATTAAATCCTTTGATGGATGAAAGTTTTTTTCAGCATATAGCAGAATTTTTTTTATGAGTAATAAATCATTTTTCATATTTACTAACTATGCCTTTAACTATTAATTAACCTGCAAGAGTTTATTAGTGGCGTCAGGGCTTAAGTCATTGACGCGTATTTCATACCTAAGGTGACGTTACACAAATTAATTAACTTTACCTGCAGAGAGTAAACAAGATTTAAAGATTTTGTCAATTTTAAATGCCCTATTACTTTTGAATTCTTTAAATTTTTCCTCAGAAAATGATATTGCCTCATTCACACCATACTGCAATTTGTCACTTAATTCAATCCGGAATATTTCTATTTCGGGAGAATGAAATTTTTTATTTCTATTATTGAAAAAAATATTTAACGATTTATTTTGATTTAAACGGTTTTCGAATAAATCATATTTGCTTATAATTGAATTATTATTTGCCACTTGCCAAATACCACAGTATTCAATCGATTGTGTAATAGTTTTATTTTTTAGATCAACGGTTAAAAGTATTTCGGGCTGATAAAAACTGTGAAACTTGAATTTTTTAACGTTTGGATTTTTCATGTATCGATCTGATAAAGAAGAAGAAAATGCAATAGTTATATAGGAAAGATCGATATTTCGATTATCTGATGACAGTTTTTCCGAGTGTGAAGAAATTTCCACATCCAAAGATGAATAAATTAATTCACGAAATTTATCTTCAAGTGTATCTGGTAATAAGGTATCTTGGGCTGTAACTATATAATCTTCCTTCAAAAAATCTTTGCCATATTCATTAATTTGGTTCTCAACTAATCTGTTGTAGTAGTGGGGAAATCTTAGATCAATTGAATCATAAACTAAATTATAAGTAAAGAAAATATCACTAAGGGGGGAACTTAATCTTTTTAATCCAATTTGAATTGAATCTTGATAATATTTTAAGTCTTTGTGCATTTCACCAACAATTACTTGTGATTTTACTATTTTCAAATCAAGTTCTTTTGAAATATTAATTTGATTAGTATAATCTGTTTTCAATTCACGCCCTAATGAAACTGTTTCATTAATGTTCTTAGTTATACTACTATCAAGTTTTTGAGTTTTCTGGTTTGCTGCTTCTTGTCTTTTTATTTCCTCTACGGAATCCGAGCATTGAACTATTATAGAGATTAATGCAAAAATAACAATCCCACTAACTGCCAATATTCCATGTTTTGTTATTTTTCCTTGTTTTCTGAAATCGTACTTTGTACCAAGTATTCCTATAATCGCAGTTATGATTATAGAAATGGTTTTTAAATAAATATGCATGTTTTATTGATTCTCTCAAGTGCAATTAATTGTGGCGTCATGACTTCAGCCCTTGACGCCTATTTCATTCCTAAGGTAATGCTACGGCAAATTATTTATTCCAAATTTTCCCAGGCTGTAACATTGTCCTTTTTTATTTGTAATACTCCATATAATAATGCAATACCAAGTATGCCGAATACTGATTGAGCAGCGCCTGTACCTATACTTAAATTGATAATTAATGCTACAATACTTGTCATAACAAATCCATAAAATCCAATCTTTTTCCATTGAAATAATAAAACAGAAAAAACAACATTTCCTATTTCGATTACGCCTAATAATAATATAGTAGAAGTTGAAACATTGTGCGGTAAATTTTTTGCAACCCATTCGCTGGCTAAAAGATAAAGAAGCGCTCCAAGTGAATTAAGGACAATCATAGTAATTAACCAGGCAGTTACACATCCATGCCGTTGTTTGGCAACATTTGAATTTTCGTTAAGTGTCTCCATATTTTTTCCTTTTGTCTTTATGAAAAGTGTATAATTAATATTTAACACACTCCGGTTTAAGGACATTTATTTCCTTAAACAAGTAAATGAAGTGTGCTGCTTTAAGTAAAAAAATATTTATTTTTTTTGGAACTGTTATTTCTACAGTTTAGGTAGAAAGGTAAAGTAACCCTGTAAATAATTACTCAAATATATTCAACATACTATCAAATGCAAAAAGAAAAAGTTAGTAGCTTTTAGCTGTTAGTCCACAGCGGCAGGTTTGTGCCTTAGTGTCCTAGTGGAGGTTAGTTCTTTGCCACGAAGGCACAAAGGCACTAAGTTGTTTTCATCTGTCATCAATGGCTTTAGTCCAAGACACTACAGGAAAACTTCTTTCCGTCAAGGAGTGGTCCTTGACGGCCGAGGAAAAAGTTAGTAGCTTTTAGCTATTAGTCCACATCGGCAGGTTTGTGACTTAGTGTCCGTTGCGGCGGATTTTGGCGGTTAGTTTTTTGCCACGAAGACACTATTATGACCTCACCCTGTGTCCCTCTCCTTATAAAGGAGAGGGGAAATGTAATTGCTATACAATTTTCGGTTTTAGTTTTTCGTAAAGGTCAAAGCCGAGTCCAAGACCAAGTCCAACAATAGCAGCGTAATTAGCATTAAGAAATAATGCAGTATTAATTTTCATTTCACCCGGATTAAAAATAATAATCAGAATTATTGTTGCTAGTATATTAAACACACCAAAAAATAACGGCAGCGCAAGGCTTCTTACAAATAATGGGAGTGCCTTGTATTTGTTAATGAATATTTTGTAGCAGTAAACTGCACCAAGTAAAGCTGCTATAAATAAAATATCTCTTAACAATAATACAGAGCTCATTCCTTTCCCATGCACAATTAAATCAAGAATTAATATTACGAAAGCCGTTAATATTTGTTCTTTTCTATTTCTATACTTTAATACGCTGTAAAATACTGCTCCGTAAAAGCCGTTTAATAGTACTACAACTGCATGAGAATGATGAAAGCTGAAGATGTTTGCGCCAAAAAAGATAAGTCCAAGAATTAAACATACTGCAAAACCAGATAACGCAGTCATTGCAAGATTTTTAGTTTCAGTGTTCATTTTAGCCTTCTTTTATTTGCTTTATCCTTTATTAACAGTGTTATCCGAACCATTCAGTTTTGATAATTCGTTTCCAGCTTTGGTATATTCTCCCAATAGTCCATAAAATTTAGCAAGTCCCAGCCTTTCTTCGGGAGTTATTTCATTTTTTAAAATTTCTGCAAGCTCTTTAATATCCGCATAATAACCGCCCAGGTCCATCTCTTCGCTTTTAATATTCATTATACATCCAAGATATAAGTCCAGCGCTTTCTGATAATTTTGAATAAGCTCCAAATTTTTACAGCCGTTGAGCTTTAGTATATCCGTTCTTTCCTTTAATAGTTTTGCTGCAATAATACATTTTACGGATACGGAGGATTCCTCTTCATTAATACTTAATAATGTCTTTATATCTTTAACGGAAAGTCTGTTAAGCATGAAGTAATCAAGACCGGCAAATGTGCTTAAAGCATTATCTATGTTGTTAAGCGCTTCGTTATAATTGCCGTTTTGTTTATTGAATAAAATTTTTGCCAGAACTTTAACAAGCTGTTCTATAAGCCGCATAATGTAGTCTTGACGTATCATAACATTCTCTATTAATAAAATTTATTTCAACCAGGTGATAATATGCATAATAAATTACAATGATAATAATATTTTTTTTGCGCTCACGGCACTTCGATGCCGCCCTGTCCGCCGATTGGCAAGTTTGTGGAACTTAGTGCAGGCTGCCCAAGTGGCGCAATGTTGTCAGGTTAACAAAAATANNAGTAAGAGAAGGGGAAATAGGGGTTTAGTTCATAAGAATAATATACAATGCAGTTTACCTGCCGCAGGTTTACCAACCTTTGTCTGGCATAGCCTGCCCCGACGTCTTTTGTCGGGGGCTAACCTGACAGCATTGAGCATAAATGGTTGAGGTGTAAACAATTTTATTTGCGCTGTTATACCGGATGACCGGTTTAGAAAATAATATATAACATTACTTCTTTAATTCTTTCAATCTCTTTTTAGCAAATTCCAATTCATCTTTCAAATTTGCCGCTTCTGACAACAACGGAAGAGCTTTTTGATAATTTACAACCGCAATTTTTGCATTCCCTAATTCATCATAACAGCGCGCCAGGTTGTACTGTGCCGGCGCATTTTGCGGATCGAGCATAAGCACCTTATCGCAGTATTCTTTGGCAGGCTTAATATTTCTCTGCTTCAGATTAATATAAGCAAGCTGGTTTTGAATGAACGAGTACTGTTCTATTCCGTAATTAGCAGAAGCTTTTTCAAAACATGATCTTGCCAAGGCAAGAGAATCAATATTCAAATAAGCCATGCCAAGATTCAGACAGATTGTAGGGTTATCTTTATTAAGCAAGAGAGCTTTCTTAAATGTTATAATTGCTGAATCATTTTTACCGGTTAAGAAATAATTATATCCCAGATGTGAATAGTAATTAAAGTTTGCTGAATCGAGTTTAACGGCTTTTAAAAACCGGTTTGCCGCCGCTTCATGGAATTTAACTTTCTCAAGGCATAATCCGTCTTTGTATAACGGTTCGGGATTATTAGGGGATAGTCTTTCAATCAGCCCATATTGACTTGCTGCAAATATATACTGCCCCTTTGAATAGAAATATGAAGCGGTCAGATCTATGACTGGTATATATTTGTTGTTCACAAAGAAACACTTCATTAATGAATTGTACACCTTAACTGAATCTGCCTGCGAACGCGCTGTTTGAAACAGTGAATACGCTATGTAATAATTGCTGAGAAAATCGTTACTGTTCAGCCTTACAAGCCTTTCGTAAAGCGGTAAGGATTTATTGTATTCTTTATTATTAACATAAATTAAACCAAGTTCAGAAAGCGCGGGTATATTAACGGAATCAGTTGTTAATATTTCGTTATATAAAGTACCTGCTTCTTTTGCATTGCCGTAAATGTTCAGTAAACGCGCATATTGTAATTTATACCCTGCGTGGTCCGGGTTCTTCTCAATAGCAGACCTGTATGAACTGAAAGCGTTTGAGTAATCTTTTAGCGCTGAATAGCTTTGCGCCAGGTAAAACCATTCATCGGCAATTCTTTTTTGCGGTTCCACTTTTATTAGAGTCCGGATTACATCAGTGTACAATCCTTCAAAATATAATTTTTCATAGGACTCAATATTTTTGGTCTGCCCGTAATAATAACCCGGCAATGCTATTAATAGAATAAACAGCAGGTAATTTTTTTTCGATTGGTTTTTCATTTGAGGACCCGGAACAATTTTATTTGTTTTATTAATTAAGCTGAAAAATAACTTATTATTGAAAACTGCCTGTTATATAGATGTATAAGTATTACAATTGTTTCCTGACTAATAACGGTTTTATGTTTTTTCTTTGTGTCCGCTGTCTTTACAGGAATCCAACTCTTCGACCTCACCACTGCCTACGTTTATAACTTCGGCAGGCAGGCTGCCTCTTTCAGAACTCACCCCAACCCCTCTCTTGAAAAGAGAGGGGAAAATTTATTAAAAGGAGAGGAGACAAAAATATTAAACATGTTTATTCATGAACATTCTTAGTGCAAATTTTATAAGTACTCCGATTAGCAAGCCCTGCAAAAACCAATTTAGGTTTATAGATAGATCGAAGATGGATATTAATCTTGTGCCTTGACCAACATTGTAAGCAATGAGTGCAAGAACAAGAATAAGAGCAAGATTTAAATAAGTAATTTCCCTCTTATAATATTGTGCAATGGCAATGCCTATAGCAATGGAAATTAAATATGTAACTAATAGTGAAACTAGAAACATTGTTTTCATTGTATAACTCCCCTATGTATAAATTATTTATAAAAACTAAAACTCTGATGAGATCTAATTTTATCTTTTACAGTCAATCTCCAAACTCACTCTTTCAGTAAGTTTAAAACTTATAACTCATCACGTCGAAGTTGTACTTCTGCTTTGCTATATCAAGATATTTTCTTTCTATTCCGTTTAATGATTGTTTGAATGATACTTTATTTAAAAAAGTTGTTTCTTTTAGATTTGTATTTTTACACGCGATAAGTAGAAAGAGGATAAGACTTGTACAAATAAAAAGCTTTTTCAATTTACACCCCGCAGTTAATTAAAGATCTTTAATAACCTTTACCACCTTTCTCATTTCGGCAATTTCCGATTTTTTTATCATTATCGGCTGGTACTCTTCATTTTCTGAATACAACACTACCAGTCCTTCGAATTGTTTTTGTCTTTTAATTAACTGCTCGCCGTTTATTAATCTGACGGCAACAATATCTCCGTCCTTTGGTATAATGGTAAGGTCAACTAAAACAAGATCGCCGTTGCAAATCTTGTCTGTCATGCTGTCACCGTTAACCTGCAGCACCAGACAGTTCTTATGAGGATACGGCAGAACAATATCATCGCTGCCTAAGTTGTGATCTTCAAAAAATTCCAATGGCTTGCCCGCGGAAAGATCCGATACAATCCTGAAAGTTTGCAAGCCCGCTTTATGCAAAACTCTTTTAGTTCTCTTGAACTGGTGTTCTTTTTCCTTTTCATAGTAAGCTTTATTAACAAGTTCATCCGAATTGTTACTCTCTTTACCAAATATAAGCCAGTCGAATCTAACATCGCCTTTTTCTGCAATTCGAAGTAAGGTATCAATATCTGGTTTTCTTAAACCTTTTTCCCAATGACTTACCGCGCCCGGAGTTGTAAGACCAAGAATATTGGCAAAATCCGTCTGGTTAAGATTAAGCTTATTCCTCACCGAGGCAATGCGCATCCCCATTTCCATATTTGAAATTATATTTTTAATAAAATTTTTCTTGACAAATAATTATACAATTTGTATAATTGTGCTGAGGCTGTTTTTAACGAATTCATTATAAAAAATATATGACTAACAGCAAAGTAAAATTATTCAAAATTGAATCTGCTCAAAATACTGCTTGTGCTTTTAGAAGTATAAGGAGCAGTAAAATAAACTGTGAAAAAGTAATTATTGGAAATCTATTTGTAAATAACCAAAAATCACTAGAAAATGAAAAAACCGTATAAAACAGCGTTTTTGTTATCACCAATTTTAGCTACTTCAATTTTGCGGCGGAATGTTACCGAAACTGCGCAGAGACAGGCACATTTTGGAAGCATTGTGCAAGAAAATAAAATTAACTGCCGGGTGCAGTGCACCTTGTACAGATATTAACGGAGAGAAGATGTTTTTAAAATTTGCCATGATAGTTGAACTGATAAGCGCCGTTGTAATTATACTGCCTCCAATTTCGATGTATTATTATTTGGTTGGAAGAACCGGCAGGAACACACTGCGGTTTGATATTGTTCTGCTCAGTATCTATTCAATTCTATTTCTTTACGTGCAGACGTTAATTGCGTTCTGCTCTTTCAAACATGTATTTAATCTTTACCTGTTCCATATTTTTATACCGGTTGAATTTTTCTTTTTCATTTACATATTGGTGATTTACTCAGGATTAGATCCTGCAGGTTTTGAAACTCTTACATTAATAGTATGCGGAACCTTTCTCGTGCACTACCTTGATACGTTCGATAGCCGGATTGAATTGCCATACATAACATCATTCGTTGAATTTATTGTTGTGCTTGTAGTTGCTCCTTACGCAATAAAAGAATCATTGATCAACAACAGTGACCTTTTTAAAATACCCGTGATAAAGGGTATACTTTTTACTGTTACGGGTAATTTCGCATTTGTTACGCTTATAAAAATTTATACGACCCATGTTCCGTTTATTCATGCAGGTTTAAACATTTATGCCAATCTTCTTTTTGCAAAAGCATTTAAAAATTACGCGGGGAAATAATGTATCTGGTAATTGCAGTTTTTATAGCTATTGTTTTTTTCATTAATCTTTTTTTCTATCTGCTTAACCAGAAAAATAAGATTGATGATGAGAATAAAAGATTGAGGGAGGAAAACAACACTCTTGCCCTGCAATACTCGCTGCTAACAACTTCAATAAACAAGAAAAAGAATTCCCCGCTCTGCGACCGGCAGTTGATAAAGGATTTAACCGACGCTGAACTGCGCGTTGCATCCTTGCTAGTTGAAGGGCTGGAGGATAAAGAAATAGCCGGAAGACTAAAAAACAGTACGTTTACAATAAATTCCCACATACGCAACATGAGGGAAAAAGCTAACTGCAGAAACACTAAAGAATTGATCGCTTACTTATTAAGAAATGAAATAGTATGATAAATGCCGCGAGAAGCGAGAGGCAAGAAGTAAAAGGTAAAACGGGAAACGGAAGACGAAAAACCCTTGAAGTAAAATCCGCAACGAGGGATCGCAATGGAAGATGAAAAACGTAAGATAAATATATAAAAAAACCCGGAACCGCCTAGCCGGTAAGCATGTTCGGTCCCGGAATTTTCCCATCATAGCGGTTTAGCCGCTAAGGAGATACTATAAAATATGTTAAATACTGCATCAGAGCAAATATGGCAGTTTCACCTGCTTTTATCTCTATTACCTAAAAAATTTCAATACGCCGCAAATAGAAAAAATTTTCCGGATCAGTTTTCCATGAGATTGAAATGTTACTGAACATAAAAACTACATCGCAAAATGATGAGCAGGTTATTCCTCAAAAAGGAAAATTTTATTTAATAACAATCACTTCGCAAAAATTAAAGAGCGGCAGACCCGATAAACTTTTTGGCGGCAGATATCTTGCAACATACAACGGAAGATATTTTTTAATAGGCAGCTTGAAGCGCCGCAGGAATCATGACCAGGTGAAAGTAATTTCGGAAGCAGAACTCACCCCTGACCCCTCTCTTTGAAAAAAAGAGAGGGGAGCAAAACTCATCCTGGACTGTTTGTTGGTAGGTAAGTCTGGAAAAGAGAGGGTTAAGGAAGTGTAAGATTAAGAAAAGGCATGATTAAGAATATTGAAATTACAGAACATATTTGT
Organism: Melioribacter sp.; assembly: GCA_003155655.1. GTDB lineage: Bacteria > Bacteroidota > Ignavibacteria > Ignavibacteriales > Melioribacteraceae > Fen-1258. The sequence continues at coordinate 19,217 of PMDS01000106.1, forward strand.
CATCGGTACATGGAAAGGATAAATCCAAATCTACTTTCTATAGTGGATTATAACATGCGTTTAAAAGCTGCTCAAAAAGCGATTATATCTATTTTACAGGATGCCAGGTATATATCGGATGACAATCGGGGCGTGCTTTTACGGAGTGATATGTTCAAATGCGATCTTATTGTACAGCAGCGTGTTCTGTTAACAATTTATCCAAGTAAAAAATTCTCTTCCCTACAGCATTACTCAGAACAGGTTCAGTCCCCTCGCCTTTTAGAAATGGTTCGCGACGGCAAATTGGGAGCCAGCAATGTGCCCGCGGCGGCGGATCGAAGTGGTAAGGTCAGGGAGTAATGCCGAAGGCATCCATATGGGAGATTAAGAGATAAGATTAAGATTATGATTAAGAAGAAGAGTAAGATTAAGAAAAAGTATATACGGGCTGTTTTTGAATGCGGAGCCTGTTATATTCTTCCGGTAGATAAGATGACCGGCTTGTATGCAAAAACTATAATCATGCAGCGGGAAAATATTTCTTTAGAGTGTGCCGTACTAGTTGCGGCAGAACATCTTAAGAATAACATTGATGAGCTGATTCAATTTATTTCTTACTGCCTTTGCTGGAAAGATGTGGTACACCACGCAGTTACTATAAAAAGTGTCATCGGCAATAAGGACGATGAATGGCAAAGTGCAAAAAAAGAGTTGGTTGACCTGACCCCGCCAAGCAATCCGTTAGCTAACGGAGGTGTGCTGCCAGTTGCCAGGTTTGAAAAAAAGAGATAGGTGCTTAAGGAAGAGTACAATTAAGACTTGCCCGCAGTGGCGGGTTATGAGCAAGAGTACTATTAAGATCAATGCCTAAAGCATTTATCCGGGAGATTAGAAAAGATATGAAAGAAGAATATCAATTAATTATGGAAGCCAGGGACAAATTTCCAGAAGCTATTTCTGATGTTGAAGCAGTTGATCTTTTACATGAACAGACTCGTAAAGCAGCAATGGAAATTTAAGATGATTTTTCGGAGGAGTTCATAGCTGCAGCATATAAGATCAGTCAATTAAAAAAATTGTACAAAATATTGATTAATAATCAACAGAACGATAATAATATTTAATAATAAAATTATCACTATTCCCCTCTCCTTTAAAAGGAGAGAGGTAAAGGGTGAGGGCGGAGGTTAAAATTGAAAAAGAAAAACAATAAGCAGCAATCATTAAAAACTTTTGAAGACGTTAACGAAGTCTTGCTAAACATTGCTGCGCTTCAGGTGAATGCTGATAAAAAAGAAAATGAAATGAACGGCAAAATTCTTGATCTTAAAAAACAATTTGAACCGGGCATAAAAGAATTAAATGATGAGATTCTTTTCTTTGAAGATCAGCTTACCAGGTTCTGCAAAATCAACAAAAAAGAATTTGCCTATTCACGCAGCCGGGACCTTACTTACGGCAAAATAGGCATACGAACGGGTAAGCCTTCTCTTAAGCTAACCTGTAAAAAAATTACGTGGGATAATGTAAAAGAAAAATTCAAAACGCTTTATAAAAACAGTTATATAAATACAGAAACTTCTTTAAACAAAATAAAAATTCTTGCAGATGCAGAAAAAGGTCTGCTTACTCAGAAAGAATTAAATGAGACAGGCTGCAAGGTTATTCAAGCCGAGTCTTCATTTTATCAAATCAACTGGGATAAAATTAAACTAGAAAATGCAAAATGAACAAGCAGGTAAAATCACATTGGAAGCTGGCATGGCGCGCGTTTATGACCGCTTTGAAGGTTACGTTTTCAGTTCCGTACAGAATACACAAAGCCAATATTTTCCAATTACTTGTTACGGGCAAAATTGAAAGACAGCGCGAGGCGTTTGTAATGCTATCGTTTGACGATGTGCAGTTGCCAAAGCATAAATCCGCCGCGGTTGTTTATTTAGAATTTCTTGACTGCCTGATAAAAAATGCTGTTACGTTAAAGGAAAAGAAATTGCTTCAGCAGGTGCAAAAAAAATATCTTAAAATATTCGGCATAAGCAAGAATGATCTTGATAACGGCTGCTTTCTTAGAGACAAAAAAGCTAATAGAGTCCTTCATTGCAGCTCAGGATAAGTTTTTCAATATGGTGCGTAGAGACACATCGCATGCGTCTCAGTATTTATTTATAAAAAATTTATTAGGTCAATATTATGAATTTCAATTGGATAAGAGATATACCGGATTTTGAAAAATATTTCACCACCGACCAGCGCGATTCAATCGAGCTGCTTCAAGAGTTTTTGAAGGACGATGCGCTAGGTTTTGATGCATACATGCAGCTGCATGAACGTTTTGAAAAGACAAGTATTCATTTTTCCAGCGCACCTATTATGCTGCTTAAAAAAGAGTGGGCGGTAAAGTATAAGCACATTCCTTATAACCAGGCAGCGAGAACTTTAGGAGTATCTGAAAAGACGATCTACAACTGGAGGGAAGCGAAAAACAGTACTTAGTACTGAATATTTAGTACTTAGATGCTTGAAGTACAAGGTTCAAGCAACAAGCTGCAAGATTCAGATCTAAATGTAAACAGCTAAGAGCTTGAAGCTTGATACTTGTGGCTTGCCGCTAAAATCAATGGAGGATAAAATGATAAATGATGATCCGTATAACAACCGTCTGCTGGAAAGCATTGAGCTGCTGCCGCGGGACGTTTACAACTTTACAAGAATAAATATTATTTCAGCGGATTTGTTTTCTGATAAGGCGGTACTGATGGTAATTAATATTGATGGCAATAACAGAAGCCGATGGGTTCCTTTCACACAGCTTAAGAAAGATAGGAACAATAACGTCTGGATTAAAAGCTGGCTCCTTATAAAGATAAAGTCGGATGGGAGGAATGATTAAGAGAAGTGAAACAGGAAACGGTAGACGAAAGTTTTTATCTTGTAGCTTGGAACTTGTTGCAAGAAGCTATACTTGTGAAGCAGACCATTGGGCTTCAAGAATCAAGGTACAAGCTGCAAGACTAATCCACCGCACCGGATTAGGAGTGGGGATTAAGGATCAATTTTTTGTTTTAATTTTTTAATAAAATTTGCACTTACCCAATAGATAGCACAATACTTTTTTTTAATACCTTTTGAAAAGAATAAATATTTCTCATCCGGAGATATCCTTGCAGAAAAATCATCTGTTGGACCGTTAATTTTAGGTCCTAGATTTTGCGGCTCAGTCCAGGTGCCGTTAGTTTTTTTAAAGCTTATATACAAATCTCTTTCACCATAACCATCCGGCCGAATCGAGGCAAAAATGATGTAACTTTCATCAGGTGAAATAAATGCTGCACCTGCTCCATATTTAGAATTTACCGGTTCACTAACTTTTACAGCTTTTGAATAAGTTCCATTTTTATAAGAAGATAACCATATAGAGTTAGTAATGTCTTTATTAAAATAAATATTGCCGTTATTCGCTATTGAAGAAAACGATTCATCATCGGTAGGATTATTTATTGTGCTATCAAGTTTTGCCGGCTTACCCCATTTTTCTCCTTTTCGTTTGCACATCCATAGATCAACATAACTATAGGCTTTGGATGGACGTGCTGATGAAAATAAAAATTTATGACCATCTGGTGAAAATATAGGAAGAATGTCAAAATAATTTGTTGAATCTGTAAATGGAGCCGGTCTAAATTCACTCCATTTATTGTTATGGTATTTTGCATAAAATATGGTTCCCCACTTCCAATATATGCCGTCATATCTGTTAAAACAGCATTCATCACCCCTTGGCGAAAATGTTATCGCGCTTGTAAAGGAATCATTTAATGAAACAATTCCCGGTGCAAAAATAATTGCTGAATCCCCAGGAGGAGTTTGTCCAAAATAATCAATGGGAACATCTTTACTTATTTGTGCAAATAATTGATTAGATATTAAAATCAAAATTATAGAATAAAATTTTTTCATCGTAGTCTCAATTTTAGATGTGAATCCATAAAAGTGGCTTAGCTATAACTTATAGTTTATCACATATTTATTAAAGTTGTCTTTATGTAGTGAAATATTATTGAATCATTTTTTTGCATATCCAAAACATAGCCCCGAAGGCGCAAAGGCACTAAGTTGTTTTCATTATGTGTCAATCTGACCTGCGTAGATGTGGACATCCCTTAATCCTGAATTGGATATCTTCATGATACAATAAAGCATTTTACCCAGAATAATGAGAAGTATAATTATCCAGTAAATTTCTAATTACCTTTTGATATTGGCTGCCATGTTTCCGGGCTATTCCCTTAAAAAATTCAACGCTTGATTTACTCAAGTTTAGTGTTACTTTGATATGATCCTCTTTGAAGACCAATTCTTCAGGTTTGGGTAAGAAGTCTTTTATAACTTCAACTTTTCCTATTTTTTCATCACTATATTTTATTTTCTTTTTCATATATCTGTTTTCCTTTTCTCCAATATCCGGCTCCAATGATTCTAATTTTATTATTTCTATATGTAAAACGAACAGTTACTATAGTTTCAGCAATCTTTCCAAAACAATAGAACCTCTCTTCACTATCACTATGCTCTAAATCTTTAGCGATAATTCTATTTAAGTCTGTAAAAGCAAATTGAGCTTCTTCAAAAGAGATGTTGTGTTTTTTTTTGATTCGACTTATTTTTAATCTCGTCCCATTCAAAAGAGGTAGTTTTCATCAAAATCACATTTCTTTTTACTGTATAAATATACATATAATTATATGGCTTTACAACCATATATTATTTGCCGGCTAACTATTGTTAGTACATAAGAATTTCTAGGTTAGGGAACAAGACTTAATCCTTAAAATCTTGCAGCTAAAAGCTTGATACTTGCAGCTTGCCCGCCTCCGTTAGCTAACGGATTGTTGGGAGGGCTTGTGCCTTGAAGCTTACCGCTTGTATCTATTTTTTAGCTCTGGCTCCATTGTATAAAACCTGCCAAGGTAACCCCATGCTGTGCAAAATAAGTCTGTGCATCGGCATACATATTTGCCTTTACAATACTTGGGATTACTTTAGCCCTTGCGCCAGCATACATATTCCATGTTACACCGCCCGAAGTGGTGTATTCATTATTCAGTTCCGAACCCGAAGTATATAACTGCGGAGATAGGAAATCGATATTCGAATTTGTAAAAAATGATTGCATCAATGGATAAGCATCGCCAATACCATACGGTGCAGAATGACTGATTGTTACCAATACTTTTAAACCCTTTGCCTTAGCAGCCGCGAACGATTGTGCAAATGCTGCTGCCAAACCTGAAGCGCCTTCTTCAATATCGTAAGCAATCCCTTTTTATTGAGCGAATCTGCCCTCATTAATAGCACTGGTAATTATTTGTAAATTGGCGGCATTAAAAGAACCACTCTCTGGTTGACCGCCACCCAGTGTAATGTATTTTGGATCCGGTACACTAGAATAGACTGCAGAGCTTTCTTGTAATGCTTTTGTGAGATCAGACCACCCGCTAAACGCAAGACCCAAGTTGCAACCGGTTGGCAGCTTGTGTGACTGTGACCACGTCCAGCGCCAAAAACCGATTTGAACAGTACCAGGTGTTGGAACAGGTGCAGAACTTGATGTAAGAACAGGAGAAGGACTTGAAGTTTGAGTTGTTGCAGGACTAGATGTAAGAACAGGTGAAGGTTCACTGCCGGAAGCAGGAATATTAATCACTTGCCCCACTTCAATTTTATTTGGGTCCATGCCGGGGTTTGCCGCAGAAATTAGGTAGTTAGTCAGTCCGGAACACTGCGCCAATTGCGCAGCTATATGAAAATAAGTATCACCCGCCATTACTGTATAACGCAGAACTGTTTTTCTGCTGCTTGCAGCCGGAATATTGAGTAACATGCCAATCTTCAATGCAGTCGGCGGCACACCGGGATTCACCGCTTCAATTGTTTGATATGTAATGCCGGCACTCGCACTTATACCGGCAGCAATTGAAGTCAATGTATCACCCGGTAATACTGTATAACGAAATGCAGTCTTCATACTATTTCCTCCTTAGGTTAATAACCAATTCTATTTTTAAATTACATTATAAAAACACACACCACTCACGTGTTCTATAGATACGGTACTTTGTGTAAGGAGTATTCGCGAGGGTTATTTTAAAAATAAAATAATAAAAAAAGTTTTCAAAAGATAGTATCAAGTATTCAGTATTTAGTCACATCTGTCCAAAACGATAAAA
>PMDS01000132.1 GCA_003155655.1 Melioribacter sp.
ATTATGCGTAACGTGAGTTAATAAGAATATTCATACCTCAAACAACCTACCTGATTGAAGCGGAGGCTGTAAGGAATTTAATCTTACAGCCTTTTATTAATAATCTATTTTACCCTATTTTCTAATGTTAGGATTATAATTCGTTCCCAAATCGTAACGATATTTTTTGATGTTTTATTGTTCTTTAGTAATTGCTAAAATAATTGCTATTTTAACTAAGTTGTAAAATAGAAAATAGGGGTCAACAATGGGAATATTCAAAAAGTAAAATGACACAACTACTAATGTTAGTAAAAATATTATCCATGAAAATCCAATACCACTTTCTCATAAAGTAAAGGAGAATTGGAGACTGGAATACAGAAAATATAAAAAATTATTTTTAACTATATCTGGTTCAGAAGCTGAAAAATTTGTTCTGTTATTTGAAGAATATTTTATACACGAATATTATTTACTTTTCTTTCTATCTGCTCTCTCAATCATTCTCATCAGTTTTTAATAATGCCTACAATCTAAAAATTCTTCACCATTATTGTAATCAACAACTGTTTTTATAAAATCCTCTTTAATATTTTCAATAAGTAGTTTTAGCAACAAAGCATTTTAATTAGAATATAACCACTCTGAAAAACCCTGTCCGTTTTGAGCGGATTGTTATACATTGGTTCAATATTGACAAATAGGTGTTGAGAAAGATTCTATTGAGGCTTTTAATGTATCAGAATAAAGTGTACAAACTAATCTGTAATAATATTTCGTGTTTTCATCAAGATTATTTAACCAACATCCAAAATGAGAATCTAATATAACTATCCATTTCTTAGTGACATTTTTAAGATCAGGTGTTTTCCCCCATTCAAACCATACTTGCGTTAATTTCCCTCCTGTCATTACAGAACCCGTAATGAAAGCATCTCTACAATTGAGGGTTCCTTTTTCTATTGAAGTTTCCTTTTGTCGATTGAAAGTATCAATTGAAGAAACCAGAAATTCACTTTCATAAATATTATTGTTAGTATTCCATGAAGCAGTCCCATATTTATAAACATGAATACCATCAGTAGAGTACACTCTTCCATCATAATCCAAGTTGCTGTTGAGAGTATTCTTAGATGACCCTATATGTCTAGTATTGTCGCGAGTATTTTTGGAGGGCTCTACACTTTCAATAATTTTATGTTTATAAATATTATCTTTATTATTGAAATCATTTTTATGAATAGTGATATTTGAGGACAAGGCAAAAAGTATCCCTGCTACTGTAACCATAAAACTTTTCGTTGCTATTATTTTTATTTGCGCCACATTATAAATTGATCTGCTTACAATTGACCAAATAAACTTATTTAAGGGAATAGTAATTACAAGTAGTAAAAATATAAATATGGGAAATACTGCCCCTATATTGAGGATTGATATAAAATAAGGTATAGTTTTTGCTATATCAGAAAATGTAATTACATTAAAATATTCTAAATCATGATTTTGAACAAAATTATTACTAATCCAAAAAGGAAAATATATTAAGAAAGTGGCTAATGTAATTATTAAGCCGATAATGCTAAAAATCTTTTTAATCGATAAATAATTAGAACACTTTTTAATAGACCATCTAAATAATCCTATTAATGACATACATAGAAATGTGCAAATAATAAAAACAAATGCAAGGATTAAGAATACGTTATTAAATTCAAAAACATAATTACCCACTCCTATCCACTGGTTAATTATTCTTAATGTGGAATTAATAGAAAATAATGCAAATAATAGAGTAATAATTAAACAAACCCATTTTAACCATTTTTTGAATTTTATGAGTAACGGGAATGTTGACATGAAAAGTAAAATCAAACTACTAATTATATAAGAATAAAGTGAATTGAAGGGAATATCATTAAAAATAAATAAGATACAATAAAATAGAGACATAAGACCATTTAAGTAGAAGAAGGAAACCCAGGCAGATTGAAATGAAAATATTTTCTCCCCAAAAAGCTTATTGATACTTATTGTAGTAAAATAAGATACCCGCTGAATGAATTTTATAAGCCTAATATTTGTAATGCTTTTTTTGTCATCTATTTTTATCCACCATTCTTCTAATTTCACCTGAATATTGAGTAGCTCGTGTTCAAAAGAGAAAAAAGCTAAATACAAGCATATTGCACTTAAGAGCCATATTATGACAACTAAAAGGATATTTAGAGAATATGCAATAATAGAAACACCTTGGATTGTAAATATGTCTTAAGATTCAAATAAAAAGGAGTTACTTTGATATAGCTCATTAAAAATTTATTTGATTTGTTAAGTTTGCAAATATACTAATTACTTCGGAACTTATATTAGGCATAAACAGATAAAGTTTCATTTATCGTTTTGTGACTTGTCCGAAGTTTGTTCTATAGTAAATATATTATGTCCGAAAATCAAACAATTAGAACAAATTTAACATTTTAACGACACATTTGACAAACTATTTAGATGTGGTAAAATATAAATAACTATACACTGGCGTTTATCCACAGAATTATATAAAACCAATTTGTACCCATCGCTTAAACGCAAGCTGTGTTTTGGCTTACCACTCCATCAATTTTAGTCTGCTGGAAACATATCGAACAGACTAACTGATTTTATTTTAACATAAAGGAAAATTAAGTCCAGAAAAAATTATTATTTATTAATCGTAGCTATTTACAACAAAAGGGGGCAAAAAAAATAAAAGTAAGCACATCTTTTGTAATACGTATGAATATAGAGAGTTTTCTATAGGGATTCTCTGTTAGAGTTCTCAGGATCATGGGAAGAACTAATTTTCATTAATTAATCCTTTAGCAGATTGCTAGATAGCATGTCAATAGTTTTAATATTTTGATTTTGTTATATTGCTAGATAATTACCCATAAAAACATTTTTTTTAGATTAATAAATTAAATCGGAGGAAGGAGTATGGATTTATTGCATGCCAAAGAATTAGAAGATCTAAAATTTAAATTAGAAGAAACAAAAAAAAATCGTTCTGATGTCTTCGCTCCCTATTATCAGAAGCATCATCAAAAAAGAAAAGAAATAATTGATTCGATTATTGATGACTTTACAAAATATTTTACAAAAAATAGTTTTGCATTATCGAATGAGAAAAATGTGATTAGAGCTAAGTATAAAACTCTTGAAATTATACTAACGTATCCTGAAAGTAATATATCATCATTAGGAGGTTTTATAGTTTGCAGCTTAACTTATGAAAATAAAAGGCATATGTTATTTATTAAAAAGGAAGGAGAAAAATATACCCAAGGTGGTACCATAATAGTTGAAACTAATTTCAATAATAAAATTGATGAAATTGCTAAACTTAAAATGGAAATTGACAAACTAAATATGGATTTGAATAATATTGACAAACTAATGCAAGAATTAGATAATATTAAAATATATTTTGAATTATGTGATGATAAAAATCATAATTTATTCCCAAAGGAAAAAATAAACAGTTTCGAAGAGCTACTTAATTTGGCCTTCAAAAATTGACTAAATAATTTCACTACTTATACATAAAAAAAGTGGTATAACAAATATGTATAATTTATTTTCTATCCAAATCTAAATCTTACTATTGATACAGAAGTCATTCGGAATTAAATTGATTAGATAAATAAAAAGCCCGATCACATTTAGTAACCGGGCTTTTAATTGTACACCTGTAGGGAGTCTCCCAATGGGATCCCGTTTAAAAGTTATTCAATATTACGGGGGAACCCCAAACCTCCCCGATCTTTAATCGGGGTGCTCTATCCAATTCCTTTGCCGCTAAGTATCATTTCTTAATGAATGCCTTATAAAAATTAAGAAGTCAAAGTGAACAGTAATATAAAAATAAGTAGTTGAATAATAGATATTATTATCACATCTTTAATATTATGAAAAAAGATTTGCATAAAATATTAGCTATTCTCAGGGACTTAAACCCGGTTTTAAAAAAAGAGTTCAATGTTGATAAAATTGAATTATTCGGTTCATATGTTAAAAATGCTCAAAATTCAAAGAGCGATCTTGATATATTAATTACTTTTATTGAAACACCAGGCTTATTAAAATTTATCCGGTTAGAAAATTTCTTATCTGATAAAATTGGAATAAAAGTTGATCTGGTTATGAAAGATGCTGTAAAATCAAGACTAAGGCAATCAATTATCAGCAATACCATATTAGTATGAATCTTGTCAACCATCTGCTTACACAATGCAAAGTTCTCTATTCAAAATAATATTCTTATAACAAATTGTAGAATTAGAAAAAACTCGTTCACAATTGTAACCGGACTTTTTTTTGCATACCTGTAGTGAGTCTCCCAAAGGGCCTGCTGTTTAAAAGTTTTTAGAATTGCGTGAAAACCCAAACAATTAATCCGTAATAATATTTTTATTTGTATGTATCCGTAAAATCCCTCTCGTTCCTACCAGCTAAAAAAAGTTGGGCAATTTTTTTTGAAGTGTTCAAAATTATTTTTTAAAAAAGTTTTGCATATTGGGGACAAGTTCTTTGACATACTGGTTATTTAAAAAATGCCTGACCGAATTGGAATAACTGGGATAAAACTGGCATAAAAACGGGGTGAAAATGGATTAAAAGCGGGATAGAAACGGGATGAAAATGGAGTAAAAGCGGGGTAGAAACGGAGTAGAAAATGGACAATTATTTTAGGCAAAAAAGATTTGAAAAAAAATAATTAGTTTTGAAAAAAATCTTGATGTTTTTCCGGTTGAGGAAATGACTGGCGGAGCAGTGACTAGCAAAAAATAAAAAAGCCCGGTCACATTTAGTAACCAGGCTTTTAGTAGTACACCCGTAGGGAGTCTCCCAAAGGGATCCCGTTTAAGAATTTTAATATTTTACGGGGGAACCCCAAACCTCCCCGATATTTAATCGGGGTGCTCTATCCAATTAAGTTACAAGTGCATTAATAAAGATGCTGAGAATCAAGGATAATAAAAAAGCCTGCTTACTTTTCGTAACCAGGCTCTTAGTAGTACACCCGTAGGGATTCGAACCCCAAACCTTCTGATCCGTAGTCAGATGCTCTATCCAATTGAGCTACGGGTGCATTCAATAAATACTTTTTACAATTACTAATTTTAAAAGCGTGGCAAATATAGCACTAACCGTTTATATTTTCAATTAAACGCAAGTGCAAAAGAAACATACAATTATATTATGCTGATCCGGGTTTGCAAATACCCATATTTTTCTTGAAATTACGCATAACAAAAAATGGTTGTAAGATAAAAAGTAATGCAATCAAATTATCTGATCTCAATAAGGAACTTCTGCTATCGCAAATTGATACCTCTTTTTTTGCGTCCGTGTCCGGACCATTAAATCATCTCGTTGTACTTTTCAAAATAACAAAATATCGAAGGAGAAACTATGTGTGGCATAGTTGGTTATATTGGCACTAAAAACAGTTTGCCGATATTAATTGAAGGACTCAAGCGGCTTGAATACCGCGGTTATGATTCTGCAGGAGTTGCAATAATCAATTCCAAAGAATGTAAAGTAATCAAAACAAAGGGGAAAGTTTCGGAATTAGAGAAACTTGTTTCTGCGCATCCGGTGGAATCTCATTTAGGAATTGGGCATACACGCTGGGCTACCCACGGTGAACCAAATACTATAAATGCTCACCCGCATTTCAACAAAGAAAAAACTCTTTTCCTTATACATAATGGAATTATAGAAAATTATCTTTCCTTAAAGAAAGGTTTGCTAAAAGAAGGTTATGAATTTATAAGCGAGACAGACACAGAAGTGCTTACCCACCTGATTGACCATTATCTCAAATTGAAAAATTCTCTGTTCCAGGCTGTCAGGTATGCACTAAATGAAGTTGAGGGCACTTATGGAATTGCTGTAATTTATAAAAATGAACCGGATAAAATAGTTGTTGCAAAAAAAGGCTCTCCGCTGGTTATTGGTCTTGGAGAAAATGAAAATTTTGTAGCTTCCGACGTTAATGCATTAATAACCCATACCAAGCAAGTTATTTACCTGGAAGATGGCGAGATAGCAGAAATTCATAAAGATTCATATACCACTAAAACAATCAGCGATGAAACAATAATAAAAGAAATCTTCCATGTTGATGTAGGGATTGACGATATAACCAAGGGTGGGTATCCGCATTTTATGCTTAAAGAAATTATGGATCAGCCTGAGTCAATCTATAATTCAATGCGCGGAAGATTAGTTTATGATGAAGGAATATCCAAGCTTGGCGGTTTGCAAGGGTTTGAAGATAGAATAATTAATTCCAAAAGAATAATTATTTCTGCTTGCGGAACCTCCTGGCACGCAGCCCTTGTAGGCGAGTATATGATTGAACAATATGCCGGAATTCCCGTTGAAGTTGAGTATGCCTCGGAGATGCGTTATAGAAATCCGATTATTAGCAAAGAGGATACTGTAATTTTTATTTCGCAAAGCGGTGAAACTGCCGATACTTTAGCCGCCATGAAGGAAGCAAAGAAAAAAGGCGCTCTATGTTTGGGTATATGTAATGTTGTTGGCAGCTCAATTGCGCGGGAAAGTGATGCTGGCGTTTATATTCATGCCGGCCCTGAAATTGGTGTTGCTTCAACAAAGGCGTTTACTTCACAAATAGTTGTTCTTGTACTTATCACATTAATGCTTGCAAGAAAAAGAAATTTAAGCTTGCCCGATGGGCAGGATATTATCAAGCACATGCAGAAGCTAAATGAAAAGGTAGCTGAGATTCTTAAACAGAATGAGTACATAAAAGATATTGCCGAAAAATACGCAGACTCAAAAAACTTCCTGTACCTTGGAAGAGGGTATCATTTCCCGGTGGCTTTAGAAGGCGCTTTGAAACTGAAAGAAATTTCTTATATCCACGCCGAGGGTTACCCGGCAGCTGAAATGAAGCATGGTCCAATTGCGCTGATAGATAATAATATGCCTGTTGTTTTTATTGCTACTAAGGATTCGGTATATGAAAAAGTCGTTAGTAATATTCAGGAAGTTAGGGCGCGTAAAGGTAGAATTCTTGCAATTGTCAATGAAGGTGATACACAAATTGAAAGTATGGTAGATCACGTTATAAAAATTCCAAAGTCGCATAACATTTTAAATCCCATTCTTTCAGTTATTCCCTTGCAGTTGATTGCATATCATATTGCTGTTAAAAAAGGTCTGAATGTCGATCAGCCAAGAAATTTAGCAAAGAGTGTAACAGTAGAATAGAATTTTAAATAGCGGGATAGCCACAAGCTTTAAATCCCGCTAAATAATAGCCATAAGCTTAAAACTAAAAGAGGTGAATCATGATGCGCAGGAACGTCCTTATTATGGGTGCAGCAGGACGTGATTTCCATAACTTCAATGTATTTTTTAGAGGTAATGAGAATTACAACGTTGTAGCTTTTACTGCAACACAAATCCCGAATATTTTTGGAAGAAGTTATCCAACTGAACTTGCCGGTAAACTTTATCCGGAAGGGATAAAAATTTATGAAGAAAAAGAGCTTGTTGATTTAATAAAAAGGTTAAAAGTTGATGAAGTAGTTTTCGCGTACTCAGATGTTACATTTGAATATGTGATGACAAAAGCATCAATTGTTAATGCCGCAGGTGCGTCATTCAAATTAATGGGCGCTGCAGAAACAATGATCAAAAGCATTAAACCGGTAATTGCTGTGCTGGCTGTGCGTACTGGCTGCGGAAAATCGCAGACATCAAGAAAAATTGTTAAACTTCTGCAGGATGCAGGTAAAAAAGTTGTTGCAATCCGCCATCCTATGCCTTATGGTGATCTGGTGAAGCAGAAAGTACAACGGTACGCGACGCTTGCAGATCTTGATAAATATGAATGCACTATTGAAGAGCGTGAAGAATATGAACCTCACGTTGCTAAAGGCGGGATTATTTATGCCGGCGTGGATTATGAAGCAATCTTGCGTGAAGCTGAAAAAGAAGCCGACATTATTTTATGGGATGGCGGAAATAATGATACATCTTTTTATAAAGCAGATTTAACTTTTACTGTAGCAGATCCTCACCGGCCGGGACATGAAATGCGTTATTACCCCGGTAACACATCTTTAAGAATGGCTGATGCTGTTATTATAAATAAAATAGATTCCGCTGATCCTGAAGGTATAATTACAGTAAGAAATAATATTCAAACTGTAAATCCAAATGCTGTTGTAATAGAAGCTGCTTCTCCAATTACTGTAGATAAACCGGAATTGATTACCAATAAGCGGGTGCTGGTAGTAGAAGATGGCCCGACATTAACACACGGTGAAATGAAATATGGAGCAGGAACCGTTATTGCACGGAAGCTTGGTGCAAAAGAACTTATTGATCCCAGGCCTTTTACAGTAAAATCTATTTCTGAGACCTTTAAAAAATATCCAAACATTGGCGTGCTATTGCCTGCAATGGGGTATGGCGATGAACAGATAAAAGATCTTGAAGAAACAATAAACAAGACTGATTGCGACTCAGTTGTTATAGGTACTCCTATTGATCTTGGAAGAATACTTAAAATTAATAAGCCGTCAACGCGCGTAATGTACGAACTCCAGGAAATTGGAACAAATACACTTGAGTCTGTTATGAAATCAAAAGGGTTGTTATGAAAAAGATTGCGGTTGTTGCATTTGGCGGCAACGCACTTTTACGTGCCAACGAAGTTGGAACTATCGAGCAGCAGGAAAAGAATACTTTAGACACTTGCGAAAAACTCATCAGCCTTTTAAGAAACGGCTATTGCATAGTAATCACTCATGGTAACGGACCGCAGGTTGGAAATATTCTTCTTAGGAATGAAGCCGGTTATGCTCAATATAAAATTCCTAAAATGCCGCTTGATATTTGCGTAGCTGATTCCCAGGGCGGAATTGGCTACATGATTGAAAGACAGATGCGCAATGCAATCAGCAAAACAGATTTAAAAACAAATGTTGTTGCTGTAATTACTGAGACCCTTGTAGATATTAAAGATCCGGCATTTGAAAATCCAACTAAGCCGATTGGACCTTACTATTTAAAAGAAGAGGCTGAACTTTTAGCTAAAGCCAATAACTGGGTATTTAAAGAAGATCCGCGCAAAAGAGGCTGGAGAAAAGTTGTTGCTTCTCCTAAACCTTTAGATGTAATGAATAAAAAAGTTATTAAAGATCTGGTAAAACACGGTCACATTGTTATTGCCGTAGGCGGCGGAGGCATTCCTGTTTACTGGCATGAGGATACAAAATACCTGGAAGCAATTGAGGCGGTTGTTGATAAGGATCTGGCTTCATCTGTTTTAGCCCGTGAAATAAAAGCCGACAGATTTTACATAATTACAGATGTTTCAAAAGTTTTTATTAATTTCAATAAGCCAAATCAAAAAGCTTTAGATTCTTTAACGGTTGCCGAAGCTAGAAAACTTTTGGATGCTGGAGAATTTCCAGCGGGTAGTATGGGACCAAAAATCCTGGCTGCTGTTGAATTTGTTGAAAGTACCGGCAAAGAAGCTATTATTACTTCTGAAGAAGAAATTGAAAAAGAAAATTGTGGTACAAGAATTATAAAATAATTTGATGGAGAATTTAAATTGGCTTTTAATCTTAGAAACAGAAACTTTTTGAAACTTTTAGATTTTACTCCAAAGGAAATTAAATTTTTATTAGACCTGTCTAAAGAACTAAAAAATGCCAAATACGCCGGTACGGAAATTCAGAAGCTAAAAGGAAAAAATGTTGTACTTCTTTTCGCAAAAGATTCTACAAGGACTAGATGTGCTTTTGAGGTTGCTGCTTTAGATCAGGGTGCGGGAGTAACATATATAGGTCCATCCGGCTCACAGATGGGAAAAAAAGAATCTATGAAAGATACTGCGCGGGTTCTTGGCAGAATGTATGACGGAATTGAGTACAGGGGCTTCGGTCAGGAAATTGTTGAGACACTTGGCGAATATGCAGGCGTACCTATATGGAACGGATTAACTGATGAATTCCATCCTACACAGGTACTTGCAGATTTCCTTACAATAATGGAACATTCCACCAAACCGTTAAATGATGTTTCTCTATTTTATCTTGGCGATGCTAGAAACAATATGGCTAATGAATTGATGGTTGGCTGTGCTAAAATGGGAATGAAGTTTAAAGCTATTGCACCAAAAAATTTATGGCCTAAAGAAGAACTGGTAAAAAAATGTATACAGATTGCAAAAGAAACAGGCGCTTTAATTGAATTTACCGAAGATGCAGTAGAAGGTGTAAAGGGTGCAGATTTCTTGTACACGGATGTTTGGGTATCTATGGGTGAACCTGATTCAGTATGGGAAGAGAGAATTAAGGTTATGAAACCATATCAGATTAATATGGAAATGATTAAGAATACAGGTAATCCAATAGTTAAATTTCTTCACTGTCTTCCTTCATTTCACAATAGGGAAACTACAGTCGGCGAAGAGATATTTAAGAAATTTGGACTTGAAGCCATGGAAGCCACTGATGAAGTTTTTGAATCAGCTCACTCAATTGTTTTTGATGAAGCTGAAAACAGGCTCCATACAATTAAAGCTGTGATGGTTGCTACATTAGGTGATTAAACTTTATATATTTAGTTGTAGGGTCAACTCGTGAGTTGACCTTTGAAAATTCAATATAATTTGGACAAGTCACTAATTGTTCAGACAGCCTAAAATTCGAAAAATTGAAGATCGCTAAACAGCGCTCTTATTTTTTTTCTCGTAATCCATGTGAAAATGAAATCCGGGGAAGACGCGCGGTAGTTTAATGATGTTGTGAATCATTAGTCCTATCGAAATTCTATCCATCCAGGAAGATAACGGCCAGCCAAAGTGCAGGTGAATGTCCTTTTCGTCAGGCGGAATTTCATACTCAATAGTTTTTAATACTGCAGTAATCATATCAAATAAATTATGCCGCCGTTCAATTGCAATCCAGAAATGGTTTTCCAAAGTTGATTGTGGTGTATCTACACGTGGAGAATAAAAACTGACAAAAATTGAATTCCTAACCTTTGATGCTGTATCTTCTTCCAAAGGTCTGCGGAAGAAAATATTTACGTCATTGTTTTCGATTTCTGCAATTCTAAATATTATCTGCATTACGTTATTCGTTGCACGTCTTGTAGGTATATCCGGGGCGCGGTAGCGCGAAATTCTTATGCCAAGAAAGAGTACAACTGATGAAATAATAAACCACAGTGTAGTACCATATGGGCGGGCAGTCATTATATAAATAAGTGTGCTTAAAAGTATAAGAAATAAGAATAATGTTCCTGTTCGGGAAGTGTGGTAAGTAATTTCCTTAGTACCTTTTGAGAATCGGTACTTTAACAATGATCCCGTATTGATTACAAAACTTGCTACCAAACCAACAGCGTACATTTCAGCTAGAACTGCCTGGCTGCCGCTGGTAATAATTAATATTGTTGAATAAAAAAGAGCATTTACAATATGTATTCTGTATAGTGACTGCTTTTTGTTCGCTTTTATAAGCCAATGGTAATTATACTTCTCTGCAATTTTTTCTATCAATTCTGCTGATGCAACCATTGCAGTGTTTACTGCCATTATCAATGTTAGGCTTGCAAGAATTCCTACTATTATTCCAAAAAAATGACCATTAACTTTCGATGCAAAAGTTGGAATCAAATCCGTTTCATGTGCAGATAAATTTATACCTGATGAAAGGGCAAACATTGCAATCAATGGTGTAACAATTCCTACTGTTACTGCTAGAAATAAATATGCTTTCCTAATTTGTTTCCAATCCTTAACTAAAGATGCTGTCTGAAGTACGGATTCAATTCCCGAATAGGCTAGTATACAACTGCCGATTCCAATTATAAGATTATGGTATCCT
Source organism: Melioribacter sp. (assembly GCA_003155655.1). GTDB lineage: Bacteria > Bacteroidota > Ignavibacteria > Ignavibacteriales > Melioribacteraceae > Fen-1258. Next base: position 11,913 of record PMDS01000132.1, read on the forward strand.
GCCAATAAAGAACCATGGCTGAAATCACCAACAAAGTTATTCCAGCTGAGACCAAGTATAGAAACTGAATTTGAATCCATATTAGCAGCACCGCCAACCAATAGGTTCATTAAAACAAAAGCTGCAAATGCAAAAATCATGAACGTGAATCTTGCATTCTCTTTTATACCTATTATGTTTAATCCAGTTATTATTGCAATAACTCCAAATTTCAGAAAGAATTTTATTTCCGGTCCCATTCCAAGAAAAGAAGTACCATTTTCAACTGCGCTTACTGTAGAGATAGTGGCGGTTAAAATATAATCAACTAGAATAGATGAAATTGCCACAAACGAAAAAGTTGGACCAAGAACAAGATATGAAAAGGAATATACACCGCCTCCGCGTATATTATTCTTTTCAAGAATTTCCCCAATCTCAACCATCCTTGTAGAAAGAAAACGAATTAATATGGATGTAAGTGCTATATAAAAGATTGCTTTGAGACCTATAAAACGGAATGCTTCGAACGGTGCATAATAGATGGATGTAAGTTCATCCATCAATGTTATAATTCCAACTGCAAGCCAGGTAAGAATCCATTTGCCATTGTATAGAAAAGATAAGAATTCTTTATTCCTGGTCAAATAGAAGAAAATTACAACTAAGGCAGCATTGACAACTAAAAACGTAACTGTTTGCATCTGCAGCTATCAATTATTTTATTATCTTAACTAAGATACTTCTTCTATTTTAAATTTATAAAGAATTTTTTAAATGCGTTTGTGTTTAACCTGAAAATAATTATTTTTGTGCCGTTCTTTTTAAGGGCAGATAGCTCAGTCGGTAGAGCAAAGGACTGAAAATCCTTGTGTCGGCGGTTCGATTCCGTCTCTGCCCACAAATACAGAACAATTAAGCGAGAAGAAATTCTCGCTTTTTTATTTTAAATCCTTGTGCCTGCCGTGTATTACTTCAGTAATTCGGTAACGGTTCTGAGTCTCGTAAACATCAGAATATTTTGTCATTCTTTTAATTTTTTTTCAGAATCTTTTTTGCAGAAAATAACAACTCTCCTTTTAGTGCAAGTCCTTAGTTTCCAACAATTCTCGCCAATTTTCACCCCGTTTTTATACCAATTTTCACTTCGTTTTTATCCCATTTTTGGTCCGTTTTTATCCCATTTTTTCACAATTAGGTATCAATGGAATAGTCAGTATGTCAAAGAACTTTTTCGGGTAAAATATTTTTACATTTTCCCCCTCTCCTTTTTTTAAGGAGAGGGTCGGGGTGAGGTCCGCACCAAATATGCAAAACTTCTTTAATAAATAATTTTGAACTGTTCAAAATTATTTCCCCTCCTTTTTTCAAAGAGGGCAATTAAAAGAGCTTGTCCCGCATCCGTTTACTAACGGATTTGCGGGAGGTGGTCTGCACAACTTTTTTTGTACACCGGATTATTAATAAAATATAACTCCTGTGCTACCTAAATTAAAAGAATTACACAAAGTCGGGTTACGCCATTCTTTGGTCATCCAAATTATTATTTTAATTATTTACTCACCTTACGCAAACAGATGA
>PMDS01000131.1 GCA_003155655.1 Melioribacter sp.
AATACAAAGGGTATTATTATTATTCCTTTGCACGCGACGTTGCAGGAGGACAATATGTTTTTAGAAGCAGTACTCTTACTGAAGATCAGTCTTCCTGGACTAATCTTGGCAATTTTTTTAATCTTGGTGATCCATTAGCATCTCAATCGCTTTTCCAAAATCCTAATCATAGCTCCGCTGCAGTTTTGATTAATGACAGCACAAGCTGGGTTGTTCATCCTTTATGGCGTAATGCAAATAACAATGAATGGTACGGACAGGGCAGGCAAGGATTGTTAAACCAGGTTACTTATAATGCAAACGGAAAACCTACCGCTGACTATCCTGTAAATGTTCCAAAGAATGCACCAAAATTACCAAGCAGTGGTATTCCATGGATGGTTCCTCACTCAGACTTTTTCACTTCAAATAAATTAAATCCGGAATGGTCTTTTCTTGGCTATACACCGGCAAGTTCATATTCTTTGACCTCCAGAACTGGCTGGCTTACATTATCACCTAAAAGTAAACCAAATACAATTATTAAAAATGATGGGGAACATAATTATTCAATTATTACAAAACTGGATTTTTCAGCACCGACTGTTAACGATCAAGCAGGCATCTGGATTTTTAACGGGTTACAAACTCTTTACGTAAAATTATATAGTTCAATTGATAGCGTGGGAAATAGAATAATAGCATTCAGTTACAAAACAAATTATTACAAAGTTAATAATCCGGCTAAAAGCGGGAATAATGTATTAATGCTAAAATTGGTTCGTGTTAATCACTTGCTTACCGGTTATTACGGATTTGATGGTTTTAATTGGGTTCAGGTTGGTAGTAGTATAAATGTTCCTGATATGGATAATTTACAATCGAACTATAACGCGTGGACAGGTAATAGGCAGGGTTTGTTTGTGGAAGGAAATGTTTCTGCCGACTTTGATTATTATATATACCGTGATGCATATACACCAATCTTGGCAGAATGTCCAGCTAACCAATATGGCACATCTCCAAGTATCAATAGGGTTCCATCTAACTATCTTGACTATATTCATGATGGAGACTGGGCTTTATATGCAGGGGTGGAATTTGGAAACGATGAATATGCTAAGGTACCGGATTCTCTTTCAATTTATGCTGCAAGTGCTTCTTCAGGAGGAGTAATAGAAGTATGGTTAGATTCGCTAGATTCAACAAATAAAATTGCCGCATGTAGTATTAGCAATACCGGAAACTGGAGTACATTCAAAACATTTACTACAAAAATACTTTTGCCGGTTTCTGGAAAACATGATGTTTATTTAAAATTTACAGGAACGGGTACAGACAGACTTTTCGAGTTGCAATCATTTAATTTCATTGCAAAACCTAATCAAACATCAATTGATAATTCCAAGATAGGTCAGTTTCCTCAAAAATTTATTTTGAATCAAAACTATCCAAATCCTTTTAACCCAAGTACTGTTATAAATTATCAATTACCGGTTTCCGGATATGTTACTCTTAAAGTATATGATGTTTTAGGAAGGGAGATTAAAACTTTAGTTAATGAATTTCAAAATGCGGGAATTTATAATTCTCAATTCTCAACTCTAAATTCTCAATTTGCCAGCGGTCTTTATTTTTATGCTCTAAGAATCGGTAATTTTGTTCAGACAAAAAAAATGATTTTAACGAAATGAAATTTTTTATTAAATCTATATTGATAGGTTATTAATGAAGACATTTAGAAAAATATTTTATGTATTTGTTTTATTTGAGGTGAGCGGATGTACCAATTTACAAACCATTCAGAAAGGTTCTTATTTTTCCGGTGAGTATCAAAATCTATTTAAGGAGCTGCTGGGTAAAAGTGAATCAGATGTAAACGCCAAAATTGTATCTGTATACAACCAGTTGTTTTACGGTAGTAATGATCTGCAGCGGATTTATTATCCGGTTGAAAATGATATGGCCTACATACTTGATGTAAATAATAAAGACATACGTACTGAAGGGATGTCTTATGGAATGATGATTGCAGTGCAGCTTGATAAAAAAGATGAATTCAACAGGCTGTGGAAATGGGCTAAAACTTATATGCAGCATAAAGACGGTCAAAGGAAAGATTATTTTGCATGGCACTGCAATACTACTGGTGAAAAAATAGATCCGGGTACTGCATCTGATGGTGAAGAATGGTTTGTAACGGCACTTTTCTTTGCTTCTGGAAGATGGGGTGATAGTGATGGAATTTACAATTACAAATTGGAAGCTCAGAATATTTTAGATGCAATGCTTAACAAAACAGAATCTTCCAATGAAAAAACAGTAATTACAAACCTATTTAATAAAAATGAAAAGAAAGTCGTTTTTGTTCCATCAGGCGATGCTGATGATTTTACAGATCCGTCATATCATCTTCCTCACTTTTATGAATTGTGGTCGAAGTGTGCCAATAAAGAAAATAAGTTTTGGCAGTATGCCGCAGACACCAGCAGGAAATATTTAAAGCGCACTGTAAATCCGTCTACTGGTTTAGCGCCAGATTATTCACTTTTTGATGGTAAACCTTATAATCCATGGGGCGGCGGTAACGATAACTTTCAATTTGACGCTTGGCGCGTTGCAATGAATATTGCCGTTGATTATTCATGGTTTGCTGAGGATGAATGGGAAGTTACTCAGGTTAATACACTATTGAATTATTTCTATTCAAAAGGAATAAAAACTTACGGGAATGTATTTTCTCTTGACGGCAGTAAATCATCCGGAGATCACAGTCTTGGACTTGTAACATCCAATGCTGTTGCGGCATTGGCAGCTACAAATGAAAAAAGGAAAGAGTTTGTACAGGAATTATGGGAGGCTAAAACCCCAACCGGTACATATAGATATTATGACGGAATATTATATATGCTTGGTATGCTCCAGGCAAGCGGCAATTTTAGAATTTATGACCCGGCTAAATAATGGGTATATTTGAGCTACTTACGATTGAAAATTTTTTATTTTGTAATTACATAAAGCAAAAACATATCTTTTAATAGGTAAGCATATCTTGATTAAAAAAAGGTGAGTGATGATTAAATATAAAAATTTTCTTCAAAAATCTTTAATAGCTATCAAACAAAATTATGTTTTTTGTTTATCTGTATTTTTTGTATTTGCATTAGTCATCCCCGTACAAAATTATTACGCGGCTGATGATCACTCCTACGTTTCGTTTAATAAAGATAAAAAGAAGTTTGCTATTTCAGAAAATGGTAAGTCTGTACCATTAGTCGTTAGCTCTAAAGATTATACCGGCGTTCAAAGTGTAATAAAACAATTGCAGACAGACATTGGAAAAGTCACTAATGTTATCCCAAGTTTATTGGTTGATTCAATCCCCTCTTCCCGGAATATTGTTATTGTTGGCACTATTGGGAAAAGTTCTTTAATAGACAAATTGATAGAAGATAAGAAATTTGATGTAACAGATATTGCCGGCAAATGGGATACATATGTACTGCAAGTCATTGAAAAACCTTTCCCCAATGTTGACCGTGCGTTAGTTATTGCGGGAAGTAATAAGCGTGGTACAATTTACGGCATGTACGATCTCTCCTCGCAAATTGGTGTTTCCCCCTGGTACTGGTGGGCTGATGTTCCTGTTAAAAAACATTCCAATATATATGTATCTATATCAAGGTATACGCAAGGTGAACCAAAAGTAAAGTATAGAGGAATTTTTCTAAATGATGAAGCTCCGGCGCTGGCTGGATGGGCAAAGGAAAAATTCGGCGGACTTAATCATAAGTTTTATGAAAATGTTTTTGAATTAATTCTGCGACTGAAAGGGAATTATCTCTGGCCGGCAATGTGGGATAATAATTTTGATGATGATGATTCTCTTAACCAGAAAATTGCGGATGAATATGGAGTTGTAATGGGAACGTCGCATCATGAACCTATGATGCGTTCGTGGAAGGAATTCCCCAAGTATGGTAAAGGTGTATGGAATTACCAAACTAATGAAAGTTTTTTAAAAGATTATTGGAAAAAAGGTATCGAAAGAATGAATTCGTATGAAAGCATAGTAACGCTGGGTATGAGAGGAGATGGTGACGAAGCAATGAGCGCTACTGCTAATACTGAATTACTTGAAAGAATAATCTCTGATCAAAGAAAAATTTTAGGAGAGGTTACTGGAAAAGATGTTACATCAATTCCGCAACTTTGGGCGCTCTATAAAGAAGTACAGGAATATTATGATAAAGGAATGCGTGTGCCGGATGATGTTACTTTATTATTGTGTGATGATAATTGGGGCAATATCAGAAAACTGCCGAAATTAAGTGACGCTCCACGTAAAGGCGGATATGGCATGTATTATCATTTTGATTATGTTGGTGGCCCGCGAAATTATAAATGGCTCAACACCAATCAGATTGAAAGAACCTGGGAACAGATGCACCTTGCTTACAATTATGGCGTAAAACAAATCTGGATTGTAAATGTCGGTGATCTTAAGCCAATGGAATTTCCAATTTCATTCTTTTTGGATTATGCCTGGGACCCTGAAAAAATTTCAGCGGATAAATTACCGGAGTATACAAAGCAATGGGCGGCAAAACAATTTGGGGCAATGTACTCGAAGGATATTGCAGAAATTATTAATAGATATACAAAATATAATTCCAGGAGAAAACCGGAACTGCTTGCACCGGATACCTACAGTCTGGTTAATTATAAAGAAGCTGAAACAATTGTTACTGATTACAATGAAATATTGAAGAAAGCTGAAAAAATTTCAAATTCACTTCCAAAGGAATATAAGGATGCCTTTTATCAGCTTGTACTTCACCCGGTTGAAGCGTGTTCAAATTTAAATGAGTTATATGTAACGGCCGGTAAAAATCATCTTTATGCTTTACAGGGACGTGCCTTAACAAATAGTCTGGCTGAAAAAGCAAAGGAATTATATTTAAAGGATTCTGCAATTACAAATTACTATAATAAAGTAATGGCAGGCGGTAAGTGGAATCACCAAATGGATCAAACACATATCGGTTACACTTATTGGCAGCAGCCTGATAAAAATTCGATGCCCGAAATAAAACACATTGATTTACCTTCTGCTTCGGATATGGGAATTGCAATTGAAGGTTCCGGCAAATGGTGGCCTGCAGAAAAAAGTGAAGCAGTGCTGCCTGAATTTGGTCCCGGTAATAATAAATCTTATTATATAGAAATTTTCAACCGCGGAAAAATTCCTTTTGAATTTTCTGTTAAAGTTGACAAACCATTTATTCTGGTTAGTGCATTAAAGGGTAAAGTTGAAACTGAAAAACGTTTATTGATAAAAGTTGATTGGAAAAGAATTCCGAATGGAAAACAGAAAGTGCCAATAACAATTGAAGGGCCTAATGGAAATATTCAGGTTTCTGTTGTAGTTAATAATCAAGTCGTACCAAAAAGTAAAACAAAAAATTGCTTTATTGAAAGTAATGGTTATGTTTCTATTGAAGCGGAAAATTATACAAAGGCTGTAAATGCAAATATGGCAACGTGGTTAAAAATTCCAAATCTTGGAAAAACTGCATCTGCAATGACAATTATACCGGTTACTAGTACAAGCCAGACTCCCGGTAAAAACGGCATGAGATTGGAATATAAAATGTTTCTCTTCGAACAAGGAAATGTTAATGTAAAAACATATTTATCACCTACTTTGAATTTTGGATATTCGAAAGGATTGAGGTATGCAATTTCTTTTGATGATGAGGAACCACAGCTCATTAATATTAATGAAACTGATACAGTACCGGATTGGAAATATCCAAATTATTGGAACATGGCAGTTGCAAATAATATTAGGATAGTAACTTCAAAGCATATAATAATGAAGCCGGGCGAACATGTTCTTAATTTCTGGGCTATCGATCCCGGTGTTGTTTTACAAAAAATTGTTGTTGAGAATAAGGAAGTGAAGCCAAGTTATTTAGGACCGCCGCAAAGTGATAACTATGCAATGAAAAGTCACAAATAAAATTGTTTATTTTAATATTAGTTAACAAAACACGGATGGGATAAATAGAAAATAACAATAATAAAAATGGGTTCCATACATGAATGAATTAATCGAAAGAATCAGCATTTGCGTTGAACGCGGTAAAGTGAATAAAACTTCACCTTATCCAAAGGATTTAGCCGGGCAGGATGGCGCCGATGAACTAACACGCCAGGCTCTTGATTCTAACCTTGGTCCTGACTCAATCTTGCAGGCTTGCAATGTTGGTATGATGAAAATTGGGGAAAGATTTGGACGCAACGAAGTCTTTGTTCCTGAATTACTAATGGCCGCAAAAGCTATGAATGCTGTTATGGCGCATCTCAAACCTTTTTTCAAAGCTGGAACAGTGAAGGCTAAAGGAAAATTTTTACTTGGTACGGTTGCGGGCGATTTGCATGATATTGGTAAAAATTTGGTTTCTATGGTTGTTGAAGGCAATGGCTGGCAGGTAATTGACCTGGGTGTTGATGTTAAACCTGGCAAATTTATCGAGAAGATAAAAGAAAATCCTGATTGCATTGTTGGCTTGAGCGCATTACTTACTACAACAATGGCTAGTATGTCAAAAACTGTTAAGGAAATAAAAGAGCAATTCCCAAACATAAAAATAATTGTAGGAGGAGCTCCTTTATCACATAAAGCAGCAGAGCAAATGGGAGCTGATGGCTATGCCCCGGATCCACAGGGAGCTGTTGAATTTTTAAATGAATTTATAGCAGCATAAAAAATTTATTAAATAATAATTAAAATTTTGTTAAGCCTATGAAATCAATTCTTGCAGTTCTAAAGAGTGGAAAAACGCTGGTATCTGATGGTGCTTGGGGAACGCTGCTTCATCAGCGCGGTTTACAACCCGGTGAGTGCCCGGAGTTATGGAATATTACGCATAGGGATGATGTCTTTACAATTGCAAAAAGTTATATTGATGCAGGTGCTGACATTATTCTTACGAATAGTTTTGGCGGTAGTCCTTCTAAATTATCACATTATGGATTACAGGAAAGAACTGCAGAGCTAAATGAAGCTGCTGCTATAATTTCCCGTGAAGCAGCCGGGCAAAATCATTTTGTGCTTGGTTCAATTGGTCCTACTGGTAAAATGCTTCTTATGGATGAAATTTCAACCCAGGAACTTAAAGACGGATTTTTTATACAGGCAGAAGCGTTGAAGAATGGCGGCGTTGATGCAGTTTGTATTGAGACAATGTCTGCTATTGATGAAGCATGTATAGCTATACATGCTGTTAAAGAAGCTACCAATCTTGAAGTTGTATGTACTTTTACATTTGATAAAACAGCCTCGGATGATTTTAGAACTATGATGGGTGTTTCACCGGAGGATATGGTTCTGGCTGTTAAGGAAGCCGGTGCTGATATTATTGGAACAAATTGCGGTAATGGATTTGAGCAGATGATTGAAATTGTATCACTCATGAGAGGTGTTGACAGTTCAACTCCAATTCTTGTTCATGCAAATGCAGGAAAACCATTTTTTAAGGATGGCGATACAGTCTTTCCGGAAACACCCGAAATGATGGCTGCAAAAGTTCACGACCTGATAGACTGCGGTGCGAATATTATAGGCGGGTGCTGTGGTACCACACCAGCCCATATTAAATTATTAGCAAAGGAAATAAAAAAACATAGATGAGTCTTTTACTGTCCCAAACAGAAATCGAAAAAAATATTTTTGAAGTCGTAATAAATTTTTCAAATCTCCAGATTGACAAAAAAGAAATTGAGTCTTCATTAGGCTATCCGGAAGATATGATTCCTAATCATTTCTCAGAATTAATTGATGAAATAATTTCTGAACTGCCGGACAAGTGCAAAATAAAAGCGGGGTACTGCCTGGCAGAGATTAATAAACAAAAAGAAAAAAAAGATGGTCTTACAATTGCTGATAAATTTTTCAATATGGATAGATTGGTTACTGCACAGATCAAAAAATCTGAATTAGCAGCGCTTTTTGTATGTACTATTGGCAATGTTATGGAAAATTGGTCCAGGCAATTACTTACGAATGGTGACCCTGCAACAGCATTCCTTGTTGATACAGTTGCTTCAATAACAGTTGAGAGTGTTACAGACCTTTTGCATGATTTCATTGGTGATGAAATGAAAAAACGCAATTTGAATATAACAAACAGGTACAGCCCAGGCTACTGCAATTGGCCGGTTTCAGAACAGCAATTACTTTTCTCATTTTTCCCGCAAAATTTTTGTGGTATTATTTTAACAGATTCATCGCTGATGATCCCGATAAAATCAGTAAGCGGTGTAATTGGTATAGGAGCAAACGTTAAGAGAAAGGATTATGTATGCGATCAATGCGGTATGAAAGACTGCACATATCGTGCTGTAAGATCTAGATTAAAAAGTATATAGTGACAAATTATTACAATTTATTACACTCTGGTTACTTAATGAAAATTCGTTTATCATATTTTAATCTGTAAATAAACAGGATAATGTTATGACTGATTATCAATGGGAAATATTGCAAAAAACAATTAACGGGGAAAAAATTAACCCGTTGCCGGTTGGCTTTATAATTGACTGCCCTTGGCTGCCAAACTGGTATGGAATAAATATACTGGATTATTTTTCAAATGATGAATTGTGGCTGAAAGCAAACTTGAAAGCCATAAATGACTTTCCCGATATTATGTTTTTACCCGGATTCTGGTCGGAGTTTGGAATGTGCACTGAGCCTTCTGCTTTTGGCGCGCGGTGTACTTTTCCGGCAAATGAATTCCCTCATGCTCATAAGGTTATTCATTCTAATGATGATATTGAATCATTATCAGTTCCAAATCCAAAAACAGATGGTTTGCTTCCATTCATGCTTAATCGTTTAAAAATTGCGCAGCCTAAAATTGAAGATGCAGGACATAAAATAAGATTTTCTGTTTCACGCGGACCTCTTAACATAGCAAGTTATTTAATGGGCTCAACTGAATTTTTAACTACAATGATGATGGACCCGGATAAGGCTCATATGCTTATGAGAAAAATTACCGATTTTTTGAAAGACTGGCATAAACTGCAAATTCAAACTATCCCCTCTATAGATGGTATTTTAATGCTTGATGATATTATCGGCTTTATGGGTGAAGCTGAATTTTGTGAATTTGGATTGCCATATTTTAAAGAACTATATAATGCCGATGTCTCTGTAAAATTTTTGCACAACGATGCACCATGTAAAGTTTCTGCCCCATTTTTACCGGAGATGGGAGTAAATTTATTCAATATGGGTTTTGAAGTTACTTTGAACGAATTAAAAGAAATAACTCAAAATAAAGTTACAATGCTTGGCAACATTCCGCCACGCGATGTGCTTGCTTCGGGTAGTGTAGAAGAAGTTAAGTCAGTTACTTCAAATTTGTTAAACTCTCTTGAAGATAAATCTCATGTCATAATGTCATGCGGTGGCGGAATGCCTCCTGCGGTAAGCTCTGATAATATAAACGCATTTATTGATGCGGTTAAAAATAATAGTTAATAAATTATAAAACCGGACGGTTAGATTACTTATTAAACAGTGGAGTGAATATGAAAAAGCTAATTTATCAAGTTATTGTTATTGTACTTTTTGCAGGTGTTTGTTTTTCTCAAAATGCAGGTAAAGACAATTTAAAACCAGTTGAAATTGCCGGCGCTCACCTGCAACATGTATTTTCTAAAATAGTTAACCAGGAATATGATCTTTATATAAACTTACCAGGCGGTTATAAAGATTCAACCAAAACTTTTCCTGTTCTATATCTTGTTGATGGGCAGTGGGACTTTACACTAGGTTATACAATTTATGGTCAGCAATTTTATGATGGATTTGTACCTGAGATGGTTATTGTTGGAATTACATGGGGTGGAAATAAGCCAAATTACGATCAGTTACGCGGCAGGGACTTAACACCTACACAAACAATGCAGCAGCAACCATCCGGCAACGCTACAAAATTTCTTGAAAGTATTAGAAAGGAAATTATACCATTTGTTGAATCAAAGTACAGGGTTAATAAGGATCGTGGATTATGGGGAAGTTCATACGGTGGTCTTTTTACTATTTACGCAATGTTGACTGAAACTGATTTATTCAACAGGTATTTTTTAACAAGTCCATCACTTCAATATGATAATCAGCTGCTTTTTAAACTGGAAGAATCATATTATGAAAAGCATAAAGAACTAAATGCGCGTGTATACATGGCTATGGGTGGATTAGAATATACACAGTTATTTCAAAAATTTTGTGAGACCTTAAAGGGAAGAAATTATAAAGGTCTTGAGTTTGATTATAAAATTGTTGATGGTATGGCACATTCAGGCACAAAAGCAGAAGGGTTTGCCCGTGGAATTAAATTTGTTTATGAAAAACCAAATATAAAAGTGGATGTATCTATTCTTAAGCAGTATGAAGGGACGTATGAATTTGCTCCCGGTATGAATATGAAAATTTTTTTAGAGAATGATCAACTATCTGTATTATCTCCAGATAATTCTAAATTTTCTTTAAATGCAGAAACCGATAGCGATTTCTTTATTAAGGGCGCTAAAGTACTTGTTCATTTTACTAAGGATGATTCAGGTAAAGTGAACGGTTTTATGATGGATATGAATAACTCAAAAAGATTTATCAAAAAAGTTAACTAATAAAATTAATCTCAGCATTCTATTGGAACTGAATTTCTTTTCATGGAAACCCGGCTAATGAAAAAAACAGCTTTATTGATGCTAATTATTTTGTGCTATAGTTATTATCTCAAAGCACAGGGCTGGGTTCCGGATTTAGGAAATGGCGGATATAAGAATCCAATCATTTTTGCAGATTATTCTGATCCCGATATTATTAGGGGTGGGTAATGATTTTACTGCTCAACCCGGAGTTTGGATCGGCGCTAAAGTTGGATTGTTTTGTATTAATCCTAACATAAATAAAAGAAATGGCTTTGCAGATTTTGATTGGTTCAGATTTGAATAGTAAATAGTGCTCTTTTACTCACGACTTAATCATTAACTTTTAGAATATGTATAATTTTACTGCAACAGGCAAATCATGAAAAATAAATACATCTTTTTATTCATCGTTGTAATATTATTCAACGCTTTTTCAAAAGTTATTTGTCAAAAAACAGAATTGGATCTCAATCCACAAGGCTATTATGAATCCCGCGGACTAAATATCCTGGTTTTTAATAATTGGTATGATGGAAATTTCAGTGATGCAAAAATCAGCGGGATAGAAATAATTCACCATGGAATAAGAACGGCAACTAATGGTGATGTAAGGTTGAGCCCAACACCGGGGCAGTGGGACCCAACTCCAAAATTTGTCGACCGTAAAATTGATAAAGAGAAAAAAATTGTTGAAGAATATTTATCATATCCGTCTTTTAATTTTAATTACTCGATAAAAACGGAAGCAAGAGATGGGGGAATAATTATTACCGTAAATCTAAAGGATGTACTGCCGAAAGAACTTGAAGGACGGGCTGGATTTAACCTTGAGTTTCTTCCTTCAGCATATTTTGAAAAAGCATTTTTGATGGACGAAAGTAGTGGTGTATTCCCTCTTTACCCGACCGGACCGATGGAAAAAACAAACTTAGGAACAATTGAACCCATGCCGATTGCTTCAGGAAAAACTTTTACCCTGGCGCCGGAAGATCCTGAACGTAGAATTATTATTGAATCAAAAGAAGGCAGCTTGAATCTTTATGATGGGCGCAACCAGGCTCAAAACGGATGGTATGTTGTACGTACGCTCATTCCATCCGGAAAATCGGGAAAAGTTATTGAATGGTCTTTGCGAGCTAACGCAATGACCGGCTGGATAAGAAAGCCAATGATAGCACATTCACAAGTTGGTTATCATCCGGAACAAAAGAAAATTGCTGTAATAGAATTTGATAAAAATGATACTCCAAAAACAAATGCAAAACTTCTCAAAATTAATCCGGATGGTCAGTTTGTTGAGAAATATTCAAGCAGCTTGAAATATTGGGGAAGTTATTTGAGGTACAATTATTCTACATTTGATTTATCGCAAGTCAAGGAAACCGGACTATATCTGATCGAATATGACACAATCAGAACGAAACCATTTTCAATTTCAGAAAATGTTTATGCTAATGCATGGCAGCCTACTCTTGATGTCTACTTTCCGGTGCAGATGGATCATGTTTATGTAAAGGAGGCTTACCGTGTATGGCATGGTGCATCTCATCTTGATGATGCATTACAGGCGCCGGTCAATCACGAACATTTTGATTTATATGCACAAGGTCCAACAACAGATTCACCGTACAAACCTGGTGAGCATATTCCCGGATTAAATATTGGGGGCTGGTTCGATGCAGGCGATCATGACATTCGCACCCAGACACAATATTCGGTTGTAATCAGTCTCGTACATGCATGGGAAGACTTTCATCTAACAAGGGATGAAACAACTGTCGATGAAAATATACGCCGTGTAAATATTCATGTTCCTGACGGCAAGCCGGATTTGCTTCAGCAAATTGAACATGGCACTCTTCAGCTTTTAGCTCAACAAAAATCAGTCGGCCATGCTATACCTGGAATTATTGTATCCGATCTTTCTCAGTACACTCATCTTGGTGATGCGGCATCAATAACAGATAATCTTATTTACAATCCAAAGTTAAAGCCATTTGAAACTGACGGAATTACAAGCGGAACGTTTGATGATAGATGGGCATTTACAAGTAAATCTACACCATTAAATTATGGTTCCATTGCAGCGCTAGCTGCTGCAAGCCGTGCTCTGCATGGATTCAATGATAAATTGGCAGAAGAATGCCTGACCACTGCAAAAAAAGTCTGGGATGAAGAACATAGTCACAAACCTGATATTTTTATACATGGAAATACTACCGGCGGGCAATTAGAAGATGAAGAACTAAAAGCCGCAGTTGAACTTTTATTATGTACAAAAGAAGTAAAGTATAAAAATGCTGTTAATGAGATCCTTCCAAAAATAGAAAACAGTTTTTTATTTTGTGCATCAACGCTTACCCTGGCAATCCCTTATATGGATGAATCCTATAAAAAAGAAATTGAAAAACTTGTAATGAATTATAAATCAAACCTTGAGAAACTATCTGCAATGAATCCTTTCGGAGAGCCTATATCGACAGGTGGATGGGCGGGAGATGGATTGATTGTAAATTTAGCTATAACAAATTATTTATTACATAAAGCATTTCCCCAATTAATTGATAAAGAATTTGTGTTAAATGGTTTGAATTATGTTTATGGATGCCATCCAGGCTCCGATATTTCGTTTGTTTCCGCAGTTGGCACTAAGTCAAAAAGAATTGCTTACGGTAATAACCGTGCAGATTTTACATTTATTGCGGGTGGAATTGTTCCGGGCGTGTTAATATTAAAACCTGATTTCCCCGAAAACAAAGTAGATTGGCCGTTCTTTTGGGGAGAGAATGAATATGTTATTGACTTAGCAGCAAGTTATATATATTTAGTGAATGCTGTTAACCAATTACTAAATGCGGAGCATTGATTAATCAGAAATAATTTTGAGTATGGGCTCAAATCATTTCTGATTAATTGAAAGTATATAATAATTACAAACCATATTCCGAAAGAATTACTTTATCCGGATCAATTGTTGGAAGGATTTCTTCAACAAACTTGCTTTCATCATCCGGAATAGAAAAAATATCATCTTTCAACATTGAGATCCAAGCAGTTTCTTTAGGATCATCCATCAGTAAACCGGATTCCATGGCATCTTCAATTAACTCTATACCTTTTAAACAACCTCGTTTAGCAGCATCAATATAATTTGTCCCCTTTACAATCTCCTGGGATATTGCAATTACATTTTTAGGAGCAAGTACAAATGCTTGAGGGTCAAAGCTAATATCAGAGTTAACCAGCAACCGCTGAAGCATAATCATACTTTCTTTCCCTTCTTTAATTGCCTGGTTAAAAAGCCTGACGTCATATTGAAGCTGTTCCATATAAACTATTGGTGCAAAATCTGCAAGCAGTTTTATATTTTGAACCGATTCATTGCTCCATAGATCACAGCATGCGCCGGCAATATTTCCAAGAGGACTAGTATGAGCGCAGGCTGATGTTTTACCTTCCATAGAGATAGGCGTACCGGTTATTGCTTTTAGAAATGGTCCTTCATAACCGCAGTCTTTATCCGGTCCAACAGCGCCTTCTTCAATTGCAACAAGAGTTCTTGTTACAGTAGCGATGCGTGCAACAGCAGCAAAAACTTTTGGTATATATTTCTTCTCTGCCAGCACCATTGCTGTATTTCCAAACCCGCAGGCAGTATCACCGCCGGCAATTTTGTTTGTGCGCCTGGCAATATCTACAATTTTGCCCCAGAGCATCTTCATATCTCTAACGCCAAGCACCGACTGTGAAAAAATGAATTGCTTAATGTCGCACATGAGTAATGCTTCATCAGAAATCTCTTTTCCGCCGGTGGATTCAATTGATAATAAATCTCCGCCTGCTAGTGCGCCGCCTTCAAAGAGTTCCAACATTTTATTTAGCAGTTCAGATGTACGTTGTTTCGGTGGTCTTTCAAATTCGCGCAAATCGTTTGGTGTTAATCTAATTTCGCTTTTTAATCCATACTTTTGATAGTATTCTTCACACAATTCGTTCATTAATTTTACCAGTTCAATTCCAATCTCTGGACAATGTGTCATTTCGGTTAAAGTTTCAAACTCAAAGACTACACCTTCACTATAAAGATGTAATGCTTTTTCAAGTGAGCCTTTGATTATTTCTTGATAATGATTTTTGACTTCCGGAAGAGTTTCTTTGTTGATACTCATTGAAGGAAGAGTAAAATTTAACTCCGGATATACAAGACCGCCTCCAAATACAAGACCGCGGCGGGTTGTTACAGGTTTGGTTGCATAACCAAAAATAAGTTCTTCAGGATTAGTAATAGCAAGGGTATTGAATTTCATAATTGTTTATCAATTATTTTATTAAGTGAATTATTCAAAAGGAAATCTTTTAGATATTGCCAAAGTAAAAAGTAGTAATGTTTAAATTTCTAAAGAACGTTTAATACCAATTTCCAATCCGCGCAGTTCTGCCAAACCTCTCATCCTTCCAAATAATGAATATCCCGGATAAATTCCCTTTTTATGTTGATCTGGAATCATTAAACGACCATGATCCGGTCTCATTGGCATTCTATAATTTTTGAAATTTTGTTCAACTCGTTTTTTTTGTTCAATTAAAAGAATCTTCATAACACTAAAGATGTCAATATCTCCACCGAGGTGATCATCCTCTTGAAAATCACCTGCTTCATTTCTTGTAACATTTCTCAGGTGAACAAAATTAATCCTATCGGCAAAACTCTCTGTTATATTAATGAGATCATTCTTATATCCTGCTCCAAAGGAACCGGTACACAATGTAAGACCATTATGCCGTGAGTTATAAGCAGCCAAAATTTGTGCTGTATCTTCCTTTGTGCTTACTACTCTTGGCAGTCCTAAAAGTGAAAAAGGCGGATCATCAGGATGAATTGCCATAAACACTCCTGCTTCTTCTGCTACAGGGATTATTTCTTTAATAAAGGAATATAAATTTTGTTTAAGTACATCTATTCCAATTGTTTCATATTCCTTTATTGCAGATCTAAATTCTTCGAGTGTATAAGCTTCCAAAGAACCAGGGAGTCCAAATAAAATTGTCTCAGTCAGTTTATTTTTTTGATCCTGATCCAAATTTTCATAATATTTTTTAGCACTGGCAATTTGGCTTTCGCTATAACTTTTTTCGGTACCATTGCGCTGCAAAATAAAAAGATCAAACGCGGCAAAAACGTTCATTTCAAATTTTGTAGTTATTGATTCATCACTAAATACAACGTTTAAATCTGTCCGTGACCAGTCTAATACAGGCATAAAATTATAGCAAACTGTATCAATACCGCACTTTCCAAGATTTTTAACCGTCTGTTTATAGCTTTCAATAAGCTGCTTATAATTTTCAATTCTTTTTTTAATATTCTCATGCACGGGTACACTTTCAACAACTGACCATGTAAATCCTTCATTTTCAATAATCTGTTTTCTTTTTAAAATCTCTTCGATACTCCAAATATTACCCACAGGGATATGATGTAAGGATGTAACAATTCCTTGAACACCAGCCTGTTTTATTTCTTTAAGCGTGACAGGATCTTGAGGTCCGAACCAGCGCCACGTTTGTTCTAATCCCATAGATATACTTTCTTTAAATAATAATTTTGACAGGCAAAATACTAAACAGTGAAATATTTATTAAACACCGCTAAACGCACTAAAGCCGCCATCAATTGGAATAATTGTTCCAGTAACAAATTTTGCGGCATCACTTGCTAACCAAAGTATTGTTCCTATAAGCTCGTTTGGTTCACCGAATCTTTTAAATGGTGTAATATTAATAATAGTTTCCCCTCTTTCGGTAAGCGAGCCGTCTTTGTTGGTTAATATCTCCCTGTTTTGATCAGTTAAAAAAAATCCAGGTGCAATTGCATTTACACGAATTCCATTCCCAAATTTTTGAGCCAATTCAACTGCCATCCAGCGTGTAAAATTTTCTACAGCAGCTTTTGCCGCGGAATATCCAACTGCACGTGTTATTGCTCTTTGAGTTGCCATGGATGAGATATTAATAATTGAGCCGCTCTTTTTTTCTGCCATTGTTTTTCCAAAAATCAATGTCGGCAGAATTGTTCCATTTAGATTTAAATCTGTAACGGCTTTAAAATCTTGAATATTAAGATCAAAAATACTTTGGTCTAATCCGATAATAGCTCCGGGAACATGCCCACCTGCGGCATTGATAAGAATATCAATTTGCTTGAATTCATCTAGTATGTTAGCGTATGCACTTTTAATATTATCTTCATTAAGAACATTACATTTATATCCCCGTACAACGCCAAACTCGCTAAGTTTATTTACTTTCTGTTTAAGATTTTGTTCATTTGTGGCAAGCAGTATTACTTTTGCCCCTGCTTGTAATAGCCCCTGTGCCATTTCACTTCCCAGCACACCGCTTCCACCGGTTATAACAGCAATTTTATTTTCAAGATTGAAAAGTGTATTTATATATTCAGTCATTTATAAGTCCTGTCAAAAAAAATAGTGGCTAATGCAGTACAGATATTATACAAATGAAGAAAATTTCTTGCAACCAGACGCACCATAAAGCAAAATTTAAATTCAGTTCACTAATAATTGAACTGGTTTAATAATACAAATATAAATTGACTTTTTGCAATAAAAAACTTGCATAAAATTATTTTATGGAATATTGTCTTGTGTAAAGAAACTATACTTTTTATGAACCCTAATTGATTGATTTCATAAATATTATAGTTTTTTTCTTGCATTTTTGAAATGCCTTATTTATTATTGAATCGGTTCAACAAATGATTAAAATTTTTGATTTTTATCATTGCTGATGATTTCACTTAGATGAGATTTCTCAAATAGATAGAGTGCCTCACTGTCTTAAGAGCCGGCTTAAATGTGAATGGTCTAGCAACAAACTTTAAAATTAGCTTTATTTATTACAAGTTTAAGACCATCCACAAGGTAGAAATTAGTTCATTAATTAATATCTGTTTCAATCAAGGTTGAGATAAAACAAGCTTTTCTTTTAACTTTCTATTAATAAAATCAATCTTGAAGATAATTAAATTGAAATTATAAAAATCGTTTATAAAATCAGTCGAATGACTAAGGTAAAGAAATGCAGCCATTTTTAAAAAATTACAATGTTTAGGCGGCAATATTTTAATTTAAAATCAAAATTAATTATCCTTTGAATCTCACTGAAACATTTTTATTTTTGTGTCAATTAGTTGTAAAATAGGGCAGCAACTTAAAAAGTTGTATAAAAACTAATATAATGGTGCTAGTATAAAGTGATAAACGTTTCAGAAGAACCGACTAAAGTTTCCCCCTCAAAATTTGTATTAGCCTTTTTTCTTTCCTATTATAAATCTATTTTGGTAATTAGTTCTTTAGATATTTTTAAAGTGAATAAATCTTTAGCTTATCAAGCAGTAAATATTTCTACAGAATATATTAATTAACCAATAAGGAGAATTATGATTAGCAATTTCAATCTGCATCCAATCTTGGCATTTTGGAATGCATCAAATCTTATGTCGCTTAGCTGGGTCGACTCTCTCATCATTGTTATTTATTTCGCATTCGTTATTGGAATAGGATATTACTTGATGCGTTTTACAAAAACAGGTGAAGATTTCTTTATGGCCGGGCGCGAAATGACTGCATGGATTGCAGGTCTGTCTTTTGTAGCCGCGAATCTTGGTTCTTTGGAATTAATGGGATGGGCTGCTTCTGCATACCAATATGGTATTTTAGCAACTCACTGGTACTGGATTGGAGCTATTCCGGCAATGCTTTTCTTGGCTATTGTAATGATTCCTTTCTATTACATTTCAAAGACACACTCTGTTCCGGGATATTTAAATATGAGATATGGTGCAGGAGCCGGAATGATTTCAGCAACTTCATTTGGCTTTATGACTGTTTTTATGAGTGGTATTAATATGTACTCGATGGCTATAGTTATGAAGGTTATGCTGGGCTGGGATATACATTTTAGCATTTGGGTTTCATCTTTAACAGTTATGGTTTATGTAGTTCTCGGCGGATTGCTATCAGCAATTTTTAATGAAGTATTACAATTCATGTTGATATGGCTTGGTGCTTTAGTTATTCCAATTATAGGATTAATTGAAACCGGAGGTTGGACCGGCATGGTAGCAAGAATTCATCAGAATTTCCCCGCAGGTGATTACACACACTTATGGAGAACATTAGGTTCTGCTCAAGACAATCCCATGGGTATTCACTGGACAGGAATAGTCTTTGGGTTAGGTGCTATGATTTCAATGGCATATTGGACTACAGATTTTCTTGTTGTTCAAAGAATTCTAGCAGCAAAAAATTTGCGTTCTGCAAAGTTAGCTCCAATTATTGGTGCAGGTTTTAAAATGATGGTTCCATTTATTGTAATTCTTCCTGGACTTTTAGGCTTGGCAGTTCTTCCTCATCTTGTTGGCGAGAATGAAGCTAGACTTACAGGCGGCCACAGTTACAATGAAGTACTTCCTCTTATGCTTGCAAGATATGCCGGACCCGGTCTGTTAGGATTAGGCGTAACTGCACTCATTGCAGGATTTATGTCCGGTATGGCAGGCAACATTAGCGCATTTGCAACAGTTTGGACTTACGATATTTACAAACCTATACATGTAAAACTAACAAAAAACGAAGGTACTGATTCACATTATGTTAAGATTGGAAGATGGTGTACAGTAATTGGAGTATTTATTAGCATTGGTACAGCTTATCTCGTTCAGTTTTTTGCAAGCATTATGGATTATGTGCAGGCGCTATTTAGCTTTTTTGTTGCCCCGTTATTTGGCACTATTCTTTTGGGAATGCTTTGGAAACGCGCGACAAAAGCCGGTGGATTCTGGGGTTTGTTTGCAGGTATTGGTTCTTCAATTGCAATGTGGGCCTGGGTTAAAGCTGATCCAAGCGCATTGAAAATAATTGCTCTTTCGGAACATGCAAAAGATATGGCTGAAAATATGTACCGGGCATTGTGGTGTGGTTTAATTGGTATTGCTGTTACAGTAATAGTTAGTTTATTAACAAAACCAAAAACTGATGCAGAATTAAAAGGTTTGGTTAGAGGCTGTACAGAGATACCTTCTGAAGGTGATTTGCCTTTATTCAAGAGACCAATATTCTGGGCAGGAGTTATCTTGGTAATATTTATAGCACTTAACATTATTTTCTGGTAGGAGGATAAAATGATAGGAAGACATAAAATATCTATTTGGTTTATAATTGGCTTACAGTTGCTTATTTATGGGATAATAATTTTAATCTCTAATATTTATGACTATATTTCTCCATTCGCACAGAATACTATTGTGCTTAGTGAACTTCACTTTGGAATATGGTGGGGAGCTATATTAGTAATAATTGGATTAATATACTTTTTTTCATTCAGACCCTGGAAAAAAGCATAAATTAATTTTAATTGGAAAGATGCTGTTGAGTGTATTGGCAGCATCTTTCATTTTTGCAGATTTTTTTGAATATTAATTATGTGTATAAAGTAATAGTATAAATAACAATTGAATGGAGCAATAAAATGTTAAAGTCATTTTTTCTCTTGATTTCAGTAGGATTTTTTTTAACGACAGTTACTTGCCAATCAAACAAAAAGGTTGAGTCAATGATTGAAAAAACTTTATTTGGTAAACTTGCCGATGGAAAAGAGATATATGCTTATACTCTTAAAAACCCTAATGGCATGGTAGCAAAAATAATTAATTACGGTGCAACTGTTGTAACTTTGAGCGCACCAGATAAAAACGGAAAATTTGCCGATGTTGTTCTTGGATATGATAATCTTGATGGTTACGTAAAAGGTACAACATTTTTTGGCGCTATAGTTGGAAGATATGGGAATAGAATTGCAAAAGGTAAATTTACTCTTGATGGTAAAGAATACAAATTGGCTACCAATAACGGTCCAAACCATTTACATGGCGGCGTTATTGGATTTAATAAAGTTGTGTGGAATGCCGAACCAATTGAAAATCCTGCTTCGCCGGCGCTTAAACTTACTTATGTAAGCAAAGATGGAGAAGAAGGTTACCCGGGAACAGTTACATTGAAAGTAACTTATACTTTAACTTCAGATAATCAATTAAAAATTGATTATGAAGGAACAACTGATAAAACAACAATTCTGAATCCAACTAATCATTCTTATTTCAACTTAAGCGGGGATCCAAGCAAAACTATTTTGGATCATATATTAATGATTGATGCTGATAATACAACCCCGGTTAACAGAGGTCTAATACCAACTGGAGTGTTAGCTGATGTAACAAATACACCTATGGATTTTAGAACACCTAAGGTTATTGGAAAAGATATTGATGCTAAATTTGAACAAATTCAATTTGGCGGCGGTTATGATCATAACTGGGTTTTGAATAAACATAAGGAAGCAGTACCCAAAATTGTAAGTGTTTATGAACCGGTAAGCGGAAGATTTTTGGAAGTATTCTCAGATCAGCCAGGCGTACAATTCTACAGCGGAAATTTTCTTGACGGCACTGTTCCGGGGAAAAATGGAATTAAATATCAGAAGAGATCCGGTTTGTGTTTGGAAGCCCAAAAATTTCCTGATTCTCCTAATGAACCAAAATTTCCATCAACTACTTTGAAACCGGGCGAAACTTACAAGCAGACTACAATCTATAAATTTTCTGCAAAATAAAATTCACTACCTGTAATCCCCCTCTAATATTTGGAGGGGGATTAGACAAACTATTGAGGTTTAAATGGATAAATATGTAATTGGGTTGGATTTTGGAACCAACTCCTGCAGATCTCTAATTACCAGTATCTCAGACGGAAAAGAGCTGGCGTCTCATGTTTTTTCTTATCCTTCCGGAAAAGATGGAGTTATTATTGATTCATCTGACCCGAATCTGGCTAGACAAAACCCGGCAGATTATCTGCTTGGAATTGAAGAAACTATTGTTGAAGCTATCAAAAAAGCGAAAAAAGTTGAACCAAATTTTAAAAATGAAGATGTAATAGGTATTGGTGTTGATACCACCGGAAGCAGTCCTATGCCGGTTGATAAGGATGGGCGGGCATTATGTTTCAGTGAAAAATTTAAAAATAACCCGGCAGCTTATGTTTGGCTGTGGAAAGATCATACAAGCCATTCGGAAGCCGCCTTTATAACAGAAACAGCAGCAAAAATTCGTCCGCAATATCTTTCAAAAATTGGCGGAGTGTATTCGTCGGAATGGTTCTGGAGTAAAATACTTCACTGCAAAAATGTTGCCCCGGATGTTTTTGATGCTGCCGAAAGTTTTGTTGAAATATGCGATTGGATCCCCGCAAACTTGATTGGAGAATTAGTCCCTTCGAAAATAAAAAGAAGTGTTTGCGCTGCAGGACATAAAGCAATGTTTAACTCAAGCTGGAATGGTCTTCCTGATCCAGAGTTTCTTGAGACACTTTCACCGGGGCTTGGTTCTTTACGCTTCAAACTGTTTAACACTGCTTACACATCAGAAAAACTTGCCGGATATTTATCACCGGAGTGGGCAAAGAAATTAGGACTTACTACGAATGTTGCAGTTGCTGTGGGTGCTTTTGACGCTCACATGGGAGCTGTTGGCGCCGGCGTTATTAAAGGTACCCTGGTCAAAATTTTAGGCACAAGCACCTGCGATATAATGATCTGGCCGAACGATGAAAAATTAAATGACATTCCCGGTGTATGCGGAATTGTTGATGGCTCTGTAATGGATGGTTATTACGGCATTGAAGCAGGTCAGTCTGCTGTTGGCGATATATTCTTGTGGTTTGTTAATAATTTGGTCCCTGAAAGTTATGGCAAAACCCAGGAAGAAAAATTTAAAAATTTGGAANNTAATTGAGGCAACTGCCTTTGGCGCTTTGGAAATTATTGATAGAATAGAAGAATACGGAGTATCAATAAAGGAAGTAGTTAATTGCGGCGGTCTCGCTTCAAAAAATCCATTACTTATGCAAATCTATACCGATATAACCGGCCGACCTATGAAAATTTCGCGAAGTGATCAAACTCCGGCGCTTGGTGCAGCAATGTTTTCTGCTGTTGCCGCTGGTAAAAAAGCCGGTGGTTATGATTCAATCTCTGATGCGCAAAAGCAAATGACCGGAATAAGCTCTGTTTACAACCCTATTCAGGAAAATCATGAAGTTTATAAAAAACTATATAAGCTTTATAATCAACTGCATAATAGTTTTGGAACAAGCGGCTGGACAGGAAACATGTTCAACGTTATGAAAGATTTGTTGAATATAAGAGATCAAGTTAGAGGAAATTAATAATGTTAGAGAAGTTGAAAGAAGAAGTTTTAAACGCAAATCTTGATCTTGTTAAATATGGTTTAGTTGTTTTAACGTGGGGAAATGTTAGCGGCATCGATAGAAAAGATAATTTGGTGGTCATCAAACCAAGCGGCGTTGAATACGAAAAATTAAAAATTGATGACATGGTTGTTGTTGATTTAAAGGGAAATATTATTGAAGACGGTAAACGCCCGTCTTCAGATACCCCAACTCATATAGAATTGTACAAAGCCTTCCCTGAAATTGGAGGCATAACACATACGCATAGTACTTATGCAACAATTTTTGCACAAGCCTGTAGGGAAATTCCATGCTTAGGTACAACCCATGCGGATCATTTTTATGGTCCCGTTCCGGTTACAAGATTTTTAACCAAAGATGAAGTTGAATCTGATTATGAAAAAAATACAGGCAAAATAATAATAGAAAGATTTTCAAACCTGGATTATACAAGTACTCCGGGAATTTTAGTTAGCGGTCACGCGCCGTTTAGCTGGGGTAAAAATGCTGGTGAATCGGTTAAAAACGGCCTTATTCTCGAACGCATTGCACAAATGGCTCTTTCTACTTTTCAGTTGAGACAGGGAATAAATGAATTACCGGAATACATTACTAATAAGCACTATAAGAGAAAACATGGACCAGATGCTTATTATGGTCAAAAAGATTTAAATAAATAATAAAGGAATTCTTATGGAAACTCTAAAGAAATTGGAAGTCTGGTTTGCTACAGGCAGCCAGCATTTGTACGGACCGGAAACACTCAAGCAGGTTGCAGAAAACTCACAAGCAATTGTAAACGGTCTGAATAAATCCGGTTTAATCCCGGTAAACGTTATCTTCAAACCGGTGCTTACAACACCGGATGCAATCAATACAATTTGCCTTGAAGCTAACAATGCACCGAATTGTATCGGACTTATTACATGGATGCATACTTTCTCACCTGCAAAGATGTGGATTGCCGGATTAAAAGTTTTGCAAAAACCATTTGTTCATTTGCATACTCAGTTCAATAGAGATATTCCATGGGATTCAATTGATATGGATTTTATGAATCTTAACCAGGCAGCTCATGGCGACCGCGAATTTGGTTTTATATGTTCACGAATGGGGAAGAAGAGAAAAGTTGTTGTCGGGCACTGGCAGGATGAATCAATCCAGAAAAAAATTGGAATATGGACACGTGCTGCTTCGGCGTGGCATGACGCACAGGGAGGAAAAATTGCGCGTTTTGGTGATAATATGCGCGAAGTTGCCGTTACTGAGGGAGATAAAGTTGAAGCACAGATCCGCTTTGGTTATTCTGTAAATGGCTACGGTGTTGGTGAGCTTGTAAATGAAATAAATTTGATAGGCAGTAGTGAAATTGATAAACTCGTTAGTGAATATGAAAATAAATATGTTGTTGCCGCTGAAGCTAAAAAGGGCGGTGCTAAATATGAAAACTTAAGAGAGACTGCAAAGATCGAATTAGGAATGCGCTCATTTTTAGAAAAAGGCGGTTTCAAAGCTTTTACAACTACGTTTGAAGATCTTCACGGATTAAAACAATTACCGGGACTTGCAGTTCAAAGATTAATGGCTGACGGCTATGGTTTTGGCGCTGAAGGCGACTGGAAAACTTCTGCCCTGGTTCGCGCTATGAAAGTTATGTCAACAGGACTCAAAGGCGGAACATCTTTTATGGAAGATTATACCTACCACATGAATCCGGCAGGCATGAAAGTTCTTGGCGCTCACATGCTTGAAGTTTGTGAGTCGATTGCAGAAAGCAAACCAAAATTGGAAGTACATAAATTAGGCATAGGCGGAAAAGATGATCCTCCGCGTTTGGTATTTGGCGTTCCATCCGGTCCGGCTTTAAATGCTACAATTCTTGATATGGGAAACAGGTTTAGAATGGTTGTAAATGAAGTTACAGTTGTTCCTCCTGAAAAACCGTTGCCGAAACTTCCGGTTGCAAGAGCAATGTGGATACCCAAGCCAAATCTTGAAATTGGCGCAGGCGCATGGATTTTAGCAGGCGGCGCGCATCATACAGGTTTTAGCCAGGCAATTACATCAGAATATATGGAAGATTTTGCTGAAATAGCCAACATAGAATTTCTTTTAATTGACGACTCAACAAAAATTTCAGAATTCAAAAAAGAATTACGCTGGAACGAGTTGTATTATCAACTTTCTTGCCGTTAGGAAAACCGGGAAGAGGGATTTAATTCCCTCTTCCTCTTTTCTATTATGAATAACATTTCTATTCTTCCCGGAATTAAAGGACTTATATTTGACTGTGACGGTACATTGGTAGACTCAATGCCGCTTCACGTGCTAGCTTGGAAAGCAGCTGTTAAAAAATTTGGTGCAGTTTATGACCAGGATTTTTTTTATTCCTGCAAAGGAATGAAAGAAAAAGATATTGTCCCGTTATATAATGCCAAACATAATACCAATCTTGATCCGGAACAGGTTGTTGAAGCCAAGCATGAATTTTTCAGCCAAAATATTTCTCAATTAAAACGGATTGATATTGTTGCAAACATTGCTTTGAAATACAAAGGTATTTTGCCAATGGCTGTAGTCTCCGGCGGAACGCGTGAAAATGTACTCGCTGAGCTAAAAGCTACTGATCTTAACTCTTTATTTGAAATAATATTAACATCAAATGATTCTTTTGCATCCAAGCCGGCCCCGGATTTATTTTTGGAAGCCGCAAAACTTATGGGAGTTGTTCCTCAATTCTGCCAGGTATTTGAAGATGCTGATCTTGGAATTGAAGCAGCAATAAATGCAAAGATGCAGTTTACAGATGTAAGAAAATATTTTTCTTGATAATACATCAAATCATCATTAACTTTTTACCATGTTATTTATCCATTCCTATTAGATAGAAATATTTAACAAGTTTTAATAGATTATTTCTCTTACTCCCGAATACCTTGTCTATTTCTGAACTGTTAAAGACGGCGAAGGTTATTGTTATTGAGAATATATCTTTGGTCTGTATGAATGAATAAGACTTGAATTAAGGTAAGGAATTAATTGAATACGAAATATTGTGTTAGTATAAATGTTAAATGAAATTGTAGTTGCCAGTTTTTCATATTCCCGACTATTTATGCTCAATTATGAGAATTATTAACATCTTCACACAAATAAACATTTCTGTTGATTTAGTACACAAAATAGACTATATTGTGTGTATCACAAACTGTAATTTCAAATAAGAGACAGGTGCATACAATGGAAAAGACAAAATTAGTAGGAATAGCAGAAATTGCCGAATTAGCAGGTGTTTCAAAGCAGGCTGTGGGCAATTGGCGGATGCGATATGATAGTTTCCCCAAGCCAACTCAGGACTTGCAAAGTGGGTCCATATGGGAACGTGAGAAGATTGAAGATTGGATCAAAAGTTTTCGTCGAGAGGAAACACACGTTCTTAGTTTCATTAATCTTAAAGGCGGTGTCGGTAAGACAACTGTGGCAATAGCAATTGCTGAGTTACTAGCTCAAGAAGAGCGTAAGCATGTGCTTCTTGTTGATTTGGATCCTCAAACCAATGCAACTGTCACACTGATCTCCGAGGAACAGTGGGCTGAAATGGATGAACACGGGCAGACTATTGCACAACTTTTTACTGACAAACTTAACTCTCACGAGGAACCTAAATTCGATGTAGAGAAGTCAATCGCCCGTAGTGTTTCAACTATAAATGACGGTATCGCGCGGCTTGATCTTCTCCCTTCGAGTATTCGCTTGATCGATCTGCAAGATCGAATACCGATGATAGCTTTATCAGGAAACTTCACTTCCAATCCGCTAGAGATTCTTAAAGTTGCTCTACAACCTGTTATGGATCGTTATGACTATATAATTATTGATTGTCCCCCTAGTCTCGGAACAATAACTAAAAATGGTCTTCGTATTTCGACAGGATACATAATTCCAACTATTCCCGACATCGTATCAACATGGGGTATATATCAGATTGTGGATAATGTGCATCGTTTCTCAACTGACATCGATCGATTACTTCCAGCCTTAGGTATTGTTGCAACTAAGGTTCAATCGAATAATCTTCATTCACGTATCATCAATGATTTACGTGCATATCATCTTGGCCAATTTGCCAAACCTGGTGTTGTGCTTGCACAACCACCACTATTCGACAACATAATCCCCCAGACTGTTACTGTTGCTAGAGGAGCTGATGTAGACGCTGATATCCGAACCTTTAAGGGAAAGTATGGGATTGCCTATTCCAATTTTCAGGGACTAACACAGGAGATCAAATCGCTATGCGAAACGAAAAAGCTTTGATCTCACTGATGCGTAAGGTTGCAGACTTACTTTCAGAAGAATGTGAGCGCAATCCTGATTTCGCTGGACGTCTTTCAGCCCTCCTTCCTACTCTTCCCAAAGCTAAAGTAAAAAAGGAGAAGGCTACTAAATTGATTACTCAGACAGAACTACCTGATATTCACGCTGAGTGGGGTGCTAGAGGCGATACGAATTTTCGTTTGTGGATTCGCGATCAACCACTTCCCATTTTGCGTGCAATCATTCGATTGCAGGGTTTTGATCCAACTCGGAGAACAACAAAGTGGAAAGAGATCGGGAAATTAGCTGATTTCATTACTGATAGTTTACACTCACGACTTTCACGAGGTGCTTCATTCATCAGAACTGGAACTAATGAGCGAAAAAATCAATAATTGCAATCGATTGGAACTGCATATAACAAGCTTAACAACATAGCATCATTTGACAAATATTATTGTGGCTCAATGCTTCCGCTCACTGAAATTGATTACTATAAGTTTGCTCAAGCGTTGTGTTGTTACGCAAAACGTTAGTTGCAATCGGCACCTATCATATAGAATATGAAATAAACAAGAAATATATTTACACCTGTCCATATTGATTCAACATATTCGAGGTGAACGGGTGATATTGGACACGGATCTCGCAAAGATTTATGGAATTCTTACGTTTAGGCTTAATGAAGCTGTTAAACCGAATAGAGACCGTTTCCAAAGGACTTCCTTTTTCAACTTACAAGTGCCGAACACAATTCTTTGATATCGCAAATTGCGATGTCAAACAAAGGCAGTGGCGGACGACGCACTTGCTCAAATATAATGAGCAACGGCGGCTATTGGAAAAGGTTCTATTAGAATTGTATATTAGACGAGAAAAATAAAGGAGATTATTTATGAGGCAAGTTATTGTATATCCAGGGGAAGACCAATACTGGATAGCTGAATGCCCGAGTCTCCCCGGATGCATTAGTCAAGGTGCGACTCGAGAAGAGGCAATTACCAACATTCGAGAAGCGATTCAGGTTTATATCGCTGTTCTCGAAGAGGACAAATTAGCGGTTCCTTCCGAATATATGTAGCGTTTACGCCAGCTGCATATAAAACCAAAAACAACGATGTTCACTCATTTAATTAAATCCCTGTAATAAATTTATTAATTAACTCACGTTACGCAAAAACGGTATTTACGCCAATTGATTTTAAAACTTCATAACTCCACCGCCTGCCTACCGGCAGGCAGGTTTACGGTGGAGACAAAAGACAACAAAAAAAAAGGGCTTTAGCCCAAATAAAACATATGAAGATTTAAGCTAATAACGAAATTATGTTTCTATAAAACAAAGAGTTGGGCTAAAGCCCGGATTTTTTTACTTGGTTAAACTCCACGTCCTGAAGGACATGGTTATAAATTAAATTATGCGTAACGTGAGTTATTAAATTTCCCCTTTGCTTGCACCAAAAAAATTGCTATGTTGAAATAGCTACAGAAGTAAAAATAATTTGTATTAAGAAAGAACGGATTTAAAATGAATAAAGTTGTAATAACGCACGCCAAGCGGACACCAATTGGATCGTTTAATGGATCGCTGGCTGGCTTTTCTGCTCCGCAGCTAGGAAGCATTGTAATTAAAGCGCTGCTTGCAGAATCGCAGATAGATCCGGCTCAAATTGATGAAGTAATAATGGGGAATGTAATTACTGCCGGTCTTGGTCAGGCACCGGCACGCCAGGCTGCTCTGCTTGCAGGTTTGCCGGACAAAACAGAATGTTTAACAATCAATAAAATGTGCGGCAGCGGATTGAAATCAATAATGCTGGCACACCAGGCAATAATGTGCGGTGATGCAGACGTTATAATTGCCGGCGGGCAGGAAAGTATGTCAAACGCACCGTATGTCTTACAACAAGCGCGCAACGGTTACCGTCTTGGCAACTCTTCAATCTATGATACTATTCTTGTTGACGGACTTACAGACGTATTTGAAAATATTCACATGGGCAATTGTGCCGAGGCTTGTGCAAAGGAATTTAATTTTTCCCGAAAAGAACTCGATGACTATGCAATTCTTTCATACCGGCGGGGTTTAAAAGCCCAGCAGGAAGGAAAATTTATTAAAGAAATTGCAGATGTTAAGATAAAAACAAAATCCGGGGAAATTGTAATATCCAATGATGATGAACTGGGTAAAGTAAATTTTGAAAAGATCCCTACTCTCCGCCCTGCATTTGATAAAGAAGGAGTAATTACAGCAGCAAATGCTTCCAAGATAAATGACGGCGCTGCAGCAGTATTGATTATGAGCGAGAAAAAAGCAAAGGAGCTTGGTTATAATCCTATGGCAGAAATTATTGCTCAAAGTTCTTCGGCAAAAGCGCCAATCCAATTTACAACTGCACCGGCTGACGCAATTAGAAAAGTTCTTGCCAAATCACAAATGAAAACGAATGACATTGATCTTTACGAAATTAATGAAGCCTTTGGTGTTGTTAATCTGGCGGTTAATAAATTGCTGGATCTCTCAACTGAAAATGTAAATGTAAATGGCGGCGCCATTTCTCTGGGTCATCCTATTGGCGCAAGCGGAGCTCGTATTATGGCTACTCTTTTACACGAGATGAAAAGAAGAAACTCAAATTA
The DNA here is from genome assembly GCA_003155655.1 of Melioribacter sp. Taxonomy (GTDB): domain Bacteria; phylum Bacteroidota; class Ignavibacteria; order Ignavibacteriales; family Melioribacteraceae; genus Fen-1258. The sequence goes on from PMDS01000131.1 coordinate 29,994, forward strand.
TGGACTAGCTACGCTGTGCATCGGCGGCGGTGAAGCTTCAGCCGTAATTGTCAAAAATTATGAATGATCTTTTTGTTTAACAATATAGATTTCTTATGTCATTACTAATTAAAAATGGACGCATAATAACAGCAGCCAAGGATTACATTGCTGATGTTTTTATTGATAAAGAAAAAATTACGTTGATAGATACAGCATTGAATTCTACTGCGGACAGAATAATAGATGCAAAAAATAAATATGTAATTCCCGGCGGCGTTGATGTTCATACACACCTTGATATGCCGCTGGGTGAAATAACTTCAAGCGATGATTTTGAAACCGGAACGCGCGCGGCTGCCTTTGGCGGAACAACAACTATAATTGATTATGCAACCCAGACGAGAGAAACAAGCATGCGCGCCGCACTGGATTCCTGGTTCAAAAAGGCAGAAGGCAAAGCAGTAATTGATTATGGTTTTCATATAATTATTACTCATCTGCAAAGTGAAAATTCTGATGAGATTGGTGAAATGATAAAAGAGGGGGTTACAAGTTTTAAATTGTTTATGGCTTATCCAAATTCTTTAATGGTTGACGATGAAATAATTCTCAAGGTTATGAGGCGGTCAGCAGAATTTGGCGGGTTGGTTTGTATACATGCCGAAGATGGTTTGGCAATTGAGAAGATTGTTAAAAAAACTTTGACGGAAGGAAAAACTATTCCTATTTACCATGCATTAACACGTCCAACAACTGCTGAAAGAGATGCAGTAGTACGTGCAATAGAACTTTCTCAAAGAGCAAACACTCCGGTTTATATAGTTCACGTTTCATCAAATGACGCGCTTGAGCAAATTGCTATTGCCCGCGGCAGTGGTATTAAAGTATTCGCAGAAACTTGTCCCCAATATCTTTTTCTTTCCTTAGATGATATGAATGTGCCCGGATTTGATGGTGCCAAATTTGTTCTTACTCCGCCGCTTCGCGAAAAGTGGAATCAGGAAAAACTTTGGGATGGATTAAGGAAAGATACGCTTCAAATTGTTTCAACCGATCATTGTCCGTTTAATTACAAGCATCAAAAAGAAATAGGACTGAATGATTTTACAAAAATTCCAAACGGTGGTCCGGGTATTGAAAATAGAATACATTTAATCTATCAAGGCGGAGTAAATGAGGGAAGAATTTCACTTAACCGCTGGGTTAAAATCACATCAACAGCTCCGGCAAAAATGTTTGGGTTGTTTCCACGCAAAGGAACTATTGCTGTAGGAAGCGACGCTGATATAATTATCTGGGACCCGGAAAAGGAGCACGTTATTTCTGCAAAAACACATCATATGAATGTTGATTATTCGCTATACGAAGGAATGATGATTAAAGGTGATGCAGATATTGTAATTTCACGTGGAGATGTAATTGTTGAAGACGGCAAGTTTTACGGCAAGCCGGGAAGAGGCAACTATCTTAAGAGAGGCACCTATGTGTAATTCTTCAGTATCTCAGTTAAACAGGAGTTATGTCTTTCAATAACCTGTAATACAAAAAAAGTTTTGTAAATAATATTGAAAAGTTCAAAATGTTTTTTAAAAGAAGTATTGCATATTTGTGAAGAGTAAAATAGACAAAAAAATACTCTACCCTGAAACATGCTCTGAGTTCTGCAATGCAGGATCGAAGAGATAGTTCTTTAACATACTGAGAATTCCATAGATGTCTAGTGAAGAAAAAATGGCATAAAAACGGGGTGAAAACGTGATGAAAACCGGGATAAATAGCGGGTGATAATTGGTGAAAATAGGATGAAAAACTTAGGACTAGCATTAAGAGGAGAATTGATATTTTTTGCAAAAAAGGTTCTGAAAAAAAATTACAAGAATGATATAAAATCCTGATGTTTACGAGACTCAGAACCGTTACCGAATTACTGAAGTAATATACTTGGGCTTTGCCTGGAATTGATTAATAAATATACTTAATCGTTCCAATAATTTCTGAATTTATTTTCGATATGAAAACCATTATTATATGGTGATTTGTTATTTGGATTCTGGAATATTAGATCTCTGCAAAAAAACATCATAAAAAAAAATCAATCATAATTGCCGGGAAATAAGCTTTTTTCTATTCATATAGAATCTAATCAGCTCATTAATTCAGTTATAATTATTAAAATTATGTTGACAGCAAAGTATCTTTTCACAATTTTAATAATCGATAAAGTTAACAATTAAGGGAAATATTTGGCAGACATATTTTGATGAAATTTTGTTAAAGTTTTTTATTTGATCTAATAATGTTTTAAAATTAAATACAAGGTGAAACATATTCTTAATAGGAACACAAAAAAATTTTTAATAAACGTGAGAAACCTATGAAAAACAAAAAAATTTTTTTCATGTTTTTGATTGCAGCAATAATGACTGCAATTGCTCCTTTATACCTTCCTCAAAAAGTTACAATTTACTTGATTGGTGATTCAACCTGCGCGGATAAACCACTTAATGATAATCCGGAAAGAGGATGGGGACAATTGTTTCCAAACTTCTTAAATGATGATGTTATAGTTGAAAATCATGCAAAGAACGGCAGAAGCACAAAAAGTTTTGTAAACGAGGGTTTATGGAAAGTTGTATATGATAAATTACAACCCGGAGATTATGTCTTTATTCAGTTTGGTCATAATGATTCTAAAATAACCGATACAACGCGCTATGCTGAACCACATACAACATATAAACAATTTCTAGTGCGCTATGTTACTGAAACAAGGTCTAAAGGAGCTATTCCAATCTTACTTACACCGGTTAACAGAGGAAAATTTGACGAACAGGGTAAGTTTGTAGACCAGCATGGTGATTATCCGGTTGTTGTTAGAGAAGTTGCAAAAGAATTAAACGTTCCGCTTATTGATGTGCATGCAAAAAGTCTGAAATTGTTTTCTGAACTTGGACCGGAAAAAACTGCAAAACTATTTTTATTTGGCGTTCCGGCAGATACATACAAAGCTCTTCCAAAAGGCAACGGAGATAACACTCATTTTACAAGAGATGGCGCAATTGAGGTTAGTAAACTTGTAGTTGAAGGAATAAAGGAATTAAACCTTGGATTGGTAAAATATTTAAAGCCAAATCCTAAATTTTCATCTATCGCAAAGGGAAAAGTTGTTGGACTGGATTATTTCTACAATCATGAAATCAGAAAAGATAAAGATGGAAAAGACATTCAATGGCATTATATCTGGGAAGACAAAGAAAACTCCGGGTATTCTGTACTTGGAAATATAATTGAGAATTACGGTGCAACTTTGTATGAAATTCCAAAAGCGCCTACTCTTAATGAACTGAAGAATGTAAGTTTATATATAATTGTTGATCCTGACGTTCCGGCAGAGAATCCAACACCAAATTATATACAGGATTCAACTATTGCAGAAATTGTAAAATGGGTTGACCAGGGCGGCGTATTACTTCTTATGTTGAATGATAAGGGCAATTGTGAATTTGAACATGCAAACAGGCTAGCTGAAAAATTTGGAATTCATTTCAATGAAGACAGCAGAAATAGAGTTATAGGAACTCAATTTGATATGGGTAAGTTTGATAAATTTCCGAATCATCCAATCTTTGAAGGTTTGAAGAAAAAGATTTACTTGAAAGAAATATCATCTATTTCATTAAAAACCCCGGCACAACCAATCCTTACAGACAGCAGCTATGTAATTATGGCAGGTTCTAATTATGGTAAGGGATTTGTATTTGCAGTCGGCGATCCCTGGGTATATAACGAATATATAGATAACAGGAAACTTCCGGTTGATTTTGAAAACTATAAAGCAGCAGAAAATTTATTAAAATGGCTGCTTGAAAAAGGAGCAGTAGTTAAAACAAAGTTAGTTCAATAATTAGTTCTATGTATTTAGATGTAATGGTTAGCTGTGATGTATAAGAGAATAATTAAAATTATCTGGAGATAGAATGAATTTGGCAATTGTTAAAATTTATAGAATGTTATTGTTAGCCTTTGTTTTACTAATATTAAGCAATATTAATTTATTAGCGCAGCAGAGTTTGCAGGCTGAAATTGATTCTTATCTGAAAAATCTTCCATTTAAAATGAATCCTCTCAAGGAGATTAGCTTTCCTGAAAAATATTTTGAGATAGTTAAATATGGTGCAATTGGAGATGGTCTTACAAAAAATACGTTGTCTATTCAAAAAGCCATTGATGAATGTTCACAGTCAGGTGGTGGTTATGTTGTTGTACCTGCAGGTATCTGGTTGACCGGACCAATCCAATTAAAAAGCAACGTGAATTTAAATTTGAAAACCGGCGCAATGATGCTTTTCAGTAAAGATATAAATGATTATGATCTTATTAATGGGTACTGGGAAGGAAGGCGGCAATTTCGCTGCCAATCGCCAATAAGCGGTTATCAACTTCAGAATATTGCAATTACAGGAAATGGAATTATTGACGGCAGCGGGGAGGTATGGCGGCCTGTTAAAAAAAATAAGATGACTGAACCGGAATGGCAGGCATTGATTAAAACAGGCGCAGTAAATCAGGCTGGAAATACCTGGTATCCGACTAAAGAAGCAATGGATGCGGAAGGATACATACGTGAACATCTAAAAGCAGGGAGACCGTTGATTAAAGAAGAACTTCTAAAGATGCGTCATTATTTCAGGCCAGTAATGATTAGTTTAATTGAGTGCAAAAATATTTTGCTTGACGGACCTGTATTCCAGAATTCACCTGCATGGAACAACCATCCTTTAATGTGTGAAAATATGATTATAAGAAATGTTACGTTTAGAAATCCATGGTATTCGCAGAACGGAGATGGAATTGATGTTGAATCAAGCAAGAATGTTTTAATATATAAGTGCACATTCGATGTTGGTGATGACGCGCTTTGTATGAAATCCGGGATTGATGCCGAAGGACGCAAAAGAGGAATGCCCACAGAGAATATAGTTATTGCAGATTGTATTGTCTTTCACGGTCACGGCGGGTTCACTATCGGAAGTGAAATGTCTGGTGGTGTAAAAAATATAAAGGTTAGCAACTGTAATTTTATTGGTACAGACATCGGGTTAAGATTTAAAAGCACACGCGGACGCGGAGGGGTCGTTGAAAATATTTTCATCAATGATATTTTTATGAAAGATATTCCAACTGATGCGGTTAGTTTTAATATGTATTATAGCGGTGCTGCTCCAACAGAGGAGGTTTCTGCAGATGATCAAATTAAAAGCTCAAAGCCTGTTGCAGTAAATGAAGGCACTCCAATATTTAGAAAAATCTATTTAGATGGCATTTACTGCAATGGGGCAAGAAATGCAGTTGTGCTCCAGGGTTTGCCTGAAATGCCTATTTCGGAGATTGAGCTGAACAATATTGTTATGAAAGCTGACAAAGCTATTTCTTTGATTGATGCTGACGGCATAAAAATAACTAATGCTAAAATTTCTTCTTCTGATCCTGTTGTGAGAATTATTCAATCAAAGAATATTACATTCAACAAGATTGAATCATTAAATGAAAATAAATTATTTATGAAGCTTGATGGTGTTAAAACGGGCAATATTATTATTAAAAACATTGATCCGGGCAAGGTTAAAGATAAAATTGAATTTGGGAATGAGGTTTCCAAAAATGCAGTAACTGTTCAGTAAAAAAAAATATTGCAAGCGATGATTTTTTTAATTTTTGATTAGAGATAACATAAAATGAAAAAGCAAATTTTCTATTTTACGCTAAGCGTGCAGCTTTTTTTAACTAGTGTGTTTTTAGCTGCTGATCCAAGATATATCACTGTAGCGCAGGACGGCAGCGGTAATTTTATAACAATTAATGCCGCAATTTCCTCTTTACCGATGTTTAATTATGCCAGGACAGTTATCTTTATTAAGAATGGAATATACAATGAGAAATTCAGAATCGAACAGGATAATGTTACTTTCAGAGGCGAGAGCAGGGAAAATACAATAATAAAGTATAACCAATTACGGACAGATTGGCTTGCCCATAAAGATTCGGTAGGACCGGGAATTGTAAATATTTATGCAGACGACGTTGTGTTAGAAAATCTAACAATTGAAAATACACAGCCTAAAGTTGGACCGCATGCATTTGTTATTTATGGATTCGGTACAAGAACTATTTTACTAAACTGCAGTTTGATTAGTAAGGGCGGAGATACTGTTTCTTTATGGAACTACAAAACAGGAATGTACTACCATGCAAACTGTTTTTTTCAAGGCGCTGTGGATTTTGTTTGTCCCCGCGGATGGTGTTTTATAAGGGATTCCAAATTTAATGAATTGGTTAAAACTGCTTCTATCTGGCATGCAGGCAGTTATGATAACAATCAAAAATTTGTAATTAGAAACTCATCTTTTGATGGTGTAAAGGGCTTTGAACTCGGGCGGCATCACTATGAAGCACAATTCTATTTGATAGATTGTAATTTTTCAGATAGCATGAGTACCAGGCCAATTTTCCGCTATTACAATCCCAAAGAACCTGAAAAATACAGAGTTGCCAACTGGGGTGATAATGATTACTTTTATAATTGCCATAGAAAATCCGGAGATCTGGACTGGTTTAAAAATAATTTGAACCTGGTTACACCTAAGGTTATACCTGATAATCTAACTCCTGCATGGACTTTTGACGGTAAATGGGACCCTGAATCTAAAGTTGGACCCATAATAGTGAACTACAAAATTGAGGCAGACAGTATTTATTTAACTTTTAATGAGAATATAACAGTAATAGGTCAGCCAAAGTTGAAATCAAAGAACGGTAAAATCTTTAATTATTTTTCGGGTAATGAGAATAATACACTGAGGTTTGTTGCAGCATCAAAATTTAGTTCAAAAGATCTAAAGGGATTGGAAATTATTAACGATGCAAAAATGTTTGCTACAATTGCATCAGTTAATGAAAGAGATGTAAATCTAAATATCAAACTAAAATACAATGATTGGGAAAGATGAAACCTATTAAATCAAAACTAAATTTCCAATAATGTATCCTAATGAAATAAGTTTATTCATATTTCAGAAAATATTATTTTGAAAGTATATTTTGATCCGGCGCCCATTTTTTCTGCCATTCGGGATAAATATCTAACACTTCTTGTGGGGCATATGTGTACCAGCCATAGCCATCTCTTCTTTCACGCTCAACATCTGCTAAGGAATAAACTGTTTTGCTGTCTCTGGTGCAGAACATTGGTGTGTGAGTTTTCAGTTCGTAAAATCGTGTCCATATTGGAGGAGCATTAGGATCATTTTCCACAATCCTATCGGTGCTGCTTGTTCTCCATTTATATACTAAAGTTGGAGCGCTGATTACTTTTACTTTTATTCCTAAAATTTTAGAATTATTGAACCATTTAACTGCGCCTTGAATAGATCTAATTATTTCCAGGCTTGGATTATCAAGGCTCATTAATAATTTTACAATTTCAGCGCTTTCCCCATTGCAAATACTGGGTGGTTCAAATGCTCTCCCCCAACGAGGACGAAAATTAACATTATCATGCTGTTGGCACCATGAATAAAGTATTCCATTCTCTTTAATTTGGCATCTTAGAATGCAGTCCAATCCTTTATTGAAGGCAACTTGAATTTTTTCCCTATGCGTATTATCTACAAAAGAATATTCAGGATTATTTTTAAGTATATGCTGGAGAACTTCCATAATCCCCATCATTGCATCGTCATTAAATGTTATAAATTTACTGTATCCTGCCTTGTTTGGATAAAACTGGGGCCATCCTCCATTTGAATATTGTGCTGATAAAATAAAATCAATTCCTTTTAAGCATCCGGTCTTATATTTCTCGTCATGAGTAGCAGTATAAACTTTTGATAAATACTCCACTTGTGAGTGAGTAGTACCGTTATCAAATGTTGTAGTGCTGGTATCTTTTACTGATTTTTTTACAGCTTCTTTTTGTTTATCGGTTAATATTGCCAGCATATCATAATTCTTTGGCCATCCTCCATTAACTTTTTGAAATAGAAGAATATTATCAGCAATCTCTGTTATTTCTTCAGGTTTGTATCTTGGTTTATTGGGCAGTGCGGTTATTACTTTATCATCACCATATATATCATACCAGTGATGCGCACTGTCCATAAAGCCGCTGATATCAATAGCTTTATATTTTATTGTACTGGATTCGGGTTGTGCGTTATTTATTGCCGGAATAAAACATAAAATCAGCAAAAAAATAATGTGACGGAAAAGAAATATATTTTTATTCATAGTTAGTTGCTCTTTTCAGGATAATTGTATTCATTCCCAATCAGCAGGAATGAATACAATGATTCAAAAATTACTTTACTTCGGATTTTAATCTATAGTGGAACGTACCATTAGCAGGTCTTATAACAATTTTATTATTTTGGAAAAGCTTAATCATTTCA
>PMDS01000042.1 GCA_003155655.1 Melioribacter sp.
GTTCCTCATATTTGTTATTACAAATTTAAACTCCTTTCTCTTTTTTTTGTTCCCGTTTTATTATTAATTTTCACACAGCCTCTAAACGGTGGAGTTATAAAGTTTTAAAATCAATTGGCGTAAATACTGTTTTTGCGTAACGTGAGTTAATTAGATACTGTAATTCAAACTATATATGAAAAATTACATCACCATAGAAGAATTTATAAACGGCATTCCCAAAGCAGAACTGCATTTACATATCGAGGGCACGTTTGAGCCGGAACTCATGTTTAAAATTGCTCAAAGGAACAAAATTAAAATAAAACATGAATCGGTTGAAAAGTTAAAAGCGGCTTACAATTTTAATAACCTGCAGGAATTTTTGGATATTTATTACGAAGGCGCCGGAGTATTAATTACTGAACAGGATTTCTATGATGTGACCCGGGACTATCTTAAAAAAGCTCATTCGCAAAATGTTCTTCACACCGAGATTTTTTTTGATCCGCAGACTCATACGAACAGAGGGATTAAATTCGACGTTGCAATAAACGGAATTAATAAAGCGTTAAAAGATGCAAATGAAAAATATGGAATGACCTCCAAACTTATTATGTGCTTTTTGAGAGATCAAGATTCAAATTCAGCAAAAAAAACATTGGAAGATGCAGAGCCATATAAAGATTGGATCGCTGCTGTTGGACTCGATTCAGCGGAAGTTGGACATCCCCCATCCAAGTTTAAAGATGTGTTTAATCTTGCCCGTGAAAAAGGATTTTTGACTGTTGCCCATGCAGGCGAAGAGGGCCTGGCAGAATATGTAAGTCAGGCATTGGAACTACTTAACGTTTCCAGGATTGATCACGGAAATAATTCCCTTGATGATGATAAGTTAGTTTTGCAGCTGGTTAAACAAAAAATCCCGCTTACAATATGCCCGCTTTCAAATCTTAAATTGAAGGTTGTTGATGATTTGAAAAAACATCCGTTAAAAAATATGATGGAAAGAGGTTTATTTGTAACTGTCAATTCCGATGACCCGGCTTATTTTGGCGGATATGTTAACGAGAATTATTTGGAAATTACAAAAGCATTGGATTTGTCAAAAGAAGACGTCTATAAGCTTGCGAAAAATTCATTTGAAGCTTCATTTCTTGATGAAAAACAGAAAGAAGGACTAATTAATAGACTTGATTCCTTTTGTTCCGATTATTTATAATTGTAAAAAAGGAAAGGAAGAAAATGGAAAAAAAATTCTTAATACTGGTTGTTTTATTGTTTATCCTGGGATGCGATGAAGAGCGGTTACTATCTCCGGGTCAATCAGTTCAAAAATTAAATACTGAATTTGAACTGAAAGTTGGGCAATGGGTTTCAATCGATGGTGAGCAAATCAGTTTTAAGTTTGAATCGGTTCCGGAAGATTCAAGATGTCCTATGAACGCTAATTGTGTTTGGGCTGGAAACGCAAAGGTTAGTCTGTCATTACTTGAAACCAAATGTGCTTTGAATACTACACTTGATCCTCACGAGATAACTTACAGTAATCATAAAATTAAACTTGTATCACTAACACCTTACCCGTTTACTGAAGCACCAATTTCTCAAGATGCTTACATAGCAAAATTTATTGTAAGCAAGGAATAACCATGATTAATTCTTGAAAATTTTGCCATCCCGCTTGATTTATTAATTCACGTTACGCAAAAACGGTATTTACACCAATTGATTTTAAAACTTCATAGCAAAACATGCTTCATAACTCCGCCGTTCAGAGGCTGTGTGAAAATAGGGTGTCAAGCACATTTTGGGTTCGTTTTTAGAATGAAATCAAAACATTTTTCTAAAAAAACCGAATTATCACACAGCCTCTTCACGGCGGAGAAAAAGGACAATAAAAAAGAAAAGGGCTTTAGCCCAAATAAAATAAATGAAGATGTAAACTAATAGCCAAATTATCTGTCCAATGAACAAAGGGTTGGGCTTGGCATAGCCATCCCCTCGGGGAAAGTCAAAAACTTGTTTCTTTATCTATTCAACGACTTAAAAGTCGTGATTATAAATTAAATTATGCGTAGGGTAAGTTATTAATTCTTCTTTTTGAGCCCGCAATACCGTGATTATTCAAAATAGTTTTATTATGTTCAAAAGCAATTTATGAGAAGATAGAAATTTCCCATTTTAACTTAATTCATACAAAACTCATTGCTTAACAGTAAAGCAATCTTAAGTAAAATATTTTCAAGCACTTATTATAATGAATCGATTGGAGCGAATCATGAAAAGTATTTTTCATTTATTCTTAGTTGTAATTCTATTCAGTTTCCTAAGTCCATTGGTAAAAGCACAGACTAAAAATGATCTGAAAGAAATAGAAAAACGTTTTGATTTAAATCTCGAAGCAAAAGATTTAAAAGCCTGGATGAAACAGTTGAGCTCTCATCCGCATCATGTCGGTTCGCAATGGGATAAAAAGAATGCTGAATTCATTGCTTCAAAATTTAAATCGTGGGGGTTTGATACAAACATTGAAGAATTTTATGTATTGTTTCCAACTCCAAAATTCCGTTTGCTTGAAATGGTAAAGCCCGAAAAATTTTCGGCCCAGCTAAAAGAAACTATTCTAAAAGAAGACCAAACGTCAAACCAGACTGATGAGCAGCTTCCGACTTACAATGCATATTCGGCAGATGGAGATGTTACAACCGATTTGGTTTATGTAAATTATGGAGTACCTAAAGATTATGAAGTACTAGAGGAAAAGGGAATTGATGTTAAAGGGAAAATAGTTATTGCACGTTACGGAGGTTCCTGGAGAGGGATCAAACCAAAAGTTGCAGCAGAGCATGGAGCAATTGGCTGTTTAATTTACTCAGACCCTAAAGAAGATGGTTATTATGCCGGGGATGTTTATCCTGCAGGCGCTTATAGGAATGATGAAGGTGTGCAGCGCGGCTCTGTTGCAGATATGCCAATATATTCCGGTGACCCGCTTACACCATTTGTTGCTGCAACAAAAGATGCCAAAAGGCTTTCAGTTAAAGAAGCAATAACAATAATGAAAATACCTGTGCTTCCAATTTCCTACGCCGATGCTTTACCGCTGCTTCGTGCTTTGGACGGACCTGTGGTTCCGGATGAATGGAAAGGGGCTCTGCCGATAACATATCACTTTGGTCCAGGTAAGACAGTTGTTCATCTTAAACTGGAATTTAACTGGGATATAAAACCGATTTATGATGTGATTGCAAAAATACAGGGAACTGAATTCCCGGATGAATGGATAATTAGAGGCAACCATCATGATGCATGGGTTAACGGCGCTAGCGATCCTATAAGCGGTCAAGTGGTAATGATGGAAGAAGCAAAATCATTTGGCGGACTTCTCAAAACCGGATGGAAACCAAAACGCACAATTATTTATTGCGCATGGGATGGCGAGGAACCCGGTTTGCTTGGTTCTTCAGAGTGGGTCGAAGCTCATGCAGATGAATTAAGTCAAAAGGCTGTTGCATATATTAATTCTGATGGTAACGAACGTGGATTTTTATTTGCTGCAGGTCCACGTGATTTGCAAAATTTTATTAACAATATTGCACGCGGTGTAAATGATCCGGAAAAGAATATCTCAGTTTATGAACGCTCAAGGGCGAGATTAATATTAAACGGTACCCAGGAACAAAAGAAAGCAGCGCTTGATAAAAAGGATTTTCAAATTGGCGCGCTTGGTTCCGGGTCGGATTATACTCCATTCATTCATCACCTTGGAATAGCCTCTTTAAATTTAGGATTTGGCGGTGAAGGCGGCGGAGGGGAGTACCATTCAATATATGATTCATTCGATCATTATTTACGTTTTGTTGATTCAACTTTTAAGTATGGTATTGCACTTGCAGAAGTTGCCGGGCATAGCGTTATTAATTTATCTGAAGCAGAAATTCTGCCATTGAGATTTACTGATTTTTATGAGGAAGTAAATCAATACTTGAAGGAAGTTATTAAACTTGCCGACGATATGAGGGAAAAAACTTCAACGCAAAACAAACTCATCAGTGAAAATATTTACGATAAATATTCTGATCCTTCAAAAACATTAATTCCTCCTAAAATTGAAGAACCGGTTCCTTTTATAAATTTTGCACCACTGCAGAATGCAATTGAAAAACTTCAGCAAAATGCGGCTAATTATGCTCAGGTATTAAATTCATTTAAAGAAAAGGGTATATTATTAACGCAGGATAAAGAAAAACTGTTGAATGAAAATTTAATTAAAACACAGCGCGCTCTTATTTCAAAAACAGGATTGCCAAGAAGACCCTGGTATGCACATCAAATTTACGCACCCGGGTTTTACACCGGTTATGGCGTAAAAACCTTGCCGGGTGTAAGAGAGGCAATTGAGCAAAGAAACTGGAAGGAAGCAGAACAGCAAATTGAAATTACTGCTAAAGCATTAGAAAGTTATTCGGATGTTATTAGTGAGGCAGTAAAAATTTTAAAATCAGAATAGTGCACTATAAAAATATTTATTGGAAAGGATTATGAAGAAAATATTTTTTTTCATCATTGCAATTGCTGCAGTAAATGTTTTTCCGCAGACAAAAACAGAAAAGATAAATCATCCGGAGGGCAGTTACGTTTTGGTAAATGGCTCCAAACTTTGGATTGAAACCGAAGGGAACGGTGAACCAGTTTTGCTGATTCCCGGTGGACCGGGCAATTCTCATACTTACTTACATCCATGGTTTTCTGAGTTAGCTAAGAATTTTAAAGTTATTTATCTGGACGCCTTTGGAAGAGGAAAATCTGACCGCGCAAAAAGCACGGATGAATATACTTTTAAGCGTGATGTGGAAGATATTGAAGTATTACGCAAAGCCTTAAAAATAGAAAAATGGATTGTTCTGGGTCATTCTTATGGCGGAATGGTAGCACAGGCATACGCGCTTGAATATCCTTCGGCAGTAGATAAGTTAATTCTCTCAAATTCTTTTTACAGCGGAGAAATGTGGCAGGCAAATAATGATAACTGCAATTATGAATTTAAAAATCAATATCCCGAAGCGTGGGAAAAATTGCAAAAATTACGCGACCAGGGTTTCAATTCAAGTTCTGATGAGCACGTTTCAGCATACACATTACCAAGCGGACTGTTGTATTTTTATAATCCTGAAAATGTAAACAAAGTGAGATCTGATTCTTTGATTATGAATTTGAAAGTTTACTACACTCTTGTTGGTTACGACGGAGATTTTATAATTGGAGGGGATGTATCCAAACTTGATTTTAGAAAAGAGTTGAAAAATTTGAAAATGCCCTCTCTCATAATTGAAGGAAGATTCGATAGGGTTGCTGTTCCAAGGTGGTCTGTTAAGTTTAAGGAATATGCGCCCCAGGCTAAGTTTGTAATGTTTGAAAAGAGCGGGCACAATCCCTACATAGAAGAAACAGAAAAATACTTCAAAGTGTTGAATGGATTTATGTCAAATGGCAAATAATAATAACTTTATAATGCACCAACCGGTTTTTTGATAAACTTCAGACACACTTAATGAGGCATCTATGGAAAATGATGAATTCAAAAATAATGTTGCAATAATTACAGGCGCCTCTGCCGGAATCGGGAAAGAACTTGCACTCCAGCTGGCTTCCCGCGGTGCAATGCTTGTACTGGCAGCGCGTGATCTAAAAAAACTTAAAGAGGTTGCAAAAGAATGTAATGTGCTTGGTGCGAAGGCAATTGCAGTTAAGACAGATGTTTCAGTAAAAGAACAATGTGAAAGATTAATCGCTAAGGCAATTAAACAATTCGGCAGGATTGATTCTTTATTTAATAATGCAGGTCTCTCTATGTTCACACGCTTTGATGAAATAAAGAACATTGACCTTCTGGAAAAAATTATGAAAGTGAATTATTTTGGAAGTGTATACTGCACTTATTACGCACTCCCATACTTAAAAGAAACTAAAGGAAGAATAATCGGGATTTCAAGCTTGACAGGAAAAACGGGTGTACCAACCCGCACTGCTTACGCTGCAAGCAAACACGCAATGGCCGGATTTTTTGATTCATTACGCATTGAACTTGAAGACAGCGGAGTGAGTGTTACTATGATATATCCCGGGTTTGTAGCAACAGAAGTCCGCGAACGCGCGCTTGGACCAAATGGAAAGCCGCTTGGCACCAGTCATCTAAATGAATCAAAAGTAATGAGCGCCTCCGAATGTGCTAAACAAATTTTAACTGCATCTGCAAAGCGCAAACGTGAATTGGTTATGACATTCAAAGCGAGACTTGGTCTCTGGATAAAACTTATCAATCCCAATCTAGTTGATAAGACTTCCAAAAAATCTATTGAAAAAGGAATTTAAAAATTATTTGAATTATTATTAGAGATATTTTATGAAAGCTGCATTGCTTACAGGAATAAAACAATTTGAAATAAAGCAAATACCGGAGATTGGAATAGTTAATGATACGGATGTACTAATAAGAATAAAAACTGTTGGAGTATGCGGATCTGATATTCATTATTACACTACAGGGAGAATTGGTTCTCAAATAGTTGAATTTCCGTTTATAATAGGGCATGAAGCTGCCGGGATTGTTGAGAAGATTGGAAATAAAGTAACATGCGTAAAACCCGGGCAAAGAATTGCTATTGATCCTGCAGTTTCTTGCGGTCATTGCGATCAATGTCTGGCAGGCAGGGAACATACCTGCCGTAAACTTCTTTTCTTAGGCTGCCCGGGTCAGTTGGGTGGGTGTTTGAGCGAATTTATAGTACTTCCCGAAAAATGCTGTTACCCGATAACCGACAGCATGACCTTCGAGCAGGCAGCATTATCCGAGCCTCTGGCAATTGGAGTTTATTCAGTTGAAAGATCAATGCCTTATATAAAGGATAATATTGCAATTCTAGGAGCAGGTCCAATCGGGATGTCTGTATTTCATGTACTGCGTACAAAAAACACAGGTGATGTGTACATAACGGATAAAATTGAAAATCGTCTCCAGGCCGCAAAAAAACTAAACCCCAAATGGATGGGTAATCCGGATCGATTAGATATCGTTAAAGAAATTTCTGGTATTGAACCATTGCTGCTGGATATTGTCTACGAATGCAGCGGTAACCCGCAAGCCATCGCCCAGGGAATTCATTTACTAAAACCCGGCGGCAAGCTTATAATTACCGGTATTCCTGAAATCGACGAAATTACATTTCCTATTCATGAATTAAGGCGGAAAGAGATTACAATAATTAATATCCGCAGACAGGTTCACTGCACTCAAAAAGCTATAGATCTGCTTGCATCGAAAAAAATAAATATGGATTCAATGGCTACACATAGATTTACTTTAGAAGAGACTCAGAAGGCTTTCGATCTTGTTGCAAACTATAAAGACGGGGTTATGAAAGCAATGATAAATTTTGAATAAATAATGCAGCAGCAAATGAATTCCGGGAAAAAAGAATTTGTAATTGGTTTGGATTGCAGTACTACAAGCACAAAAGCAATTGCCTTCGATAAAAACGGAAGAGTTGCCGCACAAGCAGTTGAAAAAATTCCGCTCTTTTCACCTAAATTAAATTATTACGAGCAAAATGCAAGCGATTGGTGGATATCCTCCCGTAAAGCTTTGCGAAAAATAGTGCAACAAATTGATCCCGGTAGGATCACTGCTCTTGCAGTTTCAAACCAGAGAGAAACTTTTGTTGCTTTAGATAAAAACAGAAATAGTATAAGACAGGCAATCATCTGGCTGGATGAACGGTGCAAGGATGAGGTGGAATCTTTCTCACAAAAAATTGGAAAAGATAGAATTCATAAAATAACCGGCAAACCGGTTGATTACGCACCCGTAGTTTACCGGCTTGCGTGGATGAAAAAAAACGAACCGTTATTGTTCAAAAAAATTGCGATGATATGCGATGTAAACACTTTCCTAGTCTGGAAATTAACCGGGGCATTTAGAACATGCTGGGCAAGCGCAGATCCGCTTGGAATGTTTGGTCTAAAAAATAAAAAGTGGTCTTCGGTAATTTTAAATGAATTGGAATTATATGAAAACCAGTTACCTGAAACATTTTGTCCGGGAACCGTTCTTGGAAAAGTTTCTGAAGAAGCGTCAAAATTAACTGGATTAAAAACAAATACACTAATAATAGCCGGAGGAGGCGACGGTCAAGCTGCCGGATTGGGATCGAACGTACTTACTTCTAAAAGTGCTTACTTAAACTTAGGAACAGCAGTGGTGGCAGGCGTTTACAGCGCTCAATATAAAACTAACAAAGCTTACCGGACTATGTGCAGTTGTTCAGATGAAGGATATTATTTAGAATGCAGTTTGAGAGCAGGTACGTTTGCAATAGACTGGTTCATAAAAAAGATATTGAAAATCGATCCATTGCAACAGCCCAATATTTATAAACATCTGGAAAAGGGAGCTGAAAAAATTTCTATCGGCAGCAATGGCCTGCTACATTTACCCTATTTGTGCGGAGTAATGAATCCTTATTGGGATATAAATGCAAGAGGTGCTTTTATAGGTTTGTCGTCTTCACATACACGCGCGCATCTTTACCGTGCTATACTGGAAGGAATTGCATTTGAGAAGTTGTTTGCTATTAATGAGGTTGAAAAAAATATTAACGCTAACATAAAAGATTTAATAGTAATCGGCGGCGGCGCTTCCAATAATTTATGGCTGCGTATTTTAGCCGACGTTACAGGAAAAAATATTTGCATTCCTGAAAATACTGAGGCATCTGCTCTTGGAGCAGCAATTACTGCCGCAGTAGGCGCTGGCTGGTACAAAACATTTCAAGATGCTGCAAATAAAATGACAGGAATTAAAAAAATTATTAAACCGGATATTGACAACAATAAAAAATACAGGCAGATATATTCTGTGTATACAAAAATATACCCTGCGTTAAAAAGCATTACTGTTGATTTTTAAGTTCGCCACAGCCTGTCCCGACGTTTTTAGTCGGGGGGTGTACCCCCGACTAAAAATATCCCAGCAAAAAGCGCGGGACAAGCTGTGGCGCGCTAGAAAAGGTGTAATACAGCAGATTTTCTTTCAGTTAGCGGACTTTTTTTAGTATTTGTTCGATTGAGTTTAAACATCTACGTGGCATTAAATCTATACCTGCTGATTCACCATAGATGACATATCGAAGCATAGCATATTTAGCTATAGAAGCAGTATTTTTTTTTAAGTTTTCTGCAACCTTTGTATTTAATCTTGCCAAAGAAGTAAAACAAGTATAGCACATATTTGAAGGATCATGATGAGTGAGTAGTACCTTCTCTTTTTCAGGAGTTGGTATTAAATCAATAGTTTCTGCAATACCACCAATCCGAAGAGACTGTATAATGGGATTTGTATGAAATCTGCGGTAAACTGTTCTTAGACTTTCTTTCTTTAGATCACCAAGGATTAGAGGATTATTTTTCTTCAGATTTGGAATGGCCCCGCAACAAGCATAGACAATTCCAGACGGATAAATTATTGGTAATATACTGGTACATGGAAAAAGAGGCAATTTAATTACCGGACTTTCACATTCTAAAATAGGTTCACCTTTATTATTAAGATAAATTAGGTTGGATTCATATAAATGATGATTAACTTTTAATTGAGATATCATTTCGGAAAAAATCTTGAAATACTCTTCATCATTAGGTTGTCTAACAATTCTAATATAACCGAGTTTATTAAGTGCAGTCATGGCACAAATTGCATTTTTTATTCTATCTAAACTTATATATGAAGAATGTCTAATATCAGTGCTAATATCAAATCTAGTAACGTGCTTAAACTGTTTTACTTTATTTTCCGCTTTAGAAATACTAGTTGCCCAGAAACAGTTTGTCACAATACCTGTTTCAAAACCAAGATCAGAAGCAAAAGTAGTATATTTAAAAAGCGGAAGTTCATATAAGAATGGTTCTCCACCAGTGAAAGAAATTAAATTAGGGCCTATATTTTCCTTTTTAAGTTTTGCTGCATCTTCGAGAATTCGAATAACATTATAAATCGGCGGAAAATCTGATATATGCGGAGAAGATAAAGAAATGCAATGTGCACAACGGATATTGCATTTTCTTGAAAGAATAATACCAAGATTAGTGGCACTTATCTTTACGATTGTATTAATTATTTCTATAGCTTTCATAAATAGTATCTCGTTGTTGGGAATTCATACAATTTAATATCACGTTGCATACCATTTTTGAATTTTCGAATTGTAGTATGCAACGTAAAATATTTAGTATAGGTAATGGACATCGTAAGTATTAATTTCTTTATCTACTCAGCTGAGTTCGAGTCAAATTTTGAGCATTATTTTCCCACGTAATCAGTTTGGAACAAGCGGCAACTCCTTTCCCGAGTATAGAATAGATTTCATTTAACGTCCTATTATCGATGCCTTTATTTTTTAGTTCTTTAATTAAGGACTTTCTTGCCGCTGAGCTTGAAAGCAGTATAGCAGCATTATCCTTATTTGTTAAAAAGGTCTTAAGATTTTTAGTACTCTTTACTGCTTCTTTAATAGCAGCTGTATTAATAATACTAGAGTTGGCTGGCATAGTTATTCTCCCATAATTGTTTTTTAATTTCAATAAGAAATAAATAATTGTTCCATTATGCTAGTAATAATTACTATAACCATGGTGGCATTAATTTCTCCTTCCTTCAAACCTAGCTAATAAATTATTTTACACTTGTATAAATATTCAACCGTTTCCACGCACGGTGTGAGTTTAGACTCTTATTAATGAGTATTTGCTTGAATAGAAAAATCCAAGAGTGAAGCATTTATTTTCAGATTAATTTATGCGCTTTTTATTTTGATTTTTTTAAATATAGAGCTACATTTTTATGAAACTCTTTTGTATCCATTTTTTCGAATTCATCAGGAACTACAATTACATGAAGTTTCTGATTTTCCGGTACAATTAATTCAAATCTGAATTCTCCAGAAATAAAATCATTTGAATGACCCTGCACAGTCCCGATTATCTTACCAGATTTGCTTGTAATTACAGTTAATCTCATGAGCCACCTCCGTTTCGTATTTTAAAAATAGCAGGGTAGTCACTAGTATTCGTTACATCGCAACCATAATGTATTCCACCGTCATTACTCATTCCTTCGAATTGATTAGATATAACGAAATTAGAACCAGGCGTTTTTGGCTCCACCCCGGTCTGAAAAATTCCGTGATCTTTTCCGTCTGATCCAAAAAACCACGAAAGATGCAAAGTTGCATGAGGCGCTAATGAAAAGTAGTTAGGCCATTCAAAATATTGCCATCCCATATTTTTACTCCGCTTTTTTATTTACGCCTACTCTTTTATAGCTTTTCGGCTTCCGCTATTTTTATTAGAAATTATTTGTCTTAGCTCGAATGTGTATAAGAATTTCTTTGCTCGATTTATTTTATAGATTGATTTAACCGCAAGAAAAGCGAGAGTATGAATAAATAATTGCGATTGATTTTTTTCTTACTCTTAATCATAATCCTACTCTTACTCAGTATTACTTACACCTCCGGCACATCACTTACATTTTTTACCGAGCAATTAGCATTCAGCATAAAATTGTAAAATTCATACATCAAGCAATAAGTATCAATCAGCAAGAATCCAATAAAGGCATTTTTTGAACACGGCATATAAGCCGGATTAGAATAAAAGTTGAAGAAAGGAACCTGTAATAGAAAGTTTAACCCAAAACAAGAAAGTATATATTACTTGCCCAACAATCTTTTAGATGAAATAAGAAATAACTTTTTCCCCAAATAATTTTTAAAATCGAGTGGGTTTCAAAATAAAATTAGATTTGGAGTTATTTCAATAAAACCTCATAAAATTGTGTGATAAATATCTATTTCCAGATTGGAGATTTTCTATAGAGATAAGTTTAGATAAGGAATCACGAAAGGATTTTCCCCTAATGTTTAACTGGTTCGTTCGAAGTTTAAGGGAAGAACGAAACGTAATTTGATAAACAAATTGCCCCATAATCTTGAACATCTTTAATTCAATTACTAAATAAAAAAAATATTATGAAAAGTAAAGTATTATTTTGCTCTCAAATATTGTTTTGGCCATTCAACATTTACATTTAGTTTTTTAGCTGCATGCAGCGGCCAATAAGGATCACGTAAAAATTCTCTGGCTAAAAGAACAGCATCGGCTTTTTTGCTTGCAATAATCTCTTCAGCTTGTTCCGGCTGTGTTATAAAGCCAACAGCAGCAGTTAATATTCCTGTTTCATTTTTAATTCTTTCAGCAAATGGAACCTGGTACCCGGGTCCGGCTGGGATTTTAACATTATGAACATTGCCGCCGCTGGAACAATCAATTAAATCGACGCCTTCATTCATCAACACTTCAGCAAGCTGAACAGATTGTTCAATATCCCATCCGCCATCAATCCAATCAGTTGAAGAAATTCTTGCAAATAATGGAATTGATTCCGGGATGGTTTCTCTTATGGTTTCCGCAACTTGAACGGCAAACCTGCATCTATTTTCGAGACTGCCGCCGTATTCATCCTTACGCTGATTTGAAATAGGAGAAAGAAATTCATGAATTAAATATCCGTGTGCCATGTGAATTTCAATAACCTGGAATCCGGCTGCTATACTTCTTTCAGCGGCATTCTTAAATTGTGAAATAATAGCTTGTATTTCATCCTTGCTGAGTTCTTTTGGCATTGGGTAGTTTTCAGAATACTTAATTGCGCTTGGCGCAAAAGGCAGCCATCCTCCTTTATCAACGGGGATTTCACCATCTCCCCTCCCGGGAGAGTATGTGGATGCCTTTCTTCCTGCATGTGCAAGTTGAATTCCGGGAATGCAATTTTGTTCTTTTATAAAGCTTGTGATCTTTTTCAATGCTTCTGCCTGCTCATCATTCCAGATCCCATTATCGTCCGGAGTGATCCTGCCTTCGTGAGAGACAGCATTTGCTTCTGCAATAACCAATCCCGCGCCGCCGACAGCACGGCTGCCAAGATGAACTAAATGCCAGTCATTTGGAAACCCATCTTTACTTGAATACTGGCACATAGGAGAAACAAAAATTCTGTTTTTAAATTCAACGCCCCTGATTTCTAACGGAGAAAAAAGTACGCTCATAATTCCTCATGCCGGAAGTTTTACCACGCAACAATAGCTAAAATTCCGCAGAAAATTCCAATTACAAGGGAGTAGAAAATAATTTTAAGCGACTTTTTTCTATCCATCAAAATGAATTCATCATTATTTACTTTGTTATACTTACCGAGCTCACCAAAATTAAATAATGCAGTTAATCCTAAACGGGCACAAAAATGAGCGCGGGCTTGTAAAAATCCCATTGCAGAAATAAAAGCAGGTATAACAACCAAAAAACGGAAATATGCCTGGATATTAAAAATAAAGAAAAGAGCAAAAGTGATAATTACTATTAATAATGCACCGACAGCAATTTTTTTTCTAAACGCGGTTTCTTCCCTGCCGATATTACAAACACCGGGTATGTATTCGTTATTAATCATTTTTCATTTTCCATTATTAAAAAATTTCTTTAAAGAATTGCTTCATTGCTTCAAATGATCTTTTATCTGCATTCTCGTTATATGCCGCATTGGTTGCAGGGTTGTTCCCGGATTTAGGATTTGTAAAAGCGTGAACTGCGCCGCTGTAAATATTTATCTGCCAATCAACTTTGGCTTTGTTCATTTCGTTCTGGAAAGCTAAAATATCTTTTTCGGGAACAAATTTATCATCTCCGCCGGTGCAGACAAGAATTTTTGCTTTAACATTTTTTGTTTCTGAAGGATTAGCTGTGGATAACCCACCGTGGAAAACAACAGCGCCTTTTAGATCAACACCCGTGCGCGCTAATTCAAGTGCAACTGTACCTCCAAAGCAATATCCCATTATTGCAATTTTATCAGGATCAATTCTTTTATCATGCTTTATGAATTCATAAGCAGCATTTATTCTGCTTCTAAGTTTTGAAAGATCCCCGCGTACTTCACCTGCAAATTTGCCGGCTTCATCGGGAGTGGCAGCTACTTTACCATCACCGTACATATCAACTGCAAATGCTGCATATCCAAGTTCTGCAAGCTGTTGTGCCCTCATTTTTGGATAATCATTTAAACCCCACCATTCATGCACAATTAAAACTACAGGCAGTTTTGTTTTTGATTCCTTGTAAGCAAGAAACCCTTTTAAATTTACATTTCCGTCTTTATAATTTATAATTTCTGTTTTTACCTGTGCTAATAAAGGAATTTGCAATAGAAGTGTTATTATAAAAAAGCGCCACATGTTGAATTCTCCGAATTTATTTAACATGAAGACTAAACAATTGATTGCCTGTAAGAGTTCGTTTTAGCGAATTAATGAAGAGGAAATTATTTGTGTTTACTTTTTTCTTGTGGGTACGAATAATCCTTCGGGAACAGAACCATTGAAACCAAGATTAACAAGTATTTTGTCTGTGGGGCTCAGAGAACGCAGCATCTTAGTTGTTAAAATTTTGTGATGCTTAATTGTGTAGAGATAATCTCCAATAAAATCTAAATTTTTGTCTGTAGTCATCCAGTTAACATTATCAAATCGTGACAGATTAACCGGATTAGAATAGCTTCTTAATGTTTTCTCACCAATAGTATTGAAGTACATCTCGAAATATGACATTACTAGTTCACGAAGTGAGCGGTAGACAGGTTCGCGGAATCTAAGTACAGTTGTATTTGATTTGGCAATTGCACCATAGCAATTATTATTCTTAAATACAGCTATTACATGATCATCATCGTTCTCAGCAATCATATCAACAATAAGCGGTTTATGTCCCAATGTTGTTAATGCTGCTGCTGCAAATAGAGCACCCTCAAAACAGTTGGCTGCTTTGTTCTCTGCCACAAGCCGGGGGGACTTTGTTCCCGGTTCAGGGTCATATGGAACGTCATTCAAAAACAATTGGACGTCGTGCGGATTTTTAAATTGTTTTAAGAAATTTAATGTGCTATTTGAAAGAAAAGTGTTTTTATTCATAGCATAATTTTTTGTATTCGCGTTGAAGCAGTTTACAAATTGGCCCCGGTTTTGTAAGATTTGTATCGCTCCCCTCAAAATTAATTACCGGTGTAATTTCTGTAACCGTTCCTAAGATCATAGCTTCATCAAATTCTTTTAATTCATTTATGTTAATTTCTGTTTCATTAACAGGAATATCAAACTGGCTGCATAAAGTTAAAACAACTTTGCGTGTAATACCGGGCAGAATAAAATTGCTTAATGGGGGTGTAAACAACTGGTTTTTTTTAATAAAACAAATATTTGAATGTGTGCCTTCGGTAATATTACCCTGACGGTGCCAGATCATTTCGGAAAGGCCATTTTCTTCCGCCCTGTGTTTTGATAATACGTTTGGAATTAAGGAAGTGGATTTTATATCGCAACGGTGCCATCTAATATCTTCTTCAAGCCCAACTTTTACACCGTTTGTTTTCTCTTTTTCGCGTGATAAAAATTTTTCTACTGTGATAAAGAATGTCGGCTTTGCATCAGGGGAAAAATTATGCCGGCGTGGAAATTGATAACCGCGGCTTATCTGGATATAAACATTTGCCGGACTGTTTTCCAAATCATTTCTGGTTATTAATTCTTCAAGAATTTGTTTGATGTTATCCAGGCTGGGTATTGGAATTTCCAAAGAATTCAAGCTATTTTTTAAGCGTGCAATATGCGCTTCTAATTCAAAAAACTTTTTCGGATAATATTTTATAACTTCATACACCCCGTCACTGAATTGGAAACCACGGTCGAAAGGAGAGATGGAAACTTTATCCTGTAGTATTATCTCTCCGTTATAGAATACCCACATATGAATTTGATTTAGTTAAAAGTAATTTAAAATGTGTTCCAAATCTTTTCGCCAATTGATTGTTTCAATTGGTATCCGCTGATTGTTAACTGATATAAAGCCGAAATATAAATCAATTTTGCCTGTGTTAATGACATTTCAGCATCCAGCAAATCTAAGTTTGTAAGAACCCCATTATCATATTGAATTTTAGACTTTTCCAACGCTTGTTTTGCTTCTTCAATTCCAATTTTTGATGTATTGAGAGCTTCTTTATTGGCATTATATTCAACATCAGACTGTTCAACTTCTGCTTTGATTTTTCTTTTCAAAGATTCAATGTTATCGTTAGAAGCTTTTAAGTTGGCATCAGCTTCGGCAATTTTTCCATCTTTTAATCCGCCGTTGAAGATTGGAATTTTTGCAACACCTCCAAGCGCCCAATTTCCTCTCCATACATCAAGATTAGGTTCAAAACCATTTTTTATTCCATAAGCGCCAAATAAGCTTATTGTTGGAGCATCAGTTAGAGATGCAACATTCTTTTCTAATTTTATTGATTCTTCATTAAGAAGAGCTGTTTTGATTTCTTCCCTGTTTGCATAAGCTTGTTCAACCAGTGAAGATGATAAAGAAGATAATGTTTGTTCGGAAAAATCACCTTTTATTTTTAGAGTTTTCCGGTCATTTAATCCGATCAACGCGGCTAAAAGTACTTTTTGTTTATCAAGATTTTTTTGAATTTCAATTCTTTGGTTTTCTACAGCAGCCACACGCACTTTTGTAGTAAGTACATCCAGATCTGTTACCGAGCCGGTATCAAATTTTTTCTTTGCAATCTGGGTATGTTCTTTTAAAGTATTTATCTGCTCATTTTTTACTTTGATGCTCTTTTCTAAAAAAAGAATAGAATAAAAAGTTTGAATTGCTCTGTACGATAATTCCGACTTTACAATATTTACCCTTTCTTCTGAAGTAAGCTTATATGAAGTTAACATATCCAACAACGCTTTTCTTTTGTTGAAATCAAATATCATATAACTGACTACAACATCAGCATTGTAATTATTCCTTGGAGCAAGTTCAAAAGCGCCAAGACCGGGGACTTCAAATGCAGGGATAGGTCCTATCATTGTATAATCTAATTCAGCCTCAACCCTGGGCATATTAAAAGTTTCCTGCTGGCGGATTTTTGCTTCTGCAATTCTAATTTGATCTTCAGCCTGCTTAACAAGCGGTTGATTTTCCAAAGTCAGCGTTATTACAGTGCTAATATTCAGAGAATCTTTATCTATGCCTTGAGCATTTATTTTATAAGAAAGAACTACAAATGTTGAACAAACCATTATTAAAAAAAACTTTTTCATTATTTATTTCTCCGTAATCAAAATTAATCTATAATCTCAACTTTAGTTGCCGACTTTTTTTTCGAGATTTTTAGAAAAAATACCGGTATTAACAATAACGATGTTAAAACGGCGGCAACAATGAAATCATCATTAATACCCTGAATGAAAGATTGAGAAGCCAGGTTTTGCGCAACCAAAGCTTTTGCCCGTGCAGTAATTTCATTAGGTGACCCGCCAACGCTTTGCATCACAAAATTTTTAGCATTGTTAACAATAGCCTGATATGCCGGCGAAGAAGAATCTACAGTTTGGGAATATGTCTGCATGTGGAGTAATGTTCTTCTTGTCAAAAGCGAACCCAATAATGCAACTCCGAAACTTCCGCCGATCTGCCTGATTGTGTTAAATAAGCCGGACGCCTGGGCAATTTTGTACCTTGGTACATTAAATAAAGCTGTTGTTGATAAAGGTGTGAAGATCAAACCCATACCAATTGCCCGGATAAGCAGCGGATTTATTATCTGCGGTTTTTCTGTCTCAAGTGAAAAATATCCATATGCGAATAAAGACCAGGCAAGAAGTACAATTCCTGTTATAATCAAATACTTGGGATTTATTTTATCAGTTAAATACCCCGAGATTGGAGAGACAAAAGCCTGGATTATTCCTAACGGCAAAAATATTAATCCCGCCTGGAATGCCGTGTAGCCAAGTGAATTCTGCAAATATAACGGCAGTAAGAATGTACTTCCAAAGAATGCTATGCCAAAAACAAAAAGGATAATATTTGCGAACGCAAAATTTGAATCTCTCATCAGACTCAAATCAACAATCGGGTGTTTAATGTTCACTTCGGTCACAATAAAAACAACAAAGCTGATAGCTGAAATAAAAAAGCATGTCATAATAAAAGGCGAAGTCCAGCCGCCTGTATTCCAGCTGGCATTTCCGTCTGCAAGTGCAAGAAGCAGGGAAGTCAAAAAAACAGACATACTTATAAAACCAAGCAAATCAAAATCCCTGGTTTTCTCAGTTTTAAATTCGCGTTGAATTATTAAAATAGCAATTAGACCAACAACACCAACCGGAATATTGACGTCAAAAATAGCATGCCATGAAAACCGGTCAATCAAATACCCGCCTACAAGCGGTCCAAGTGAAATAGAAGCTGCTGCTGCAATTCCCCAGAATCCGATTGCCATTCCTCTTTGTTCAGGCGGAAATTCTCTTGTAACAATTGCCATTCCTACCGGCATAACAAACCCGGCGCCGGCGCCCTGCACTACTCTAAAAAATATTAAAGCATTCACATCCCAGGAAAGACTGCACAGAGCAGAACCAATAGTAAACAGCAGCATACCTGCGAAATAACTTTTTTTATAACCCCAATGATCCGCAACCCAGCCGGAAGAAGGGAGTACAACAGCAAAAATTAATAAGTATGAAGTAAGAACCCATTCAATTTTATCAACGCTTGTTCCAAATGCAGCGGTCATTTTTGAAAGACCAACATTAACAATTGTAGCATCAAGAACTGCCATAAACGTTCCTATCATGACACTAAGCAGCACCCACCATTTATAGGATATATGCTCATGGTGAAGAGATGGGGCAAAACCAATAGCTTTATTACGTAAAAACTTACTCATTTTTGCTTTCCAGAATTTTTACTTCAACAGACATTCCGGGCAGTAAAATAAATTTCTCTTTTTGTTTTGGATCTTCGCTTTGAATGGAAATCTTTACAGGAATTCTTTGAGTGACTTTTGTAAAATTTCCGGAAGCATTTGAAGGCGGTATTAAAGAAAATTGTGCCGCAGTATTAGTGCCTATTTGAAATACTTTACCTGAAAATTTTATGTCGGGGTAAGAGTCAACGTCAATGCCAACAATATCTCCAACCTTTATCAAATTTATTTTTGTTTCTTCAAGCTGGGCAGTGACCCAGATATTTTTTACATCATAAATAGTAAAGATAGGCTGTCCCGGCTGAACAACATCACCTTCAAGAATCCATCTTTTAGCAACCTCACCATTAATTGTAGAATATAGTTTAGTGTTTTCCAGATTTGCTGTTATAACTTTTAGATCAGCCTGGGCAGATGCAACCCGGCTTTGTGAGATTCTGTATTCGACCTCCATCTGTTCAAATTTCTTCTGCGCATTATCAAATTCGGTTTTAGGAATTACATTTTGACTGAATTGCGCTTTGGCTCTTTCAAAATCGATTTGAGCTTTTTCAAGATTTACTTTTGCCAATGCAACACTTTCGTTGGAACTGTTAATTATTGCTTTGGATTGGTTTAATCTTGCGATTAAATCTACCGAATCCAGCTCGGCAATAAGCTGACCGGAATGTACGCTGTCGCTTTCGCCGACATACAATTTTACAACTCTTCCAAGAACTTTTGCGCTGACGTTTAATTTATTCCCGTCAACATAGGCATCATCGGTAGAAACAGAGCCAAGACTGTGCATAAACCAATATACACCAGCCGCTATGAAAATAATTATAAAGAAAAGACCTATAATGGCGCTTTTCTTTTTGTAGATAGGAACTGATTCTATATCCTGTTCAAAGTTTTCATTTGTGTCCGGTTTAGCATTTAAATTTTCAGACATTTTTTATTGCTCCTTGTATCTGATTTAGTTTTTAATTCCAATTAATAATAATTCAATTAATATTTGCAAATCTTTTTTCAAATTTCCAAGCAAGGATTTATTTCCTTTATTCTCCTGAGTTTTTTTAAGAAAAAGAAATCTAAAGCCTTGTTGAATGTGTAAGATCAATCTTGGTAAACATTCCAATAATTCTTTTCTGAATTCTTTTCTCTCCACTCCATCACGTATTATCTTTTCAATTAGGGAAAGTTCCATTTCAGTAAATTTCTTGAAAAAATCCTGGTAAAGTGATTGTGAATCCATTGCAGAATGAAAATGCAATGTACCAAGGTTTATGAATTTTTCAAAATATTTGTGTCTTATTTCAACATAGCCTGTTAATTTTTGCGAAGCAGGAATATCCTTTGCAAGGAGATGATCGATTTCTTTAATAAATTCGCCTTGCTCGCTTTCCATTACAACCTGGAATAATTTTTCTTTGGTGGGATAATAATAATAAAGGGATGCCTTTCCCATTTCGATGTCGGCGGCTATCTCGTCCATTGTGACTTTTGAATAGCCGTATTGCGCAAATCTCTTCTGCGCCGCTATTAATATCCGTTCTTCCTGATCTTTAGATTTATTCTTCATTTGCAAATATAATAAATTTTCGACTTTTTAACCATAACAGTCGAATAATCAAAGAAGTTCATTTTTTAATTTTTAAGATATCAGTCTTGTAATTGATGCCAATGTTTACTTAAAAAAGGAAACTAGATTCTCTTTCAACAATCAACTTGTATTTATTTGTCACTATCACGTAATTTATCATTAGTAGTAAAAAATCTGTTAATGATTTTTACGAATCAGGTAAATAATCAGATTAATAATGTTACTTTCCTACAATAATTTCCGTGTAATAGTTCATAAAGGATTAATATGAAAAAGCCAATGGCTTTATTTCTGAAATAAATTATAAGGAATAAAATTATGCAGCAGAATATTCCTGTTCTGACAGTAAGAGAAAGAACACTTGCAGAAGCATACGAGAAAGCTCTTGTTGAACTTTACACCAAAGGAACACGCTTCAAAACACAGTATGATAAAGAAGGCGACCCACTCAGCATTGATTCTACAATGGATATAACAATTTTAGAACCGCTTAGCGATCCGATGATACACAGGGCATTTCCAGGAGGGATTGATAACCTGAAGGAATATACTATGGAATTAACGGGCGCAAAAGATCACTGGGTAAAAAATATGAATGATCCGAATGATACACGCTGGGAATATACTTATCACGGAAGACTTGCCTCACATGGTGCGTGGAATGAACTCGTTGAAGGAAAGTCTAAAAAAGTGGGACTCTATGATGTAAACCAGATTGAAGTTGTAATTGATAAATTATCCAAACAGCCGTTCACGCGTCAGGCTCAAATGATAACCTGGATGCCGAATATTGATAACACCTGTTTCGATCCGCCGTGCCTGCAATCTCTTTGGTACAGAATACTTGAAGATGATGAAGGAACCTGGTGGCTGAACTGCAATGTGCGTTTTAGAAGTAATGACGCATGGGGCGCAAGTTTTATGAACATGTTCGGGTTCATCAATTTTAATAAGGATGTAATTGCTGCGGGCATTGCTGAAAAATCCGGTAAACGGGTTGAGCTGGCAAGGTTAAACTGGCATGCAGATTCATACCATATTTATGGGAAGGATATTGAAAACGCTCGCCAGATGTTATTTGACAGAATTGCTACAATGAATTTTGAAGACAGGACATTCAACTTTCATGATGACTTCATTCAGGAAATGTTTAATGATGCTGAGAAAGTTGTAAAAATGAAAATTGAAGAATACGACAGCAGCCATTAAATTAACCTCAACCCAGCCCTTCTCCTTATAAAGGAGAAGGGTTTTAAAATTCTCTCTCCGTAGCAAGGAGAAAGGATACAGAATTTCCCTCTTCTTGACAAGGAGAGGGATTAAAGGGTGAGGTTAGAATTCTTTACTTTTCGCCATCACATTAATAATTTTCTCTATTTCACTCTCAATCTTCTCAAATGCTTTGTTTGCATTCCCTGAAAGTTCTTCGTTTCTAATGCGTATAAATTTAATACCAAATTCCTGCAAATAATTTTGTCTTATAATGTCATGTTCTTTTTGACCGGGTAAATCGTGTACATCTCCATCAATTTCTACTGCAAGTTTCAACTCGGGGCAGTAAAAGTCAATTACATATTTATCAATAGAATACTGGCGCCTGAATTTTGTTCCTTTCGTCTGTCTGTTTTTTAAATACATCCAGACTAATTTTTCTGAGACTGTTTGATTGCGGCGGAGCTGTCTGCGGTTTTCTTTTTCACTTGGTTTGTTATAGTGTTAAGTCATATTTTTTAAACCTCAACCCTGCCCTTCTCCTTATAAAGGAGAAGGGTTCCTCAAATTGAAAATATAAAGAAAAGGGTTTTAAAATTCCCGCTCCTTAATAATTAGATGGACAAAGGGTGAGGTTGCTTACCCAATTATTTTTTTAACAATTTTATCTATTTCCTTCATCAGTCGGTCAGTTTCAGTTAAGGCAACAATTATTTTTTGATAATGCTCTATGTCTTCATTTGTAAGAATTCTTCCTTTGCGGTCTTTTAACCATTTTTGTGCCGGTTGGTAACCGCCTATATAAAAATTCCAAGCTGTCTCTGATACATTACCAAAATACTGTTGTTTATTTATGTATACTATACTCTTTTCATATAAAAGCTTTTCGACTTCATCCGAACCTTCAATGGGGTAGGTTGTAATTAATTTATTAAGCTTTGGTGATTCCATTAAATGCAGTAACCGCAACTCTGTACCAAACCCAACAAGTTCTTTAAATGTTTTTTTGTCTTTTGGGTACGGCACACGCGGGAAATCTATCTTTAAAAATTCTTTATACTTCTCTCTATAACTTGGCGAGTACAGTACTGCGTAGATATAATCAAATATTTCTTCAGGTGTTGTTTTGTCTGTTATCCTTTCTATTTCGCCTACTATTTCATCTTTAAGATTTGATACTTTTGTTCCATCATTTGAATAAATATAAAGTGGAAAAACGGTATCAATACTAACACTATCAGAACGTATATAACCATTCGAATGTGGTAATTTTGTTATAAACGAATAAGAAGCTGGAGTTTCAAAAGGGGAACGATTTACTGTTACAAAACCAATATTATTTCCAGAAAGAAAATGACTCATAATATTTCTTCGTGAGCGTTCTACAAAATCCTCACTATAATAAAGGAACCGATTGTCAAATGGTCTATAACTAACTTTCACTATATTTTTTTCTTCAAAAATATGGTTAAGTACATTTGCAGCTTTCCATTTAATATTTTCTTTTAATCCAAATTTTACCAGTGCCTCTTGTGGTGTCGAACTTTCTAGAAAATCGTTAATCCGTTTCTTTAGAACTCCTTCTTGAAAATCAATTACAAAATCATCACGCGACGTAACAATGCCAACACTACTAACATAAAATAATTCGGGGACAGAAAATCCTTTTAGGTATCCTTCTTTGATTTTATTATCATGAGAAATCCATTCATATCTTGGCGAGATTGGAATAATCTCATTCCACTTCACTGAATTAATTGAGTTTGTATCAAGAAATTTAAATTTCGATATCCGAGTACCATAGCAATCTGCATAATATATTTTCGTATCATTATTTTTTTCAACTTTCTTTTTAATTCCTAAAATTATTGCTACACCCTGTTTAATATCAAAAACATTTTTATCTTCGTTCCCGTCCGGAGCTTTCTCTTTTTTATTTGCGTTTCCGTGTAAATCTAATATTCTTATTTCATCAAATGTTTGCATTAGGTGATATCGCATTCCACGAAAAGTGGGATTATCTAAATATCCATGTGCTGTTATCATTGCAACAATACCCTCACCGGCTTTTTCTATCATACTTTCGGCAAAACGTAAGAATTTCACATAATCATCATTAAGCCATTTTGAATTACGTTCTTGTAATTTCCCTCCACTAGGTTCAACTTTATAAACATCATTACCTTTATATGAAGCATTACTTGATTCCCCGGAATATGGCGGATTTCCAATTACTACCATAATTGGAGTTTTATTTTTAATTATTGCTGCTTCTTTGGATTCCTCGGCAATGCTTTCAGCAAAACCAAAAACTGTAAATAGTGTATCTACTGTTTCGCTCTCTTCAAGTGAATTTGTTAGATAAATTCCAAGACGGCGATGAAAATTCCAGAACCCGGTTTCCTTAAATGCCATACTCAATTTCAAATGAGCTATAGTATAAGGTGCCATCATTAATTCAAATCCGTGCAACCGGGGAAGCAGATCGTGATGAACGTATGTAGGCCAGCGTCCTTTTTGACCTTCTTTCAGAAGTCTTTGATAAATAATTCTTATAGCAGCGCTAATAAAGGTTCCGGTTCCAACTGCCGGATCAAGAATTTGAACTCTGTGTACACCGTTTGATAATTTGGATGTATCCGCTAATCCATTAACCAAATCGAATTCTTTTTCAAGCAAATAATCAACTGATCGAACGATAAACCTAACTACAGGCAAAGGCGTATAAAAAGCGCCAAGTTTTTTTCTTAGTTCGGGATCGTACTCTTTTAAGAAGTCTTCATAAAAATGTATTACCGGATCAGGCCCTTCGTGTGTTTCGCCCCATAAATCATCTTTAAAATATTGTTTCATTAGCTCAGGTACATCTGCATGAGAAAAAACTGCACACAATTCGTTTACAATATATTCAAGCCGTTTGTCAAAATCGGGTCCAACAATATGATTGAAAAAATGTCTAAGAAGAGGATTTGATTTTGGTACAAGTTCACTTGCTTCACGGCGAGTAAAATTTTCCGGCGTTTCATCATGGTAACGTGCTACAAAAAGACCATAGACTAGAGTTTGCGCATACATATCTGCGAATGATTCTAATGAAAGATCATGCACAAGCTGCTTTTTAATAGCAGCATAAATATGCATGATTTCTGTATTCTTTTCGGATTCAACAGAAATAAACTGTCTAATATTATCTCTAATTCTTTGCGCTTTACCGCCCATTATTTTTGCTAGGTGCAATGCTGAACGTATAGGCTCTTTATGTGATTGTGCAAAATCAACTAATGATTTTGAAAGGTGGCTGAAGTTAGCCGGTTGAGGATCAATCGTTTTTCTTTTTAAATCACAGTCGGCGATTTTAATCGGTTCTTCATACTTAATACCATTGCGGTAAAAACGGAACTCGATATAATCAGTCAAAATCAAATTAGCGTAGCCGTAATATCTTGCCATCTGTTCGGACTTCTCGATTTTATCTAAATCCGTTCCTATAGTTTTTGTTTCAATATACAAAATAGGGATGTTGTGTTTGTGAATAACAAAATCCGGTCTATTACCTTCTTTACCTCGCGGGTCGTTATCAATACGCTTTACTTTGATTGTTTCAAAAATACCATTCAACAAAATTTCAAAATCAGTTCTGTACCCCATCTCGCTTGTTTCTTCAAAAGAAAATTTCTTTGAAATGGAATGGATATAGGTTTCGAAAATATTTTTCATTTTAGGTGTTAGATCTTTGTAAACGGAAGAGTTTCTGCTTAAACATAAATAGCGCCCATTTTCTAAATTCAATTTAATATAAATTATTGCTACAAAAAACATTGGTCTTAACCTCACCCTTTGTCCCTCTCCTTTTAAAGGAGAGGGAATTTTAAGACCCTTCTCCTTGCCAAGGAGAAGGGTAGGGATGAGGTTAATAAACTGAATCCTTTCTCTTACTTCCGCATCAAACTCGATATAAAAAAATCAAAACAACAGGAAATATTTTATGGTAGAGCATTTAACAAAGCAGACATTTCTTGAGAAGATTTTTAATTTCGAAAAAAATACTGAATGGAAATATGAAGGCACTTTAACTGCTGTAATTGATTTTTGGGCGGAATGGTGCGGTCCTTGCCGTACGGTTGGACCAATTATAGATGAACTTTCTGAAGAATATAAAGGGAAAGTAAATTTCTTTAAGATTGATACCGAAGCAGAACAGGAATTATCCGCAGCTTTTGGCATTAGGAGTATTCCATCATTACTTTTCGTTCCTGTTAACGGACAACCAAAAATGGCAACCGGAGCTTATCCAAAAGAAGATCTTAAAAATATTATTGCACAAGAATTAAATGTGACCGGTGCAGTAATATTGTAAAAAAGTATTCATTCTCCTTTTTATAAAGCCGGCTTACTTGTCCACGAGCCAGCTTTATTAACTTCTAACAGCCCAATTGCTCATTTCACCGGACAAAAATGAATAAATATCATGTTTTTCTACGAAAAGGACATCATTTTTGTAAGAAATGCCAAGCCCTCATTGAAGTGTATCAAATTGTTGATTGATGTCAATATGGCCAACATAAAATGTTAATTTTAGTTATTATTGGCGTGCAAAAATTGGGACAGACTACAATTTTCAACATTCAAAGGGAAGTATTGTGAAAAAAATTGCAGTGATATTTGGAACAAGACCGGACACTATCAAGCTGGCGCCGGTAATAATAGAACTTAAAAAACTCAAAAAGCAATTTCAGGTAATTACAATTGCAACTGCACAGCACCGGCAAATGTTGGACCAGGTACTTAATGTATTTAATATAAGACCAAATTATGATCTTGATATTATGCAGCCAAATCAATCTCTGGCAATGCTTACCAAAAATACTGTTGAAGCGCTTGATTTAATTTTAGAGAAAGAGAAACCGGATATGGTTCTTGTTCAGGGTGATACAACTACTACATTTGTAGGAAGCCTTGCAGCATTTTACAGACAAATTCCCGTGGGGCATGTTGAAGCTGGTTTGCGTACTAATGATAAATTAAATCCGTTCCCGGAGGAAATTAACAGGAGATTGACAAGTACTATAGCAGAGCTGCATTTTGCGCCAACTGAGACTGCGAAGAACGCCCTAAAAAAAGAAAATATTTCAGGCAAAAATATATTTGTAACCGGAAACACTGTAATTGACGCATTGGAAATTGCTGTTAAAAAAGATTATTCATTTAGTGTTACTGCTCTTGAAGAAATTCTATCTCAGAAAAAGAAAATTGTACTTCTAACCATGCACCGCCGCGAAAACTGGGGAGAACCAATGCGGGGCGCTTGTAAAGCCGTAAAAAAATTAGCTCAGCTTTACCCTAATATAAATTTTGTTTTTCCTGTCCATCTCAATCCGGTTGTAAAAGACTTAGTTCATGAAAACCTGGAAAATTTAACTAATGTTTTTCTAATTGCGCCCCTAGATTACTCAGATTTTGTTAACTTGATGTCAAAATCGTACTTAATAATTACGGATTCCGGCGGAGTGCAGGAAGAAGGACCGCACTTTGGAATTCCAATACTTGTTTTAAGGACGGTTACTGAACGGCCTGAAGCTGTGAAGTATGGAACTGTTAAGCTTGTTGGACTTGATGAGAATAAGATATTTTCAATAGCTAAAAAATTATTGAGTAATAAAAGAGATTATAAAAAAATGGCGTCAGCGGTAAATCCGTATGGCGATGGTTTAGCTGCGGTAAGAACAGTACAAATCATTCAAAATTATTTTGGTTTTTCAAAGCAGAAGATAAAAGAGTTTGTGCCGCATAAATAAAAAAAGAGAGAAACGCGTATCAGTATGAAAAAATTAATATGGAGTAATTTTAAACCCGGGTTTTCCAAATTTAGGGTGAACGGAATTACAAAATTTGGAATTATGGCAAAACTCTTATTCTATTCTACCATTTTATTCTTTTTCATTCCGCGCGAAACGGTGTTTTCCTTTCAGCAGGACACAAAAAATATTTTGATTCTTGTAGAAGGGAATACGGATTCTAAAAGCATTCCTGTGGCTACCGGCAGGCAGCTTTCAGCTCTATTAGGGCATTTCCAGACAAAGAATGTTATCAAAGGCGTTAATCAATATGTACCCGGGGAGATTTCTAAATATGATTTCACATTTTATATCGGGGATAAAGCTAAAAACTTAACGCCGGAAAAATTTCTTAATGACGTTCTCACACTTAACAAACAAATTATCTGGCTGGGAACTGGAATGATAGAATTTTCCAAAGCCCACGATCTTAAAAAGGCTTTTGGTTTTAATGTAAACTATATTGATTCAATTCCGGGATTTGATATTGTTAAATACGGCAGCAAAGTTTTTACAAAAGGTGATAAGCCAACAAACATCATTGAGATTACCGATAGAAAACAATTGCAGGTGCTTGCAACAGCATATTCAACTGCAAGGAAAAAAGAAGTTCCTTATATAGTGAAGTCAAAAAATTTATTATACTTTGCCGACTCACCATTTTCTTACGCAGATGAAACAGACCGTTATCTTCTATTCGCCGATATGCTTCATGATATTTTGGGCGAGCAGCATGAAGAATCACATTCTGCAATTATTCGTATTGAAGATATAAGTCCTATGGATAACCCTGATAAGCTGCGTGATATAGCAGACTTGCTTTCAAAACGTGAAATACCTTTTTTGGTTTCAGTTATTCCCTTTTACGTCAATCCAGGAACAGGCGTTCACTTAAGCATGTCTGATAAACCTGATTTGGTAGATGCGCTAAAATACATGGTAAAAAACGGCGGGTCGCTTGTAATGCATGGAAGCACCCACCAGTACAAAGGAGTTACAGCAGCAGATTTTGAATTTTGGGACGCGATGACCAACAAACCAATCAAGGATGAAAACGAGGCGATGTACACAAGAAAGATTGAAGCTGGAATTCAGGAATTAATGAAAAACGGTTTATACCCAATTGCCTGGGAAACCCCTCACTATACTGCATCAATTCTATTTTATAAAACTATTTCAAAATATTTCAGCACAGCAGTTGAGCCAAGACTTGCTGTAGAAGATTTTGACCAGAGCCAATATTTCCCTTACGTTATAAACAAGGATTTATACGGTCAGAAAATAATTCCTGAAAATCTGGGCTACGTTCCTTATGATCCCGACGATAAAAATGTAAGCTGGGATGCAGTAAAGAGAATAATTAAAGGAGCAAAATATAATCTGCAGGTACGAGACGGATTTGCTTCCTGTTTCTTTCATGAATTTAACGACCTTGATTTGCTTGAGGCAATAGTTGACGGTGTTACTGCTCTTGGCTATAAATATATTGATCTGAGCGACCAGGTTAATTGGGTTAAGACAAAAGACAGGGTCATCCTCACGGGAAGCCAGGATTATAAGTTAAAACTAGACGGTCAATATCTTGTTGAAGCGTATTATGATTCAACGGGCGAGATTAAACAAAAGAACTATTCAGATCAAAGGATAACAGGCGATGTTGAAAAATCAATTACACTTGCTACCGGCGAGTTATACCGTGCGGAACCGGTTGAATACCGCGAAAAGAAACTTACTTTTTGGGAAAAATTTCTAAATAAAGTTGATAAAGTTTATCATGGTCTTTTCGTAAATGATAATAATTGGAATGAAGCCCGCATTGCAATTTTATGGAATCATTTTGCAAAAGGCTCTGCTTTTAACGATCAGGCTTCTTTTGCTTCAGTTTTTAAAAGCGTAAATATTAATGTTGATACAATTTTTGTCGGGGAAAAAATTAATCTGCAAAAATATAACCTTTTAATTGTGCCTTATGCCTTTGTGGATTCACTTAAAGATAATGATTATGAAACAATATCAAATTTTGTTTACAACGGCGGCAATATTATTACAGATAATAAAAACAGTCTTGCTGATGGATTTAACATTAAGTTTGCAAATAATACAATAAGGATTGGAAGAGTACGTGATAAATTTTTCCCCGAGGAAGCTATTAAGTGGAAATATTCAGAACTTGTTCATAAAATTGAAGTTGAAGATAAAGATGAAGTATTATGCTATGATGAAATTTCAAAAATGCCAATGGTTATTGGAAGGCAGGTTGGAAAAGGTAAATTAATATTTTTTAATTCACGATTCGATCCATATTCACAGCAGGGGTATAGTCTTTATCCATATCTTTTGGAATATGTGAAAAGCTATTTTAATTTGCGCCCGGTTGTACGTCATGATAATCTTGACATTTACTTTGAACCGGGATATAGAGGAACATTCAGCATAGAGAATCTAATCAAGCAATGGGTAAATGAGGGTGTCCGGATTATACATGTTTCAGGCTGGGTGGAATATGAAAAGAAAACTTATGATTATAAACGTCTAATAAATTTAGCACATTCCAACGGCATGCTTGTTTATGCATGGCTTGAACCCCCGCAGGTAAGCAAAAAATTTTGGGATGATCATCCTGAATGGAGAGAGAAGAATTATAAGAATGAAGACAAACGTCCTTCGTGGAGATACCCGGTAGCTTTAACAGACCCCAAATGTGTGGCTGCTGTAAATGATATATTTAAAAATTTTCTGGAAAATTATGACTGGGATGGCGTAAACTTTGCAGAACTATATTTTGAAGCAGGTAAGGGTTTAAACGAGCCGGATCTTTTTACGCCAATGCATCCTTCGGCTAAAAGTGAGGTACTGAAAAAATACGGAATTGATTTAGGTAAGATATTTGATCCCTCGTCAAATTTTTACTGGAAGAGTAATCCTTATGTTGAAAAAAGCATTACCGAATACAGGGTTAATAAACTTAACGAGCTTTATGAAATTTTCTTACCAACTATTAAACAAATAGCCGATAAAAAAAGCGGCTTTGAAGTTATTGTTACTGCGATGGATAGTTTTGGCTCACCTGAATTGCGCGCTAACATTGCAGTTGATATGAAAAACATAATTGCCCTTCAGAAAAAATACGGCTTCACTCTTCAAGTACAGGATGCTGAAAATCTTTGGTCTACGGACCCAATGCGCTATATTGACATAGGCAATCGGTACAAAAAATTATTGGGAGATGATTCGAAATTACTGCTTGATTTGAATATTCTGAATTTCAGAAAAGAGAACGAAATAATTCCTTTCCCAACATTGATTCAGACAGGAACCGAAAGTTTTGAATTAATTAAATCCGCCGCAATAGGCGCACCGCGGTTTACAATTTATTGTGAATCAAGTGTAAACCCACAGGATATGCCGTTTTTCCCTTATGCTTCATCAGTAAATGTAAAATATAAC
Source organism: Melioribacter sp. (assembly GCA_003155655.1). Lineage (GTDB taxonomy): Bacteria > Bacteroidota > Ignavibacteria > Ignavibacteriales > Melioribacteraceae > Fen-1258. The sequence continues at coordinate 30,983 of PMDS01000042.1, forward strand.
TATACTGAACATGGTTATAATTTTGAATCTCCTTATTCATTCACTGTAAAACTTCCTCCTAAATTTAAAGCAGTAAATGTTGACGGATCACCAATTTCGCCATACAGGGATAATCTCTTTACAATTCCGGCTGGAACACATGAAGTTGCTTTTGTTGATGAATCGATGACGTCTTTTTCAACGCACGAACTTCAAGCAAAAATTCTTGCGTTCACGGGAAATCTAACAGAAGTCACTTATGGATTGCAGGATGTTAAATTTTCGTATGAATCCCAAATAAGAACATTAATTTCGTTAAACCGCGAACCAACTTATGTAAAAGTTGATGGCGAGGAATATAAATTTATTGTAATGAAGGGGAATGACTGTTTTAGCTTTTTCCTGCCCCTCGGGAAACATTCTGTTGAGCTAACTGCAGGAGACTCTTTTTCTTATGGAATCAATTTAACTTCACTTTGGTCTTCCACAGGTATAGCAATTTTTGGAGCGCTTGCAGTTGTTATGCTCTCGTTGATGTTTATTCTGCTTAAAATTATTAGAAGAAAGTATTCTACAACTTAAATAAATCACGGTAAATAAATGTCTGTTCTTGAAATTGATCTGAGTTTTTTATTTGTTGTTGCTGTTATACTAATATGGTTTATGATTGCCTACCAGTTCATTCTCACGGTATATGGTTATATTAATTTTATTAAATCTTTAAAAGAGAAAAAAGAAATTGACCAGATGGATTTTGATTATCCATCCTGTTCAATTCTTATCCCGGCTCACAATGAAGATAAAGTTATTGCCGCAACAATAGAATCAATGTTGAAAATAAATTACCCTAAAGAAAAGCTGCAAATAATTGTTGTTAATGACGGTTCTACGGATTCAACAAAAGAAATTATACAGGATTATGCAAAAAAAGATTCGCGTGTTGAACTATTCGATATTCGTAAGGGTGAAGGAGGCAAAGGAAAATCAAGAACCCTAAATCAAGGTATTAAAGTGGCAAAGGGAGAAATAATTGCAATTTACGATGCAGATAATACTCCTGACCCAAATTCATTACGTTACCTTGTTGCGCAGCTTTTATTACATAAAGAACTTGGCGCAGTACTTGGCAAATTCCGCACAGTTAATAAGAATAAAAATTGGCTTACAAAATTTATCAATATAGAGACATTGAGCTTCCAGTCTATTCTTCAAGCAGGCAGATGGCAGATGCACCGGATTGCAACCCTGCCGGGAACAAATTTTGTAATGTGGAATTGGCTTATAAAAAAACTGAACGGGTGGGATGAAGAAGCTCTTACAGAAGATTCTGAATTGAGCATCAGGATTTATGAAGAGGGTTATAAAATTAAATTCATTCCTTACGCTGTCACTTACGAGCAGGAGCCGGAGAACTGGCATGTATGGATCAAGCAAAGAATGCGCTGGGTGCGCGGCAATAATTACGTTATATCAAAATTTTTTAAGCGTATACCAAAATTTAAAAACCGCAGGCTTGGATTTGATATTTTATACACACTTGCACTTTACTATGTATTTTTTGCTGCTATTATTATTTCCGACGGACTTTTTATAATCAGTGTTCTAAATCTTATCAGTATAGCGTTACCGGGACCATATTCGTTTGTTTGGATTATGGCGTTCATTCTTTTCATCTTTGAAATTGTACTGGCAATTTCATTTGACGAGGAAGATAGTTTCGGTAAAGTTGGATTAATCATGCTGATGTATTTCACATACTGTCAATTATGGATATACATTGTTTTAAAAGCCGCTTATGCTGAATATATTAAAAAAGAAAAACGCACATGGGCTAAGACAATACGTTTTGACACGGATAAAAAACAATTACCGAAATGACTTTAAATCTTTCCCTGCTTTCTCTCAAGAATGGAATTACATGAAAGTTTTTTACAGCATTAACCTTTCTAGTTAGTCTTATTTCTTCTTCAAAGTCCACTGAATTATTATAATTTCATACCATAAGTAATTTCATCAAAGTAGGGTTTTTATCCAGTAAACTGTATAATTATATAGAATAGAACAAATAATGCAAACAGTGTTGTCAGCTCCGGAATAAAATGGAAAGTAATGGAATGAGTTTTCAGAAGAAGATGATTCTTGTTAGATAAAAAATAACACAAAAGTGAGATGAAAAAATGAAATCACAATTAGGAATTAAAATCGTATTTGCTATACTGGCTGCAATATTGTTTTTACCGGGTTTAATGAATGCCCAGGCGCCAAAGATGGAATACTCAACTTTTTTAGGCGGCGGTGGTTATGATTACGGGCATTCAATTACTGTTGATGACAATGGCTGCGCCTACATTGCAGGTCAGGTCAGCTCAACCAATTTTCCAACAACCACCGGCGCGTATGACAGAACCGCAAACGGCAGCGCTGACATTTTTGTTACAAAATTAAATAAAGAAGGCAGCGCGCTGATTTACTCAACTTACATCGGCGGATCGGCATTCGATGATACGCGTAATGTTTGTATCGATAAATCCGGTTGTGTTTATTTAACCGGAAGTACTTCTTCTACAAATTTTCCAACTACAAACGGGTCTTTGCAGGGAAGCAGTTCGGGATATTTTCTAAAACTCGATTCACTGGGAAGCAATCTTATTTACTCAAGCAGGTGGAATGGAGGAGAAAAAGTTCTTGTTGATTCCAAAGGTTATTTGATAATTATGGGAAACACTAATTCAGCAACATTTCCTACAACATCAAACGCATATTCAAGAACATTATCGGGCGGCAATGATATTTTTGTTGCCAAGATAGATATTAAAACTAACCAGATATTATTCTCAACACTTATCGGTGGTGCCGGAGATGAATGGGCGCCTAACATAGTTCTGGACAGTCAGGATAATATAATTATCGCGGGGCAGACCAGTTCAGAAAATTTTCCGACTAAAGGAAACACTTTTGGCAGCTATACTGCCGGGAAATACAATATTTTTGTTACCAAACTTAAATCGGATGGGAGCCAGCTTTTATTTTCTACTATTGTTGGCGGAACAAATGATAACTGGCCCTGGGATGTTGCCATAGACTTAAGTGAAAACATTTATGTAACAGGCGGAACATCATCAACTGATTTTCCTGTTTCAGCATCAGCATTTGGTAAAACATACAAAGGTTTGCATGACGCATTCCTGTTCAAATTGAAATCTGATGGAAGCCAGCTTGTTTATTCATCATACTTTGGTGGAACTGACCAGGATGAGGCAAGGGGAGTGGCGATTGATAAAAACGGGAGAGCGTACATAACCGGTTGTACACGTTCAACAAACTTTCCCATTACAACGGACGCTTACGACAACTCATACAACGGCGGAGGAACAAACCAATATGCCTGGGGTGATCCGTTTCTGTCAGTAATGAACGCGGATGGTTCTCAGCTTGAATACTCGACATACCTGGGCGGGAGTAATGATGAAGAAGCATACGGAATTGCGATTGATAAACAGGGCAGTGTTTATTTAAGCGGTGTTTCAACTTCATCCAACTATCCTACTACAGCAGGTGCTTATGATAGATCAATAAACGGTCCCTGCAATGTTTATGTTACAAAATTCTCTTTCAATTTTCAGACAGACATAAAGACAGAAAATTCAGTTCCGCAGCAATTTAGACTAAATCAGAATTATCCCAATCCGTTTAATCCAAGTACGGTTATCAGTTATCGGTTAGCAGTTGCAGTTAATGTTAACTTAGCGGTTTATAACTTACTTGGTCAAAAGATCAAAACACTGGTGAATAGTTTTCAAAATGCTGGTGAACATTCAATATCATGGAATGCAACAAATAATGCAAACAGTGCTGTAAGCTCAGGAATTTATTTTTATTATCTTGAAACAGGAGCTATGAATCTGCAAAAGAAAATGGTGTTGGTTCGATAAATATAAAGTACAAAGGAGAATATGCGATGAATTATTTATCAACTGCTGTGAAAAAAATATTTTCAATAACCATTGCTATAATGTTTTTTGGTTTTGATTTAAAAGCACAGGCAACAGTCACTGACATAGACGGCAATGTGTACCAAACCGTAACCATTGGTACACAGGTATGGATGAAAGAGAATTTAAAAACAACTCATTACCGCAACGGCGATGCAATACCGAATGTTACCGATCAGACTGCGTGGATAGGACTTTCAACAGGAGCTTGTTGCAATTATAATAACGATGCTGCCAATGCAGCAGTCTATGGGCGATTGTATAACTGGTATACCGCAAGTGACAGCCGGAATGTTTGTCCCATAGGCTGGCACGTTCCTACTGATAATGATTGGCTAACGCTTGCATTATCACAAGATCAAAATGCATACTGGGATCTTGGCTTTGGTCATGAAAGCAATGTTGCCGGCGGTAAAATGAAAGAAGCAGGCTCAGCACATTGGCTTAGTCCTAACACCGGCGCCAGTAATAGCAGCGGCTTTACTGCTCTTCCCGGCGGTCAACGCTCTTTTAGTGATGGTATTTTTTCCAGCATAGGAGGAGGTGCTAACTGGTGGACAGCAACGAAATACGATGCAACACACGCGTTTGGGCATTCGGTGAACCACGATGGTGCTGATATATACCGTTTCTATCATTTTTTAAATTATGGTTTTAGCATACGCTGTATTAAGGATGCACCCACTGGTACTGATGATTCAAAAAACGGAAAACAGATTCCTATTGAAATGATATTGCACCAGAATTATCCCAACCCATTTAATCCATGTACGGTTATCAGTTATCGGTTATCGGATGCAGGTAATGTTAATTTAGCGGTTTATAGCTTACTTGGTCAAAAGATCAAAACACTTGTAGATGCTATTCAAAATGCAGGTGAACATTCAATAACATGGAATGGAAACGATGAGTCAAATAATCCGATTAGTTCGGGAATTTATTTTTATAAGCTTGAAACAAATGACCTGACTTTTCAAAAGAAAATGGTTTTAGTTAGATAAATAAATCCATTAGGTAGGTTCATGAATTACGGAATTAGGGTAAAGTTATTTCTGTCAAAGTAGGGTTTTCATTTGTTCAACTGTAATATTATATGTGATTAAAAGTAAATATGTTGAATCAAGAAATATTCTATTAATCGAATTTCTTAATGATTGAACTTCGCGGGAGAAGGTATAAAGTCAAATTTAGTTGAG
>PMDS01000013.1 GCA_003155655.1 Melioribacter sp.
TTCCAATGACAAATCTGGGTTAAATTATACAATTTCTTTTGGCAGTTGGATTGTAAATATGGTCCTTGATTTGTCATCTGAAATAAAATTAACAGCTCCATTCAAATATTGCTCTACAATTAATTTTACACTGTAAAGACCAATGCCCCTGCCTTTTTTTCCTTTAGTGCTGAAATATCTTTGGAAGAGCTGTAATTGTATTCTCTCGGGAATAATATTTTGACTTTTTACATTGAATGAAATTTTCTTCATCTCTAAAGTGGAAAAAATTAACACTTCCTGATTATTGTCTGAAGCTTCCAGGGCATTTTTAACTAAATTGCCTAGCGAGCGGATAAGTAAATTTGTATCAGTAAATATTTCAACATCCCGATCAAGGTATTGCACGGTAAATTTTTTATTTTTGGTCAATTTATGATTTTTATATATATCATGAATCACTTTAAGAATATTATTCACGTGCTCAAGATGAAAATTAACTTCTAGGGTCCCATCTTCGGCATTTCTTAATTTCAGTTGCGAAATTATTTCTTCAACCAGTTGATTAGAGGAAGTAATCAAGGCTTTGGTCAATTCCTGCTTTTCTTCCTCATTTTGACTTTCAGGCAAAATTTCTGCAAGTCCCTTAACTGCTGCGGCTGTATTTAACACATCATGGAAGAATATTTTCTCCAATGCTTCGCGTCTTTTTTCATCCGAAATATCTCGAATTGCAAACATTGTATATATATTATCGTCTATCCTAATCGGTTGAGTTCTCACTGCGAAGTCAAAAGATTCATCTTTGCCGTTAATGTTTGAAATGAGTCTGCATTCTTCATCTGCTGTTACTCCAAGATCAATAGTTTTTTTTATTGATTTTCCCGCACCACATTCTTTACAAAATTGAGATGTTCCGCAGCCACCTTCCATTTCTTCCGAGTGGATGCATTTGAATGCTTCACCTGTACGTTTACCGACAATATCTAAATAATTATGAGTATTAAAAGTTTTTAACGCTTTTAAATTAAAAGCCACTATCTGGCGGTGTTGATTGAGTATTAAAGCTAATTCGGGAAATCCCTCGAGAAGTTGACAGATAAGAGCATTGTTTCTAAAGTTATTAATTTCTTTAAGCATCTCTTCAAACGGAAGACGTTCTGGTGAATCAAAATATGTATCCATTATATTATTGTTCTACCTCATTAAAAATAAACCCTGGCACCAATAGCACAGTCCAAATGTAATGATGTTTCAGGAAACAAATTAAAAACGGGTGCAATTTCAAGAAAGATATCCAGGGGCGCCGCTCTGTCCATCCATAGAACTCCAATTACTCCGCGTGCACCCAAAACACTTTTTTCACTATTCCCAAAATGAATCCTGCCGCCAAAACCATAGTAAGTTGAAAAATAATTATAATCCGGAAAAATACTTTTTCCATGAAATAGATAGTCTGCGTGTAATGAAAAAGCCTTGCTGGGATTTATAAATGAATAGGCTAAGCCAAAGTCTAAAGCATTATTTTGAGAAAGCCAATATTTTCCGCTAAAACCGGTAGGTTCTCCTAACATTACTCCTATCCCCGCACCTTTATCTTGCGCACAAAGGCTGGAATATGCAAAAATGGCAATTGTGTATAATAACAAGCTGTTTTTAATTAACTTTTTCAGGGTCATACTCCTCAATAATTGATTATTGAAATTAAAATTCAGTGTAATTATTGATGTAAAATATATCTTTCTACTATTATTATCGAATATTAGTAAATTTGTTCCACCCAATTTTCTGCGGATAGAGGAAATGATGATTGAAAAAAAAATACCGTCCATTAAAGAAATGGTTACAGAATATTCTTCATCTTTTAATACTGAAAGAAATGAGACTGCCGTCATTTTAGCTGCCGGGCATGGTAAACGGATAAAATCTAATACTTCCAAAATGCTGCATAAGATTTGGGAAGTTCCTACAGTAGAAAGAGTAACAAACGCCTGCCAAAAAGGCTTGAATAATTCCAATATAATTATCGTGGTTGGGATTAAGGCAGATGATGTTATGAGAGGAATTGGGAAGAGAAATTTTACTTCATTTGCTTATCAGGAAGTTCAAAATGGTACGGGGCATGCCCTTCAGGTGGCGATGGAAAATATTCCCGGGAAAAATTATGATGGCACTGTCTATGTTTTCCCGGGGGATATGGGCTTGCTTGATCCGGAGACGGTAAGATTTTTTAAGAATGAATTCGAAAAATCTGATGCCGATATGATGGTACTGACCGGCATTTTTGACGGGAAAATTGAAGATAATTATTATGGCAGAATTGTAAGGGTAAAGAACGAAAATGCAAAAGGAAGCAAATTAAGTGACTTGAATAAAGTGATAGAAATACTTGAATATAAGGATATACTAAATCTGGATGAAAAGAAATTGTATAGTGTTCAATCTAAGGGAACAAAATATAAATTCTCGCAAAAGGAATTAATTGATAATCGTGAATTTAATTCAGGAGTTTACGCTTTCAAGTTCAAGCCTTTGATGGAATTGATTGATAAGATCCAAAGCAACAATGTGCAAAAGGAAATTTACCTTACGGATTTAATTGCTCTGTTTAATAATAGTGGTTATAATGTTGAAGCTGTTTTTCCAAAAGATCAATATGTATTAATGGGATTTAATAATAAGTCGGTTCTGCAAGAGATGAACGCCATTGCAAAAAAAATGGTCTACAATAAATTAAAAGATGTGATCACAATTGATGACCCGGACGATTTTTTTGTTGATGAAAGTGTAGTTGAAGAAATATTAAATATGGATGCAGACGGAAAAATTCTTGATATTAAAATCTGCAAAGGTGCTTATGTAGGTAAAGGGGTAAAACTGAACTTAAATGTTTCTATCGGGAAAAATGTTCTTTTGAAAGGAGACATTCACTTTGGAAAGAATGTTACTCTTCATGAAAATACACAGATCACATGTTTTTACGGACAATCAGTTCAACTAAATGATTATGTGGAGATATTTCCCGGGAATATTATTAAAGGGAATGTTTCTATTGGGGCGAATTCAAAATTAGAATCATGGGTTAGAATTACCGGCAGTGATCAATACCCGGCTAGAATTGGTAATGATGTTTCTATAAAGGGAACAACTTATATATTTGGTTCACAAATTGAAGATCACATTTTTATAGAGCAGTCCGTTCTTATTAGAAAAAAAGTTTCAAAACCTGCTGGGATTAAATCAGAGATTTATACTGTAAAATATTATTTGCCGGCTCCGGAAGGCGAAGAAGCTGTTAGAAATTTATAAAAAGAAAAAGGCAATCCATCGGATGAATTGCCTGTACTAAAAAAATGATTGTCTGTTAAAATTATTTTGGTGTCGCTAATTTATTTACATGTTTGGTAATTGCAGATTTCTTTCTTGCAACTGTATTTTTATGTAATCTGCCTTTGGATGCTGTTTTATCTAAAAAAGCAACTGCTTCTTTCAAATATTCCTGAGCCTTGGCACTGTCTTCAGTATCGTAAACTTTTTTAATAAGTGTTTTAACTTTTGATAAAGCTGTTTTATTTCTCTCAGCTCTTCTTTTTGTTGATCTTACTCTTTTTTTCGCCGATTTGTGATGCGCCATTAATATAAAACCTTATTTTATTGAAAATAGTGAGTAAATATAGCATTCAAGGGTAAACAAATCAAACAATAGTGTTATTAACTTTTTTCTATTATTAACTGTTATTATCTTTGCCCCTATTTTAGAAATAATGTCTGTTTTTATGCTTAAAGTAAATGAAATATATTACTCAATACAAGGGGAAAGCTCCAGGGCCGGTCTGCCATGCGTTTTTGTACGCCTTACCTACTGTAATTTACGCTGCTCTTATTGTGATTCTGAATATGCTTTCTTCGATGGAAACGAAATGTCTGTTGATTCAATTATTAATGAAATTAAAAAATTTAATTGTAATCTTGTAGAAATTACCGGGGGAGAACCTCTATTCCAAAAAGAATCACTGGACTTGATGAAACTATTGTGTGATGAAAACTTTGAAGTTATGCTGGAATCCAGCGGCAGCCTGCCTATAATGGATGTTGATAAACGCGTAATGATTATTATGGACCTTAAATGCCCATCAAGTAAAATGATGAAAAAGAATATGTACGGGAATCTTGATAATATTAAGCCGGCTGATGAGATAAAATTTGTGATAGGTACTGAGGAAGATTATAATTGGGCAAAAGATATTATTGTTAAATATAACATAACTAAAAAATGTTCAGTATTATTTTCTGTCGTTTTTGGTGTGTTGGAGCCGTTAAAACTTGTTGAATGGATATTGAGAGATGATCTTAAGGTAAGATTTCAACTGCAGATGCACAAATTTATTTGGGAACCAACAGCAAAAGGTGTTTAATGAAAATAGCCAAGGAATTTACCTGGGAAATGGGGCACAGGCTTTCTTTCCATGCAGGAAAATGTAAAAATCTGCATGGGCACTCTTACAAATGCTGGGTTGAATTATCCGGCAGTCCAAATTCCAATGGGATGGTACTGGATTATTATGAACTTAAAAAAATTGTTGAACCAATTCTTGATGAATTAGATCATTCATTCATGGTTTATAAAAATGATAAAGAATTAATTAATGTATTGGAAAAATTAAATTCCCGTTTTGCTGTTGTAGATTTTGAAACAACTGCAGAAAATATTTGTTTATACCTGCTTAATAAAATTAAATCTGCTAATCTGCCCGACAATATTCAATCAATTAAGATGCGGGTTTTGGAAACAGAAAATTCCTACGCTGAACAAGAAATAGAACTTTCTAAATAATTATTCTGCTCTTTCTTCAGACACGATTTATGGCATTTGAATAAAGCAGATTTTATGCTAAATTACTTTCAATGACGGGAGGGTTTCTGTGGTGTTTAATTTTTACCCTTTTCTTTTAACTCGCATTTCATCAAAAAGATTTTTTTTGTTATAGAATAAATTTCCTTTGCTGCTAAAAATTTATAAGGAACTTTAATAATAATTAACTATTAACAATAAATATCAGTGTGCTCTTTTTCAAAATTTTATTAAGCGTTATAAGTCTTATTAAAAGAGGTATAAAATGAAAAAGATTCTTTTTTGTATTTTAATTTTAAGTTCAGCCAGACCAGTATTAAATAATCCTATTGCAATACCCTTCGTATATATATCGGAATTTACATTTGACGCCAACAATAAATGGATAATAGAATTACGGAGCGGAGTAGGTCTAAATTTTGGCTCTAATCTTATTGATAGTATTTGTGTCTTTACATCAGCTGGTTATTCTAAAATTAGATTGAGTGATGTTAAATTTATCAATAACACAGATCTTTTTGTTATAACTTCTGACAATTTTATAAGTCCCTTAATAATTAATAAGAATGGCGACAAAATCAAAATCATTTCATTCCCCAGCCAAATCAAGTATTATCTTAAAGTTGACTCACTAATTTTTGGTAGTTATCCGGGATCATGCATCGATAATATTGATCCTGGTTATTCGCTTATTAGAATAGGATATTCCCCGGCTATTTTTTGTAAATGTAATAAACCTTCAATTGGATTAATGAATCCTTCAGGTGTTGGTTGTTTTGCTACCTTGAATGGTTTTATGTTTGATAAAAATCATATTCTTGTTAGAAAGCAAAGTTTTGATCTTGATAACCAATTAAAAGTCGATGGCAGCGGAAGATTCACAACAAAAGTATTTAGCCGATGGTTAAGGACAAATAAAATAATGCAGATGGGCTATTATGATGTATTAATTGAACCGCTGGATCTAAACCTTGAACCGGATTCTATATACGAGAAAAATATATATCTTCTTTCCGATTATATTGTTAGTGTAGAAAAAAACATTGAACTGGACTTTGAATTGCAAATAAGGAATTATCCAAATCCATTTAATTCAACAACTAATTTCTTCGTGAAGATTCCAACCGGATTGCAAGGAAAAGCCGGGCATATAAACATATACAATGTTAATGGGCAAAAAATTTTTTCAATAGAGCTATCCGACAAATCCCTTTACCAGTGGTATGGAAAAGATAATAACGGCAAAACGGTTGCATCCGGGATATATTATTATCAGCTTGTTATAGATAGTAAATCATACAAAAATGGTTCAATGATTCTGCTTAAGTAATGAAACAGCTATCAACTGTAATTTTAATATTCTTTGGCTCAAGTGTTGTCTTATGTCAGGGAATTGATTTTTATAAGGAAGACATTGTATTCAAAGTAAATAATGGATATTTATATGTTGATGGATATTATTGGTTTGCAAATACTTCCAATGAGAAAATAGGAAGCGCAATCTATTTTCCGTTTAGAGATATTAATGAAAGCGGGGCAGTTGATTCAGTGTCTGTGTACAGAATCCCGCAAGGTGAATTTCAACAAATAAATGACTTAAATAACTTCGGTTTTTCTTTCAGGATGGAGCTTTCTGCCAAAGATACATCTACTTATCAAATTAGCTATCGTCAAAAAATAATCGGTGACAGCGCAAAATATATTTTACGCTCAACCCAGAGCTGGAACAAACCTCTTAAGGCAGCGGAATATAAATTAATAGTTAACCCAAATATTGACGTAATAAGATTTTCCTACGAACCAGATAATATTTATAATATTGACGGCAAAAAGATATATTACTGGAAAAGAAATGATTTCTTACCCGGGTGTGATATGATTTTTCATTTTAGAAATAATTAAATGTGTTTGTAAATTGGCAACAGAACTTAAAGATAATTAATATGGATATTTCTAAACATAATTTGCTTAATGTACCGCTTTTTAGAACAGATTTATTTTTACCAAAATATAAGCCATTGCAAAAAGATAATTGGCGTATACAACATATGGGATTAGGCTTTGATCATGGCTATTTTTCAGATGTATGGGCTGTTGAAAACATGCCGATCCTTATGCGCCGGAATAAGGATAATAATGAGAAATGGGAATCCTGGATGTCTATTTGCCCTCATGAGCTTGAAAGCCAGGAATTGTGCTGCAAATACGCATTTGGCAAAGTTGTAATTATGGGGCTTGGTATGGGATGGGTGGCTATTAACACTGCTTTTAATCATCAGGTCGAAAAGGTTCTTATTATAGAAATTGATAATGAAGTAATTGAGATTTTCGAAGAATCCGGCGCTTTTGATGATGTTCCGCATGAGATACAAAACAAAATAATAATTGTTAAAGCAGATGCTTTTAAATGGAAGCCGGATTCAGACAAAATTAACCTGCTTTATGTTGATATCTGGAAAAACCTGGTTGAACCTCAGACTATTGAAGATGTTCGCATAATGCAGCAAAATATAAATGCAGATAAAATTTATTTCTGGGGTCAGGAATTATTCTTTTTTAAGGACTTTATTGATTCCGGATTAAATGAAAATGAAATGAATTATAACTTCCTTAGAAATACAGTTGAGAAAATGAATCTGCCCTTACTTCTGCCTGAAGATATTGATTATCCTTCAATGGTTGTTAAAGCAGGAAAACAAAGAATAAAAAGAGGACTGCCTCTTTTAAGATAAAAGTTTATCTGGATAGCAGCTGTTCAAAATAATTGATGCCCTTTAGTCAACTTTTTATCATGTAAAAATTGTTTTGGTTAATAGAGATGCGACATTAATTATATATTGCGGAAAACATTTATGGCAATGACATCAAATAAAAAATTTAAGACGGTTGATGAATATATCAATGCTTTTCCTCCAAAAATTAAAAATTATTTAAATGATTTGAGGAAAACAATCAAACAAGCCGCGCCGGATGCAGAAGAGCTAATAAGCTATAATATGCCCGCATTCAAATTCTATGGCATTTTGGTTTATTACGCAGCTCATACAAATCATATAGGGTTTTATCCTGCATATAAAATTGTAAATGAGGTTTTTAAGGATAAATTAACTGACTTTGAGACTTCGAAGGGTACAATTAAATTTCCTTATGATAAAAAGATGCCATTGCAATTAATCAAAGAAATTGTAAAATATAAAACAAAACTGAATTTGGAAAAAGTAAAATCTAAAAGGAAAAAGAATAAATAAATTCCGGTCTAACAAAAACGTATTTGCCTGCTTTAATTTACAATGAGCAATCGGGTAAAGTATCAAAATATTAATGTAAGTTAAAGTTACAAAAAAATGGATCTGCCTTTACTTTGGCAGGTAAATATCGATAATCTATCAATAGCTATTATAGTAGACAAGCAAGGTATTAAATGAACAGTGAAATAATAGATAAAAGTATGTCGAAAAAACAATTTTCATAATTAACAATTAGGGTAAAAAATGGTTACCAAAGAAACTATAGACTCTGCATTAACAGCTCATTCTTTATGGAAAAAACGTCTTCAAGAAGCTATTGATAAAGGAACATCGGAATTCAAAGTTAGTGTAGTAGATAAAGATGACGGCTGCCAATTTGGGCAATGGCTTTATAGCCTAACTGAAGAAGAAAAAAAGAGCGGAGATTTTATTAAAGTCAGAGATTTACATGCAGAATTTCATAAAACAGCTGCTAGAATTCTTGAGCTGGCAGTAAGCGGTAATAAAGAAGAAGCTGTGAAAAAAATGGAATTTGGAGGCGGATATGGTAAAATTACTGGAAAACTTGTTATTGCCTTGAATGAATGGAAAAGTAAATTATAATTGTTGTTCCTTAATTTTTTTTATCTCTTCCAATAGTTGCGGCAAAATTTCTCCTGACTTCCCAAATATTGAATAATCTGCGCTTCGTGATAGTTCAGTTGGTTCAATATTAATCTCTACAACGTATGAACCGTTATGTTTTGCCTGCATAGGAATGTAAGCTGCAGGGAACACTACTGCAGACGTTCCAACAACAAAACAAATATCGCTCCAGGCTGCCGTTTTTTCACCTCCGCTGTATTGATCTTGCGGCAGCATTTCTCCAAACCATACTACATCAGGGCGGACAAGTCCGCCGCATTTTTTACATTTAGGGGCTGTATATGTTATTTCTAAATCCGGTGAGTTATAAAATGTATGACAATTAACGCAGAAATTTCTTTCGATGTTACCGTGCAGTTCAAATATCTTTGTAGAGCCTGCACGCCTGTGAAGGTTATCAATATTTTGAGTTACAACTGTCACATCATAATATTGTTCTAATGCTGCAATTGCATTATGCCCGGGGTTAGGCTGGCAGTTATGAACAATTTCTCTTCTATGCTGATACCATTCCCACACAAGATCAGGGTTGCGCATAAATGCATCAAAATTTGCAAGCTCTTCAGGCTTCATTTTATTCCAGATTCCGTCAACCCCGCGGAAAGTGGATATACCGCTTTCCGCAGAAATTCCGGCTCCGGTAAAAAAGACTATCTTTTTTGCCTTTTGTAATCTTTCTATAAATTCTTTTTTTAATTGCAATTAATTCTTGTTCTTAATTTCTTCCCATAATTTTTTTGCGTCAACAAGACGGTTATCATCATCCTGATTTTGTTTCTGGCAATTAAAAGCTTTTGTAAGCATTTCTCTGGCAGTTTTGTAATCATCTTCACGCTCAAGAGAAATTGCGTAATCCACATAGAACATCAAGTATGTTGGATAGAGTGCAATTGCTTTTTTGTATTCCTCAAGCGCAACTTCATTATCTGCCCAGCCAAGACCAAGCACAGCGCGTGCGGGTTTCCACTTTTCACTTGTCTTTGCGTGAGTTCTTGCTAAAACATAATGGGCAACACCTTGAAGAAAATTTCCTCCATTATTTAACTGGATTGCTTTTTCAGCATCAGCTCTAACCTGGTTTACAACCCCTGCAACTGAAAAAATACCTTTGAATAATGCTACCCTGCCGTTGGCAATAGCCCGGCGCAGATAGCCGGCAGAACTATTGGGATCTTTATTTACGGCTTTTTCTGCATATTCTAATCCTTTTTGATAAACTACAAGCTGGGCATCTTTTTGGTCACCATTTTCAGTTGGCATTTTTTCAGCTAGCTCTACATAAGTTCTTGATAAACGCCAGAGTAATTCAAAATTGGTGGCATCAATTTTTTCAGCTTTTTTGAACACCTCAAGAGCTTTTTCGTTATTAAATTGTTTGTAATACTTTTCTCCCTCATCAAGAAGAGCATCAATTGATTGGGCGCTCATTCTTATTAATGATGTTAGCATTAGAATGAAAATTAAAAGGAAAAATTTGTTCGCGTTTTTCATGAAAAATTTCCTCGTTTTGTTTGTAAATAAATTATTTATAATTCTTTTTCGTTCTGATTCTTTCCGGGTATATAAAGTGCGGTATTGGCAAGAGGTAAAAATCTTGTCCAGCTGCCGCTTTTATTCTTATCTGCTTCTATGGCATATTTATATGCATTGGTTTTTGCACTTAGTTCATCTGCCTGGTAAAGAACAATTGCTTCCAGGGTTTTAGGTTCAACTGGGGAGGCAAACTCCAACTTTCCTTGATGACTTAGTACAAGGTGAATTAATTGATTTTTTAATCCTTCAGGGAAATCTGGAATTAATGAAGCAGTTTTTTCGATTTCAATTGCGCCAATGACTATATGCCCAATAAGCTTTCCTTTGTCGGTATAATCAAAGGTGGTTGCATAAGCTAGTTCTTCTGTCTTGCCGTAATCATGCAGCAAAGCGCCGGTAATAAGAAGATCGCGGTTAATATCGTTATGGACATTGCACATTAAATCGCATATGCGTACAATTTCCAGGGTATGTTCAAGTAAGCCATGTATATAAGCGTGATGCCAGCCTTTACCCGCGGGTGTAAGTGAAAAGTTTTTTAAATTTTCTCCGGTAAGAATAACATTGAGCAATTTATTTAAATACGGATTCTTAATAGAAGCAATTGCACCTTTTAATTCCTCAAGCATATCATCAAACGCGCGGCGGGATATTGGAAGAAAATCTTCCGGACGGATATTCTCATTTTCCTGAGCCAGTCTTATTTTGTCAATCTTTATTTGCGGAGAGCCGTTAAACTCTTCTATAATTCCGGCAACTTTTACTATGCTTCCTTCTTTTAATTTATTTGTAAATTCATCTACCTTGTCCCACACTTTTGCAGGAAGTGCAGTCGATTTGTCCCGCAATTCAAGGTCAAGGTAACTTCTTCCGTTCTTTGCGTTTTTTGATTGGCTTTTATTAACTATTAAGAACAATGTAAATTCATCGCCAATGGAATATTCATTTAATTCTTTTTGGTCTATCATATTAATGAGGCTTAGTTAATTAATGCTCAATTTACTAAAAAATAATTTGAAGGCGAAAAATTAGTTGTTAAGTAATTTAATAACACTTTCCTTTGGAAGGCGGACCATTACTGAACATTTTATTAAATCAACGGAAACAGCCAGCCATTTATCTTCCTGCTGACCTGTTACAACTCCAATTACGCCTGTAAATGGACCATCGGCAATTTTTACCTTTGTACCGATCGCAATTTTTTTACTGACAAAGACTTCGGGGGTTGATGTTAATAAACTTTTTAAGTTTTCCACCTGCCAATCGGGAATTATTGAAGGCTTTCCTTCGAATGAAATGCATCTGACAATGGCGCTTTGTGTAAGCGAGATTAAACGTTCCTTTTCATTTGCCCGTATAAAAATATAACCGCGAAAGATTGGTTCAGTAACCTTCTTTTTTCTGTCACTCCACTTTTTAATTTGTGTTAATGTTGGCAGGTAGTGTTCTATTGATAATGCGTTAAGTTGAGCTGCAGCTTTGAATTCCTGACGGGGCTTTGTGTATAAAACAAACCAATGCTTTACATTTGAAAGACTTGAACTTACCATATTTTGAGCCAATTATACGCTTGACAAACCAAATGCTGTTTATTTGATAAATTCGTCATGTCCTGTTTTGCCTCCTTTTTGGCAGCAGTGATGTTATTAAAATGTTAATAACATGTTAATAACAACCGGTTGAAAATCTGATTCAGTAGCCATATCATGTTTCTTTATTGTCATGTAATCTAGGGTATGCTTTGAAGGAATTTCTTTTTATTGATAGGTTTTATCATATATTTTCAAAAAATCTTTAAGAAGTAGGGCTGAAAATACCGTCGCCGTCCCATGCTCAATCCTTTTAAATTGATCTGATCCACGTTCAATCCAATGAATACCATCGAGAATAAATATTTTATATGCTTTTCCAGTAGAATTCGTTGCCAACGCCATACCATCATCGAATGCTCTTCCTTGATTTCCACCTGTAGATGATAGAAATTTAGCTTCACCAACAACATAATTCTTTCCCGACTTAGCGACTAAATCTGGCCTTTTTGATATTCCTATTCCCATTTCAGTATTGCAAAAATTTCTTGCGTCAAGCTCTGTCGCATCAAGTATTATTATTCCTTTTGAAGAGGCTCTAAATTGTTTTATGTCTGCAAATTTAAATTCTTTTCTTATCCATTCTGTAAATTGATTTCCTCGCCGTGTATTCGCTTCTTTTGGCTGTGTAATTCCTTCGATAACATTGTCAATCCCCATTCCATACAATCGATTAGATATTCTTTTTACTGTTTTTGGATTTCGAGCAATCGCAGTTCTATCTCTTCTCAAAAATCCAACATATGAGTCTTTGTACGGAAACTTTTCTAAATCGAGCAGTTTATTGAGAAATACAATATTGTTCTTCTTTTTAAAAGATCGTTTAATTTCATCCAAGATAGTTTCGTCAACATCTCTTTCACCCTCTTCGTGAGGATAAATCTTTTGAAGTTTATCGAGGTAATCTTCAGATGTAACCAAGTTCAAAGTGCGGGAAGACCATTGATTCATATTGATCCTTTTTTTCTAAGACTTCTGAATATTCAAAATTAGTCAATCTTTTTTTGCAAATAGAAATAGCTTGTTTCGAAGAATCTATTCCTATCCAACTCCGATTAAGTTCTTGTGCTGCGAACAAAGTTGAGCCAGAACCACAAAATGCATCAAGTATCAAATCCCCAACATTTGAAGAGGTCGAAACTATCATTTTTAACATGTCTAAATTTTTTTCTGTTGGATATTGCGGACTTTGGGGATCTTTATAAGTCCATATATCTTGTAATTTAATGCCGGCTTTCATCGTATCATCAGCGTAAATCTTTTTACGTGGATTTCCAGTAGATGACCATTCAATTAAGCCCTGCCGATCCAATTCATCTAAAATTCTTGGATCATATCTCCAATGTCTTCCTTTCGGAGGCAACATTCCTTTCCAAGACTTTCCAGTAGCGCCACGTTTTGTTTCACCAGGTGCATGAAGAGGTGTTGTTGTATATCTTCGATTATTGCTATCAATAGAACGAAATCGTTTATCATTAGTAAATATATTTATTTTTTGACGAGGATCATTCCATATATAATTCTTTGATTTTGAATAAAATAAAATCATGTCTTTAATATTACCAAAACCTTTACGGGAAAAATTTTTGGGATTGCATTTTATCCGAGTAATATCATTAATGAAATTTTTATAACCAAATATTTTATCCATAAGAACTTTTACATAATGACCCATCTTGCTATCAATATGTAAATAAATTACCCCATCATTCGCCATTATTTCTCTAATTCGAATCAATCTGCCAGATAAAAATCGCAGATAATCCTCTCCAGTGAGTGTATCTTTATATGCAATTTTCCCGCCATTAATGCGACTAATTGTCGAAAATCTCTCTTCTGAAAAAGTAAAATCCTGTTTTGTGCCATAGGGTGGATCGATATAAACTAATTTTACTTTCCCGTGAATTTCTTTATTTGATTCAAGGGAAATCAGAACATCAAAGTTATCTCCATAAATCAAGCGATTGCTCATATTTTTATCCTTTCGGATTTATAAGATTTTTATAACTTAAATTTTCTTCATAATGCACAAACATTATTTCAAAGCATTCTTTATCTTCGTCTTCTCTTGAATTATTACGGAATTGAAACTCATTGCAACTGTGACTAAAATATTCTGGGCTGACATAATTAGTAATCCCAAAATTGCCTCGCTTTAATAGGCTCCAGAAATTTTCAATATTTGTTACATGAATTGAACCGCCTCTAACATATTCTTTTCTGCAATGATTTACAACATCGTGTTTCGAAAATTCGTCATTCAATCCATTATATGCAGTCTGTTCATCTGTCATAACGGTAGAATAGTTAGAAACATTTTCTCTATTAATTTCATTAAGAGGTTAGCTATCAACTTTATCGACAATTCAGGAATGGTGCTTAATTCGCCTTGTCATTCAATCATTTGAAAGATTTAAGCTTGTCATACTTTAATAGAGGCACTCTCTTATCATTTTTACAAGTTGTTCCTGATCAACAGGTTTGGCAATTACTTTATCTACGCCAAGTTTTATATACTTTTTCGTAATCTCGTCATTTAACCTGGCGGATATAACAATAATAGGTACTGTTTTATTTGATTCCTTCTTTTGAATTGCTTCAACCAGTTGAATGCCGTTCATTAAGGGCATAGAATGATCTGTTATAATTATGGTTGGCAAGAGCTCTTTATAATGACCTATTGCATCATAGCCGTTATCAGAAAATTTAACTTCAAAATTAGGGAGTGCATGTTCAATAATTTTTTTATAAAGTGTTCTAATTCCAGGATCGTCTTCAACAATGAGAACAAGATTTTTTGCTTCAGGTATGGTTATATGAAATTCGCTTCCTTCATCTATTTGAGAATAAAACCAAATTTGCCCGCCGTGTTTATCAATAATTTCTTTAACAAGAGTAAGACCAAGACCCGTTCCTTTTTCACCAGCTGTTCCAATTAAAACAAATTTTTGATCTATCTTGAATAATTTGCTTTGGTTTTCTTCCGCTATTCCAATTCCTTCATCTTTTACAACAATTTCTATCATTCCTTCTTTAAATCGGCTCGCAGAAATGTGAACTTCCTTACCCTCATTTGTAAATTTTATTGCATTGCTTGTCAGGTTTACAATTGCCTGACTTATCAGGCGTTCATCCGCATTAATGTAAAGGTCCGGAGGAATATCAGTTCTTACGTCAATGTTTTTGCGTACGGCATCCCCTGTAAGCGGTGCAATTGCAGTGGAAACAATTGTTTTTACATTGAGGCGCACCGGTTCAACTTTGATTCTTCCGGTTTGAAGACGTGACCAATCCAATAGATAGTTAATCATTTGAAGCTGCGTTTTGGATGAATCATAAATGTATTGCAAGTATTCATTCTTTTCTTCTAAAGCAATATCAGGTTCATTTAATAGTATTTCGGAAAATCCTAATAGAGTGGTAAATGGTGAACGTAGATCGTGAGAGATTATGGAGATGAACTTATCTTTTTGTGAATTAAGATCCTTTAAGTTATCCCTCGATTTCTGAAGTTCAAACTCGCTTCTCTTGATTTCAGTAATATTTAATACAATACTTTTTTGTGATAAAATAAATGAGTCGTTTGGCGAACGGTCAATGTTTAAAAATTCCTTAACCCAAACCTGCTCTCCATTTTTCGCATTAAGACGGTATGTAAGTTCAAGAACATTTTTATTTTTGTTACTTTCAAATTCCGCTAGACTTTTTTTAACTGAGGCGCAATCCTCCTCACAAATAAGAGAGTAATAACCATCTGGGAAATTTTTAATTTCTGTAGGAGAATAACCTGTAGTTTGTTCAACCGAATCTGATATAAAATCTTCTGAAGAATCACTTTTTACAGAAAAGAAATAATTGCAGAGCTTGTTGTTAAGTCCTTTTAGAACTTCTAGATTGATGTTGTTATCTGTCATGCCCGTCGCAATTAGGTAAGAACCAAGTCAAATATATAAAATTAAACTTTATGATGCATTCACTAATAGAATTCTTCAGGTTTAATTTTAGTCTTCATCCCCTTTTAAAGATTTGGTGGGAATGCCAAGTTCATCCATTTTACGGTAAAGAGAAGACAAGCCTATTTCAAGAGCTTTGGATGCCTCTTCTTTGTTGTAGTCAAATTTTCTAATTGTTTTTAGGATGTGTTCTTTTTCGAAATCTTTCATTGCGTCTTTTAGCGGGTTTGGATATCCAGCTGAAAGATTTCCAATGCGCAGGTGTTCGGCTAAGTCGTTTACTGTAATGTATTCGGTGGTGGCAAAAATTAATGCTCTTTCAATAACATTCTCTAATTCTCTAACACCTCCGCGCCAATCATGCGAGAGTAAAAGCTTCATCGTTTCATTATTAACTCCAACTACCCTTTTTCCCATTTCTTTCGAAAATTTTTCTATAAAATAATTTACTAAAAGAGGAATATCATCCTTGCGTTCATTAAGTGTTGGAAGTTTTATTTCAACAACATTTAGCCGGTAATAAAGATCTTCGCGGAATTCATTACTTTTTGTTCTTTCAAAAAGATCCTGGTTGGTTGCTGCTATAATTCTAACATCCGTACTTACAGCTTTTACGCCTCCAACTGGAAGAAATTCCCGGTCTTCTATAGCGCGCAAAAGTTTAACCTGCAGATTTAAAGGTAATTCGCCAATCTCGTCCAAAAAAAGCGTTCCGCCGTCCGCCACCTTAAACAAACCCTGTTTGTCATCAGAAGCACCGGTAAATGATCCTTTTTTATGTCCAAATAGTTCGCTTTCAATTAAATTCTCCGAGATTGCACCGCAGTTTATTGGGAGAAATATTTTATCTTTTCTTAAACTGTTGTGATGAATTGCTTTTGCAACAAGTTCTTTGCCCGTTCCGCTTTTTCCATATATCAAAACGTTGCTGTTAGTTGGCGCCACTTGTGAAATAACGCTGAATACTTTTTTCATTGAATCGCTTTTGCCTATCAGATTTGTAAAACCGGTATCAGATGAAATTTTTTGGCGAAGAATTTTATTTTCAGTTGCCAGCTTTTTGTAATCAATTAATCTCTTTACCCGCAGTATTACGTCATCAAATTCAACTGGCTTTATTAAATAATCATAAGCGCCCTGCCTCAAAGCGTCAATTGCAGTCTTAACAGATGCATATGCAGTCATTATAATAAAAAAAGTTTCGGGAGAAATTTTTGATGCTGCTTCAAGTAGCTGTATACCGTCAAACTTTGGCATTTTTATGTCTGTAATTACAATATCATATGTTGTTTCTTGAATTTTTTGAAATGCCTCTTCACCGTCGCCGGCCACTTCAGTTATATATCCTTCTTCTGATAACAAAATTTTAAGTGAATCCCGTATAGGCTTTTCATCATCAACTATCAATATTTTTGCAGACATCTTTTCTCCGTTTACTTTCTTATTCTATTACTACAGGCAAAATAATTGTAAATGTACTTCCCAATTTTAATTTACTTTTTGCTTTAATTTCGCCTTTAAATCGTTTAATTATTCCATAACTTACCGATAGCCCCAGTCCTGTGCCTTTACCAACATCCTTTGTTGTAAAGAAAGGATCAAATATTTTTTCTAAAGTTTGGGCATCCATTCCGCATCCGTCATCTGTCAGTTCAATATAAATATTTTTATCATCAAAATTCGATTTGACTGTTATTGTGCCGTTGCCTTCAATTGCATCAAGAGCATTAATAAGTATATTAACAAATACCTGAAGAAGCTGGTCTGCTGCAACATTGACATTTGGCAATACATTTTTTAACTCAGTCTCAAATTTTACTTTTCGTACACGTTTATCATATTTAACAATTCCAATAGCAGTTTTAACAATATCTGTAATATCCTGTATTGCTGTTTCATAACTTGGAGGGCGGGAGAAATCAACTAGTTCGCGTACAATCTTTGTAATTCTGTCTATGTTCTCCTTTATGTTAACCAGCTGTTCGCTTATAAACGGATCCTGACTCTTTCTTTGCAGGATTTGAACAAGAGAAGATATTGAAGTCAGAGGGTTCCCGATTTCGTGTGCAACACCGGCTGCAAGTTGTCCGATTACGGCAAGTTTTTCTGATTGATCTATTTGTGCCTGAAGCCTTTTAAATTCAGTATAATCTTTAATAATTATTGACCGCCCGGAATATTCCTTGTTTGTACCCGGAAGTGTTGAAACGCTGAGACGGACACTGATTATTTCTCCACTTTTAGTCTTTCTTTCAGTATCAAGAATTTTTGTCTGACCATTCTGTTTAACTTCGTTCTTTATCAACTGTAGTTCCTGCACGTATTTTTCACCTTCGGGTAATAGAAAGGAAGAAGACCTTCCAAGAACTTCCTGCTCTTTGTAGCCAAATATCTTTTCAGCGCCCCTATTCCAGGCTATAAAAACTTCATTATTGTCAACCATCATTATAGCCTGGTCCGAAGTGTGCAAAATGTTTTTAAGATACTGACTGTTGAGTTCAAGTTTTGAAGCAAGACGATCCCGGTCTCCCTTCATCTCTTTCATTTTTGTTTCCTGGTGCAGCATACTATACCGCGCAAAAATCTGCTCAATCAATTCATCAAAGAATCCGAGCAGTATTACGGGATCAATATTTCCCATTGCATCATTTTCAATAAAGTTGAATACAGTAAACCTTGCCTGGCTGAACATCTGGCTTGCTTCCAAAAGGTTCATATTTGCACTTGAGAACAGTGTGTATATATCAATTAAATATTGATCGGCAGATTTATAGTCGCTCTGTTCTATCACTTCTATAAAAGTATTTAAGCTGTTTTCAACAAAAGTATGGGCTTGTGATGCAGAAAGCTTATCTTTAACAATTGGTAAAAGCTTTGCTGTCCAGTTTTCAACAATAGAGTCGAAGTATTTTTTTAGCAGTTCTATTAATAATTTTTTCATAATGTCATCTTGGAAATTAAAGACCGGCCAAGGGAGGATTTCCTTTATTAAAATGCACACAAAAATAAAGAATGATGGTCTCTTTTGAAAGGTTAATTGGTTAGTTTAATCAGATATAAGCAGGGAACAGAAAAAATTGTATTATGTATAAGATTTGATTTACTTATTTTTAAATAACCATCAGGGGCTAAAATGAAAAAAATTTTATTTGGCATTTTTATCATTATTCAAATTTCATCCACGGTCTGGGCGTCTGATGAAATTATATTGAAACCAACCATGGATAATGTGAAAGTTTTTCTTAGGGGTGCACAATTAAGCTATTCGGCAAAAACTAAAGTTGACAAGGGAATTAATGATCTTGTATTTAATGCACTTGCTTCAAACATTAATAGCAACAGTATAAATGTTTCAGCGAAAGGTGATGTGGTTATAATGTCTGTAGTTCAACGTTTTGACTATATGCGCCCGCAGGAAAAAAATTCAAAAATTAAATTGCTGGAAGATTCACTGGAAACACAAAATAAATTATTGGCGTTTAATCATAACGATAATGACGTTCTGAAATATGAAACCGATTTGATACTTGCCAACAAGAATATTGGAAATGAAAAAATCGGCGTCTCTGTATCAGAATTACAGAAAATGGCAGAGTTTTATAGAAAACGTCTCGGGGAAATTAAAGCTAAAATGTTTGATCTCTCTTTGACAGAGAAAAAGATTCAAAAAAATATTGATAGAATTCAAGCTCAGTTAAAAGAGTTAAACGACCAGCTCAATAAACCAACAAATGAAGTTATTGTAACTCTTTCTTCCAACTCATACCAAACGGTGGAAGTTGATTTATCATTTTTGATTTACGATGCAGGCTGGCAGCCGGTTTATGATATAAGGGCAGATAAATTAAATTCTCCTGCTGCGTTGAATTATAAAGCAAACGTTTGGCAGAACTGCGGTTTTGACTGGAAAGATGTTGATATTGTTCTTTCTACAAGGAACCCAAATGTTAATAATGAAAAGCCTGAATTACATCCATGGTTTATTGATTTTGAGCACCCGGTGTTATACCGTGAAATGAAAAGCGGGGCAATGAAAGCACAAATTAGTCAGGAAATTAGAGTTACTGCTAATGAAGCAGCTGCTCCTCAAGCTAAATCAATGGCAGATTTTTTTGAAGCTGTTGAAACACAACTAGCTGTTGAATTTACTCCAACCATAAAATACTCAATTCCCGCTGATAATAAACCGCATGCAGTAGCTCTTCAAAATTATTCTATTCCGGCTAAGTATGAATACTATGCCGCCCCAAAATTTGATACAAATGCTTTTCTAGTTGTGCAATTAACTAACTGGACTTCTTACAACCTGCTTCCGGGACAAGCAAATATTTATTTCGAAAATTCTTTTGTAGGACAGACGAATATTAATCCGCAAACAACAAATGATACTTTGTCAATTTCATTGGGAAGAGATCCGAACATTTCTGTATCAAGAGAAGTACTGAAAGATTTTTCAGAAGATAAATTTTTAAGCAGTAATGTTGAAAGGACATTTGCTTATGAAATTAAAATAAAAAACAACAAGAAGCTTCCGGTTAAAATATGGGTTGAAGATCAAATTCCGCTTTCCAAGAATGAGGATATTGTTGTTAAATTGATTGAAACATCCGGTGCAGGTTATAAAACTGAAGAGGGAAAACTTAAGTGGCTGGTTGATGTTGATGCTGGAAAATCGGTTGTGAAAAAATTGGTTTATTCTGTAAAGTATCCAAAAGATAAAAGAATACAGGGATTATAAATAGAGAAAGCAAGGGCTGGTTCTAAATCAGCCCTTGCGATAACTTCTGAATGCAAAAATGAATTGCTTTAAATAATTATCCGGGAAAAAAGTCTTCAATCCATAAACTTCAGCACGTTCATTTGTTAAATAGGCAGTCCCAAAAATCCAATCCCATATTGCCAGCTTAGTTGAAAAATTTCTGTTGCGTCCTTTACCAGTTGTGTGATGGATTCTGTGCATTTCCGGACCGTTAATAAATTTTTGCAGGATACCTGTTTGAACATTGATGTTTGAGTGGATATACATTCCCCACACAGCGCTTATTACACCTTTGTAAGCAATTACCTCATTCGGCGAACCAAGAATAACTATTGGAAGAAATTCAATAGTTTGGTTGATCAGAATTTCAAATGCATGTGAGCGGGAACCTGAAAGCCAGTCAACTTTTTTAGGAGAATGATGTGCTTCGTGCAGTCTCCATAAATACTTATTATTGTGCTGCCAGCGGTGCATCCAGTAAATATAGAAATCGTGCGTAATTGTAAAAATTATTAGCTGGATCCAGATGGGTATTGCAGTGAATAAATGAAGTCTTGAGAGTCCGGAAGTTTTATCAATAGTACTTATTATAAACGTAAAGATTATTATTCCAAGGATGTAACTCTGTGCAATTGTATAAAGTGCAAGATCATTAAAAAATCCTTCCCGTAAAACCCCTTGTCCTTTATTATATGGAAATAATCTCTCAAGCAATATAAATAGTACAGCAGCACAAATTATAATTGAATACGAAACCGCTTTATAATGAGGAATTGACGCAAGGCTATTCCAGATTTCGCTCAACATAATTTAAACTGTAATATTTGTTTTAACTTTTCTAAGTTTTTCGATGTTTTTGTGCTCACCAGGATAAACTTTCTTAATTCCATCTCCCATTGCTTTTTCAATATCACGGATGTCTTTTACAAGCCTTCTCATTCCGTCAATTTCAACAGAGGCGGCCTGATCCGTTCCCCACATTGCGCGGTCAAGAGTTATGTGTCTTTCTACAAAACTTGCACCAAGGGCTATTGCTGCAAGAGTAGGAGCCAGACCGGTTTCGTGACCTGAATAACCTATTGGAATTCCGGGGAATCTTGCTTTGTAATTTAGAATAACATTTAAATTCAGTTCTTCAAGAGAGCAGGGATAATTTGAAGTTGCCTGGGCTATCATTAAATTTTCAATATCAAGCAATTTAACAGCAGTTTCAACTTCTTCTATTGTTGACATGCCGGTTGAAAGCAATATTGGGCGCCCGGTAGTTTTGATCCTTTCAAGCAAAGGGAGATCAGTTACAGAAGCAGACGGAACTTTGTATATGATTGGTTTGAATTTTTCCAGGAAATCAACCGAATTTACATCCCACGGCGAAGCAAACCAGTCTATATTTTTATCTTTGCAATAACTGTCGATCTCAAGATATTCTTCAAAACCAAATTCCACTTTGTGTCGGTACTCAATGTATGTAATTCTGCCCCAGGGGGTTTCTCTTATTATCTCCCATTGGTCTTTAGGAACGCAGATTTCCGGTGTACGTTTTTGAAATTTGACTGCATCACAACCGGCGGAAACTGCGCCATCAATTAATCTTTTTGCCAGGTCCAATGAACCATTGTGGTTAATGCCAATCTCAGCAATAATATATACAGGTTCGTCTTCGCCAATAAATCTACTGCCAATTTTAACTTTGCCCGGTTTCATTATAACCCTTTCTATTTCTTTTTTGATTTTGCTTCAATTATAAGTTCTGCAAGATCACGAAAAGCTCCCTGACCACCTTTGCTTTCCAGAATTAAATCAGCGGCATCTTTTGCAAATCTGGTTGCATCTTTTGGACATGCGCTCAAACCAACTGACTGCATTATTTCAAGATCATTAGTATCGTCACCAATGTAAGCAATTTCATCTTTAGAAAGATTTTTTCGTTTGCATATCTCATCAAGATTCTTTTCCTTTTCCTGCGCTCCAAGATGCAATTCATCTATTTTTAATTTTATAGCGCGGCTTCGTACAATCTCTGTATTTTCGCGTGTTATGATTCCGGTTTCTACATCAACCAATTTTCTCAAACGCTCAACGCCCATTCCATCTCTGATAGAATATCTTTTAAGTTCTTCTCCCTTTCCTGAATAATAAACACCGGTATCTGTAAGAACGCCGTCAACGTCTGTTAAAAGCAGCTTAATTTTCTGAGCGCGCTTCAACAACTGTTTCTTTGTTAATTTTTTTTTCATAATTAATTCATCAGATGTTATTGACAGCTGTTATAAATTATTTATTATTATTACCATGCAGTCCATCCGCCATCAACAACAAGGTTTGCGCCTGTCATGTAACTTGAAGCATCACTAGCAAGAAAAATAAGCGCACCTTTGTAGTCGGATGGTTTAGCCATTCTGCCCAAAATAGTTTTTGCAGAATATTTCCGGATGAAAAACTCATCCTGGCTGTTTTCTACACCTCCGGGAGTTAATGTATTAACGCGCACTCCATTACTTCCCCAGTAAGCTGCAAGATATTTGGTAAACATTATTACTGCACCTTTAGTGGCAGAATATGCCGGTGGTTTGTAAAAGGATTGTGTGCCATCTACTTTTTTATAAAGAGATTGATCCGGGGCAGTAATTCCATATGTTGATGCAATATTGATGATGCTTCCTTTTTTTTGAACAGACATTACATTTCCAATAATCTGTGAACATAAAAAAACACCTGTTAAGTTCACATCAATTGATTTTTGCCAGAGTTCCAGGGGATAGTTCTCAAACTTTGACTGTTCGCTAGCTGCTTTGGGATCTTCAAACATGTCATTAATAGCGGCATTGTTAACCAGTATGTCAATGTGTCCAAACTTTTGTATAACTTTATCCCGTAAACCATTTACCGACTCAGGGCTTGTAACATCAAGAGAAATACCCATTGATTCAGTTAGCAGAGTAAGTGCAAATTCTCCGCATTTATCAGCATCTAAATCTGCCGCAATAACATTTGCTCCTGCCTCACTTAATGCCCTGCAATGTTCCTTACCAATAAGACCAAGCGAACCGGTAACGACTGCCGTTTTGTCTTTAAGAGAAAATAATTCCATTAAATATTTCCAAATAAAAAATTTATTTAAGCTATAATAATTTAACTTATCTTAGGGCTAATGGCTAACAGCTAAAAACTTATTTACCACGCGTAACCAATATCGAACCTGACCGCGGGTACATTTCCATCATATGAATGGAATGCATTTTTGGAATTAGAAACAAAATAGTGGTCAATTCCGATTCCGAGTCCCATTGCAAAATCTTCTCCAGGAAACCATTGCCAGCCTAGTAGAACACCTATAGAAGACACTAGTACATTTGAACTTGAACCGGAAGTTGAAAGTGAATTAAAAGAGAAATTTGGAGCTATATAAAATCCGCGCAGCGCTTTTTTTGAAGGATGGAATCTTATCTCTGCATTTACTCCAAATCCATTTATGTCTTTTAATGTAGGAAATTGAATTCCTCCGCCAATTGCAATATTATTATCAATTTTATGGAAGTAACTTAAATTATAAAACAGGAAAAATTTCAGGGGGTTAATTACGAACATATTTGTACGCGGGGTGATGTCTTCAGTCTTTGATATTATTACCGATTCAGTTGAATCTTTTACACCTTTGGAATCAACAGTAACTTTTTTCTCAGTAGTCTTGTTTTGCGCAATAGAAATTTGATATGAGCAAAATAAAATAAAACTTGTAGCTAATATTAGTTTTTTCATTTATCTCCTTAATGGCTTCATGTTAAAATTATCAACTTTCCTAAAAACAGGCTGTACAGGTTCGCCCTTTAGCATTTCCTTTAATTTATTTTCTGAAACAGCCTTCTTTAATATATTTAATGATTCTTCCAAAGCCAGTAGAGTGTATTCAACATCGGCATCGCTATGAGAGAACGACATGTTATGAAATCCCTGCCATAAAATTCCGCGTTTAATCATTTCCTGCTGCATAAGGGATTTTTGAATTAAAGGATCTCCTCCTTTTACGTTAAAAGTTGCCATCGAGCGCCAATTGTAGCCTATAGCGTTTGTATATTCCATCCCAAGTTTTTGAGCAATTGAATTATACCCGTTTTTCAACTTAGCACCTTGTGTATTTAAATATTGCGGAACGTTCTTTTCTATTAGCTCTTCTATAGTCGCTTTTGTAGCTGCAAGTGAAAGCGCTTCACCGCCAAACGTAGTATAGAAGAAAATATCTTCGTCTGCAAGATCCATTATTTTTCTTTTACCGGTTAAGATTGAAATAGGCATACCGTTGGCAACAGCTTTTGAATATGTTGCGAGATCGGGAGTTATACCAAAATATTCCTGCGCTCCGCCAATAGCCATTCTAAAGCCTGTCCACATTTCATCAAAGATTAATACTATACCTTTTTCATTACAAAGATCTGCAAGTTTTTGCAAAAAATTATCTTTTGGTTCTGTAAATACAACCGGCTCCAGAATTATTGCCGCAACGTCGTCATCAATTGAATTTTTTACGGAATCAATATCATTATAATTAAACGTATAAGATATTGCCTGCACTGCTTCGGGTATTCCATGATTGCGCGCAGTAACAGAAATATACCAGTCATGCCAGCCGTGATAACCGCAGCATAAAATTTTATTTTTATTTGTATAAGCGCGTGCAAGCCGTACGGCAGCGCTTGTTGCATCTGCACCGGTCTTACTGTAACGGACAGCTTCAGCGTTTGGAATTATTTTATGAATCATCTCTGCAACTTCTACTTCAAGCGGGTGCATCATTGAAAAGGTAATTCCATCTTCCAGCTGTTTTTTAATTGCGTTATCAACTTTTGGATATGCATAACCGAGTGATAGCGGACCAACACCCATCATGTAATCTATATATTCATTTCCGTCTGCATCCCAAACATGAGAGCCTTTCCCTTTAACCAAATATTTGGGTGCAATACCTTTTACCCATTGCCCCGGACCTTTAGCTAGAGTTTGAGTTACTGATGGAATTAATCCAACTGCGCGGTTATATAATTCATCCGATTTTTTTATTTCAGGGTAGTCGTTATTTAAAGATATTTTATTGGGCACGGTTTTCTCCAGCGTTTAGATATTAGTCTTTAGCTATTAGTAAAAATTTTAGTTTGCAGCGAATTCAACATTTTCTTGATTTCGTTTATTTCTTTAATTAATACTTCGCTTAATTCTTTTTTTATAAATTCTAAATCAGTTACCAAAATTAATAAATAGTCTACTTCACTGGCGGAACCGGCAGCAATGCTTAAATACTTTGCCAAATCTTTAGGTGTTTGCTTACCGCACTCTTCTTCAATATTTGTCAGAACGGAAATAACTGCTCTTCTTAGTTAAGATGTAATTCCTCACAATTCTTTTTTAGGAAACGATTTAGTTATCTTACTCACCTTACTCATAATTTAATTCATAACCATGTCCTTCAGGACGTGGAGTGTAACCAAGTAAAAAAATCCGGGCTTTAGCCCAAATAAAATAGATGAAGATTTAAGCTAATAACGAAATTATGTTTCTATTAAACAAAGAGTTGGGCTAAAGCCCTTTTCTTTTTTTTGTTGTCTTTTGTCACCACCGTAAACGGTGGAGTTATGAAGTTTTAAAATCAATTGACGTAAATACCATTTTTGCATAACGTGAGTTATCTTATAAATTTCTATTGCAAATTTATGTGACCGTTCCCAAACAATTAATTTTTTATAATCCCTCATATACCCTCCATTAATGAGCTAACTGCTAATAGCTTTTGTTATCTTTTCCGCAATTTGTTTTGAAGTAAATCCTTCATATTCTAACACGTCATTTAGAAGTCCCGGTTTGAACCACTTATTCATCAATGCAAATGGAAGGACTTTTGCAGTTTTGTTATTTCTTAGCAATACTTCTGCAAGTATGGTATATAATCCTCCGGTAATAAAATGATCTTCTATGGTAACAATTAATTTGCATTCATCTACTGTTTTCAGAATTGCATTTTCATCAATTGGTTTTGGTGTTCTTATGTTTATTAATCTTACAGAAAATCCTTGAGATTCTAAAATTTCCTTTGCCCGGAAAGCCTGTGTAAATAAAAATCCATGAACAAGAATTGCCACATCGGTTCCTGAACCAAAAGTTTCAGCTTTGCCGATTTCAAAATCAGAATGTTCAACAACAGCTTTAACGGTGTTATAACGCATATAAAATGGAGAAGGACTTTCAAAAACTTTTCTTAAGCCTTTTAACATGTCTTCTTCATCGGCAGGTGAAAAAACATTTACGTTTGGTATTCCGCGCATTATAGAAATATCTTCCAGGGCTTGATGTGTTGGACCATTGCCGTCGGAAAGGAAGCCGGGTACTGCCCCAACAATCTTTACAGGAAGATTACCAATGCCAACATCTGTACGAATAAATTCAAATGCGCGCATTGTTAAAAAGGTTGTTAATGCATGTACAATTGGAGTACGTCCACGGAGTGCCAACCCTGCCGCCATCCCAATCAAAGTCTGTTCAGCTATTCCAACATCAATAAAATTATTCGGGATAAGAGGGGGTAAATCTCTAAACGCCGCACGGTTTTCAGATGTCATGATAAGGAAGCGATCATCTTTATTAATAAGGTCTATTACAATATCTGAGTATGTCATTTTATCTCGCTACAATAGTTTCAGAAGTTAATTTTGCTTTTTTGTTGCCATGCAATTCATTTAGAAGCTGTTCAATCTCTTCTTCTTTAAAGTTTACAAACCACCGGTCTGCCCTTTTTTCGATACTTGGCAGTCCTTTACCACGAACTGTCTCTGCAATAACTACAGAAACCTTTCTTTTTTCAAACGGGAATTTTTTGAAAGTATTATTCATCTGGCTGAATTTATGACCGTTGATAGTTTTGACTTTGCAGCCAAAAGCTTCAAATTTTTTATCAAGCGGTTCAAGCGGAATTAAATCTTCAGTTGGCAAATTTGCCTGGAACTGATTACGGTCAACTACAATTAATAGATTATCTAATTTTTTTGCTGAGGCAACCAAAAGTGCCTCCCACATGGAACCTTCATTTAATTCGCCGTCACCAACAACTACAACAATTTTATTCTTTTGTTTACGGAATTTACAGTCTAAAGCTACACCCATAGCTACGGATAGATTATGACCGAGAGAACCGGAATGGAATTCAATTCCCGGAATATTCCTGTTTGGATGCCAGTAAATAAAATCATTTGTCTTAAGGTGATTTTTTAAGCGTGCTTCATCCAGCCAGCCAAGTTCTACATAAGTACTATACAAAGCTGGAACGTCGTGCCCCTTTGAAAGGAAAAAATAATCACGGGCGGGGTCTTTAAAATTATCAGGTGAAACGTTTAAAAATTCTTTGTACAGGTAGACAATCAAATCTGCGCATGAAAGCGATGCCCCAATAAAACAGCCGCCATTGCCGCTCATTCGTATAATATGTTCGCGGACACGCAGAGCCATTTTTTTCAATTCATTGTTCTGCCGAAAAGTATCTTTTCCTTTTTTAGATTTTGGTTTTTTAACAGGTTTTAGTTTTTTCATTTTTTTGAGAGTTTGTTTTTGTATTCGTCAATGTTTTTTAATTCGTTAAGATGTTCTTCATACCAATATTTACCAAGGTACTTTTTGTTAATTGCTGCAATTTCCGGCTTTTCGTTAAGTAAATTTAAAATATCATTCATTGTAAAAATAGGATTGCTAGGATAAAGTTCCGCGTAGACTTTTCTTACAAATTCATAGTCTTCAGGGAAATCAATTGTCCAGCGCTGGGTTGTCGAATAATCAAGACCTGTTTCCCAGGTAACATTGCCGATAGAAAAGTGGTCTTTATTTTCCCAGATGAATGGCGTTGTATGCTCGCGTTCAAAATCTTTTGTTGCATCTTTCCAGGCGCATTCAATTGCCTCAAAAGAAAATATTTCAACATCATTTCCATCGGGATAAGTTGCCGGGTGAAGATTACTGACGTAATCAAATTCATTTGAGTTGATATATTGCTGTAACACTTTATCTATAATCACCGGGTCTATAAGAGGGCAGTCCGATGGTATTTTTACTACGGCATCGGCGCCATATTTTTTCCCAACCTGGTAATGGCGGTCAAGAAGATCGGTTAAATGCCCGCGGAAACAATCATAATTATTTTCAAGACAAACTTTTTCAATTTCATCATCATCAGGGTTGGTTGATGTTGCAACAACAATATTCCCTGCCAATTTTGCCGCATGAACTCTTTCAAGCATTTGTACCAGCATTGGTTTACCAAGAATCGGCAGAATTACTTTCCCAGGCAGCCGGGTTGAGGACATTCTTGCTTGTATTACAGTTACAATTTTCATTATACAAAAAACTATCTTTTATTTTGGCTTATCAGTTTCTTCTTCTTCCATCTTTTTAACTTTTTGTTCAACAACCTGTTCAATTGCAGAACGTTGTTCCTTATCATAGAATTCATAAGTTGCAGCATATAAATTAAGGCTGCCGCTATTTCTCATCCTCTTTGCAATCCAGACTACTCCGCAAAAAAACGCGGCAAAAATAAAAAGGGCGAGTATTAAATCAGTATCCATGCCTTACCAAAAGATTAAGCAGTTTTCAAATCGAATGCTTCGCGAATCTTATCATACTCAATGCTTGGTCCCTTTAGCAGGTGCATGCCAATTCTTGCAATTCTTTCTGCAGAAGTACCGTTGTTTTGAAGAGGAAGCAGTTGTTTCAATTCATCTATATCAAATTTAGAGTATACAATTTTTCCAAGTGCTAAGCCTACGTAAACCACGGATGAATATTTTGTAATAAGTACATCGCAGTTTGCAATCATGTGGTCTGTAATGCCATTTGTATATACAAGGGCTCCCGGTGCATATTTGTTAATTTCGTGTTCAGCACGATTAAAATTTTCATGTGGATGCAGCTTAAAAATCAGGGGCTTCCCATCTGCTATGCCGACACATTGCTCAATAAATTTTTTCCTGTTCTCGTATCTGTAAGTTTCACGCATGTCCGAAGTACAGACAAGTACAAAATTTTTATAAGGGAAATCGTTATTCTTTACAAGATGTATATTGTCAAAATTTGGAATACCGGTCACAATTATTTTTTCTTCATTTGCTCCCTTACGTATAAATAAATTTTTATATCCGTAAGAAGCCACACAAAATAAAGTGTACATGTTCGAAATACCCATTGTAGATGTGCTTGCTATCCAACGGGGCAGCTTTAAATATTTTACGAGGTAGAATATCAAATTTTCAGGATCGGTCATCCCTTCCTGAACAAGAATTACCTTTTTATTCCTGATATTTTGCTGAAAGATCAGATCAGCACATGTATAAACTAAATCATAATTATGCTTAATTCCCCTGTAATCAACCTGCAAATTATTATTATGCAGATATTCCTCTGTTTTTTGCCGAAAATGTCCGTTAAGTATTGAAAAACCAAGAAAGCCTTTACCAACTAGATAATTTATTAATCCATCACCATAGTAAGGAGTAAAGTAGCAATCATATTCTTCAAAATGCTTGGAAATTTGGTGCATCATTGAAGTTTGGTTGAGTGAACCGCAAATGAAAAGAATTTTTTTTCTACCCATAGTTTTTAAGAAAATAGAATTTACCATTTAGTGAACAACAAAGTTACTAACTATAAATATTTAATTCTTTGGTCTTTTATTAAGAAATTGTTAAAATAAATAAAATCTAACTAGTCTTTTTATTTTGATTTTAAATTTAATTATTTCTTTATTGAAAAGGGCGATAAGACTATGCTTTTGTTCAAATGTTATAATATATTTTTTTTTATTGCACATGAATTATTAACTCATGTTACGCAAAAACGGTATTTACGCCAATTGATTTTAAAACTTCATAACTCCACCGTTCAGAGGCTGTGTGATAATTAAGATTTTTTGAAAAAATGTTTCGATTTCTTTTTAAAAACAAAACTAAAATTCTCTTAACCCCCTATTTTCACACAGGCTCTTCACCGTGGAGACAAAAGACAACAAAAAAAGAAAAGGGCTTTAGCCCAACTCTTTGTTTAATAGAAACATAATTTCGTTATTAGCTTAAATCTTCATCTATTTTATTTGGGCTAAAGCCCAGATTTTTTTACTTGGTTACACTCCACGTCCTAAAGGACATGGTTATGAATTAAATTATGCGTAACATGAATTATTAAAGTATTTCTGAATAAAGAAAGTTCAATTTTGTTTTTGTAATTCACCATTAATATATTCAGCCTCGTGAACAATTTTGCCGGCAGGGTCATAAGAGAGGCATTTCCCGTCCAGCAAATTATTTTTATAAACAAAAAGATCTGAAATGTTCCCGTTAGTGTAGTAATATTTTGCTATTCCGTTTTTAAGCCCATTTGAATAATCAACTTCGGCTGTAAGCCTTCCATTTTTCAAATAAATTTTTGCCGTCCCATTCAACTTATCGTTTCTGAAATGTTGTTCTGACTCCACTTCTCCATCCGGATAAAAAGTCTTTGCAAAACCTTCGCGCAGGCCGCCGGAATAATTTTCCTCCGCTGTTTTGATTCCTTCGCGGTTGTATTTTATTGATAATCCTTCTTTCAATCCTTTAATGAATGAAACAATTTCTGAAAGAGTGCCGCCATCATTATAGAATTTACATTCACCTGCAATAATTCCACTTTTGTAATTAGTTTCTGATTTCAGGAATCCGCTTACATAAAATTCTCTTATCAATCCTTCAAGCTTACCATCTTTGAATTGTACCTGTCTTTTTAAAGTCCCTTCATCATAATGTTCTTCAAAATTCTCCTCAATTTTGCTTGTCTTAGCTCCATAATCGAATCTTTCTCTTTTTATAATTTGTCCTTTTTCATAAGTATCAATAACACTTATCTTTCCATCCGGATAATAAAAGTATGAAGTGCCGTCAAGCAGGTCGTTTTTGTATTTTGCTTCAAGAGCAAGCGTGCCGTACTCGGTGTAAACTTTACTCACACCGTCAAGTTTATCATTAACGTAATTACGCTCAACTTCAACTTTGCCATTTTCAAAATATATAGTAGATATTCCGTTTAGCCTGCCATGATAATAATTCCAAATTGCTTCAAGTGCGCCTTTCTTATAATAGGTTTTGCTTGCACCCTCCTGTATGTCGTCCATGTAATTAGGTTCAGCCCAAAGTTCACCGGTTTCATAATACCATTTTGATATTCCTTCCAATTTACCTTTGCTGTAATTCCACTCCATACTTTTTTTACCGTTTTCAAAAGACCATGTGGATAACCCTTCCTCTTTTCCATTTTCAAAATTCCATTCCTTCCAAATTTTTCCGCTTTCATAATATTCTTTATAAATTCCGTTACGCAAGCCGTTTGTGTAGAAACCTTCCGACTTCAATTTACCATTGCTGTAATATTCTTTTTTTTTCTCCGTTTGCTGCGCATATAATCCCCCTGAGGCGATAACAAATAGGAGAATATATAAAATATGGCGGTTTATTTTTATCAATTGAGCGTCATTTTTTCCATAACTAAATTAAACACAAAAAAAGTTAATGTGAAATGGCTATTAGTTGATTAAATTATGCCCAACAAAATGGGACGTTCATGTTTACAACCAAGATTAAGATTTATTTTTATGATGCAGACCCGGCAGGTATTATTTTTTATGCCAGTTTATTCAAATACTGTCACGCGGCGTATGAGGATTTTATGAGAAGTCTGCACACTGAACGTGATTTCTTTTTTGATAAAGAGTATGTTTTGCCAATAATGCATGCAGAGGCGGATTATGTTAGACCTATCAAAGTTGGCGATGAACTGCGTGTTGATGTTGTTGTTAGTTCTCTAAGAGAATCTTCTTTTGAATTGAGCTATAAGTTTTATAAATCAGATAACCAGTTTACTGCTATTGCCAAGACAGTTCATGTTTGTGTGTTAAAGAATGAATTTAAAAAGATTGCTTTACCGCAGGATTTTTCTGATAAATTGAAGGCTAATCAGGGCTAATCTTTTTTAATAGAATTTCGCGATTAACCTTTCCCATCTCATTTTTGGTAATATTATTCAAAAAGAATATTTTTTTTGGAATTTTATAGCCTGATATTTTACCCTTCAAATAACTTTTAATTTCTTTTTCAGAAATACCTTTTCCAACAATTGCAGCGCAAACAATTTGTCCCCACTTTTTATCTTCTACCGGGAATACATATACATCTTTGACCTTTGGAATAGATTTAAGAGCAGACTCAACTTCTTTTGCGCTTACATTTTCCCCTCCCGAAATAATTATCTCTTCTCTTCTTGTTTTCACAAAAAGATATCCATCGTTATCAAGCCTTCCAAGATCACCGGTAGAAAACCATGTGTTTGTTTTATTGGTTTTAACAATATGTTTCTTATCATAATAATATTTGAACAACGAAGGGGTTTGAATAAAAATCTCTCCGGCTCCATCGTCTTCTCTTTTATATGCATATTTAATTTTGATTTTGTTTTTATATATGGGTTTCCCGGAAGACGCTGCCTTCAACATTAAATTGCGCGGATGCAGTATAGTAACCATTGAACATGTTTCGGAAGATCCGTACACTTTTACAACCGGCCAGCCTTTGGCAAATGAGTCAAGAGATAATTGTGCTTCCGAGGGTCCGCCGCCAAGAAATGAATATTTAAGATTTTTATTGGGAGCTGTATTTTCATTAATCAGCTTAAAAAGTGTTGTGGGTACAAAAGAAATGTGAGAGGGATTAAAATGCTTTAATCCATTTACAAAATGCTTATGATTAAGCGATTCCGGGAATGCAACAGCACTGCCAGCTACTAAAGACCGGCATAGAATCATAAACCCACCGATGTGGTATAGAGGCAATCCGGCAAGCCACAAATCTTTTTGTGATAGATCAGCAAATGAGTCAATTGCTTTTACACTCTCAAATAATGAATTAAATGTATGAACGACAGCCTTTGGTCTTCCGCTGCTGCCGGATGTAAATAAAATTAATGCCGGATTATTAGCTTTATATGAAAAAGGGATGCGATTGGATTTTGAAATTTCAGTATCCGGAATTATCTCATTAGTGCAAAATATTTTTTGTTGAAACTGAATGGAAGAATATTTCTGTTTTAAGGTTTCATCAATAAGTAAATATTTAATATCAGCTTGTTTCAATTTTATTTTAATTTCAACATCTGTCTCGCGAAAACTTAACAAGATTGGCACAGCTCCAATAAACCAGAGGGAATTAATCACTTTGAAAAAATTAACATCATGACCAAACAAGATTCCGACATGATCTTTGCTGCGAACTCCCAGGCTATATATAATGTTTGCGTATTGCAGGCATTCATTATAAAGCTGTCTGTAGGTTATTATTCTTTCGTAACTTACTAATGCAGTCCTTTTAGGGAAACGAAAGGCCTGCTGGATTAGCCAGTGTTCTTTATTGTTTATTGAAATCATTTGAATATTAAATCAAATAGTGGGGGATAAAAATGCGGGTCAAAAGAAATATATCCATTAATTGTTTCATAAAAGTCCGTGCAAATATCATTTGCAAAAATGTTTGATATATCGAGACCGTGAGCATATAAATGGCCGGTCAAAGCTGCAAGCATTACAAGCGCGCTTTTACCGACAGCGCTCTCAAACGATGAAGAGATAATAATTCTTTTCCCACAGTTTTCAAATTCTTTAATAAAATCAACCGCACCAATTAGTGCGCCTAATATTGTTGGCTTAAAAATGATAAAATCAATTTTGCTTTGTTGTATTATCTGTTTTGCTTCGTTTATTGAATGAAAAGATTCATCAACAGCAATTGGAATTGGAGAGCTTTCAGCCAGTGAGCTAATATTTAATATGCCTTTACACGGCTCTTCAATGTATTGTATATTAAACATGTTTAATAAAAAAGAATATTTTACTGCAGCTTCCAAACTCCATTTCCCGTTTACATCCAGCCGCAGGTTTATTGTATCACCAAATTTCTCATGTATATTTTCAATTAACCTGAAATCATCTTCAAATGATTCACGTCCAATTTTTATTTTAAATGTTCGAAATCCTTTTCCATATTTTTTCGATATACTACTAATTATATCTTCTTGTTTACCAAAACCCATTACAGCATTAACAGGGATATTAGAATTGAACTTTCCTAAATGTTCAACTAAAAAATCTTTTTCGCGCCGAACTATAAGATTTAATATTACCTGTTCAAGAGCAAAGCGAAGTGAGGGAACAAGCTTGAATTCAGATAGGAACTCACTAATTGAATGGAGGTCGTCTTTAAAGCTGAAGCCTTGCAATTGAAATCGCAGTCCTTTTAAGATTGTTTCAACATCATCAAATGTTTCACTGCTAAATCCGGGAAGAGGAGAACATTCAGCATAAGAAATGTTTTCTTGCTCATCCATCATTGAAATAATAAAACCTTTTCTTTCAGTTATTATATTAGACGAATTTTGAAATGGTGCATTCAGTTTGAGCAGGAAAGGAAAGTATTTAAATTGTTTAACAATCATAGAAGAATGCCTGCTGCAAAGAGCAAGCCATATAAAGCGGAAAGTTTGGCTGTAAGTTCCAGTGTTTTATTTAATTCGCTGCCCCGCAAAGTGTAAATCATTTTTATTAGTTTTACCGCAAGAGGCAAACTTAAAACGGGAAGAAAAACTGAAACTTCTTTTTTGAACGTAAAGTAAACAACAAAAAGAATTGTATACGAAATAATCATAAATGATAAATACTGCAAACGTCCGAAATTTTCTCCAAAAATTACTATAAGAGTATTTTTTCCATTTGAACCGTCTTCTTCCCGGTCGCGGTAGTTATTAACAACAAGAATATTAGTAATAAGTGCGCCTACAGGAATTGAAGCCCAGAACGACATAGCAGTGATTGTATTTGACTGAGCGTAGTATGTCCCCATGGTTCCAACAAATCCAAAGAATATGAAAACTGCAATATCACCCAGACCATGATAAGCCAAGGGAAACGGACCCGCTGTGTAAGCAATACCTGCAAGAATAGAAATAACCCCGATAGTAAAAATGAAAATACCTCCAAGGTAAACAAGGATCATTCCGAGCAAAAAGCTCAGTCCGAATGTAAAATAAATTCCAATCCACAGTTCACGTTTAGTAAGAATACCTGATGCAGCTGCGCGTGTTGGTCCGAGTCTTTCTTGTTTATCTGAACCATGTATAAAATCAAAAAGGTCATTTACGAAATTTGTTCCTATTTGAATTAACATTGCGCAAAGCAAAGCAAGTAATGCTGTTAATGGTTTGAACACGCCATCATGCATCGCAATTGAAGTGCCTACAAGAACGGGAACTATTGAAGCAGCCCATGTTCGCGGACGGCTGGCAAGAATCCACGCATCAAATTTTGAAATTATTCCGGTTTGTGTTTGTATCATAATAAGTAGAGTTCTTAAATAATAAAAGAGTTATGGCACACGTGGAAATTTTTTAAAATCAGGCTTTCGTTTTTCATTGTATGCGTTTTTTCCTTCCTGCGCTTCTTCACTCATATAATAAAGTAAAGTTGCGTTTCCTGCCAGTTCTTGAATTCCTGCCTGTCCATCAAGCTCTGCATTGAATGCAGATTTTAGTAATCTAATAGCAAGAGGGCTCTTTTCAAGAATTTCTTTAGCCCATTGTACACCCTCAGCTTCAAGCTGATCAACAGGAACAACTTTATTTACGAGACCCATCTGCAAAGCTTCCTGTGCATTGTACTGACGGCATAAAAACCAGATTTCCCGTGCTTTTTTTTGTCCAACAATACGTGCAAGATAACTTGCGCCAAATCCGCCGTCAAAACTTCCTACTTTAGGCCCAGTTTGGCCAAATAAGGCATTATCAGCAGCAATGGTTAAATCACATACAACGTGAAGTACGTGACCGCCACCAATTGCATATCCTGCAACAAGGGCAATAACAGGTTTTGGAATACTTCGGATTTGTTTTTGGACGTCAAGAATGTTTAAGCGCGGTACACCATCTTTTCCAATATAACCTTTGCTGCCGCGTATAGATTGATCCCCGCCGGAGCAGAAAGCGTATTTTCCATCTTTTGCAGGACCCTTGCCTGTTAGAAGAATAACTCCAATACTTGCATCTTCACGTGCGTCGGCAAAGGCATCATAAAGTTCTAGTGTTGTTTCGGGTCTAAAAGCATTTCTTTTTTCCGGACGGTTAATAGTTATTTTAGCAATACCGTCAGATTTTTCATATATGATGTCAGTAAATTTTTTTGCAACAGTCCAGCTTATATTCATGCCTGCCTTTTAAAGTACATTTAAAAATTCCAGAGTAAATTTAGTAAAAAGCTCCGGTTTTTCTAAATGAACATTGTGTCCGCATTGACTAACCACTTTATGCTCGGAATTTGGAAATTTCTTATTCATCTCTTTATTTATCCCGGTATATTTTTTATCAAGGCTTCCGCTTAAAAGCAAAACTGGAAAAGTGAGAGAAGTCAGCAAATCCCAATAGCTTTTCATCAATCCTGTGCTGAAACCCGATAGAATATTTGATAATCCTGTAACACTATTTTGACTTCTTTTGTTCTTTTCCTCGTTGTAATTCGGCAGTTTTTTTAATGATTCAAAAAGGGGTGTACTGAACCAGAAATCCATGAATGAATCAACTCCGTCATTTTTAATTTTTTCAACCAGCAGCAAATCAACTTCAACCCGTTCTTTTTGATCGCAAATGTTATCAATGCCGGCAGTTGTACTTTCTAATAATTCTGCAGAGATTTCATCCGGAAATTTAAGTGAATATGAAAGAGCAGCCCGTCCTCCCATTGAGTATCCGACGAAAATTATCTTTCCAAGATTTAGCTGAGAAAAAATTGTATGTAAATGATTGACTATAGCTGTACATGTATATTGACTTTGATCTATCGGTGAATCCGTCTCACCATGACCAATTAAATCGATGGCTATAGGAAGATAATTTTGCGGAAGTTTATCAAAAATAAACTTCCAATCATTCGCACATCCGGTAAATCCATGAAGGAAAACAATTGGTGTCTTATTTTGATGAAGTTCATTTTCATTAATAAGCAGGTTGAACTGAATATCATCAACTGATAATTTCATTTATATATGAATCTATTTTGTTTGCAACACTCATCCAATACTTTTCTCTAAGTAACCTGGATTTTTTTGCGTCCGTCTTGATTTCAAAAACCGAAAGAATTTTTTTACCAGCTGACGAAGATAGTTTTTGATTTAGCTCTTTCCAGTTTTGGATCCTAATGAATTGACATCCATATGCTTTAACTAATTTGGAGAAATCAAGTTCCAAAGGAGTTGAAAATTTTTCCTTAAAGAACTGCCGGTATCGGGCAATTGGCAGAGATTCAAAAATTCCTCCGCCGGAATTATTAATTAGTACGATTTTTAGAGGTATTTTGTATTTAACAGCGTTATAAATACCGTTGAAATCATGGAAAAATGCAAGATCACCAATTAGTAGATATGTAGGCTCTTTTGAAGCTTTTGCAATGCCGAGAGCTGTAGAATTAATGCCGTCAATACCACTTGCTCCACGGTTGGTATAAACGTGTATTTTTTTATTGTTTTTCGAAACGAAAAAGTCGATGTCGCGGATTGGCAAAGAATTGGATACCA
Source organism: Melioribacter sp. (assembly GCA_003155655.1). Classification (GTDB taxonomy): domain Bacteria; phylum Bacteroidota; class Ignavibacteria; order Ignavibacteriales; family Melioribacteraceae; genus Fen-1258. The sequence goes on from PMDS01000013.1 coordinate 38,216, forward strand.
TCAAGTTGGAATTATCAGGCAAAGAAGAAATCAGTTCTGTGGCAATTCTTCCTTCAAAAGGGAACTGTGCGCCTATGATAATTTTCTTTTTTAGTTCCTCTGCAATATTATTCATTACATTGTAGTCAATTAACCAGCAGCTATCCCGCCCATTTTTATTTTTTGATGATTGAATGATTGATTCACAGAATTCCGACGGATCAATTTTCAAAATTGTCTTGGCAGTTAAAGATGGGTCATTCCTGTCACCAAATTCATTAACCAGAATTTTTTCAGCCCTGGATTTCTTAAAAAATTCCAAAAGTACATTTGCAATCGGTGTGCTTCCGAATTGAATTATTAAGTCCGGGTCAAAATATTTCTGAAAATCTTTCGCTCTTACAAGTGCAGTTAAATTGTCTATTACATTTATATTCTTTTTATTCCCAAATCTAAGAGAAGATGAGCCGTCAATATATACCGGGTAACCAAGCAATTTTGAAAATTTTGAAAGCAATGTTGGGAAATTTTTATCATATAAGTTCACACTGGCAATAATAAGTCCGCGTTCAATTTTTGAAAACTTCTTTGCAAGTGAATCAAAATTAATACCGGGTTGCTTTTGAGCAGGCAGTACAAAAGAGGAATTTGTAAAAACTTTTTCTATAAGTTTTACATCCACTATGTCAGTATAAGTTTTAGGTTCGAACGGTTTTTCAAATGGAAAATTGAGATGGACCGGTCCCATGTCATCATAAATTGAAAAACGAATGGCATCTTCAGCTAATTTTTTAACGTATGGAAGTTTTTTCAAATCCGGGAGCCCTGCATTTGCAAAGTACCGGATATGATTTTTATAGATGTTGCGCTGGTTAATTGTTTGATTTGCACCTTTATTATATAGTACAGACGGACGATCGGCAGTGCAGATTATTAAAGGAATTCGCCGGTAAAAAGCTTCAATAATTGCCGGGTATAATTCTGCTACCGCAGTACCTGAGGTTGTTACAATGGCTACAGGTGTCTGTGTCTTTTTTGCAAGTCCCAATGCGAAAAATGCAGATGATCTTTCATCAACAATAGAAAATGTTTTTATTTTAGCGTTTGAAGAGAATGCAAGTGTAAGTGACGTGCTGCGGGAACCAGGTGAAATGCAGACGTAATGTACTCCAAGATCGGCAAGCCTTTGAACAAAAAGGTCGCACCAGATAATGTTACGATTTACTGAAAGTTTCATTTTCAAAAAGGGAAAGTATTGGTTTTAATTTCAATGCTGTTTCATTGAATTCAGAAGCCGGATCAGAACCATTAACAATTCCACACCCGGCATAACAGCGCAATTTATTCATACTTAATATAGCAGAACGAATTCCAACTGCAAACTCGCAATTAGTTTTATTCAGCCAGCCTATAGCGCCGCCATATAGTCCTCTCTCAAATTTTTCCAGGTTGTTTATGGCTTCCAAAGCTATATTTTGAGGATAGCCGCACACTGCCGGCGTTGGGTAAATATTCTCGAAAAGCGAAAAAACAGTTACTCCCTTTCTTAACTTTGCACGTATTCTTGAATGTAAATGCTGTATGTTGGAAAATTTTTTTATTAATGGTTTAGAGTCAAAAAGAATTTTCTCTGATAGAGGTAAAAGCCGATTAATTACAAAATCCAGAACGTTTTTATGTTCTTCAAGATTTTTCATGTCGTTTAACAGTGTATTTTCGAGAGATTTATCATCATCTTCGCCATGACCTCTATTAATGGACCCTGCCAGTGCATCTATCTCAACAAAACCATTCTGAATTTTAAAAAGTCTTTCCGGCGAAGCGCCAAAAAAAACAGATTTTTCTTCCTTGAAAGCAAACGTATAACAATTGTTGTAATTGCTTTCTAATTGTTTCAATATTGGTACAATGTCAGGCTGGTCTCTAAAATCAATTTCTATGGTACGGGCAAGAACTATTTTTTTGACTTTTCCATCAGAGATTATTTTCAGAGCAGCATTAATTTGGGAGTTCCATTCTTCAATTTTACCTGGTGGAATTATATCATGTCTTTTAATGTTATTACCAGTATAGTCACTATTAATACCGGATACCGGGTAATGAGGAGACAAAAATTGTTCAATTTCTTCGGAGTATTTGCGCTCATTTTCACAAGGCAGCTTAAGGTTGACCGACAGATAATGCTCATCACCGGATTTTAATAATAGAATTTTAGGAATAAACCAATTTGATGTTTCAAAATCATTCCATATCGATTCCTTTTTGTTTGAAGGAAATTTTATTCCGGCAACAAATAAAGGATGTTTCGAATCAATATTTGCATTCCTATTGGTTAAAACCGAGGTTGATATTTTCATAAAATCCTGGTCAACCAGATTAAATTTTTGAGAATCGCCGTATGAATTTCGAAAAACCTGACCGCAGGCAATAAAGGAATATTTTTCTTTTGGAAAACTCCAGTAGAAAAATTTCTGCTTTGAGTTTAATATTTCCTGTGCTCTAAGAAAATCCTGGTAATTGATAGTTTGAGTGTAGCTAATAATTGAATAGGAACCAGATTTTGGATTTTTTACATTGGAAATAAATTCACAAAATTTCTCTTTATCAAAAAGCAAAATTAAACCTGGTTATATTTATTAATACATTATTTAATATAAACCATGTTTATTTTATATCAAACTGCTTAATATTTGTAATTTACAGATATTATTGATAAATAGGACACTTAATATTTTAATTGCATTATATTATAAAAAAATATTAAAGTTAGGGTATAAACCGGCTAAATTTTAAAAAGCGATTTATTTCAAATATTTCAGAAATTATTTTTAACCTTGAATATGTAATAAAAAATAAAAATACTTTAAACGATTATGCTGCATAGATAGTCCAATGGGAGAGTTAAAAGTCTATTAACATATCAGAAGGGAATGATTCTTATGATGCACGACAAAAAACAAGTAGCGTTAGATTTATTCGAAAAATTATCGAAAGCATATGATAAAGCACATAAAGTTCAAGCCAAACAAATGTTCGAGGAAAATCTAACAGCTCCTCAGTTTGGTGTACTTGAAATTATTTACAAATCCGGTCCTATTCCGTTGAAAAAAATTGGCGAGGAAATGATGGTTACAGGAGCCAACATAACCTGCGTAATGGACAATTTGGAAAAAGAAGGATTTGTAAAAAGAATATACTCAAAGGAAGACCGCAGGGTTATTCTTGCTGAACTTACTGCAGCAGGTAAATCCAAAATAGAATCTATAATGCCAGGTTATGTGGAAAACATGACATCTTTTATTTCGGTTCTAAATGAGCATGAGTTAAAAGAGTTGACGAAATATTTAACCAAACTTGTTGCTTAAATTTCTTTTAATTTAAAAACAAGCGAACACCATTCATCTGCAAGGGATTTGTCAATAACGACGAAATTCAGGGATGCGTATATTTCAATTATATCTTTCTCGTCTGTAAGTAAAAGACCGGAAAGAATAAGAGTCCCATTATTTTTAAGTTTCTTTTTTAAGGAATCGGCAATTTCCAGAAGAATATGCTTGTTAATATTAGCAAGAATCAAATCAAATTCATCTTCTGCAACGTTTTGTAATTCACAAAGCCTTATTTCAACTTTATCTTGAAGATTATTAGCTTTTACATTTTCGGAACCATTTAGCAGGCACCACTCATCATTATCAATTCCAATTGCTTTATCGGCGCCCAGCATAACTGCGCATATTCCCAGAACGCCTGTACCGGAGCCGACATCAAGAACTTTATCTTTTTTCTTAACATATTTTTCAACAAGCTGCAGCACAAGCCTTGTTGTTGCATGTTCACCGGTTCCAAATGACATTTTAGGATCAATAGTTATCACAATTTGCTCTGGTTTTGGAGTATAATTCTTAAAGGTTGGTTTAATAACTATTTTTTCAGTTACTTCAATTACACGAACGTTCTTTTCATATTCTTCATTCCAATTTTTATCTTCTAAAGATTTTTCGTCAATTGAAAAAGTATCTATTAATTTTTCCTCAACCATTTCTTCAAGAATTTTTTTAACATCATCAATAGAAACCTGTTTTGATGAATCACAAAAAAGAACTAAACCCGCATCAGTTTCATTGATGCCATTCAGATCAAGCTGCCAGAGCAGTCCGCTTGTTAATTCATTGTTAACCGGTTCTGTTATTACTGTGTATTCTATATAATTTTTCATCTGACGATAATTTAATTTTGGTTGTAAATAATTTCACAAAGACTATCCTGAATTTGGCGCGCCCGCTCCGCACTGCCAACGTAATTTTGAATCATAATTGAAAATGCGATTATATGGTTGTTTTTACTTTGTATGTAGCCCGAAAGCGTACTTACACCTGAAAGTCCTCCTGTTTTAGCATGTACTTTTCTTGCAACGTTTGTATTTTTCATACGGTTACTTAAAGTGCCGTCAATGCCTGAAATTGGAAACGAATCATAAAGTCTTTGAAATATTTTAGGCTGTTGGTAATACACGTATTTCAGCACGTTTAAAATTAATTGCGGGGAAACCAAATTATAAAATGACAACCCGGATCCGTCTACAAGACGGTAATCTTTTGCCTTCAATCCGGCAAGACTTATCAAACTGTCAATCATGGCAATCCCATTTTGGGCAGTGGCATGTCTTCCAAAATATTTTGAAGCCAGTGCGCGTAAAATAAGTTCAGCGTAGAGATTATCGCTTACTTTATTTGTTTGAACAATAACCGGCATAATATTGTGTTCAATTGAAAAGATCTTTTTTGATTCTATGGGTAGAGAGAGAGTATCAATATTCCCATGGAAGGAAATTCCATTCCGTATAAAACTTTCCTTTGTAAGATTTAGGAAATATTGATTTGCGTTAATAATAACCAATGAAAGTGTATCAGGCTCTGATGATACAGGAAGATTTCCCTTTAAGTCAAAAACATTGCCATTGTTTAATTCCCTTGCTGCAAAAAGAGTTTCAGCCCCGGATTGAACTGTAAGAGAGAAATTTTTCACTTTGCAGTAACCTGTTTGAGGAATCATTTTAATATTTGCAGGAGTTCCAATTTCACCCGGTCTGGCAATAATCTTGATTGTATTTCCATTGATTGTTAAAGGAGAAATGTAAGGTATATCATCATCCCACATCCAGCCTTTGCCCCAGTAAAGAGAATCCATTGCAGAAATATCCGCATACAAATTACCTACAACTTCTTTTACACCAAAATTTTTTATCTGCTTAACAAGTGAATCCAGGTTTTTTATTGTGAAAGCGGGATCGAAGTTGCCTTTAAAAAAAATATTCCCATGCAATATTGAATCTTTAATTTCGCCTGAGTGATAAACAGAAGTTGAAAAATTATAATCTTCACCAAGGAATAAATAGGCGGCAGCAGTTGTTAGAATTTTTTGATTCGAAGCCGGGCGGAACAATAATTCGGGGTTGTGCCGGTACAATAATTTATTTTCTGTCAAATCATAAATTGAAATACCTGCCTGCGCGGTATTGAATATATCTTTGATCAGTAAATTGTCTATTTGAGTTGAATTTGCAATAGATGCCTGTTGTAATGAGGCGCAGGAAGAGAGTATGATTAAGATTAAGAGTAAGAAAAATATTTGGAATAATTTTGCCAATTAATTTACCATTTAGCAGTGTTAAATATATCTTTAGTCAGCAAACTATCTATTTGAG
>PMDS01000099.1 GCA_003155655.1 Melioribacter sp.
GTCTAATAAAATTAATTTGCTGAAATTTATATAGTGGTGCTTATAGACAAAGTAATTGTCTTCAGAGTTGTAAAAAGAAACTTATAATAATAATTTCTTTTAATCATTATCCTCGCCGGATTGCGGATAAATCTTTTAATATTGTAACAAATTAATTTTATGAATTAATATTGTCAAGTTGATTCCCAATGGTTTTCAAAGTCCTGACCGGCTAAAATCAAACCCTAATCAATTTAAATACCAATTTTTAGATTTGATTTCCTATCAGTAGAGTTTCGATAAAATTATAATATTGAAGACGATTTCTATTTTCTGTTTATCATAATATTTGTCAATTCTCATCAATCAGGTTTAACAAACAAAAAGAAAAAGTTCAAACGACATACTTCTGCAGGGCAAATTTTTCGACTAGCTGCTCAAGCTATTGCACAAAGCAAACATTTGGCACTAACTTCTTTTTATCACAGGATCAAAGTCCGCAAAGGATCTCTTGGTGCCATTAAAGCTACTGCACGGAAGACCGCAGTTATCTTCTATAATGTTATGACCAAAGGAATTGAGTTTGTTGAACAAGGAATCAAACTCTACGAACAAAAAGTCAAAGAACGACAAATAAAGTATTTACACAAACAAGCGCATCGTTTTGGTCTTACTCTAATCTCTCAACGGGAGTGAGTTCATTAGCAGCGCCTGGTTAGGCAACTGATGAATCGCTACGCTTGTAATCTGCTGAAAACTCAACAACGACAAGTCTTTTCTTGCCATAACCCATTTGAACATAAGAATAGAAAATAAAATTATTGAACTTCTACTTTAAAGAGACGCCATTTACCATTCTTTAGTCTCAACTCACAGGTTGGGTAAGCAGTTTCTTCTTGAAAATTACCATTATTGTTAACATCTACACGCATAAATAGTGTAATTTTAACTCGAACTTTATCAATGCTTTCTTCTATAATAGAGATATCTTTTGCTACCGCATTTCCTTTTAGTGCGTTTTCATTTGCTGAAGAACGTAATTGGTTGATAGCGGCAGGTTGAGGATACATTGGTCCATCTGGATGAAGGGCATCTAAAAGATTGTCAATGTCAGCTTTTATATAAGCATTGAAATAGTGCTCAATGGCAACTTTGTAAATAGTTTTTTTATATATAACTGAAGTATCAATTTTAATTGGCGTTTTATTAATTGATTCAGTATCCAATTCTGTTTTTGACATTTTAATATCATGAATATCGTGTATCTTAAAATCCCAGACATAATATTCTTTCCCAGAGCCTTTACACCAAAGAGTTATTCTTATTAAGTTAGATGGTATTGTGAAATAAACTTTTGAATCAGATGCTGCTACGTCATGTTTTTCTGATTCAATAAATAACTTAAACATTGGGGAGTCACCCACAGCCGACACATGGGCTTCAAATATGATTTCAGGATACTCTTTTAATACTATTAAGAATGCTTCTCTTACTTTAATAGTACCGAGTGTAGACCATTTGGTAGAATATCTACATCCATATTTTGCAATAGTACCGTTGAACTCTTCTTTTTGCCCACATGATACTAACATTAAAGATGTAAGAATAAATAGAAGTGCAGTCTTTATATATAAATTTGTTTTTGCCATAATCTTCTCCTTTTTTAGAAAGATATCATAAGTTGCCTAACGATGTTGCCGCTAACCGGCAGTTTACCAGGCTTTGACTGGCACAAAACAAGAATGCCGAATAGTTGCAACAACTTTTATTAATAAAAATATTTTTTAGAACAACCTACCTTAAAAAGTAACTTAGTTGTGCAAAACCAATTTTATAACTGCACAAATGCCGCACTGAAAAATAGTTTACCCCGCAGTTGTTTTGCGGGGCTGTCCGTGTTTAGCGGCGGGTTAGGCAATATTCGTAATACACAATAAAAAAACCTTTTAATGAACATAAGAGTATAAAATCCAATTATTGAACTTCAACAATAAAGAGAATTTTGTATAAACTATTTTCGTTTATGATTGAATCGCCACTTGATATACCCAACGATATAGCCAATAAGATACATTGAAGTTAATATGGCAAATGTTATTAAGCCCCAAGCTAAATATGAGGGGTGCTTTTGCTTAATTATAATAATAAAAAGACCAATAGTAATAAATGAAAAGGTTTCTTGGAAAAACTTGTCTGCATATTTCTTACATGCATCTTTTGAACTGAGTAATTCATCTTTCTCATTATTATTACTCAATTGTTCAGATTCTGTAACATATTCATTCGCCGAAACAGGAATCATTATATTCCTATTAACAATATTTATCCGCATTCCCTCAATTCTTTTCCTCTCATTTGTGAACATAATAATCATTATTATTCCCAAAAGAAAAAATGAGCCAAAACAATAAATAGTTACTTCTACATCACTAGTCATGATGAAGATTAAAATAGAAACAAGAATGGAAATAGCAATAATCCATTTACCTATTAGAATTTTATTGAGAATGGATTTGTCATGTATATTATTAAAGTAACATTCTGGACAAATAATGAATTCTGTTTCTTGTTCATAACCACATTTTTCACACTTCATTTTATTCTCTTATTTAAATGCCTAACGGCGTTGTTTTTAAGCCGCCGCCCACAACAGCTATGCAGCTTTGAAAAACAAACGCCAATAATTATTTATTAATTTATTCTGTTCACAAAACTCAAAGAGCACTTAATAATTTTAACGCAACTTTATAACCACATAATTGCTACAACGTTTAAAGCGGTCGATCTTGAAGAACGGGTTAGCTGCCGTTCATGTTCATGGTTTAAGTTTCTCGAAGAGAATATCGCGGAGAATTTTGAATTTCTCCTCTCTAGTCATCTGAGCCAGATCATGTTTCTCATCGTATCCGGAGAGAGCTCCTACGATTTCTCCAATTATTAAGCCCGTGTAAGCACCTAAAATCCCTACAGCCGACACATGAACATTTTGGGCTAAACCCCACTTTCCAGTAGGTTTAGTAACCAAACCAACAGTTATGCCTGCTGCTATACCAGCCTCTAATCCAGATAATACTCCGCTCCAGAAGTGCGACCCCTTGTGTCTGATCAACATACTCAAAGAGTCAACTGAAATTTGAAATACAGAACTACCACAGACCCAATCGACTATATTGCCATCCAATTTTCCTATGAAGCATGACCGCAGAGTATCTTGTGCAGATGTTATGACAGTCCATTCATTCGTTTGACAAGAAGATATTGTGGGGTAAGTGAATGAAAAAATACACATGACTGATATTATGGTAAGAATTTTCATTTGTCCTCCTGATACCTTGTATTAAGCACTTAACACTTCATATCAATGTGCATGGCAGCTAACGGCGTTGCGTCTAACACGCCGCCCAGTACAACAATGCAGCTTTTGTCAACGCAACTTTATTTTATAAATCAGTTTTCTTTTACAAATCAACTTTACACAACAAATTTTTTCTGAAAAGCCAAGCCTTAATGCGACTCAATTAGACCACATCGAAGAAGCGGTCGCTGTTGAGGCGCGGGTTAGCTGACGTTATTGATATAGGAGTATATTTATTTTTTATTTTTTTTGATAATTTGTTGTATCGACTCTTTTGCAACTTCTCTAACTATATTTTCTTTCTCATTATTGGTATCACTTAAGACATCCAAACATGGGAGTGCTCTTGGATCACCAATTCTTCCAAGAGATTCGGCAACATTTCTACGCACATATTTAGATGTGTCTCTCGACGCTTCAATTAATGCAGTAATAGATTTTTCAACATCTAAACTATTCTGTGTTAACCAACCTAGTGCTTGTGATGCACCTTCACGAACGAGTGAATTTGTTGACTTTAAACGATTTAACCATATATTGAAATTATCATTAGAACCCAATTGGTAGATTATGCTCTTTGAAGTGGTAATTGTACCTTTACCACATAAGTAAACTAATCCCAAGCCTTTAACGAATTTGAAAACTAAAGGATAGTTACTTTCTGCATTAAATGTGGCACCATAGAACTTAGTGTCCTTCTCAGAAAAAAAGAGTTCGGCACCAGCGTTGAAAAGGAGAGGTCTGCCAGTAGAAATAGAATACTCTATTGAATAACCAGGTGCAGGGGTATTATAGTTATTAAATCCGGATTGTAATGAACTGACAAAGACACGAGTCTCAGTTTCTTCACCCTCAATAGGTGAGCATTCGGTAAGTACAAAAGGTATATATTCATCAAGGATTTCCTTATCAACTTTATACTGTTCTTTTTGTTTAAGGCTAGACTTCTTCTGTTTCTCTTGCCCGAAAGGTTGATTATTGAATACACTTGACAATAGTATAAAGGAAAATATACAATATTTGAATAATTTTTTGTTTAGCATTTTTGACTCCTTGCTATGTTTGCAATGGCAGCTAACGTTAAGTGTTTTATCCGAAGTTGAGACAAAAAAATATATGATAACTCGTACCAACAATATTATTAACCTTGTGCTGATGACATTTCTTCAATGCCTCAATTTCGGATAAAATATGGCTGTGCATATTGTATTCCGTTTTCATTTTAGTCTAATAGGCTTACAATACCCAATACAGTTTTTAAAATATGGGTAATAATTAGCGTTGCACTTTTACACGGAATTTGCACGTTCTACCCATCGGTCTAATAAAATTAATTTGCTGAAATTTATATAGTGGTGCTTATAGACAAAGTAATTGTCTTCAGAGTTGTAAAAAGAAACTTATAATAATAATTTCTTTTAATCATTATCCTCGCCGGATTGCGGATAAATCTTTTAATATTGCAACAAATTAATTTTAAGAATTAATATTGTCAAGTAGATTCCCAACGGTTTTTCAAATTATAAATAAAGAACATGATTGGAAGTGGCGGGAATCTCAAAAGACTTTAAACTTTCGAGTACGCCACGGTACACCGTGGCGAGCTAAAAATATGTAAGCTATTTCTTATAATCTTTGAATGCAAGAGAAAAAGAAATGCATTAATCAAAGTGGAAGAGGCGGTATCTCAAAAGACTTTAAACTTATACTCTATACTTTAAACTACAGATTTAGTGGAAGTGGCGGGATACACCAGAGGCACATAAGCCAGTCGGAGTCTTATAATCTAGCTTAAAGCTAATTTATAAGCGTAATTAAAATTGTTCATTTTTTATACTTACTTCTTCCGCCTACGATAAAACTTCGGCGGACAGGTTCTACTTACTACTTTAAACTTATACTTTATACAGTTTTGTGGAGGTGGCGGGAGTCGAACCCGCGTCCGAAATTACAATCCTAAGAACGTCTACACACATAGTCTGTTTTTTAGTTTCACTCCTTCAGCACCAACAAACAGGTTATGAAGAAACTATTCCGAAGTTTGTTTCGCCTCATCTATCCGGAAGTTCGACTTGGCTATCACACTGTGCGGCGTTCTTTCAACCCCCAGCGTGAGTAGAGTTGAAGAACGGCTGCGTTTATTTACGCAGCTAAAGCGTAATTAGATTCGCCTTTTATGTTTTTTACCGTCGTTTAGCGTGTCTACGGAGAACACGGTGCGCAGTTCAAAGAACACATAATCCCGTCGAAGCCAATTTCACCCCCTTTAAAAATTGCGAATGGAGAATTGAGAATTCAACTGCCGAAGGTTTTAATACCGTAGGCAGTCCTGATCACCGAAGCAAGTTTACTTGCGCAGGCGATCCTGAACGACCAAGTCAGTTTACTGACGTAGTCGTTTCCATTCAATTTCAGGGTGATGTGACGAGAAATTTTCAAAACGTGCAAGAACAAATAATAAATCTGAAAGCCGGTTTAAATATACGATAATCTCATGATTAATTTTTTCAACATTGGAAAGAGCTACTGTCTCTCTTTCTGCCCTGCGGCAGACAGTTCTTGCTAAATGAAGAATAGCCGCTGTTTCCTTGCCGCCGGGTAATATAAAATTTTTCAAAGAAGGAATTTTAGAATCAAACTTGTCAATCAATTTTTCAAGACCGGCTTTATTTTTACTTTCGATCCTGGGAATTTGGGTCTTACCGGTCTTTTTCTGATAAGGGCTTGCTAAATCAGAACCCACAACAAACAACTCATTCTGTATACTACTTAATACTCTTTTAAGTTCCTTATCTTTAATTACGGAGCACGCTAAGCCTAAAATAGAATTTAATTCATCAACTGTTCCATATGCATTAATTCTTAAATCGTCTTTCCAGACACGTTTTCCGCCAAAAAGTGATGTTTTACCTTTATCACCTGTCTTTGTATAGATTTTCATCTGTTATTATTCAACTCAATAACTTTCAAGTTCAGTTTTTTTCCGTTAGAGCTGAATAAATTTTTATTGTTTTCTTCTAAATTTTTCTTCTTAATTATAGCTAAACCGTACATTTCATTTGATGAATTCATACTAGAAATTGTAGTAACTTCTCCAACGTTATTACCTGACTGATCAATAATTGGAACCGGCAAAATATCCGCCGGGAAAGATCCATCTATTATTGATCTTACCATTTTCTTTTGAACTTTATCATACGTATCAAGCCGGGCAATTACTTCCTGTCCTATATAGCAGCCTTTCTTAAAATTGACTTCATTGATCAGACCAACTTCATGAGGATTTGTTGAATCATTAATTTCATTAGGATACGCGGGAATTCCATTTTCTATTCTGAATTTATCGTAAGCATCCTCACCGGTAAAAGACAAGTCAAATACACTTTTAGTAGTAAATAAATGTTCAATTAATTCGATGCTTTTTTCACGTTCAATAATAATGTTATAAATCTTAACGCCGTTATTTTCCTGATTCATGAAGAAATGGAAAGTAAATCCATCAACATCGAATCTTCTGACAAAATCCGGGTCATCAATTTTAATATCTTTACCAAATAACATTGTTAGAAATGAATCCGATTGAGCGCCAAAAATTTCAATGACTAAATATTTTTCTGTTATGTCGCTAAGCTGAATATCCTCCATAATAATATATTTACTTATCCAGCTATATAAATGTTTTTGTTTATCAGCGCTGCCAATTATGATGGTTTCATTTCCAAGAGTGATTAACGTTGTGCGGTCTATAAATCTGCCTTTTTCGTTAAGGAAAAGAGTGTTCCTTTTATCCATCGGTTTTAAGTCTTTAACACTATTGGAAGAAACACGATGCAGAAAATCCAGCCTATCCTTACCTTCCATTTTAATAATCAGGGCAGATGGATTAAGCCTTAACGCAACACCGCGTTTTATGTTATTAAACTCCTCTTGAGCAGATGTAAAATATTTGTCCCTGTCTCCTTCTTTAATTCTGTTTGGATATTTTTGATTTAAATATTCATCTATATTTAACACTATTTGATTCTCCTGAAGCATTTAAGCGAATTTTCCTCTTAAATATGTTAATATTTTCTAAACCAGCGCTGGTTTTTATCAGTTATATAAAGCTGTTTTTTTATACTCCAATAAAATGGAACAGAGTCTATAATTTTAATTTGATAAATAGAATCGCGCCAGGCTTCCGAATTAAACCTGTATTCCCAATAATCAGGAAATTTATCGTTGTTTACATTTGCAAGAGTTCTTTTATGAGCAATTCCAAGATAAGTTTCAAGCAAATGCGGCGGGTTGCGCCAGCCGTCTACTAAAAAGAAATTATAATTCCTATGACCTGAAATTATTCCATCTTCAAAATTAAGCTCAACATATTTTGTATTTTTCGGTTTCCATGTCTTTATTGTCATACTGTTGAAACCGCCATGAATAGGTACCTCAGATTCCCATATTCTTGTAAAAGAAGCATCCTTACATTCAAATAAAGTCAGCCAGAAAAAGGCAGTACCAAGTTTAGTGCTGTCCAGATTTATATAACTGGATTCAAACCCAACAACATTTTTAGCTTCAATATTGCGTTCACCCGGTTTTGATTTAGCAATTACAGCCAGAATAAAATCACCGCCGTCTTTAAAATAAATAACCGCAGATTTTGGAACATTTAAAGTTGATGTTCTATCAAAATCAACAAGGTAAGTGCCCCTTTCATAATTATTCAAAATATATTCTTTTAGAGCAATAGTATCGCAAGGGAAGCGGTTTTTTGTTTGGTCTTTCTGAACCTCAATATTGTATTGTTGAATTTCAGAATCTTTTGCGTCATTGGTAGCAGCATCTCCCTGCTCTCCTTTTCTTGTAGAACAAGCAGAAATAATCAAAGCTAAAAGAGAGAACACTATAATAATTTTATAGAGTTTCATCCCGGTATTCCTTCTATTAAATATAATTTATTCAGATTTTAGATAATTCATCCAGAAAATATGCCGAAGCATATTGTCCTTTTTCGAAATTTTCCAGAAGAAAATGTTCATTAGGAGAATGAATATCATCGGAATCCAATCCCAGACCCATTAAAACAACAGGCGCTTTCAATAATTTAGTAAAATCAACAACTATCGGAATAGAGCCGCCTTCACGAGTGAAAACTGTTTTTTTACCATATGCTTTTGCAACCGCATTAGCGCCCGCAGTTAAAGCTTTACTGCCAAGAGGAACCATTGCTGCATTACCATAGTGAAGTGTTCTTACATCAACCTTAACACTTTTAGGAGTGAGCGCTTTAATATATTTTGTAAATTCTTTTGCCAGTTTCTCCGGGTCCTGATTTGGAACCAGCCTCATACTAATTTTTGCTAATGCCTTGCTGGGCAGTACAGTTTTGGCGCCTTCTTCTATAAATCCGCCAACAATGCCGTTACAGTCTAATGTTGGTCTTGCCCATAATCTTTCTAAAGTTGTAAATCCTTTTTCACCCTGTAATTCTTTAACTCCTACTTCTTTAGCATATTCTTTATCAGATAATTTCAAACGCTTAAAATTATCTCTTTCTAGTTTTGAAAGAGCAACAACATTTTTATAAAAATTAGGAATTGTAACTTTTCCATTTTTATCATGAAGTTTTGAAATTATTTTAGCCAATTCATTAATTGGATTTGCAACTGCACCGCCAAAACTGCCGGAATGAAGATCACGGTTTGCAGCAGTAACTTCAACTTCCATATAGAGCAACCCGCGAAGCCCGTAAGTAATAGTTGGAATACCTTTTGCATACAAACTTGTATCGGAAATTAATACTGCGTCACACTTCAATAATTCCTGGTAATCTTTTATAAAAGCAGGCAGGTTTGTACTTCCAATTTCTTCCTCTCCTTCAAGAATAAATTTCACATTAACAGGAGGTTCGCCAACAGTTTTGAAAAAAGCTTCCACACTTTTAATATGAACAAAATGCTGCCCCTTGTTATCATCTGAGCCGCGCCCCCAAATTCTTTCTGAATCAATAACAGGTTCAAACGGAGGGTTTTTCCATAATTCTAACGGATCAACCGGTTGAACATCATAATGCCCATATATTAAAACAGTAGGCTTGCCGGGCTTTCCAAGCCATTCCCCGTAAACAACCGGATGACCGCTGGTAGGAAAAATCTCAACACGAGTCATTCCGGCATCTTTCAATTTTGCAGCGGCAAATTCTGCGCAACGTGTCATCTCATTATTATAACTTTCTAATGTACTTATACTTGGTATGCTGATGTAATCTTTCAGTTCATTTAGAGAACTTTCAAGATTGTCTTTTAGATAACTAATTACATTTTCCAAAAAAATCCTCCACTTTCATCAATAATTAGTAATTGAAAAACTTTTATTAAATAAATCCTTTCTTAATAAAACAAATTTACATCTAACAAGTTCTCTATTCAAGTAATTGAGGTATATTTAATAAGATTTTGCATCAACATTGAACTCAATATCATTCATTTATTTATAGATTCCACTGAAATGTTAATTATTAAAAGAATTATTCACAAGTAAGCATGTGCGGAATAACATGTTTTGGTTTCTTTACCTTTTGTGGTAAATTTGCTTACAAAGATGCCGGTAAAAATACCTTAAATGATTATTATTAAGTACATATTAAAAAATCATCTTCTTCCGTTTTTATTCTCAATTTTTATATTGATTTCAGTCTTTCTGCTTCAATTCTTAATGAAATTTGCAGATAGATTGATTGGAAAGGGTCTTAGCGCCTGGATTATTACACAATTAATTGTCTATAACCTTGCGTGGATGGTTGTTCTGGTAGTACCTATGGCTGTATTGGTAGCTACACTTATGGCTTTTGGAACTATGTCTCAAAACAATGAAGTTGCAATATTAAAAGCTACAGGTGTAAGTTTATATAAAATGATGATTCCTCCTCTTGCAGCAAGTGTAATAGTAGCATTTTTACTTGTTCATTTTAATAATACAATTTACCCGGACTCAAATCATGCAGCCCGTCTTTTAATGGAAGACATATCGAGGAAGAAACCAACTCTTTCTCTTGTACCCGGTGTTTTTTCACAGGAAGTACCGAATTATTCAATACTTGCACGTGAAATAGATCAAACGAATAATGAATTAAAACGAATTACTATCTATGATTACTCCCAGCTTCCAAAAGTAAATATTGTAACTGCATCCACGGGGAAAATCTATTTTTCTCAAGATCAAAAGAAATTAATACTTGATTTGAAAAATGGTGAGATCCACGAATCTGATAACACAGATAGAACTTCATACAGAAGAATGAGATTTGAAAAACACAAAATAGCAATGCCGGCAGATCAATTTTCATTTGAACAGTCATCAACTTTAAGCGGGCAGCGCGGTGACCGTGAACTAGGCGCACCCGCAATGATTGTTATTGTAGATAGTCTGAACAAAATAAGAAGCAAGTACATGAAAGATTATGAATTGAAAATAAACCAGCTTTTAATTGATAAAAACCAGAGAGATGCTCTTACAGAAATCAGGCCTACAGATCAGTACGTTTATATGAAATCGCAGCAAAAATTGAAAGCCGATGAAAATTCATTAAATGAAGTGCTATCACGACTTGATTACAATGATAGAGAAATTGACCGCTTTTCGGTAGAGATAAACAAAAAATATTCAATTCCGTTTGCATGCATTGTTTTTGTATTGATCGGGGCACCGCTTGGAACAATGATGCGTAAAGGCGGTTTTGGAATGGCGGCAGGAATGAGTTTGATTTTTTTCCTGATCTATTGGGCTTTTTTAATCGGCGGAGAAAAACTTGCAGACCGTAACTTGATTTCACCATTCTGGGGAATGTGGAGCGCAAATGCTTTCCTGGGAATTTTTGGAATTCTTTTAACTATTAAAAGTGCCCGGGAAAAAGTTACTATAAGTTTCGATTTTATTTATAAATTAATTCCTAAATGGTTGCAGACTCAGCAGGATAGTAATGAAAATCCTTGACCGTTACCTTCTTAAACAATTTTTATTAACTGTCCTTTTTGGATTAGCAGCGTTTACTCTTCTATTTGTTATAATAGATTTGATGGAAAACCTTGGAGATTTTTTAGATCAAAATGTCTCTGAACAAATGATAATGCAGTATTATTTGGTTTTCATTCCGGAAATAATCCGGTTGATAACACCAATAGCAGTTTTACTTGCCAGTTTATTTACTGCCGGTAAAATGGCAAATCTAAATGAACTAACGGCAATTAAAGCAAGCGGTGTTAGTCTTTACAGGTTCATGGCGCCGTTTCTTATTGCTTCAATATTTATAAGCCTAATCTCAATATACTTTGGCGGCTACCTTGTGCCAATGGCTAATAAGCAAAAAGTTTTAATTGAACAGAATTACTTGAAGAAAGGTATAGTATTTATTGGAGGTAATATTATTATCCAGGATAGCAAAACCAGGATAGTATCTTTGAATTCTTTTGATGCAATTCGTCAACAGGCATACATGATAAGTATTCAGGAATTCAACCCAATGGATAATACGAAATTAATTTCCCAGCTAAATGGTTTTAGAATGGTATTTGACCCGGCAAAAAACTGCTGGGTAATTTATGATGGTGTTATCAGATCATTTACCGATACGACAGAAACTATGGAAAAATTCCCTATAAGAGATTTTCCACAATTAAATTTCAGGATAGAAGATGTGATTAAAAAACAAAGAAAGCCTGAAGAGATGACACTTTCGGAATTAAATAAATTTGCTGATGAACAATTGCGCACAGGGAATGATCCTACGTCTATAGAAATTGAATACCAGTCAAGAATTGCATTTGCATTTGCTTCAGTAGTTGTTATACTTTTTGGTTTACCAATTTCTGCAAACAGAAGACGCGGAGGGTTGGCAATTCAATTTGGTATTAATCTATTGGTTACTTTTCTTTATCTTGTTTTTATGAAAGTTAGTCAGGCTTTTGGGAAAAACGGTGTTATGAATCCACTTATTACAGCCTGGCTTGCTAATTTTATTTTTCTTGCTGTAGCAATTTATAATATTAAAATAGCGCAGAAGTAAATCTTACTTAGTCTTCATCTCGAATACACCATCCCATGTTTTATCAGGAGGGTTCTGTAAATATAATTGGCATCTATCAATATAAACTTTTGAAGGATTATCCCCGGTTTGTTCGAATGATTTTTCAAAAAGTAAAAGTGCTTTTTCAAATTCTTTAGTTCTATAATTGCCAAGAGCTTTTGAATAATTTGAAAGCTGTTTTTCAGATTGTTCTGCTTTCAGATCGCCATTCAGTCCTATTAATTCATAAACTATCGTAGGTTTGGTTTTCCCTTTAACCCTGATCAAATCCAGCTCCCGGGCAATAATTCTTTCTTTTACTAATTCATAAGTATAATCGCTAATCATTGTACTTGTGCCGTATTCTTTATTGGCGCCCTCAAGGCGCGAAGCAAGATTTACATTATCACCCATAACCGTGTAGTCAAATCTTTTTGTGCCTCCGATATTTCCAACAATAGCATCTCCGGAATTTATTCCAATCCTAACACTGAATAATGATTCTCCCCTGTTAATCCATTTTTCAGAGAGCTGGTAAAGTTTATCCTGCATCCGGATAGCAGCAACACAAGCTTTGTACGCATGATCTTTAATCTCAAGAGGCGCACCCCAAAATGCCATTATAGAATCACCAAGATATTTATCTAGCGTTCCTTCATTATCAAGAATTATATCCGTCATCTCATTTAAGTATTCATTAATAAAACTGACAAGCTCTTCCGGCTGTTTATTTTCAGAAAATGTTGTAAAGCCGGCAATATCACTAAACAAAATTGTAATATTTTTCTTTTCTCCGCCAAGTCTAACCTTTTCAGGATTTGATAATAATTCATTTACAACATTTTTACTTACATACTGGCTAAACATGCCTTTTATTAGAACATTCTGCTGGCGTTCTCTTATAAAATGGTAAGCTGTGCTGCTGAAGTAGCCAATAATAACCGATAGTGAAAAACTAACTAATGTTATAACCAGTTTTTCATAAATGAAAAGAAAAACGCTTGCTTCATAAATAATGAATACAGCCAATACAATAAAAGCAACATTCAACACTTCTACAAGCCATCCAAAATGAAATTTAATTTTTCTAAGTAACGATGAGATATAAAACGAAATTGCCGTTAGGAATAAAATAATTAATAGTTCAGATCCTTTAGATTGGGCTGATAAATAATTACCGTTTAATATATTTTGAATAACGTTAGCGTGGAATTCAACTCCATAGATTTGATTATCTCCTTTTTGTTTCCCCTGTGAGAATGAAATGGGCAGTAAATCCCTGTCTTCAGGCATTGTTGAGCCAATTATCGCTATTTTATCTTTGAATATGCCGCTGTGTAGTAAACCAATTTCAGGGTCATCCCATGTATTTATGCTTACACCAAGATTTATTTCATCAATAGTTTTGAAGTTTTTATCATCAAGAACATCAATTAATTTTATTCTTGGGAACGTTCCGCTTGCTCCGTAAAAATTCACCAGCATACTGTAACGGTCAAATTGAGGAATCATATTACCGTTAAAATTGAAACAATTACCTTCCCTTATTGCTGTATAATTAGGATTTAAACTATAATACTTATTCAAAAGAGCAAATGCGAAACTGGGAACAAGCCTATTTGCCATGTGCGATTTAATATATGGAAGATAACGCCTATAGACTCCATCATAATCCGGCGACACACGCACAATTCCTACAGAGCTATCGGCAGCAAAAAAAATGTTATCAAAATTCTCAGTTATCTTTTTCACGAATGTAATACGTTCTTCAAACATTTTTTCTTTTACGTCATCAACTTTACCTGCAACAACAACTTTTCCGGATTTGCGGATTGCCTGCATCAAAAGTGAATCATTCTTTGGAGAAAATTGATCGGGACCAGGCATATCTATATCAATTCCAATTGCCTTAACTCCTGCCCTGGAAAGATTTTCTATCAATTTGGCAAAAATAAATCTCGGCCACGGCCATTTGTTATATGGCGGTGGAATTTGATCGTATGATTCCTGGCTTATTTCAACAATAATGACCTTTGAGGAATCTGCAATATCAATTTTTCCGCGGCGTTGAAAACGGGCATCAATTAGATTTAATTCAAGTTCCTTCAGAGGGGCAATAGTAAAAAGATAATCTTGAGTTAATAAAATTATTAGAAGAGCAGCGGAGAGTATAACCAATATTTTGGGAAATAAATCTTTTACTTTGACCCTGCCGCTCTTCATAATTGTTTTGATTAAATTGACAACCGGGCAATTAAACCGACTATTGAATTAGTTGCTTCATTAGGTATTCTGAATACTCTGAATTGTAACATTAAATTCAAATTTGTCATTACGTTATAGTCGGCAAAAAATTCAAAGGTTTGCCGGTTATAATCTCCAAAACTGGGACTAAGATTTAAAGAAAGCATTAATTTATCTTCAAGAAGTTTATACCTGCCTCCAAAAGTTAAAGTTAAATAATCAAATGGAATACCCTTTATCGAACTGGAACTGTAAACAAGTGCAAATAGTGAGCTAATTTTTGGATCCCAATAACTATTTAACATTAATGTACCGGAATTAAATTTTGAATCTAGATGAGAGATACTGTTATCAGTCCTATTTGAAGTCGAGAAAGAGATTGATGCATTATGTTTCACACGCCAGGTAAAATCATATGACATCTGTAGTGAAATTCTATCTGTAATATCATCAACAGCGTAAACAGCATTTCTATTTTTTAAAGAGTCGGAAAGGCTTAATCCATTATTATTATTATACTGATTAAAACCTAAAGAGATATTAGGGAAATCTGCCCGCGGGAATATAGAGACCGACAAACTAATAGTCTGGAATGTAGTGGTGGCAATTTTTGTATTCTGCAAATTGTCTTGAAGGTTTTCATAACCAAGAGATACAAATAGTTTGTTATCAAGCATTCTAAACCTGTCAACAAGATTAAGTCCTCTAACATCGGTGCGTAAAAATGATAATCCGAATGATTGGAATTCATTGCCGCGGTAAATATAAGAAGTCTTCAAGCTATTATTAAAATAATTTAACGTCAATGCTCCTTCAGCGGCAAGAGAAGAAAATTGTTGCGGATTCCACGGTCCTAAGTACTGATTAACAGTAATGAATTTGCCAATTATATCGCGTAAATTTTTTACCGTCTTTGGGTCAATATTGTAATTACTGTTATTACCAAAAACAGAATCTATTTGTGCATCGGTAAGACTTCCTGTAGAAATATCTTTATTAAGAACATCAATAGCAACTTGCGAAGTTAGTAGAATATTTTGATTATCGAATGCAAACATTAAGTCAGAACCAATTACGACATTTTCCTGAGGTCTTGCGCCAAATTCTATTGAGCCGGCATCGTCTTTGGAATGCAAATAACTCAAGCCAAATTGAAAATTTTCACCGCTGCCAAAAGAGGGACGAAGTGCAAATAAAGTTCTTTTATAAGTGCCAAGATTAACACTTGCATATGGAAATCCATACTTTGATTGATCAATCTTAATTATATCATTTCCCAAAGGAACATTATTAGAATTGTAAAAAAGTATGTTGTTTGCATAATCTCTTTGGAATGATCCTTCAACTTCCCTGTCTGTTTCACCATAAGAGGCTTGAATATTGAAAACGCCGAAGTTCAAAGACCCGCTTATACCGCGCACTCTTTTTCCATCAATAATCAAACTGGGGAAACGTGGAAAAACATCACCCGCTCTTAGATCAAGCCACTCTCCATTTTGAATTATTGCGGAATACCTGTTGTATGGTTGTAAAGTACTTTTTTCTTCAGATGTCAGATATGCTGAAGCATTAATATTCCATTGTTTATATGCAGTATTAAATTCTGCAGCAACATTATTATACCACGTAGACGCTGAATTAAAACTTTCACTTCTCGACTCTCCTTTTATATAACCATTATATTTCCAGCGGGAAGCAACGTCCATAGCACTTTGAGAGGAAACAGTCTGAAAGCTCCTTGAAATTGTATTATATATATTTCCATGTTTATCATATACTTGTACACGTAATAATTTAGTTCCCATACCAACCTGGTTGGCAACATTTTCTCCACTAATAATAAATAAATCTCCTGCAATCAATGCTGTGGATGTAATATCAATGTCATTTAAGAATATCTTTGTCTTGTTTATATCTACATCATCGGATGCTTTAATAAATGAGATGGAAATAAGTAATTCATTAATTGACAGCAATTCACCTTCATTTGGGCTTAGTATAATTATTTCTTTATCCTTCTGAGAAACACCTCCTATTGGAATCTGCAAAGGAGAGCCGCCCTGCGATATTTCAAGTGGATATGTCTGCGTTGAACCATCTCTTATATTAATAATTAAATAATATTCGATAAAAGGAGGTTGAACAAATTCTGACGGAATAGTCACTGATGCTCCGTTTCCCGCTAATAACATTTCTAATTTTTTATATTCCGTCTCACCAAATAATCTATATGCAATTGTAATAGATGTGATATTTTCCGAAGTAAAAAGTTCTGCTGAAATTGCAAGGGGAGTTTTTTCCTTTGCTTCACCTACCCTTACTGCAGACACAATGTTGCTTATTTGGCTGAAAGAAATATCAGACATTAAGAACAAAAAAATGAGAATTGTTAAAAAAGATTTTGCGTTAAAAAGTATTTTTTTTCTCATATTATTATTCTCCCAAAGGGATAAATTCTCGCAAGAATTTGTGAAGAATTAAGTTCAAAAAACATTTATTTTTGATCTGAAAAATATTCAATATCAACTTCACCGGAGTTTGTACTTATTTTAACCTTTTTGGTGTTTAATGATTTTGCCTGGCTCAGTAACTTTTTATCATCATCAGTTGAAGGATAAACTTTTGCATCTCCTGCCAAATCGAATATTACAGTATTCCCTGCAGTTAAAGTTACTTTTTTACCGGATTTTGAAATAAGTTCAACAGTACCCGTCAGTAAAACCATTTTTGATTCACCATTGTCAGCAACATCAAATAAACCCTCTGTTCCCCGAATTGACGCGACAGCCGTCGGTGTGGTAAATTTAAATTCTTCATCTTCTTGCTTATTCACTTCAAATTGAACAGAGCCTTTATTAATAACCGTATTCTTATCCATCTTCTTATTATTTGGAGTGCCATAAATGTTGAGTATCGAATTTTCACGAACACGTAATAATCCTGAACCATCGGTAAATAATATTAATGCAAGAGATTTTGGTCCTGTTTTAACTTGTTCTTTATCCATTAATGGAAGACCAGTTTTTGCAACTTCCCAATCAGACTGACCTGCTTTTTTATAAGTAACATCCAAAATTATTTTTTTAACTAGGGCAATTGGTGTATCACCCGGGAGCGAGTTTCTTTCGGATGCAAACCCGAACAGCAAAGGAATTATTAACACGGCTAAAAAAGTTTTTGCTTTCATATAATTAGCATCCTTATTTGTTGGCATTATAATTAACTGATATGATTGATTCAGGATGTACTTCCAGGAAAGAGATAATATTCAAAAAATCCGGAAATGCAATTGAGTTTCCATTTTCATCACTTATCTTTATTTCATCAATAGTAATTTGTCCGGTCATTAATTTTGTAACAAATTCCTGGTTTGTTCTGCCGGTTAGTAAGTTACCAAGACGGACTAAATTTGGGTTAGCAGGAGAGGTTGAATTACTCCCTGATTTATTCAATAGAAATGTTACAGGAAGGCTTTTTAGTGAAGTACCTCCTCCAGGACCTGCAACATAGGCAGTAACAGCAAGAACGATACGCTGTCCATCAACCCATTGACGGTCAAGTATAGTGCTTAAATTAACAACTGCAACATTGCCGACATTTTTGTCGTTGATAACAGGATTACTGCTGTTTAAAGCATCTTCAACGTTTGTTGAGCCCGGTGGAATAATATTTGCTCTAACAATATAATAAGCAGCCCCTTGAACTGGAGTCCATTGTGCCTGTACATATCCAACATCAAAAGAACTATTTTCTTGCGGTGAAAGTATAGTTAAAGTAGGAGCAGGATTCAAAAATGATATCTGCTGTGAAGTTGAGCTTAAGTAATTGCCTTTATCATCAAGTAGATTCAAGGAGATAGAATAGATACCCGTAGGTTTTCCTTTTTCAACATTTTGTTTTGCCAAATCTTTGTTGCCGTCAACTTTATCAATCTTAATGTCAGAATTGCCAATTTCATCATTATAAAAACTTCTGGCAGTAAAGGGCAACGTTGTGAAGTTTACTAATTGAATAAATCCGGAATTATCATCTTGCTTCCAATCAATTTTCCCTGAGATAACAACTCTTTTCCCCGCAGGAGAAGTGTGGATATCAACCTGAAAAATTCTTGGCGCTCCATTAAGATTGTTAGTAAATGTAAATGCCGCAAAATCAATTGAATTTAACCCCGGAAAAACGTTTAGTACTATTGATGATTGTGCTCTCAAAGTAAATGAGGAAAATAGAATAATTATTAAAGCAAAGAATAGTAAAATTCTTCTCATATATATTCTCCAAAAGAATTCATTGGTTGATAGACCAGTAAATACTTTACCGTATGTTTAAGGTAATTATTTATTAATTATAACTCAAGGAATGATTTTCTTAGCCATGCAAAATGTGATATAATTCAACCTGGAGATTCCCCCAAAGAATCTCCAAATATCAGTTAATTTTTTCGTTTTTTTCTGAATTAATAAAACCAAATTGCGGTGCAGATTGAGGATCGATTTTTATCTCGCCAAAACGTGATTCAAATTTATCCAAATTTTCCTTAAGCGCGCGTAAAAGCATTTTTGCATGCTGTGGTGTAGTAATTATACGCGAAAGAACGCGTGCTTTTGGCACACCCGGCACAACCCGTGTAAAATCAATTACAAATTCAGCTGGAGAATGTGTAATAATTGCAAGGTTTGAATATATCCCTTCGGCTTCTTTTTCACCAAGTTCTATATTTATTTGCTGCGCATTTTGATCATTATTCTGACCCATCTCATCTCCTTTTATGTCTAGTTACAAAGTTCAAAATTAAAAAAGCTCACAATCATATAATAATGATTGTGAGCCTCAAAAAAAAATTAAATCATTAATTATTTATACTCGTCAGCTTTCTTAAAAGCAGCACTTGATTTCTCTGCCTGACCTAAAAGTGCATAAACCTGTCCAAGACTTATCCATATTCTCGGTTCATTTGGTTTTATAGTCAAATATTTTTCAAGAAGCGGAACAGCTAACCTGAACTTATCCTCATAGGATTTGTCGGTACTTTCTTTCTTAACTGCAACATCCCTCAAATCGTTGCCCCAATTAATATAAGCAGCAGAAAGATTATAAAGCGCATCAGTATAATTCGCATCCATTTTAAGAACAGCTTCGAGTTGAGCAGTAGATTCCTGATATTTTTGCGCTTTAAGCAACACTACACCTAAAGCATATTTTAATTCTTTATTCTCTGGATTTTTGTCTACTAAAATTTTGAATGATGAAATAGCAACGTCAAGCTGGTTAGATATGTAGTAAGCATTACCAAGCTGTAAAAGAATATCTGAATCTCCGGGAAATTTATCATTTCCACTCTTCAATACTATTAATGCTTTTGCATACCAATCAGCAGCTTTTATACTATCTGCTTTATCTTTGGATGCTTTGAAAGTATCCATTAAACCGGCACCCTTCACCATGTAAATTTGACCAAGTCTGGCAAATGAGTTTGATGGTTTACCAATTTTTGTTAATTTTTCCCAATATGGAATGGCACCATCGTAATCATTCAAATTCATATAAACAGCTGCGGCATTTTCATATCCAATAGATGAATCCGGTTGGCATATAGTAGAATTAACAAATTGCTCAACAGCTTTTCCAAATAGAATTTTCATACTATCGGGTTTTGGAGATTTAACAGCCTGATTAAAGAAAGAAACTCCTTTATTAAAGCTGCTCTGCCAAGCCCATCTTTTATATTCAGTTATTTGAGTTTCAAACTTCTTACTGATGGCCAATGACTTATCAAATGCTGTAAACATATCCTTAAAATTACCCTGCTCACCATCAAGGTAACCAAGCAACCACCAACCTTCGTCACTAGCCGGATTCTTCTCCACATCTTTTTGTAACGCTTCTTTAGCTTTATCATATTGTTTCTGGTTAATATACAACTTGGCTCCTGTTAATTCTGCGGATGAACAATCGAAAGCTGTAAAACCCAAAACCATACTTAATAAGCTCAGACCAATAAGTACTTTTTTCATTTATACTCCTATTATTAAAAAAATCCTGATTATTTGGACATAAAAATAACCATTTTGCCTTTCCCAAGTCAAGGCTATTTTAGGTAATAATAAACTCTTAATGCTTCTTAATTCTGTCACATTTCAAGAATTGATTTTCGGGATTCAAAAGAATATTTTTGATAAAAGGAGAAATTAAATTGACTACAGAAGAAATTATTAGAAGCGTCCCAAAAGTTCTCCTTCACGACCACTTAGACGGCGGATTACGTCCTCAGACAATCATAGACTTAGCCAAAGATATAAAATATACTAATCTACCTACATCTGATCCCGGAGAACTAGCTGAATGGTTCCATCGCGGAGCTAATAAAGGTAATCTGGTAGAATATCTTCAAGGTTTTGAGCATACTTGTGCAGTAATGCAGACAAAAGATGCTCTTTCAAGGATTGCTTATGAAATGATGGAGGATATGGCTAAAGATGGGGTTTGTTATGTTGAGACCCGTTTTGCACCTGTTTTCCATACTTCCAAGGGGTTATGGTATGAAGGAATATTAAATGCCGTGCTTGAAGGACTTGAAAGAGGAAAAAAAGATTTTGGGGTTGGCTATGGGCTAATTCTTTGCGGTATGCGCAATATGAAAAACACACTTGAGATTGCTGAACTTGCAGTTAACTTCAGGAGAAATGGAGTTGTTGGGTTCGATCTTGCTGGTGAAGAAGGCGGCTATCCACCTAAAAAACATCTTGATGCATTTCAATTTATCAAACGGGAAAATTTCAATATTACCATCCACGCGGGTGAAGCATTTGGCAAGGAATCTATTTGGCAGGCAATACAGCTTTGCGGTGCACTTAGAATTGGGCATGCAACCCGCCTTATTGAGGACATGGTTTTTGATAAGGACGGAAATGTTGTTGCATTAGGACAACTTTCACAGTACATTTTAGATACCCGTCTTCCACTTGAAATAAATTTATTAAGTAATGTACACACCGGCGCTATCGATAAATTAGAAAACCATCCTTTCATAAAATTATACAAAGAAAAATTCAGAGTTTTTCTAAATACCGACGACCGTCTGATGAGTGACACAACATTAACCAAAGAATATACTCTTGCAAGTGAACTGTTTGGAATTAGTCTTGATGATATGGAAAAACTAAATATCAATGCGATGAAATCATCTTTTCTGCATTATAAAGAAAGACTTCATTACATTTACAACATAATTAAACCCGGTTTTCAAAAAACCAGGGAAAAACTACTTTCATTAAAAGTATAACTTATTTATGGCAAAATCACTATTTAAAAACTACAATTACAATCTTGATAAAAACGAAAGAAAAATTCTTACAACTTTTTGTAAAACAATGCTAAAGCAAATGCAAGCCGATGAAAGATTCTTTGCGGATGTAAAATCTTTCAATACAATCATTGATAAGTTAAATGATGGCAATGAAGAAATAAAATTCACCAAAGAAGAAAAAACAA
Source organism: Melioribacter sp. (assembly GCA_003155655.1). Lineage (GTDB taxonomy): Bacteria > Bacteroidota > Ignavibacteria > Ignavibacteriales > Melioribacteraceae > Fen-1258. The sequence goes on from PMDS01000099.1 coordinate 22,113, forward strand.
AACTTGTCTTTCGCTTAAAGGAAAATGTTGATCACATGAAGAAGCAAGCCAATAAAGGATTTTTCTTGAAAAGATGGTTTTACAAATCTGCATATGTCCAGTACGACAATGTCTTAAAAAATCATTTTAATGAATGATATGGAACCTCTCCCAAAAACTATTAGAGCGCCAAAAGGCACACAAATAGTTTGTAAAGGTTGGATTCAAGAAGCTGCAATGAGAATGTTGATGAACAATCTTGATCCCGAGGTTGCAGAAAGACCGGCGGATCTTGTTGTTTACGGCGGTTCCGGTAAAGCTGCACGCAATTGGGAATCATACGAGGCTATTGTATCATCACTAAAGAATTTAGAGAATGACGAAACTCTTGTTGTTCAATCAGGCAAACCTGTAGCAATATTTAAAACTCATTTAAACGCACCCCGTGTAATTATTTCCAATGCAATGCTTGTTCCGGATTGGGCTACGTGGGATGAATTCAGACGCCTTGATGCACTGGGTTTAACTATGTACGGGCAGATGACAGCAGGCAGCTGGATTTATATAGGTACACAGGGAATTCTGCAAGGCACGTATGAAACGTTTGCAGAATGCGCCCGTCAACATTTCAATGGAACACTTAACGGAAGATTTTTACTGACTGCTGGCTTAGGCGGTATGGGAGGGGCGCAACCTCTTGCTGCTACAATGAATGGCGCTGCTTTTTTAGGAATTGACGTGGACAGATCCCGCATTCAAAAAAGAATTGATACCGGTTACCTTGATGTTACAACTGAAAATCTGGATGAAGCTCTGAAACTTGTTCTTGATGCAAAAGAGAGCAAGAAAGCTCTATCAGTTGGTCTGGTTGGTAATGCAGGAGAAATTCTTCCAAAAATTTTGCAAAGAAAAATCATTCCGGATATTATTACAGATCAAACTTCCGCGCATGATACACTTAATGGTTATGTCCCAATGGCCATGACACTTGAAGAAGCTTTTGAATTAAGAAAAAATAACCCCGGCAAATATATTTCACTTGCTAAAAAAACTATTGTTACACATGTTAAAGCAATGCTGGAGTTTCGGAAACTTGGTTCCATTGCCTTTGATTACGGGAACAATATACGCGGTGAAGCTAAAGAGAATGGGTTAAACAATGCCTTTGACATTCCCGGCTTTGTACCGGAATATATCCGACCGCTCTTTTGTGACGGCAAGGGACCATTCCGCTGGGCGGTGCTTAGCGGCAATCCGGAAGATATTTTTGAAACTGATAAAGCTATTGTAGAAACATTTCCCGAGAATAAAGCATTGATCCGCTGGATTGAACTTGCGCAAAAGAAAGTCCATTTTCAGGGCTTGCCTGCTAGGATATGCTGGCTAGGTTACGGTGAACGCGTTAAAATGGGAAAGATTTTCAATCAACTAGTTGCTGTTGGAAAAGTAAGCGCGCCGATTGTCATTGGAAGAGATCATTTAGACTGCGGATCTGTTGCATCGCCAAACCGTGAAACGGAAGCAATGAAGGACGGCAGTGACGCAATTGCCGACTGGCCTATTCTTAATGCCCTGTTGAACGCGATTGGAGGCGCCAGCTGGGTTTCAGTTCATCATGGCGGCGGAGTAGGAATTGGAAAATCCATTCATGCCGGAATGGTTGTTGTTGCCGATGGAACTAAAGAAGCTGAAGAAAGACTTGAACGCGTACTTACTTACGATCCCGGGATGGGTATTGCACGTCATGCAGATGCGGGTTATGAACAGGCAATAAACAACGCAAAAAAATTTGGAATAAAAATTCCCATGATGAAATAATAAGAAGAGGCTATTATGAAAATGAAAGTATTAATTGCAGATAAATTTCCAGAACAGTATATACAGAAATTAAAAGATGCAGACTTAGAAGTAATCTACAACCCCAAATTGGGAGAAGATGACCTGCCGGAAGCCGCAAAAAATGTTGACTGTCTTATTGTACGTTCAACCATAGTTACAGCAAAAACAATTGAAGCATCCCGGCAGTTAAATATAATTGTACGTGCGGGCGCAGGAGTAAATAATATAGACATTGCCTCAGCGAACAAAAAGGGAGTTTATGTTTCCAACTGCCCCGGTAAAAATTCAATTGCTGTGGCAGAACTTGCAATCGGATTAATTCTTGCATTAGACAGAAGAATCCCCAACAACGTAATTGATTTCAAAGCAGGTAAATGGAACAAAGGTGAGTATTCAAAAGCGGAAGGATTGTTCGGCAAGAATATTGCAATTGTAGGTTATGGAAATATTGGTAAAGAAGTTGCTAAACGCGCTGAAGCTTTGGGTATGACAGTTTATGCAAATGATGTAAGCCCAATTAATGATGAAAACGTTATTGTATTTACTGAGTTTGATAAAATTATTCCTATTGCGGATATAATAAGCGTTCATTTACCGCAAACACCCGCAACAAAGAATTTCTTCAATGAAAAGATGTTCGGATTAATGAAGAAAGGAACAATATTCATTAATACATCCCGCGCCGGGGTAGTTAATGAAGATGCATTGATAAATGCGGTTAAAGACAAAAACCTTAAAGTTGGTTTTGATGTTTTTGCAGGAGAACCGGAGACAAAAGACGGACCGGTATCTTCCAAATTACAGGAACTTGAAAACGTATACGTTACACATCATATTGGCGCTTCAACAGAGCAGGCACAAAATGCTGTTGCCGAAGAAACAGTGAATATAATTCTTAATTATATTAAAAGCGGAGTTATAGCAAATTGGGTTAACCGTGCAAAAATTATTGATGCACATTTTCAGTTAATATTAAAACATTTTGACAGACCCGGCGTACTTGCCTCGGTTATGGATCTTTTGCGTGACGGCGATATTAATATTGAAGAAGTTGAGAATATAATCTTTGAGGGAGGAATGGTAGCATGTTGCTCAATGAAACTAAAATCACCTGCTACATCTGCTATGCTTGAATCTATTAGCAAAAATCCTAATATTATTTCTTATTCACAGATTAATATTTAACTCTTTCATATGAGGCTGTCTATTCAACTTTAGCTTTTTTGAGCGGCCTCATTTTATTTTCAAAAAAATTCAGTAAATAAATAAGAGACAAAACTAATAGAAATAATTTAGGATTCTGCCAATTACGATTTTCCAAGTACTTTTCTAAATCTTAATGATGCTTCAGTATATTGATCCGGAACGCTTATTAAATTGAAGCCAACATTATAAAAAGTTGCAAGGCTGCTAACTATCATTAATCCCAAACCGTTCCCCTGCTGTTCATATTTTTGACGGTTATGCTGGTTGAAAGGAGCCATTGATGCAATTTCTTCTTCCGTCATTCCCCGTCCATAATTCTTAACAGTTAATGTATAAGCGCTTTCACTTTCAGATGAATAAATATCAATTGCTTTATTAGGGAATGAGAATTTAATCGCATTTTCAATAAGTTCTCCAAACATAATCATAAAATAATCTTCTGCAATCTGAATTTTACCATAAGTTGTTTCCAGATTTACCGGGATAGTACTGTCTTCAACTTTCATTTTTTCATTAGTAACAGAGTAAAGCAAAAAAGCATTAACCTCAGTTTCTTTGGATAACAATTTTGAATTATTTGTTTTATCCATATTTAAAACTTCAGCTTCGGAAAAGATGATGAATTTTTCAATTGTCTTATGAAGCCTTAGAGAAGCGCCTTTGATTTTATGGAGCATATCCAACATTTCCATTTTTTCAAGAGTGTAAAACTCATCAAGCATCATATTTGTAAATCCAATTATTGAACCTAACGGAGTGCGCAGTTCATGAGGTATGTTTCCTGAAATTGAACGGAAAACTTTATCAAATTTTTTATCAATACCATCTTTTTTTTCTAATCTTGTTTTTAAAGCATTAAGAATATCATCGCTTTTGAATGGGATAGATAAATAATCATCCGCACCGGAATTCATTCCAATCCGCCTGTCAATTGTTGCTGCTTTTTCAGTTAAAAATATAAATGGAATTTCAGATGTATATGAATTTTCCCGCAGAAGCTTAAGCATTTCAAGTCCACTCATCATAGGAATAATAATATCAGCAATAATTAAATCAGGTGGTTCATGCAATGCAAATTTATATCCGTCATAACCATTTTCAGCAATTGTAATTTTATAACCATTTTTTTCCAATAACTCAGCTAATTGCTGTCTTACATTTGGCGAGCTTTCAACGATTAATATTTTTTTCTGTTTATGATTAATTGGCAGCACTTTTTTTACCCTAGATGTATTGATAAAATTTTCCATACTTATTATCGAAAAATTTTGTCGAAATTCTATTGTTTTTACCAAATTTTCAATAAAAATACTGCAAATTTAATGCTTATAAAAAATGAGCCTAATCCAGAATTTCTTTATAATTTTTGCTAAAAAATTCATTAGTATAAAAAGATTGGGAATTTTAAATATTTATGCGAATCATGATCATTCAGCCTAAAATATACCGAAAATAGTAGTTTTGTATCTTACTCCCGGCAAAATTCATTTGTATGATTTATTATATTGAGCAGCCTATTCATGAAAAAGAAAATATATATATTATTGCTGTAAATTTTATGCTATTAGAATTCAAGGAACCTGCAGGTGACCAGAAACAGGGATCGTTCAGAAAAAAGCAATAAAAAGCAGATGATTGCTTCATCATATATTCACATTGTACCGGCAGGAACTTTTGCTACACCTCAAGAGCGCGGATATATAGAATGCCCCTGCCCCAAAGATTGCACTTTACATGGGGAATGCTTCTTATGTGTAGCATATCATGGCAGAAAAGGACGCCTGCCCCGTTGTGAGCGCTAATATAAAACGAATTTCAACAATAAATTAATAAAACCTTAAAGTTCAGATTACATGAGTTTTCTTGTGTTTTAGGTTGAAAATGAATTATTTTCAGTTATATTAGAGGAATAGGGTTCAAAAGTGATAAATTCTTTACATCAATTGAGTAGTTAAAATTAAAATATTTTCTCAATAAAGATTTTTTTATATTAAAAATTATTATAAAAAGTAACCTTTTAATCAAATTCAAAACGCACATATAGACCATTATTGATAAAATAAAATGCTCATCACGTCCTGGAGATAGAGATGAAAAAATTTTTTCTATTAATTGCAGCGCTTTTACTGGCAACATGCGAAATCATTCAAGCTCAATTAGCTACCGATAGCTGGGCATTGGGATTTGGGCTTCAATATCCAAGATTTTCCAATATTAATATCACCCCTCTTAACTCAAATTATGGAGGTTATCTTTCAATACAAAGGAATTTTACCGAACATATTGGGTTAAGATTTAAACCGGGATATTCGTCTATGCAGAGTGAATTTCCTGACCCTAATTTTGGCACTTTAAAAGGAACAACAAAACTGCTTTCAGGAGATTTGGATCTGCTGGTCAATTTCTTCCCTTGTGAACCAATTACTCCTTATATATATGGCGGAATTGGGGGCATGTATAGAATGTTAGATTCCGTAAGATATACAAAAACACTAAAGGCAAACGCACTTGGATTTGAATTTAATGCCGGTGCCGGTATTGAATGGAATCTTAGTGATAATTGGAAACTAATAACAGAATTCAGTTACCACATAACTAATAACTCCGACATTGACGGGACAGTTTTAACTACAGATCTGAGCGGGCGCGATTCTTACCTTGGAATAAGCTTAGGTTTGCTTTATTACTTCAGCAAAGGAGAGGCTTCTAAAAATTGCCAGATAATTAAACCTTATTCCGGATTAACTCAAGCTGATAAAGATGCAATAGAAGAAATGATTGTAAGGCATATTCCAAAAGAAGTAGTAAAAGAAGTGGTTGTAGAAAAACCGGTACAGACAGTTTCTGCACCAACAGAAAAATGGATATTGATAGGAGTTAATTTTGATTCAAATAGCACCAAACTTTTACCGGAATCTTACCCGATAGTGTATGACGCTGCGAAAACTCTATTAAAAAACACAAACTTAAATATAGAAATACAGGGTTATACCGATAACATCGGGGCAAAGTCATATAATAAAACCTTATCGCAAAAAAGAGCAGATATTGTTAAGAATTATTTAATATCAAAAGGAGTATCAGCAGACCGATTGAAATCAGTTGGATATGGTGAAAGTAATCCTATAGCCGATAACAAAAGCGCTCAAGGAAGATCAATGAATAGAAGGATAGAATTTAAAATTTTATCAGAATCCGGAAGTGTTCAAGAACCAACTTCGGATTATATAAAATCGACTGAGAATCCTTCAAAGAAAAGTATACAAGCGGAACCGCAAGTAATTCAAGAGAACTTTACAGAGAAAGTTAACGAGAATGAACAAAATAATATTAAAACTGAAAATCCTGAAAAAGTAGAAAATCAAGAAAAAATACCTGAGCAGGTTAAAGAGGAACCTGCACCTAATATTAATCCGCCGGAAGAGGTAAAACCACAAAAACAGGCGTATCACCCAAAGACTGTTGTAAGTAAACCAGCAAATAATGAGAAAGAATCAACCACAAAATATTTTATGGAAAATCTTGTGGGCATATATTACCCCGATCCAGCATATTCTTTGGATATAGTAGGATATTCATTTTTTACAATTCATGGTATTACAAGCGACGATCCTACTGATGCCCCAATATTTAGAGGCATGTACAAGGGAATTGGCTTAGGATTTATTACTTTTGACGGCAATACTGGCATAAATTTATTTGCTCACGCCCGATTAAAATCTAATTTTGTTTTTGATTTCGGCTATACTTTCAGTTCATCTGAATTAAAAGGTATTTATTACTCACTTGGTTTTAGTTTTCCAATCCAATTAGATAAAAACAAATCTATCATAATTGATTTTGGTGTAGCAGAAATTGGCAGTCCTACTCCTTTTGGACGGATAGGATTGTTATTATAATTTTCACCCCCTCGATCTGAGATAGTGTACACTTGGCAGGATATAAACTTTTCATCTTTCGATCTTTTCTTCTTTAAATCTTTCCATCTTTCCTTTGATTCTTTTCACCTCAACTTTCCAAATTGTATACAAAGCGTCACGCCATTAAAGGAAGTATATCTATTAGTATTGAAGAAAAAGACCAGCCCCAGACCGAATGCATCTCCTGGAGTCCAAAATAAATCAAACTGAATAGGGAAACCAAAACCAGAATCTTCAGTTTTTATGTACCTATCACTAGGACTACTTGATTTATTGTTATAAATACTTCCGGCTGTTGAGACCTTGCCAATTCCTATTCCAAACGAAGTATAAAAAAATCTTGTTGTAAAAGACAATCCGGCAAGAGCGCTTATATCATTAGCTGAATTTATAGGTCTTTCGTAGACTGGGAAAAGTTCGCTTGCGGAACAAGCGCGTAAAGAAAAAAACACATACTTTATATCAACTCTAACAAAAGCTAAAGCGCCAAAGGAGATTGAAGATCTACCTAACCCAAGGGCTGCTCTTATACAGTAAGCCGGTGCCTCATATGTTGAATCCGCAGAATTTTCTTTTTGGGTTTGCGCGGATAGAATTCCATGAAATAAAATAATAGAGATAATAACTGCAATAATTTTTCGAACTGAATCCAATTAAAGTTATTCCTTATACTTATACACTATACATTATACTGTTATCTCAACTTTCCAAATTGTATACATAGAGCTGCACCACAAAATGATTTATTTTTATTGATGTTACCATAAAACACAAATCCTAATCCAATCATTTTGCCAGGCGTGCCCATAAGATCAATTTGAACTGGCACTCCAATACAATAATTGGTTATTTCTTGATACGCCCAAGGATTTAAGGTTGTACCAATTAATTGTTTGGTATTTGATCTAACTTGACATATTCCGGTTCCTATCGAGGCATAAAAATCCTCTTTTGTATAAGAATAGCCTGCAATAACGCTTACATCTTTAATAAATGGTGAGAAACCGGAACTGCTGTAGAATATATCGAAAGCACCAGCATACCTAACAGATATGAAAACATTTTTAATGTCAACTCTCAAAAAAGTAATATACCCATAAAAGAGTGATGTAAATCCAACCCCTCCACAAAATCTAATACAATAAGCCGGAGTTTCATATATTGAGATCGCAGTGGTATCCTCTTTTTGCGATTGAGAATATAAAATACCGTGAAATAAAATAATAAAGGTAAGTAGGGTTAATATTTTTTTTATTGAATTCATTCACAATCCAATTATTTGACAGAATAAACTATCATTGTTTTTTAGAATCTATAACCCAAACCTATACCTCCCCAAAAGCGTATTTCTCTATCCATTACAAATGGAGTTAATCCTATTTTGAAAATCATCCCACCTTCCAAAGAACCATATCTGTATCCTAATGTGGATGTAAATCCTATTTCCTTACCAGAATATACTATGCCTGCACCAAGTTCTAAATAATAAGCAGAGTATATCTCAAGGAAATAATTTGCCATAAATGTGGTAACAAAATATGAGACATTATGAGAGCCAGACCTTGAGGATTCGTCGAAATCAAATATTGAAAACCCTATACGTGCATTAATATTTTTGATTAATTCTTCTTCTAAGTTCAAAGAATATAAACCACAGTTCCCTCCCAATTCGAAGTAAACGGAATTTGTTGCTCTTGAATTTTCTTCAGTTATAAGTTTAGATTTTGTTGAATCATTTTTTTGTGTCTGGGCTGTCAATATCCCTTGAAATAAAATAATAAAGATAATTACTGCAAAAATTTTTCTAACTGAATCCATTTAAAATTATTTCCTATACTTATACACTATACTTTATACGTTTAAGTTACCTTAACCAACCTACTTGTATACAAAATGCTCCACCACCGAAGGTATGAATGCTATTAATATCAGAGAAAAAGACTAACCCCAATCCAATAAATTTGCTCGGTATAAACATAAACTCAATCTGTCCGGGGAATCCCCACGTTGATTTTTTTATATTGTAATTTATATTAGCTCCATAGATATAGTAAGGTCTGTGTTCAACAACAGTAGCTTTACTAATACCTATGCCTATTGAGATATAAAAATTCTTCGAGATGAGGGATATTCCAGTTATAAAACAGTAATCATAATAGCTTTCAGATGGGCTCTCATTTCCAAGACCTGAAAGATCGTCTACCGTACAAGTTCTAAGAGAAAAAAATACATTCCTTATATCAATTCTGCCATAAGCAATTCCCATTAAATAAGTCGAAGCAATTCCTAGTCCGCCAGTTGCTCTTATACAGAAAGCAGGCGATTCATATTTTGAGATCGTAGCATGTGTTGTATCTTCTTTTTGCGTTTGTGCGAATAGCATCTCATGAAATAAAATAATCGGTATAATTAGAGTTATTATTTTTCTGAATGAAATCATTTTATTGGCTATTGTTCATTTCATTGCTGTTAAGAACGAGCTTTTGTCAATTTAGATTAAGGATAGTCTTATCCTTTTCCCAATTAATTCTAAATAAAATAATTCTTAATACCTACAGTTAATATATTCCTGCTAAAAAGATCTTAACAATTATAAGTTTATTTTGGTACTAATATGATCTGTCCTTGATTGATTCATCTTTCACCCCTTTTTTGGAATAGCAATGTAGAGTGATCCACATATTTGTTCTTTCTTAAATCAATTTATGATATGAATATAACACTTGCAATAAAATAATTTTGGAAGGTCGGCTTTATACTTTAAACGTTATACTTTATACTAACTTTCACACAAACTTTATATCAAATATATCGTCAATAATACCGTGGTAATAAATTAGCTTAATCATTTCTTTAATTGCATTAATTTCATCTTCAGTCAGGTTAAAATAGAGTGAATTAATATTATCTTCTAAAAATGATTTTGCTTTGAATGAAAGATTTAACGAATCAATAATCTTTATTTCTGAGTCTCCAAACTTTTCGTTAATACTTGTAAATAATGAATTGAACTCCTCGATGGAATCTCTATCCTGAGATGCAAAAACAAAATTAACATAGGGATAATCGATTAATTCAGAAACTTCTTCTGCCAGGCTAATACCCTTTTCAACATCCCATAAATTAAAATTTTCATTACCGGCAGCAATAAAATCTTTCTCTTTATCCGGTGTTTGACTTGGGTCTAAAACGACTTCTATTTCCTTTGAAAATAATTCTGAAAAAATAATTCTGGATAACAGCACCTCATTCAAAGTAACGTCTCCTCTAAGATATATCCTCTCAAATTCTTTTTCACCTTCTTTGAAATAGATATAAGAATTACATAATGCACCGTTCATTATTACAGCCGCTTTAGAAGAAACAAAAAGATTCCTGTTATTAATTAAATCCAGAGTGGGAATTAACGCTACAGCCGAAGTATTGCTTTCCAATTCTTTAGCAATAAGTGAAGACTCTTTATAATTTATTTCATTCTTATCTGTGTTTATAAAATAATTGACAAATAAGGAAGTATAAATGTTTTTAGGTAGTATTAATTTCATATAACATCTTAATTTTTAAAAAAGAAAACCCCGAGAAATCGGGGTTAATAAACAGCAGATAAGATCTATTTAAGATTTTTATCTTTGATACGCGCAGCCTTACCGGAAAGTTCTCTCAGGTAGAATAATTTTGCTCTTCTAACCTTACCTTCGCGGACCATTTCAATTTTAGCCAGTTTGGGTGAACTGTATGAGAAAATTCTTTCGACACCAACGCCGCTTGCAATTTTGCGTACTGTAAAAGTTTTATTTAAACCAGTTCCTCTTATGCTTATTACGTCTCCTTCAAAAGGCTGGATTCTTTCTTTATCACCTTCAATAACTCTAACATGCACTCTAATGTGATCGCCTGTTTTAAATGCAGGGAAATCCGTGCGTAATTGATCGTCAGTGAATTCTTTTAGCTTGTCCATTTCTGTTACTCCATACTATTTATTTTTTTCCAATGTTCAGTTAAAATCTTGGATTGTTCTTCTTTCCATTCTTTAATTTTTTTTTCATGTCCTGAAAGTAAAATTTCCGGTACTTCCATTCCCTTGTATTCTGCCGGACGGGTGTAGTAAGGTGCTTCAATTATTTCACCATCCATTAATGAATCATTCAATGCAGATTCACTGTCATTCAGAACACCGGGTATTAATCTAACAATTGAATCAATTATTGCAAGGGCAACAATTTCTCCACCGGTCAATACATATCCGCCGATCGATATTTCATCAGTTGCAAATTTCTGCCGGACTCTATCATCAACACCCTTATAATGCCCTGCAATAATTAATAAATTTTCAACGAGAGAAAAATCATTTGCCATCTTCTGATCATAAATTTTCCCACCAGGAGTGGGAAAAATAACATGATCGTATTTTCTCTCATTTAAAAGTATTTCAATACATTCAAAGAACGGTTCAGGTTTCAAAAGCATTCCCGGTCCGCCGCCAAACGGCTTATCATCAATTAGTTTATGTTTATCATGAGCATAATCTCTAAGATTATGCACAACAATTTCAACTTTATTTCGTTCCCGGGCTCTCTTTAGTATGCTTGTGTTAAGCGGACTAATAAGAGAATCCGGTACTGCAGAGATGACATCAATTCTCATCATCGTAAAGTAGATCGCAGCCTGGAACTAATTCCAATCTTTTTAAGGCAACATCAAAATCTTTTATAAAATCCTTAACAGCCGGAATCAAAATTCTTTTTCCTTTTTCGTCTTGAACAACAAAAACATCATTAGCCGGAAGTACTAAAACATCAATTATAGAACCAAGAGAAGTAGATTCCGAAAAAACTTTACTTCCGATTAAATCATGAATAAAGAAAGTATCCTTAGAAAGTTTAACAGAATGATCATTATCAACATAAACTTTTTTCCCAATAAGTTGTAGAACTTCCTCACCAGAATCGAATCCTTTTAACTTAATGGTAATTCTGTTTTTAACTTCCTGCACACCCTCAATGAAAAACTCTTTTCTAGAACCGAATATTTCAATAATAACAGACTTAAGTTCAAAAAACCTATTATCGAAATCGGAAAAAGAATCAATAAACACAAACCCATTTGAGCCATGAACAGCTTTAATTTCAGCAATTAAAAATAAATCATCCACGGCTTAAATTAATTAATCCAATATTTTAAGTACGGCACGTTTACCATCTTTAGCAGCAATAGCAGAAAGCAAAGTTCTCATAGCCTGAGCAGTTTTGCCTTGTCTACCAATAACTTTTCCAACATCGTCTGCGCCAACTTTTAAAGTCAGCTCAACAGTTTTTTCATCAGGAGTGTTTTCATCCAGATTAACACTATCCGGAGCATCAACTAGGTGCTTGGCGATAAATTCAATAAATTCCTTCATGAGAGTACCTTTAAGTTAGATTAACTACCAGGGTACTTAACTGTTCCCGCCCATTCCACATTGGAATAAAGCTACTCGGAAGCAGTACCCTTTGCTTCCGCTTCACCATCAATTTTATCTTGTTTATCAACAGATAATTTTTTTGCTTTTGCTTTTTCAGATTTCTTTTTTAATGAAGCTTCCAAACTAGCTTCTTTAAGTTTCTTCCACTCATCAAGTTTCAAAGTAATCTGCTCATCATTCAAGCCTTGTTTTGTCAATTCTCTTTTTAAAATAATTCCCTGCTGGCTTAAAAGATTTTTAACAGTATCTGTAGGTTGAGCGCCAACTCCAAGCCAATACATGGCCCTAGCTTCTTTAATTTCCACAGTAGCCGGATCAGTTTTAGGATTATAAAGACCAATTGCTTCAATAAATTTACCATCTCTTGGTGAACGTGAATCTGCAGCCACAACTTTGTAAATAGGCTGTTTCTTTTTTCCCATTCTTCTCAGTCTTAACTTAACTGCCAATTTGTTACTCCTTATAGATTTTATTTTATACTATTTTTTTTATTAATTAAACCCGTCTGCCGCCTGGCAAACCGGGTAACGAAAATTTTCCTGAATTTTTATTCATCATTTTTATCATTTGCTGCATCTGTTCAAACTGTTTTAATAATCTATTAACGTTTTGAATAGAATTTCCGCTCCCTAAAGCAATTCTTTTTCTTCTGCTTCCATTCAATATTTTAGGATTCCCTCTTTCCTGTATTGTCATAGATTGAATAACTGATTCAGCCCTTATAAGCTGCTTATCATCAATATCAGCTTCTTTAATCTGAGAACCAATACCGGGCATCATTCCAAGCAAACTTTTCAACGAACCCATTTTTTTAATCATCTTAATCTGCTTTAAAAAATCATCAAAGTCGAACTTATTCTCTCTAAATTTCTTCTCAAGGTCATCAGCTTCTTTTTCATCAAACTGTTCCTGAGCCTTTTCAACAAGTGAAATAACATCGCCTTTACCAAGAATCCTTGAAGCCATTCTATCCGGGTGAAATATTTCAATTGAATCCAGTTTTTCACCCAGGCTTACAAATTTCACAGGTTTATCAACAACAGCGCGAACAGAAAGAACACATCCGCCTCGTGAATCACCATCAAGTTTAGTAAGAACAACACCATCAAATTCAACTTTTTCGTGAAATGCTTTAGCAGAATTAACAGCGTCCTGCCCTGTCATAGAATCCATCACAAATAAAGTTTCTGTAGGATTAACCCTTTCCTTTATTTGTGCGGCTTCAGTCATCATTTCATCATCAACATGCAAACGCCCCGCTGTATCAATAATGACAGTATTAAGGCTATTTTCTTTTGCATAGCTTAATGATTGGAAAGCTATTTTTACCGGATCCTTGCTATCATCAATTGAAAAAACCGGAACCTGGATTTGTTCACCTAAAATCTTCAATTGTTTAATAGCTGCAGGACGGTAAACATCTGCAGCAACTAAAAGAACATTTCTTTTTTTATCTTTAAGATATTTTGCAAGTTTGGCACCAAAAGTAGTTTTTCCGCAGCCTTGAAGTCCGATCAACATAATTACAGAAATACCGGATGCGTTTAAAGTAATTTCAGACCCACTTCTACCTAATAAAACCGTCAGCTCATCAAAAATAATTTTTGTTATAAGCTGGCCCGGCGTTACTGAGGTTAAAACTTCCTTACCAAGTGCTTTTTCCTTAACATCGTCAATAAATTTCTTAGCGACTTTGTAATTTACATCAGCATCTAAAAGAACACGGCGGATATCTCTTAGTGCATCCGAAATATTCGCTTCTGTTAATCTGCCCTGCCCGGTAATTTTTTTTAATGCCCGTTCAATTTTTTCGGTCAAGTCTTCGAGCATTCTATACCAACCCTAATTAAAGATAACAAAAATGACATTCATTTCAAAAATAAAGTGTTTAAGATTCTTGAAGAGCATTTGCTCCGGAGACGATCTCTAAAATCTCCTTAGTTATGGAAGCCTGGCGCGCCTTATTATAAGTAAGGTTCAAACTACGAATTAACTCTTTCGCGTTCTCGGTTGCCATATCCATTGCACTCATTCTGGCTCCTAATTCTGCAGCATATGAATCCAACAATGAAGTCCACATTTTCGAATTCAAATTTTTCGGCAAAAGGGCATTTATAATTTCTATTTTGCCGGGCTCATAAATATAATCAACATTGTTGAGCGAATTATTATTATCATCAGATTGTTTAATAGGCAGCAGCTGCTCAACAACATTCTTCTGCTGAATGACCGACTTAAATTCATTAAACACAATCAAAACTTTGTCAATTTCACCGGCAACGTATTTGCCTGTAAGTTCTTTAACCAGTCCAGAAGCAAACTCAAATCTTAATTGGGAAAAAATTCCTGGATAGGATCCAACAACATTGTAATTTTTTTTGGTAAAGTAATCATTCCCCTTCTTTCCAACGCAATAAAAAACTAAATTTCCGGAATTATTATAGGAAGAAAATTCGTTATTTGCCAGTTCTTCAGCTTTACGAATTATGTTTATATTAAAGCCACCGCATAAACCACGATCTGAAGTAACAACTACAATTGCAATTCTATGTACTTCTCTCTCGGCAATAAGCGGATTATTAAAGCTTTTTTCAACACTTAGTAAATGCTGAAGCATCTCGGCATTTTTTTTGATATAAGGTTTAGCATTAACAATATTTTCCTGAGCCCTGCGTAACCTTGCAGCAGCAACCATCTTCATTGCCTTAGTAATCTGCTGGGTACTTTTTACTCCCTTTATTCTTCCTTTAATATCGCGCAGTGTAGCCATATGTTAAAAATTAACTCTTTTTAAATTTTCCAATAAATTCGTCAACTGCTTTTTTTATCATTTGAACTGTATCATCTTCTAAGGTTTTTGAAACTTTTATATTCTCTAATATCTGTGGATATTTCAAATCTACATACTCAAGAAATTCTTTTTCAAATCTTTTTACATCCTTAACTTCAATTGATTCAAAATAATTATTTGTTCCAATAAAAACGCTAAGTACCTGATTTTCAACCGGGGAAGGAGCGTACTGTCCTTGTTTCAATAATTCAACAAGCCGGGCACCTTTAGCAAGCGTACTCAAAGTGGCTTTATCAAGATCGGAACCAAATTTTGCAAAAGCTTCAAGTTCACGGTACTGAGCCAGATCCAATTTTAAGGAGCCGGCAACTTTTTTCATAGCTTTTATTTGAGCATTACCACCAACGCGCGATACCGAAATACCAACATTGATGGCCGGGCGGACACCGGAATTGAATAAATTTGGTTCAAGGTAAATTTGACCATCTGTAATAGAAATTACATTAGTAGGAATATAAGCAGAAACGTCCCCTTGTTGAGTTTCGATAATTGGAAGAGCAGTTAAACTTCCTCCGCCAAGCTCATCACTCAATTTTGACGCCCTCTCTAACAAACGTGAATGCAAATAAAATACATCTCCTGGGTATGCTTCTCGTCCTGGAGGTCTTCTCAACAATAACGATAATTCTCTATATGCAACCGCTTGTTTAGAAAGATCATCATAAATTACCAGGGCATGTTTACCATTATCTCTGAAAAATTCTCCAAGAGTTGAACCGGAATAAGGAGCAATATATTGCAATGGTGCCGGAGTAGAAGCCGGTGCAGCAACCACAGTTGTATATTCCATGGCACCTGCCTCTTCAAGTTTTGCTACAACCTGAGCTATTGTGGAATTTTTCTGTCCAATAGCAACATAAACACAGTAAACAGGATTAACGCCATATTTTTTTGCTTCTTCAGTATGTGTATATTTTTGATTGATAATAGCGTCAATTGCCACTGCAGTTTTACCAGTCTGCCGATCGCCAATAATTAATTCTCTTTGACCGCGTCCAATTGGTATCATTGCATCTATTGCAGTAATACCGGTTTGTAATGGTTCTTTAACCGGTTGACGCTGGATAACTCCTAATGCTTTTCTTTCAATTGGCATATACTTATCAAATTGTACTGTTCCTTTACCATCAACCGGTTCTCCAAGCGGATTTACAACTCTGCCTAAAAGTTTTTCACCAACAGGAAATGAAGCAACTCTGCTTGTTCTTTTGACAGTATCACCTTCTTTAATAAGGCTGCTTTCACCAAACAGAACGCATCCAACAGAATCTTCATCAAGATTAAGAACCATACCAGTAACGTTATTAGGAAATTCAACAAGTTCGCTTGCCATAACTTTGGACAATCCATAGACACGTGCAATACCATCACCAACCTGTAAAACTGTTCCAACTTCATAAATGTCAGTTTCATTTTCAAAACCAGCAAGTTGTTTTCTCAATATTGCAGACACTTCATCGGGTCTTATTTCGGCCATTTTATCCATCTCCAATAGGCTTCCCAGATTAACGGGGAAAAATTTTAATTTTTTGAAATATTAATTTCTTCAGAAAATTTTTTGCGTAATAATCTTAATTGATTTTTTACCGATGCATCATATACTGTATCTTCCAAACGCACAATAAAACCGCCAATTAAATTTGCATTAATACTATAATCCGCAATAATCGTTTTCTTTGTTTTCTTCTCGAGATCAGCAATCAATTTTTGTTTTAACTTATCATTAAAATCAACTGCCGAAATCACTTTTGTTCTAATTACATTATTTTTTTTATCAACAAGGGCAAGAAATTCCTTAAATATTTCAAACAGAATATCCTCCCTGTTCTTTTCAATTACAAAATTTATAAAGCTCAAAGATTCGGGACTGATCTTTTTAGCAAATATTTTCTCCATCACATTCTTCTTTTCACCCAGCTTAACTACAGGGCTTTTTAGGACCGCTCTCAATTCTTTTGAAGAACTAAGAGTGTTATAAATTAATTCTGCATCATCGGAGATTTTTTTAACTATCTTCTTATCATCGGCAAGCTGAATTAATGAATTTGCGTAACGGTATGAAACTCTGAATACACTCATAATTAATTTTTCAGATCATCAAGATATTTGTTCACTAATTTCACCTGTTTATCTTTATCCAAATTTTCTCTCAGAATTTTTTCAGCAGCGTCAACTGCAATATCAGCAACCTGGTTTTTCAATCTATTAAACGCTTCCGCATTTTTCCTTTCAATTTCGGCGGCGGCGTCGGTAATCATTTTCTTAGCCTGCAGCCTGCTTTCCTCAAGAATTTGCGATTTTAATTTTTCAGCTAATTCCCTGCTTTGCTCAATAACTTTTTGAGCTTCCTCTTCAGCTTTTGAAATGTTGGCCTTATTATCAGCAATTAATTTTTCAGTATCTTTCTGGGTTTTATCAGCTTTTTCTAAAGATTCTTTAATAAAATTTTCTCTTTCACTTAAGGAATTAAGAATTGGCTTCCATGCAAATCTTTTTAAGATTAATAAAAGGATAATGAATGTTACAACAGTCCAGATAATCAAACCAGGATTAACATCTAAAGGACTGCCGCCGCCTTCTTCACCGCCTGAAAAAACAAACATCAATAAAAAACTAATCATTTTCATTTCCATACTTTTAGAGAAAAAGAAATTCTTATTTTTTAATTATTTAAGCCTTAAGAGCTAAAAGAATACAGATAACCAATGCAAAAAGAGAAATACTTTCAATAAGAGCTGCAGCAATAATCATAGAAGTTCTAATATCACCTGCTGCTTCCGGTTGACGTCCGCTAGCTTCCATAGCTGAGCTTGCCAATTTTCCGATACCAAATGCACCGCCAATAACTGTTAGTGCTGCGCCAAATCCTGCTGCTAAGTGTGCAAAGTCCATTTAGATTTTCCTTATATTTTTAATTAATAAATTAATGTTCTTGATGTACTGCCATCCCAATAAAAAGCGAGGACAGCATTGTAAAAATATATGCTTGAAGTAATGAAAAAAATATTTCCAACAAATAAATAAACAAAGCAAATGGAATTGATATTGGGACAATAACATAAGTGTGAAGAATGATTATTAATCCAAGCAACGCTAAAATAACAATATGTCCTGCCGTCATATTAGCAAAAAGACGAATAGCTAAAGCAAATGGTTTTGTAAATAGACCAAGTAATTCCACAACCAGCATTATTGGTAACAGCCAAGTTGGAATTCCGTGCGGGATCAATCCCTTGAAATATCCAAACGCGCCGTTCTTCATCATACCGCCAATCTGAATTACAAAAAACGAAATTACTGCTAATGTAGCAGTAACAGAAATGTTACTTGTAGCAGTTGAACCGTAAGGAATCAGCCCAAGAAAATTGCATGTTAATATGAAAAAAAATACTGTTAATAAATACGGAAGAAAAGTTTCAAACCCTTTGCCAATTGTTGGTTTTGCAATTTCATCACGTACAAATACAATCAGGATTTCCGACAAGTTAGTAACACCGTGTGGCACCAAAGATTTTCTATAAGATTTTGCCATATAAATAAATGTAACAACAAGAATTAAAAATGCAAGCCACATAAAAATTACATGTTTGGTAAGAGAAATATCCATTCCAAACAAATGAATTTGCGGGAGATGAATAACACCAAAAGGACTTAAATCAAGTTCTCTTGCATCAAGAACGTGATGCATTATCCAGCCGGTATCCTGCTTTTTTGATGTTTCAACAACTGCATTAGCTGTATCACTTACAGTATTTGGATTGAAAATCCACATGTTTTCTATCTTAAGTTTTCCTAGTTTTTAAATTCTTGTTAATAATCATAATTTCAAACATTAACAGTAAAATGTACCAAATAAAGAATGTAAATATAAACTCAACTAAGGCAATTTTCAAGAATTTTATGCTTATTAAAACCGAAGCAAGTATTAATAATAACCTTACACCCATACCTCCTAAATTGCATATAAGAAATACTTTATTGGATTTTTTAACTGAATACAGGTAAATGAATATAAATGTGAGAAAATTTACAGAGGAAATTGCAATAGCTACTAAAACAGAAAAACTTACTAACGAAGTGATGATTTTTGTAAAATATAAAATAAAACATACAACAGAAGCTAAAAAAGAGATAAATATTGCTTGTATTGCTTTATTTATCAATCTTATTTTTCTCGTTTAATTGCAAAACAGTTTTTATAAAATTATAAATTCCTGCGAACCCTCCTAAGAAAGAACAAATTAAAATCATTAAAGGCGTAGTATTAAATTTTGCATCCAACCACCGCCCTACAAAAAACATTATTATTACAGTAGCAGCAAGCTGAGTTCCTAGCCCAAGATAAGGTCCAATGGTATTATAAGAACCGCTTATTCCTTGACCGTTTTTTTTACTTTTGATCATCCTTCTTTTTTTCAGGTAAATTAGAACTGTTCATATGGCTATTGCCTTCAAAAACGGCACCTTCTTCAATAATTAAATATTTTGTTATGATATCGCCCTTAAGAAAAGATTTGCTTTCCAGTTTTAATTTTTCTTGAGCAAGAACTTTACCAAAAATTTTACCGCTCATAGTAATATTTTTCGCTTTGATCTCACCCTTAAGTTCACTCAATTCCCCGGCAGTTAAATTTCCATTAATAGAAATATTACCATTCACAATTCCGTCAATCCTTACATTTCCTTCACTAGTAAGATCTCCCAGAATTTTAACTCCACTGCTGATAATACTCACGTCTTCATCAAGATAATCTTTTCTTTGCGACATTTATATTTCTCCTATTTAAATAAAAATTTTTGAGGATCAATAGGCTTACCATCCTGCCATATTTCAAAATGCAGATGAGGTCCGGTAGTATTTTTACCTGTGTTACCGCTTAAGGCAATAAGTTCCCCCTGATTTACTCTATCACGAACCTTTTTACTTAATACAGAACAGTGCTTATAAATAGTAATAAAACCACTATCATGCTGAATAATTACCATAAAACCGGAATCGACCGTATAGTCAGCAAAAGTGACCAATCCTCCAGCAGAAGCATAAACAGGTGACCCGATTCTAATTCCATAATCAACGCCCATATGCCCTTTAGATGGCTCAAATCCTTGTGTAATCAGCCCATGTGTTGGCTCAATAAAAATAATTTTATCCGGTGATATTTCTGAGGATATTTTTTCAATAAGAGCAGTAAAAGCCGAATAAATATCACCGCCAATATTAATTTTCTTATCAATCTTCTTTCTTAAAGTATCGTAAAGAGCATCGTTAGGTTTTAATGAATCTTTGTTGGAAAGTTTAAGAACATACCGCATTCTTTCATTTGTTGAAGCTAAATTCTGAAGCTGATCGCTTAATACAAGAACACGATTTTGAAGCTCATTAATTTTTTCAGTTTGTAATTTGAGTTCGCTGTTATTAAAAACAAATATATAATCCTTAATAGATGTAATAGAGAATATGAAAATTAAAAACATCCAAGCGCCAAGGGTATATAGAGCTAAATAGGCAGCAGCCCTTAAAACGCTGAATTTATAACGTTTAGTTGTAATTATTGGCAGATTTGGGGTAATATAGAATGATGAATTCTTTAATTCTTGAAAATTAAACCACTTCATTTGCATCTCATTTGAATGAAACAAATATAAACATTTGGCAAATCTTTTACTTAAAGTAAAGACATTCTTTTTATTTTAGTAAATATTTTTTCCGGGACCAATTTAACACCGCAATCAAAAGTCTTTATAGGGCAGGCATTATAACCATGTATTCCGCAAGGTTTGCAATCTAATAAATCATAAGATATACACTCACTTTTTTTGTTATAAGGGTAGAAACCAAATGCAGGAATAGTTGAGCAAAATATAGTAAGTGTAGGAATATCAGCAATCATTCCTAAATGTGTTGGTGCACTGTCATTTGAAATTAAAATGCTACATTTTCTTAAAAGCGCTACTGATTCAATAACGTTTAATCGACCCGCGAATGAAATTGAAATGGACGGAAAAATATTTTCAATTTCAGAACAAAGATTTTCATCGTCCTTTCCCCCTACAAGAACAATAAAATAATTCATATTTATCAGATATTTAACAATTTCAATAAAATATTCCTTAGGATAAATTTTTGTTGGCCAAAAAGAACCTGGGGCAATAGCAGCAATTTGTTTGCCGCTTGTTTTGTTTAAAACTTTCTTTATTTTTTCTTCAGTATCTTCATTTATTTTAATTACCGGAAGAATCCTCCACCTCTCTCCACTAACATCTTCACTAATTAATTCAAGATTGCGGGCAACTTCATGATGATTATTTATATACCTGATTTTCTTTTTATAAAGAAAACTTAAGCCCGCAATATCAAAGCCAACTGTATACCTGGCTTTTGAGAAAAAAGAAATTAACGACGAACGTAATGATCTATGAGGCGAATAAACTCTGGTTAATTTAAGGCTGCGTAAAAATTCTATCATTTTTATAAAATTATAAAAAGATTTTTGCTGTCCGCGTTTATCATAAACGATACAATCATCAACAAACGGAGAAGCTGCAAACAATTCCTTTGTTGAAGGAATACATAATACTAATAAATATGAATCTACAAATTTCTCTTTCAGTTTTTGAATCATTGGAAGAGTAAGAACGGCGTCTCCAAGAAAGGCTGTTTGAATGACTAGTATTTTTTCTTTATTTAATATTTCCAAATTTTATGCATCCAAAAATACTGTTCGGGATTTTTAACTACCTGTTTTTCAATAAAAGTAATATAACGCTGGGTCAGTTCGTATAGTTTTTTATCATAATTTTCGGGAAGGTTATCAAAACTCAAGTCCTCAGTATAAATTTTATAAGAATAATTTTTTTGTCTAACAAATGCTGTTAAAACAACAGCACATTTTGTCTTAAGTGCAATTGCAGCAGTACCGGTATGCAGTGCTGTTTGTTTATTAAAAAATGAAAAACGAGGTCCCTCAAATGAACCTCTTTGGTCGCCCGCGACTGCTACAGCTCCTCCATTTTTAAGAGTTTCATATAAATGACGCACAGAAATTCCAGCAATGATAGTTTTATTACCAAAAACTTCTCTTGAATGCATAACAAATTCTGAAATTAGCGGATTACTTTGAGATTGTGCCAGTATATGAAAAGTTTTATTCAAACTTAATCCCAATGCAGACATGCAAAACTCCCAACCGCCAAAATGACCAGTTAGCATTATTACAGGAATATTTTGATTAATTTTATTCTTAAAGACGCTAAGATTATCATAGGTTACCGAGGAAAGTAATTCATCTCTTGACAAACTAGGAATGTACATCAATTCAAAAAAAGTAATCAGAATATTCTGGTAATTTTGAAGAGTTAATTTTCTTATTTCATTATCATTTTTATTAGGGAATGCGCTTTTCAGATTACTAATGATGATTTTTTTTCTTATTGGTATAATAAAATACAAAACATAACCAAGATAGAAAGCACTCTTACGTGTCCATTTTAATCCAAGCAAACTAAATAGTTTAACAAAAAAAACGAAGACAGAATATTCAATTTTATGCTTTAATCGCATTTAACTAATCGTGAGTTTTAAGTCTGTCTTGCCATGCATCATTTCTAACTTCATCATGCTTAGTAGAGTGCAAGAGCTCATAATTCCCGGATCCTCTTAAATCACCGAAATAAAAATATACACCGTTCTCAATTTGGTTATAAAACCATGTTTCATAAGGTTTCATATTAGAGTCACTTGAGAAATAATCTCTCTGATCAGGAATTCCATACATCAGCACAACACGTCCGCGGTCTGTAAGATATCCCTGTTTATGACTAGTTGAAAAATTTTCATCAACATACTCAATCCTCTTCTGGTATTCTTCAAAAAATTCGTTTCTAGGAGTACCCGGACTAGGATCCCTTCCATTCCAAAATGAATAAAGGAATTCTCTTTTAGCTTTCAGGGAATCAAGCCCTTTATAAAGATCAACTTCCCGTTGAACTGAAATATATTTTGATTCTGCAAATAATTTATCGCATTCTTCTGCAGAGTAATTTGCAAATTCACTGCTCATGAACCCAGGATCAACCATTGCAGACCTAGGTTGTTCAGCTACACCCGGGTTAACAAGATAGAATCTTTTTTTAGAAACAAACGCTTTGTTAGAAACAGGATCTATAAGACTTAAAGTTAGTAAATAGGAACCGCTTGGATACTTAGATAAATTAATAACGCCGTATTCTACTACTGCATTAGCAGATTGTTTAACTTGTTTAGAATTTTTGTAAATAATTGTGCCGGAACTATTGCTTAACAGCTTCTGCAAAGAAAATATTGTATTGCCGTCTGCCAATTTTAATTGATACATTTCGGCATAATAAAATAATGCCGGAGATTGTTGGGTGTAGTACATAGCAGGATTAGGAATAACTTCCAAAGAATTTTTATAGAATATTGATTTATTATCCACATCATCGGTTTTAATATTTGCTGCAAGCTGAATGTCACTTATACAAAATATGCCTTTTCTTACCGGCTCAATATTAATTAACTCAGCAATATTTTTAGTCAGTTTTAAGTTTTTTGAATCTCTTGCGTTAATTTTAAGAGAATATTTACCCCTGGGAACAACAAAACCTAAAACACCTGTCATTGTTTTATTTACCACACTATCACCGGAAATCTTTTCAATAATATTTTGAATTTTCCAATCTCTGTTAATAATAAATGTTTTTGAGGCAGAGTCTTTCATCTCAATATGAACAATTGCCTCACATAATGGTCCCTTATCCGTTTGTATGACAGTCATATTTTTAATATTAAGATCATAATAAAATTCCAGGTAAACAGAAGACGAATCATAATTGAAACGAGCGTAATCGAAATCAAGACCTAATTCATTTTGAGCAGGAATTATACTGCAGAATAGCATTACTATAGATATAACGTAAAAAATGTTTTTCATTTAGATATTCCCATTATATTTCAATTCATTTAAGTTTACAGCAGGAACTAGTAAGTCTATATATATTAAAATAAAATCTTTGGTACCATGGAAATATTATTACACAAAATTTATTTTTTATCAACGATTTCTTTAACCGATTCTTCATCAGTTTGTTCAACACGGCCGAATTCTCAAACATTATAAAATGACCCACTCCCTTTACAGTTTTAGCTTCATATGTTTTTAAGATATTTTTTTTTCTTTTTCAAAAGGTGGAAACTTGTCGCTTACAATTGCAATAAAAGGCAAATTCAAATCTTTTACAGCGGTAATTGAATTATACCTATATAAATGGCGGAAAATATCAATTGTAATTGCCGGGTTAGAAGAAATCATCTTCTTAGCAATTTTATTCACTAATATAGAATCTGCATTTTGTAGAAAAAGATCATGGGCATATCCACTCATAACTCCTTTAAAATCATCCTTGAAAGTTTGAAGAAATTTTTCCGCCCTACCGGCAGATTCTCCATGCTCGAATCTTTGATATGTTTCAATACCAATTATGCCTACCACACGTGATCCTAAAATTTTTGCCGCTTCAAGATTTGCATAACCGCCAAGTGCATGACCTATAAGAACTACCTTTTTAAGATTCAATTTATTAACTACAGCAGCTACATCATTTCCAAATTTGCTTATATCCCATGTTTTTCTATTATTTCCTGATTCCCTATGACCTGCAAGGTCCAATGCAATAGTTTAAAATGCTTGGAAAAATATTTTATTTGATTGTCCCATTCAGATTTATCCAGACATAATCCATGAACAAAAACAAGAGCAGTCTCTCCATTACCCCCAACAGTATACGCTATTTCTGTCCCATCAATAGATTTAACTTTGGGAGAATTCTTTGTATAAATATTACTAATAAAAAAAGATGATAAAATAAAAAAAATAATTAACGATTTTAAAATTCGCATCCGAATACCCATTCGAAATAATATAATTACCGGCCTAAAAATAAATAATCTCTGCAACTTAAATGTATAAATTATTTTCAATAAAAAAACCTGGGCTCATACGAACCCAGGTTCATTTATCCTAACTTAGATAATTCCTAAATTAAAATCCTAATGTAACAGAGATTATGTGATTGGCTCCGAAGTATTTTACTCCTCTCCAAGCATAATCAACTTTTAGATCAAAACCGCCAACAACATAATCAAGACCAACACCTGCGGATGGACCGTAGATGCTATCCTGTGTATTATCCAACTGAACATAATCGTAGCCAGCTCTTACAAAGAACAACTTATTGTAGGAGTATTCAAGTCCGCCTTTATATTCGTCGCCATAGAAGTTGCTGTTTTGAAAAACACCGTTTACCATCAACTGGTTGTTTGCATTGATATTATAGGCATAACCAAGCCCAATTTCCAAAGTTGAAGGTAATTCAAAACCAGCAGCATCTATTTTGTAATATTGAGGTGTTCTGTCTAAAGATGTTGAACTTGCAAGAATGTTCAAGCCAGAACCATCATATTTCATCTGTGGGCCTAAATTTTTCAATACAACAGCAAAACTTAATCCATTAATGTTGCCAAGATTCTTGTAAGAAATACCAACATTAAATGCAAAACCTGTTGTAGAAACCAGATCTAGTCTTTCTGAAATTAAGTTTACAGTAACGCCTACAGAAATTCTATCACTCAACAATCTGGAATAGGTTAAGCCCATAGTTACAAAAGAAGGTGTAAAGGACTGTCCCGTTCCATCCGGGTGATCAACTGATGTAATAGGTATGCTACCTATATTGAGAGATTTTAAGCTAAAAGCAAGGGCTCCAAAACCTTCAACATTTGTAGAAATAGCACCATATTCAACACCAATATCAGCAATATAATTCATGTGAGAAAACATAACGTTAGTACCAAAATCACTTCTTGATAAATTAGCTGGATTCCAATACAAAGCCTCGACACCAGTTGAGTTAACCAGTGTGGATCCAGACATAGCAATACCACGAGCACCTACGGGAATCAGGAGTTCGGTGGCACCCGCTGTACCATTTCTGCTTCCGCCGCTAGCAAAAATACTGCCCGAGGCGAAAAGGGCTATGATCAGAATAAATCTTATTAAATTTATTTTCTTCATTTTCTGTCTCCTTCAAATTTTTAGAATCTATCCAGAACTTGCTGCTCTTGAATAATAGCAACCTTCAGGATTTTTGTTGTTCCTAAATCTGGCATATCGACATAAACAATGTATAAACCGCTAGCAACAGGAAGTGAAGCTTCATTGTTCAAATCCCATCTAAAGAATTGATCCGTAGTATTCTTTTGTAAGGTTCTTATTAACTGACCTGCCAAATTAAAAATACGTATGGTTGCAGTTTGCGGTAAATGATTGAATGTTACAAATCTTTGATACTTGTTTATTTCCAGTGGATTAACGCCATAATAAGGATTTGGGAATACGTTAATTTGTTGTATATCTGTTTTTGCCAGATTTGCATCTGTTGTAACTGAAGGAGCTGTAAATGTAAATACATCGTTTACAGAATTTGGTTTGGTAGTAACAAATTTAAAGATTGTACCTGTTTCAGGTAATCTTTTTGCCGCCGGAAGAGCA
This sequence comes from Melioribacter sp., assembly GCA_003155655.1. Lineage (GTDB taxonomy): Bacteria > Bacteroidota > Ignavibacteria > Ignavibacteriales > Melioribacteraceae > Fen-1258. Next base: position 48,936 of record PMDS01000099.1, read on the forward strand.
TCAAATGTAGCTTTGGTTGTATCCGTAAGATTCCAACCTACAAATACTAAACGGCCCATACCGGAACGGCTGCCAAAGGTTGCGTTGTATCCATTCCAAAGGTTGGCGGCAGCTGCACCAGCTGGATCTGCTTTTACTTTTGCAAGAAGATCTAAGTAACCTTTGTTTCCTGGTGTTGTATTTAAAGGCATAGCCATGTAGATAGCATCTGTCTGAGGATCGTTTCCGCCGCCAGATTGGGGGCTATCAATTCTGGTTAAGCTAAATGTACCGCTGTTATCCAGATCATAAACCATCGGCATTATTTGATAATCGTCTGCGGTAGAAGCAGTGCCTCTTGTGTTCCAAATCTCGAAAGGAACATGCATAATACCTTTTGTAGTCCAATGCAAGAAAGCATCACTACCGGCTGCAGTAAATCTAATTTCAATATCATCCGGAATTAAATTTTGAACACCTTTTGTTGTGACTGCCGGATCTGCACTAGCTATCAACGCAGGCACACGTGTCAACCAATATGAATAGTCATAACTTGATGCACCATTGGCACTAACTACCCAAACTGCACCGCTCTTCTGTTGATTTGCACTAGCATTAGCCCAATCCCAGTTAACAGTAAATGTTGAATTAGGAGTCAAAGGTCCGTTAGCATTTGCTGTAACCAAGAAATCCTTAAAATCAATCGGAGCACCTTGAACAACAACTTGCAAACCGTCTGTAAATAAATAATTATTATCAGCTGTTTGATTGGTTTGATTGTCAAGTATTGTTGTAGAACCACGCTGCAAATACCACACTACATTTTTACTTGCATCAGTTTTGAATTTAACAGAATATGATGCACCGGTAACTTTTGTAGGATCTATAACTGTAGCAACAACAGTTCCATCACTCACTGCACCTGTACTTGTATGCGATGCAGTAACTGTTGCTCCAGCAGCTGCTGAATAGCGGACACCTGGATCAGGACTATGCGGAACTACAGTAATAATTTGCATTGGGGTTTCAAGAACTTTTGGAACTGCATTAGGATCCGGATTATATGCATATGCAGTAACAGCTAGATAATATCTAGTTCCGTTATTCAAAATGGTATTACCCTTGAAATAATCAACGTTAACAGTAAATGCTCTGCTTATACCATTATCAGATCCAAATTCTACAACCTTGTTTAAAACTACACCGCTACTTATATCAAATTGCAAATCTTGAATTTTACCAACACCATCAATAACATCATAAGTTGCCAATCTTACAGCATCGGCAGAAGTAGAACTTGCAGTTGGCAACTGATATACATTGTATCCCTGGAAAATATAACCGGCTTTATTATAATTTTCAGTAGCTGTAACAGCGGTTACATTGCTTCCCCAGGAAAGAATTATACTTTTATCAGCAGCAGTAGCAGTTACAACAGGAGCAGGAGGAGGTGTAGCTACCTGGAAGAAGTTATTATAAGCTAATTGTGCAGATAGATCATAGAACTTTAATAAAGAAATAGCACCTAATCTATCAACACCTGCAAATGCACCTGCACACATTTCACTAACTACAACTTCTTGTGTATCGCCATAAGCCATGGTGAAAGGACCGGAAACCATACCGCCACGTCTGTCGCCAGGCGGGTTCAATTGTCCGTCAATCCAACCTTTACGTGTAAGCGGATCTCCAGACAAAGGATATTTCGTTGGAACCCCTGTATTTGGATCTGTATATGGCTGACCAGTCGTTGAAATTTTACCTGTAAATAAATTCCAAAATTCCAACGTACCTGTCGTATAATTACTTCTTACAGGATCTGTAAGAATTGCATCAGAGTTAATGAAATAGTAAAATCCATCCATTCCACGATTTTTATATCCATTTACATACTTACCTTTAAAGATTGCCCTGTCAGTAGCAGCGCCAGGAATCTTTGGTCCCTGGAAAAAGTCGAAACCTGTTGCTGGTGGAGGAAGAGGCGAATACACCGCGTCAACAGCTTTACCGTTATAGAAATACATCATGCTTAATGTAGTATCACATCCAACATAATCATCTCCTGCATCACCAAGATCAACATCAGTCCACATGCTAACATACATTTCCGTAAAAGGTTTTTTAGCAGGGTTTTTATTGATAATCAAATATTTTCTGAAAAACATGTTTGCAAGAGGACCGGTAGCATTATAAGCAAATATTGTAACTTGCTCTTCAATGCCCATAGGCAAGGAACCATACATACCTGAAACTGTAGTAGGGTCAAGATCATTTGCTACAAACCAAATAGTCTGATCTGCACCAGGAACGCCTGGTATATCAACGTTAGCGTCATATTTGCCATCGCCGTTAACATCCTCGTAAGGGGCGCCATAAGCAGCCGGCCATTGTTTCCAATCAAGATCATACTGAGCATAAACTGCAGCTGCAGTCATGTTTTGATCTAACATTTCAGCAGAAAAATCAGCATTTGGATCTTTATAATTTCTTCTAACTCTATAAATACGGTTGTCTGCATCGCCAGAAGCAGCAGCCGTTCCATCTGGTTTTATACGTCCAGGTTGAGTACCCTGGTAATAAGTCGATCCTCCGACTTCAACGGTACCATCAACTTTACCGCCCCATACAAATCCGGATTGAAAAGCAGCATTTCTACCGCTTCCTTTTGGGAATATAAGACCGCCATTATTCTGTTGATTAATGTCGGAAGAACCTGTATTCTGAAACCAGGATTGTATATTATTAATATCAATAGTAGTCCAGGAAGGACTTCCTAGTGTACTATTTGGAGATGATTTTTTATCACCGTCTCCTTTAGCATACAACACCATTGCAGAAAAAGCAATAAGCAGCAGTGTCACGCTAAAATATCTAGTTAACTTTATATTCATATTTAACTCCTCTTATTTTCAAAACTTGAAATTAGTATTCTAACCGTAAACCTAAACGGATCTGTCTTGGTGGTCCATAAAGCTGACCAGAACCATTACCTCCGTTTGAAGCACCACCATAGCCATTAGCATAAGCTAATTGAATTGCCTGGTAAACATCTACATACCTTTGACCATAAGTTTGAACTAACTGTGCTTGAAGTTCGGGATTGCTAATATAACCGTCATCTTCGGCAGTTCCGGTTCTAAAGAATACATTATAAACATTTTTCGTATCAAATAAATTAATAACAAATACGTAAATATTAAGAGCAAGTTTATCCATTATATGAATAGTTTTATCGACACGAAGATCAACCTGGAAATTGCTTGGGGTTACAGAAGTATTCATAGCTTCAATTGGCTGTCTGAAACGCGCATCTCCTTCAGCATTTGATGCATCTCCAGTACCCTGTGTATATGGGTGACCACCATTGAATGTGGCATTTAGAGATACTCCAAATTCATGAAGAATTGACGGGCCATCATTTTGACCAAATCTGTAATCAACACTAATATTTCCCTTTAATGCTTCATTGTAGCTCATCAAATTTACATATTGAGGATAGTAAATAGTAACTCCATCCAGAGGCGCGCCAACAACACCATTATTAGTGTAAGGATCTGAACCGGTACCACGTGCATCCTGGAAAGAAAGATTAGCATTTACTTGTATTCTTTGATATCTGCGCATGTTCAATGCAAGTTCAATTCCTTTTGTAGTTGCATAATCGCCATTTCTAAGAATGTTGTATGCAGCATAAGGAGAAGTTGGATTAACATTTTGATTATAGAACTGGATCTCATCACTAACATCTTTATAATAACCGGTAATATCGAATGACATAAAGTCTGTCAATTCCTGGGTAAATCCTAGCTCATATTGTGTTGTTCTTGTTGGTCTTGCATCAAGAGCAACTGGTTGAGTAATATAATTACCTGGTTTTCTTTCAAAACCAATTCTCCAATAACCTCTGTAAGCAGTGTTTAAAGACGGCTGCTGAATAAATTTGCCCCACTGTGCATGGAACATTGTTTTATCAGTTACAGGGAATGAAAGACCTAATCTTGGGCTAACGGCAGAAAATGTAGCAACTTTTGTCCATCCACCGTCAATAACATCGCCAGTATTAAAATCAACGGATTTTTCAGGAGACATAGGATCAATCATATTAAGATTATCAATATCTACATAGTCATACCTCAAACCAGCATTAATAATAAGATCTTCATATTCAATTCTATCTTGAATATAAGCGCTGGCAAAAACAGGTTTATGAGGAGCATTAAAACCATCATTGCTCTGATTACCAAAAATGTCGTAACCATAATTGTTAACGCCGGCCTTAATTAATGTTGTTTTTTCATAAGCTGCTAAATCTGCTGCTGAAGCATTTGGATTAGCAACTTTCCAAATATTCATAGTATTTGCAAGACCCGCAGTGCCTACACCGTTCCAGTTTCTTAAAGTATATTGTGAATAATCTCCACCGATTTTAAACGAATGTGTTTTACCAAGTAAGAAACTTAAAGAACCACTAAATGAAAGATCGTGCCTGTCGGAAATTGACCAGGAAGTTGGTACTGTACCATCTTTGGTGAATGCAAATCCATAAACATTATAAGCTGTTGGTGTTACATATCTTCCAACTCTTTTGTTTGTAATGTCTGTTGCGCTTCTTTGAATTGTCCAGCCTAGATTAGCGCTTGCAACGCTGTCTCCGTAACTCCAGAAGTCGCTGCCTAAACCAGGAGTGTAGAATTCACTTTTTTGTAAAGAATATCCTGCAGACAATTCATAGAACATAGTTGTACTAAGAGCATGAGTTAATTTAACAGAGAAAGCGCCGTTTGAATAGTCATTCATGCCTTTTCTTGTATTAAACATATTAAAAATACCGGCACCCTGCTGTTGATTGCCGCTATCATAGGTTCCAGAAAATCTAATCATTACCGGCTTAAGATCTACATTTATAGTTCCCGCAAATAAATAATCATTTTGGGCTTTACCCTGAAGAGCGCCTGCCGGATAATTCAAATTTAGAGTATCTTTAGATTGCGGATCGCCTATTCTACCAAGATTCATACCCGGCCACGGATATGGGTTATTGTCTCTCTGGAACTCATAATCTACGTTTGCAAAGAATTTAATTCTATTATTGAATAATGGACCGCTTATAGATCCGCTTGTTTCGCTATATCCCCACCAGTTAGCGCCTAATGTTTGTTTACCATCAAAAGCATTACTCTTGCTTTTAAAGCCCATATTATCTGTAATATACTCAAGACTGGCTTTTACTTGTGATCCGCCGGATTTTAACTGAGTACGAACAATACCAGAGTTAGCATTACCAAACTCTGCCAGATAACCGCCTGATTGAACTTGAATTTCTTCAACTGCATCTTGCGAAAGTTGTACAGCACGGCCGCCAGAAATAGGGTTAGTAATAGAAGCCCCCTCTAAATAATAACCAACTTCATCAACACGGCCGCCTCTGATGTAAAGATTTCCGTCTTTCAAAACAACACCAGCGCTTAAGCTAACAATATTAGTTACACCACGAACCGGCAAAGCTTGAATATCTTCGCTGGATGTAATTCTAACTGCGTTAGTATTATCTTTTTGTATCATTGGTTTTTGTGCAATAATATCAACAGTGCGAACCTGAATATCCTGACTGGGAAGTTGAAATGTTACATAAGTTGTTAAGTCTGAATTTACTCTTTCATTGGAGAGAGTAATTGTCTGATAACCAACATATGAAGCTTTCAACGTATAAACACCAGCATCCAAGTTTTGCAGGAGAAATTCGCCGGATGCATCAGAATTAGCTCCCATAGAAGTGCCAACAACAGAAACGCTAGCGCCTATAAGAGGTTCACCTGTTTGCAAATCGACTACCTTTCCCTTAATTCTGCCTTTTGTTCCCGCATTAAGTAAAACTGGGCACAAAGCCAGAAATAGCAAAAAGTAAAAAATTTTTCGATGCATATTTTACTCCTTATTTGTTAATTAAATTAAGAAAGGGTTTTTGAAATGAATAAACTTGTAACCTATTGCCAATAATAACCTCCTTACAATTTAGAAGCGAATTGTTAATTTATTTTAATTCAGTTAAAAATATTGACGAACTTTGCCCATGTTCAAGGGAACAATTTTCTTTATTGTTAGTCTAATACTATGAAACCTTATACATTACGATAATTTTATATTGAAGCGAATTCAAGATAACTTATTGGATTTTCTAAATCAAGAGCAAAATTACACTTTTTGACGAAATTATTTAGATTTCCATATCCAAAGCCGAATTTAATATCTCATGTTTTATTTGTCAAGTATTTTAATTAAATCCAATTTTAAATACAAAAAGAATTAGAAATTATATTATTCCCGGTTATTTTAAAATTTAACCCCGTCTTCGTTATATAAACAAATTCCTCCATAATAAGTTGAAAACCACTTATTATTTTTAGAATCCACAAAGACGGAAAAGACTAAATTATCTTTTAGACCAGAATTAGTTTTGTTAAATAATTCCCACTTATCATTATTTAACCATACAACACCATTACCAAATGAACCAGCCCAAATAACTTTTTTTCTATCGCATGTTACTGAATAAAATCCAAGAAATGGAAGGTTCGAATTTTCATTATTATAAACTTTAAAAGTTTTCCAATCAAAAATTACAATACTGCCAAATTTATAACTCATTAAAACTTTATTATCTACATACGGAGATATCCAATAAAGCGCATCTTCGTAATTATAATAACCCATCTCTTTTTCAGTTTTCCATTTATTTCCTTGAATAAACATTATATGGTCGGCCGTACCAATAATTTTATTATCTTTTTTATCAATATATAGCACGGTTATTTTATTGTTAGGCAGAACTGAATTAAATTTATTATAAACAATCCATTTCTTGCCATTAAATATGGCTAACCCTTCGGAATAAGTACCAATCCATAGATTAGATTTTTTATCAACAGCAATACTATAAATCCAATCATTTGGCAATCCTGAATTTTTAGAATTATATATTGTCCAGGCATTCTTGCAATCAAATTTTGCAACACCACCGCCATATGTGCCCATTAGCAAATTGCCTTGATGATCAAAAGTCATACAGTAAATGCTATTACGCGGAAGAGGTGAATTTTTTGTATTATAATTTTCCCATGTTTTACCGTCAAACCTTACAAGCCCGCTATCCCAGGTAGCAATCCAGAATACTCCTTTTTTATCTTCAACAACTGTCCTTATCATATCTGTTGGCAGACCGCTGTTTGATTTGTTAAAGTAGCTCCATTTTTCTGTTTGCGAAAAAAGAACGCTACTCAAAATGAAAAGAGTTAAAAAAAAAGTATATATATTAAAAGACAATCTCATTTAAAATTAAACTTATACCATTTTTGTAATTTTATCAGTGAAAGTCGATTTAGACGAAGCGCCAATAAGTGTATCAACAACCTGTCCTCCCTTTAAAAATAAAACGGTTGGAATGCTTCTGACCCCATACTTAATGGCAGTCTGTTGATTCTCGTCAACATCAAGTTTTCCCACTTTAACTTTACCTTGATATTCACCAGCCAGCTCTTCAACAATTGGTGCAATCATTTTGCAAGGGCCACACCAAGCTGCCCAAAAATCAACAACTACCGGTATATTCGATTTAAGCGCTTCATCCTCAAAATTTGCATCTGTAAAAGTTATAGGTTTCATAAATTATTTACTCCTTCAACAAAAGTGATTAATTAAAATTTATACGTTACCATTTTTCTTTAAAACTTCACGGGCAATAATTCCTTTTTGAATTTCGTTAGTGCCTTCAAAAATTCTATTAATGCGCGAATCGCGGTAGTATCTTTCAATTGGTAATTCACGTGAATAACCCATTCCACCATGAATCTGTACAGCGAAATCTGCAATTTTATCAAGCGACTCAGAACAAAATAATTTAACAATAGCAGATTGACGTGAAATATCTTTCTTTAAATCATAATCAACAGCGGTGCGGTATACCATTGATTCCATCGCATAAACCAATACAGCCATTTCCGAAAGCATAAACTGAATAGCCTGGAAGTTTGAAATTGTTTGATCAAATTGCTTACGTTGCTTGGCATAACGTGTAGATAATTCCAATAGCTCTTTTGAAGCGCCAAGACAGGCAGCTCCTAAACCAAGCCTGCCTGCATCAAGTGTTTTCATTGCTAAAATAAAACCACGTCCGTCCGTTCCAATTAAATTTTCTTTTGGTATTCTAACATTGTCAAAAGTAATTGCGTTAGTAGAACTTCCTTTAATACCCATTTTCTTTTCAGCAGGTCCTGCCTGGTAACCAGGAGTTTTAGTTTCAACAATAAAAGCAGTAACACCTTTTTCAGTACGTGCAAAAACAGAAACAATATCAGCAATACCACCGTTAGTAATCCATAATTTTTCGCCATTGATTACCCATTCATTACCATCCAGATGTGCCCTGGTCTTAACGTTGAAAGAATCCGAGCCGGCTTGAGCTTCAGTTAAACAAAAAGCGCCAATTTTTTCACCCTTAGCAAGCGGAGTAAGGAATTTCATTTTTTGTTCTTCAGTTCCGCCAAGGTAAATTACGTTTGCGCCAATTGATTGATGTGCACCAATAAATGTGGCAGTAGACATACAACCCCTGGCGATTTCTTCCTGCATTAAACAATAACCAACTTCTCCAAATCCCCCGCCGCCATATTCTTCCGGAAATGAAACGCCTAAGAAACCCAGCTCTCCCATTTTTTGAATTAATTCCAGAGGTATTTTTTCATCTGAGTCAATTTTTGAAGCAATCGGTTTAATTTCATTATTAACAAAATCGTGCGTCATTTCACGCAGCATTTTTTGTTCTTCAGTAAAAGTAAATTCGGTCATTATTTTATCCTGGTTATTTTATAATTTGACTAGTCCTTTCTCCAATATAATTAACAATATATTCTCCTCCATCAACACCAAGAACATTCCCAGAAATCCAATCGGCTTTTTCATCGCACAAAAGTACAATTGCTTTTGCAACATCTTCAGGAGTGGTTAATCTATTGTGAGGGTTTTTCATTTTTGCAGAATTCATCATTTTGTCAAAAAGAGGAATTTTGTTTCCTGCAGGTGTATCAGTTACTCCAGCCATAATAGAGTTGCAAGTAATTTGCATCGGTCCTAATTCAACAGCAAGCTGTCGTATGTGAGATTCCAATGCAGCTTTGGCAGCAGATACAGCACCATAATTTGGAATCACTGAATGCGAACCTGCACTAGTAAGCGCAAAAATTCTTCCTCCTTGCGCAAACAAATCCCTTTGAATCAATCCTTGAGTCCAATACACGAGCGAGTTAGCCATAACGTCAAGTGTCATGCTCATCTGAGCAGGCGAAACACAATTGTTAGGATCTTTAGTTATGAAAGGTTTCAGAGTACCAAAGGCAAGAGAATGCATTAAAACATTTACGTGTGGATGATCTTTTGTAGTGAACCTCTCTTTAATTTCATCAAGAGTATCATAAATCTTGATTTGGTCTGCTGCATTTATATTAAAGAAAATTGCTTTTTGACTGTTGCGCTCAATTTTTTTAATTACCTGGTGCACATTCGGCATAGTAGCCTGTCTGTCTAAATGCACGCCAAAAATACTGAAGCCGTGCTTGGAAAGTTCAACCGCAGACGCACCACCAAATCCACTTGAGGCACCTAAAACTAATGCCCATTTTTGTTCCATCTATTTTTCCTCTTTAGTTAATATCGGCACAAACTTAAGAAATACGAAAATTAAATCAAATGTAAACAGGGTTTTAATGTCCGTTGGAAGATTATTAAGTTGAAAAATAAAGAATCGATTCCTCTCCAAGAAGTTTTTTTATTTTTGGAATAAATTCGGAACTGAGAGAAATTTTATAATTAATATGAAATTCACGGTTGATCCCATTTTCTTTTAAACATATAGTAACAGGCAAAGAGCCTTCATATTCTTCCATTAATTGTTTTAATTCGGGAATCATTTTTTCATTATGAATTGAGATGTCCAAAATCAACCCGATTCTTTTTGTAAGTTTTTGTTTTACTTCACCTAACGAATATGCTTCATCAACGTGAAGTTTAACAGCGTCACCGCTGCTTTCTAATTTGCCTGCAACAAGTATAGTAGATTCTTCTTCAATTAAATCTTCGCAGGTTGCATAAACTTTTGAGAACATTAAGCATTCACAAGAACCGCTGAAATCATCCAGCTTGAAAAACACCATTTGATTACCGCGTTTATCAATTTTAGTTCTCACCTGAGTAACAACACCGCAGGCACGCACGTTCTCACTAAAATTGTAAGTTTCTGTTTCTCCAAGATGAACTGTTGCAAACGACCTGTATTCAAGCTCATATTTCCTTAATGGGTGATTTGTAAGATAAAATCCAAGTACTTCTCTTTCTTTTGCAAGGCGTTCTTTGTCATCCCAGGGATGAACATTCGGGAGTTCCGGTTCATGAATCTGCATAGCAGCAGAATTATTTCCGAACAAACTATCCGCATGAGAATTTTTTGAGTTATGCAGTTTGCTGCCAAAATTTAAAGCTTCTTCAACAGCTTCAAAGTTTTGAGCTCTAGAACCACCGCATAAATCAAATGCACCGGCAAGGACCAAACCTTCAAGTGCGCGCTTATTAACTACACGAGTATCAACATTAGCGCAAAAATCATAAATGTTATTGAAATTTCTTCCCAGTTTTTCATGCGCTGATTTTATTTCTTCCACAGCATTGATTCCGACATTCTTTATGGCGCTCATACCAAAAATTACTTTTTTATTCTTGACGCCAAACTTAACAGTTGGATTATTTATATCCGGCGGTAGAACTTTAACATTCAACTTTCTGCAATCTTCCAGCAGAGTTGTAACTTTATCGCTATTGCCATATTCATTAGAAAGGTTTGCAGCAAGAAATTCCTCCCGGTAATGTGCTTTTAAATAAGCTGTCTGGTAGGCAACTATTGAATACGCCACTGCGTGACTTTTATTAAAGCCATAATTAGCAAACTTATCAATAGCTTCAAAAATTTCATCAGCAATTTTATTACTGATGTTATTTTTTACTGCACCTTCTGTGAATTTTCCTTTCTGCTCTGCCATTGCTTTTAAATCTTTTTTACCCATGGCACGGCGCAGTAAATCAGCTTCTGCAAGACTCATTCCAGCAACTCTGTTAGCTATCTGAATAACCTGTTCCTGGTAAACAATAATTCCATTTGTTTCTTTAAGGATTGATTCCAAAACCGGATGGAGATATGAAGTTTGTTTTCTGCCATTTTTACGGGCAATAAAATCATCAATAAATTCCATAGGACCTGGCCGGTATAAGGCATTCATAGCCGCAAGATCATTTATACTTGCAGCATTAAGTTTTTTTAAATATTCGCGCATCGGGGCACTTTCAAACTGGAACACTGCAGTAGTCTGCCCTTTGCGAAATATCTCGTATGTCTTTGGATCATCTGTTGGAATGTTATCGATGTCAATTTCAATATTTCTTGTCTGTTTCACAAGTTCAAGTGTGTCTCTAATAATTGAAAGAGTTCGTAATCCAAGAAAGTCCATTTTTAATAAACCGGCTTCCTCTATATCCTTCATATTAAATTGCGTAACAATTGAATTATCATCACCATAAATTGCTAATGGAACAAAATCACCAACTTCACCGGGTGTAATAACAACACCAGCGGCATGCTTGGATGCGTTCCTATTCATTCCCTCAAGTATGCGTGCATATTTAATTAATTCTTGAATTATCGGGTCATCAGATTTTTTAACCCATGCAAGTTCAGGAACCTCACTTAATGCCTGGTCAAGATCATAAACCCTTCCAAATTTTGATGGTATCCATTTAGTAATTTTTTCAACAGTTGGAATAGAAATTTTAAGCACACGTGCAACATCTTTTAAAACTGCACGTGATGACAGCGTATTGAACGTGATAATTTGCGCTACAGATTTTTCGCCATATTTTTCTTTGACATAATTTATTATTTCTCCCCGTTTATCATCAGCAAAGTCAACATCAATATCGGGCATTGATTTGCGGGCAGGATTTAAAAATCTTTCAAAAAGAAGATTATACTTTAACGGATCAACATTGGTAATACCTAAAACGTAAGCAATAAGACTACCCGCCGCGCTTCCTCTACCAGGTCCAACAGGGATGCCCCTTTGTTTAGCTGCATTTATAAAATCCTGAACTACTAAAAAATATCCTGCGTAACCCATTTGCTTAATTACACCAAGTTCAAATTTAAAGCGTTCTTCAATTTCAGGGGTAATTTTTTTAATCTTCTTCTCAAGTTTTTCTTCAGAAAGTTGTTCAAGATATTCTTCAAGACTTTTCGCTTTTGAGTCAGAAGGGATTGGAAATTGCGGAAAATGGTGACCATGGAAATCTAATTTGATATTTATTTTTTCTTCAATCTCTAATGTATTTTCAATAGCGCCGTTAAAATTTTTAAAGAGTTTTTTCATTTCATCAACAGACTTAAAATATATCTGGTCTGTTCCATAACGCAATGCTTTATAATCAACATTCCCGGTTTTATCGCCAAGATTAATTAAAATGTTATGAGCAATTGCATGATCTTTATTGATATAATGAATATCATTTGTTGCAACAAGTTTTATATCAAGATCGCGGGCAAGTTTAGGCATCCCTTCAAGAACAGGCTTTTCAACTTCCATTCCATGATCTTGAATTTCTAAATAAAAATCATCTCCAAATATTTCTTTCAGCTTTATTGCAGTAGAACGTGCTTTAACATAATCGTTATTAATAAGTGGTGTAGCAATAGGTCCGGCAGGGCAAGCGGAAGTACAAATTAATCCTTTAGAGTATTTGGTGAGTGTTTCAATATCAATTCTTGGTCTATAATAAAATCCTTCAGTGTGCCCAATAGTAGAAAGCTTCATCAAGTTATGATACCCGGCTTCATCTTTTGCCAGCAGTAAAAGATGATTATAAGGTTTTGTTCTTTTCTTTGGATTATCCGGATCATCACCTTTCCTGTCAAAACGGGAACCGTCAATTACAATATAAGCTTCCATCCCAAGAAGAGGCTTAATCCCAGCCTTCTTAGCTTTTTTATAAAATTCGGCTACGCCAAACATTACGCCATGGTCAGTAAGTGCAACTGCATGCATATTATTTTCAACCGCAGCTTGAATTAAATCTTCAACTGTGCATGCACCATCCTGCAAACTGTAATGAGTATGATTATGTAAGTGAACAAAATCCGACATTGTTACAAAACTTTTTTAAGTTAAAATTTCAATTGAGAATTGAGAATTTAGAATGGAGAATTAAAAACCATTGAAATTCTCAATTCGCCATTCTCAATTCTCCATTAATCCGTTCCCGTGTGTCCAAAACCACCAGAACCACGGTTGCTTTCATTTAAATCGTCTGATAAAATTAAATTTGCATTAAAAACCTTTGATAAAACCATCTGTGCTATTCTTTCCCCTCTTTTAATAACAAAATTATCTTCACCAAAGTTGAAAAGAATAATTTTTATTTCTCCGCGGTAATCAGAGTCGATTGTACCCGGCGAATTAAGAACACCAATACCATTTTTAGCAGCAAGACCGCTACGCGGGCGCACCTGTAATTCATACCCGGCGGGAATTTCTGCACGCAAATTTGTAGGCACTAAAGCAACTTTTCCTTTTTCAATTATCATTTCATTTTCAATAGCCGCGCGAACATCCATACCGCTGCTTCCTGAAGTTGAATATTCCGGTAGAGGCACATCCAAATAATTGCGGGTTACATGTTGAATTTTAATATTAATCTTTTCAATTGATTCCACTTATTCTTTCTTCTCCTTCTCCACTTGATTTTCAAGCATTGCCTGAAATAAAATAGATACTCTTTTGTCTATATAGAAACGGGCTAATAAATATAATTCGTAAACAAGCGAAAGAAAGAATGGAATCAGAAGCAGAAATTTAAAAAGATTTGTTTCGGCAATATTCCATACAAATAATAAACAAAGAAGAAGAGTAGCAAATACAATCACAATTCCAACCCTGGGATCGTTATTTTTTTTAATGCGTTCAAATTCTTTCAACATTTGAATTCTTATTTCAGGTTTCATTTTTCCCTCAAGCAGTTTTATAAAGGATTAATCCAGCAAGTGAAGTTTTAATTTAGTTAAAAAGTTAAGACAAAAGAAAAATCTTTTCAGCTTGATTTTAAAATATTTTCTTTAGATGAGAATTTACTTGACACGAAAAAGCATCTTAATCAAACGTGTAAATTCATTTTTCTCTATAACACGCAGAGCAAATAATGAACCAACAAATGCGAACAGCAAAATAAATTTATTGATTAAATTTATTCCGATGTAGTAATATAGATAATAGTAAATTATACCGGTAATAAAAATTAAGGCAAGAATTATAAATACTTTTCCAAATTCATATTTAACCGGGTAAAATTTTTGAGAATAATAATACAATCCTCCTGCCATAATCATATAACTTGCTAATGTAGCCAAAGCAGCGCCCATTATTCCTAAAATCGGAATTAATAATATGTTAACAATTACATTGGCTAAAGCTCCTGCTCCGGTAACAATAGGGAAATATTTTGTTTTTTCTTGTATATAAATTCCTGCCTGAAAATTGTAATATATTCCATTAAATAAATAACCCAGGAGAATTATTGGCACAATCGGCAGTCCGCTCAGATATTCTTTACCTATAATTGTTTTGCCATGCCAAAATTGAATATGGGCAAAATTATCTATAAACAATGTCAGTACAATCCAGATTAAACTTGTAATAATTAGAAAAAGTGTTAACACTTTAGCAAATATTTCTTTTGCATTTTTTTCTTTTGCATTATTTAAAAAGAAAGGCTGCCATGCATACTGGAACATCATAACAAACAGCATCATAAATATTCCAAGTTTGTAATTTGCATTGTAGATGCCAAGTGTACCAGCATTTGTCATTCTAAGAACAACCGGTCTATCAATTACATTTACAATTGTTGCCGCCAATGCACCCGGAAGATAAGGAATTCCAAACACTATTATTTTTTTCATTATTCCCTTGTCAAATACTAGCGACAATGATTTGAAAGTTTCAGGTTGAAGGGCTATAAAAGAAAATAAAGAAGCAACCAAATTAGAAATAAAAATTGCTTCAATTCCCATTTTCAATTTCAAAATCAAATAAAAATTTAAGACAAGATTAATAATTATATTCAAGAATTTAATTACAGTATAGTATACTGCCCTTCTTTCCAACCGCAATTTTGCAAAGGGCACAATAGCAATCGTATCAAGCGCAACAATAAAAATTAAATAGTAAAATAGTTTTAAATAATGTCCTGGAATTTCCATCAGCGAAGAGAAGGGAGTGCGCAAAAAATAAAGCAGCAATCCAAGAACTATTGTAGTTGAAGTTAACAGATAATATGTAGTAGAAAATACTTTTTTCTTCTCATCTGCACCGGCTGTAGATGCAAACTTCATATAAGCCGCATCCATGCCATATATAAACAAGATATTTATAAATGCAATATATGCGTAAATATTTGCCTGAATTCCAAACTCGCCTGTAGGAAAAACATTTGTATAGAATGGAACTAATAAAAATCCAAGGGTTCTTCCAACAATTGTGCTTATTCCATAAATTGCTGTGTCTTTGGTAAGTTCTTTTATTTTTTCAATCATTTAAAAAAATAATAAGCTAAAGAACCAATCTTCAGCATATTCGAAAAATTATTTAGTAAAATATTTAGATAGAGCATCAACATATATTTTAGGTGGTCTTACAGCTTTTTTAGTATCATTACGAATAAACAAATGAGTAGTAAACCCTTCAGAAACTAATTCCTTTGTTGCTTTTCTAATAACTTTATATTCAATATGCACTTTAGGCGAATGAAGTTCTTTTATTTTTGCTTCAATCTCAAGAATATCATCATAAATAGCCGGAATTTTATATTTTATTCCTGCTTCAATCAATGGCAATTGATATCCATTTTTTTCAACTTCAGCATAAGATATTCCGGTAGCACGTAATAATTCAGTTCTGGCAACTTCAAAATACTCAAGATATTTTCCATGCCAAACAAAATTCATCATATCTGTATCAGCATACCTTACACGTATTTCGGTTGTATTAGTAAACAATTCATTCTCCAGACCCACCATACTAAATGGGTTATACAATTTTTATTTAATCAGATTAAAAATTCAGATGTATAATAAAATTATCTGGGAGCATTTATTCAACGTAAACACCCATCCTGGCAAATTTTTCAAGACGAGACTGAACAAGTTTTTCCGGTTTAATCCTTAGAAGTGTTTCAAGTTCATCTTTTAATACTGATTTTAATGTAGCAGCAATAAGCGCATGATCTTTATGAGCACCCCCAAGCGGTTCCGGAATTATTCTATCAATAATTCCCTGCTCAAGCAAATCTTCGGCAGTAAGCTTAAGAGCCTCAGCAGCTGTTTCCTTATATTCCCAACTGCGCCATAAAATACTAGAACAAGATTCAGGACTAATAACAGAATACCAAGTATTCTGCAGCATCAAAATTCTATCTCCGACCCCGATACCAAGCGCTCCACCGCTGGCTCCTTCGCCAATAATTGTAACAATAATAGGAACCCGCAAACGACTCATTTCAAAAAGATTTCGTGCAATAGCTTCAGCCTGCCCGCGTTCTTCTGCTTCAATTCCCGGGTATGCTCCGGGTGTATCAATCATTGTAATTACCGGAATTTTGAATTTTTCAGCCAGCTTCATCAACCGTAAGGCTTTTCTATAGCCTTCAGGATTTGACATACCAAAATTTCTGAACAGGTTAGATTTTGTATCCCGTCCTTTTTGGTGACCAATTACCATAACTTTTTGATTATCCAGCATTGCTAACCCGCCAACAATTGCTTTATCATCCTTGAAAAGCCTGTCGCCATGGAGTTCAATAAAATTTTCAGTGGTCATATAAATATAATCAAGAGTATAAGGACGTTCAGGATGGCGGGCAAGTTGAACGCGCTGCCATCTTGTTAAATTATCATAAATATTTTTTTTGAGCTCCATAACTTTCTCTTCAAGCGTTTTAACTTCTTTAGAGATGTCAAGATGGCCTTCTAATTTTTTCATCTCTTCAATTTTTTGTTCAAGTTCTATAATTGGCTTTTCAAAATCCAGAATATTTTTTGCCATCAATTCTCCACACTAAAAAAACATTTTCGAAAATGACTTGCCAAGAATTTCAAGATCAAGCCAGATATTTTGATTCTTTGCGTAAAAGATTTCCATCTTTCTGCTTTCTTCAGAATCTGATTCTAAAGAACTTTCAATAAACCAGAATCCGGTTAGTCCAATTTTTCCAACGTAAAGTTCACCAGAAAAAGATGAATTTTTAGGACCGACAAAACTTTTTTCACCGGTTACTATTTTTGGAATACCAAGAATAAAGCGGAAAAATTCATTTTTCTTGGAGGTGAACTTGTGAATTAAATATATAAAAGGATAAACCAAAAACAAAATTAAAATACCCAGCACAAAATCAAATGTCCTTTTTATAGCACGATGCAGGTATGATGAAATATTATACTGCACACGCAGCAATGGAATATCATCCAGCATAGTAATAGATGATTTACCAACCAGGTAATTCAACTCCTTGCCAGCGACCAAAAATTCAGCATTCTCTCCATAGCACTCTGATACAATAGCAAACATTTGATTGAAAGACAAATCATCAGAAGAAAAAATTACTTTATTAATTTTTTCATCAGCAATTATTTTTTTAATGTTATCAACAGCGCCCAGAATCTTATAATTACCGACCTGAGAACCAACATTTTTTCTTGTTAATCCGATTAACCCCACAACATGATATAAGCGCGTAAACGTAGACTTAAGTTTAACTGCAAGTTCTTCCGCTTTAATTTCATTAGCAACAATCAAAGTGCGTGATTTTTTAATATCAGTTTCAAGGCCAATTTTGAAAATTACTTTAAATATGGTTCTCCAAAGAGAAAAGAAGACAAAAGCAAATGAATAAGATATTATTACAACAGCACGGCTGTAAGCAACCTGCTTAAAAAAGAAAGTTAAAGCTGAAAGAAACACCATTCCAAACAATAAAGAGATGAAAGTTTGAAGTATTGAAAAAGATTTCTTTTTAAAAGCACCTGTTATTAATGAGATAATAATCTGGAATAAAGCGGGAACAAAATAAACCCAGGGTTTAACAATATCGGGGAAACCAACCCAATGATCCTTTGAATAAACATGCTCAGCTATAAAAACAGCAAGAGAGAAAAAAATAAAATCAATTATTATTGAAATGATTGAAAATTTATAAACATTGAAGAAAGAGAACATCTTGCGCAGCCAAATTGCAACCTGTAAAATTGACTCAACAATAAAAGATGAGGAAAAATGTTTACGAACAAAAAGGTTCATTGCTTTATAGAAAAGTGTCGTCTCATCCAGGCTGCTTCGTTTTGTACTTTCACCTTTATAATGAATTATTTCTGTAGTATGGACATAATAGACCTTAAACTTTTCTTTCTGGACACGATAACAAAGATCGAGGTCTTCACCATACATAAAAAATTGTTCGTCAAACCCGCCGACTTTTTCATAAACATCTTTTCTGATAACCATGAAGGCGCCACTAACAGCATCAACTTCATAAGACTTATTTTCATCAAGGTAAGTAAGATTGTATCTTGCAAAAACACGGTTTTTAGGAAAAAGTTTACTAAGACCTGTTACTTTTGTAAATGAAGTCCACGGACCAGGAAAGCTTCTTCTACAAGCAAGCTGAATTGTTCCATCCGGATTAAGAACTTTACACCCGGCAATTCCAACTTGAGGCATCAGTTCAAAAAAATCCATCATTTTTGTAAGAGTATCTTCACGAACGATTGTATCAGGGTTTATTAAAAGGAAATACTTTCCTTTTGCAATTTTCATTGCCTGATTATTAGCAGTGCCAAAACCTGTATTAGTTTTGTTTGCAATTAGCTTAACATCCGGAAATTTCTCATGTAAAATTTCAATGCTGCCATCATCCGATGCATTATCAACAACAATTATTTCAGTAGAAATATTGGCAGCAGCCTTACGTATTGACCCAAGAAGGTTGAGAAGAAATTCTTTTACGTTATAGTTTACTATTATTATTGATAAGTCAATCATTATAATGCTAGTCAAGTTTTCTAAGAATTGTTTTTAAACGTAATTTCCAAACCATAACAATTGCCTCGCGAACAATTTTTTTCGACATTTTTGAAGTGCCGTGAACTCTGTCAGTAAATGTTATAGGAATTTCGTGAAGACGAAATCCTTTTTTCCACGCTTTGTAATTCATTTCAATTTGGAAAGAATATCCATTTGAATGAATTGTATCAAGGTTAATTGATTCGAGCACCTTTCTGGAAAAGCATTTGAAGCCACCAGTACCATCCTTTACAGGCATACCTGTAATAATTCTTGTGTAAAGGTTAGCAAAGTAACTTAAGAGTAATCTTCTTATTGGCCAGTTAATAACCCGGATACCATGAATATACCTGCTGCCAATAATTAAATCATATTGTTTAATAGCTTCCAAAAATCTTTTTATTTCTTTCGGATCATGAGAATAATCGGCATCCATTTCAATAGCAACATCATAACCTTTTGAAAGCATATACTTAAAACCGGCAACGTATGCAGTTCCAAGTCCCATTTTCCTTTCACGTTTCAATAAATTTATATTGGTGTTTGTTCTGCATAATTCTTCAACATAATCAGCAGTTCCATCCGGAGAATTATCATCAACAATGAGAATATGACTCATTGGATACATATTAGTTAGATCCATCAATAGTTTCTGAATGTTGTTCAATTCATTATAAGTCGGAATAATTATAAGTGATTTCATAGCCAAATTTTTTTTAATTGAAATGACCTTTGCCAAATAATACAACAAAGATTGTTCTAAAAAGGATTTTAAAATCCATTCTTAAACTCATATTCTCAATATAAAATAAATCATACCTTAATTTAACACGCACGTCTTCAATAGATTCGTCATATTTATGCTTTACTTGCGCCCACCCTGTAACACCGGGCCGCACTTTTAATCTTCTTTTATACAATGGGATTTCCTGAGATAATTTTTCAACAAAAAAAGGTCTTTCAGGGCGAGGACCAACAAAACTCATATCACCCCGTAAAATATTAATAGCTTGCGGAATTTCATCAATACGAACTTTGCGCATGAATCTGCCAAACTTAGTTATTCTCGGGTCTCCTTTAGTTGACCAAACAGGGCCGGTATGCTTTTCAGCATCTTGAATCATTGACCGGAATTTATAGATTTTAAATATTTTTCCATTCAATCCGCTTCTTTGCTGTTTATAAAAGACAGGTCCTTTGCTCTCTATTTTAATGAGTATTGCTGTAATAATAAGAAAAGGTGAAGTAATAAATATCAATAGAAAAGAAAGGACAACATCCATAAGTCTTTTAATTTTTATTTCCCATACAGGCATTAATTCCGGCATAATATCAATTAACGGCATGCCATAAATTTGCGAAGTTCTTACCTGACCGCTAATTATATCATAAAGATCCGGAACAATTTTTATCTCAACGTTTTTCCCTTCACATTTTGAAATAACTTCAAGCAATGTTTCTTCATGGTGCCTTTCAAGTGAAATAATGACATTCCTAATTGATAGATCAATAATAATTTTTTCAAGTTCATTTACAGTTCCAATTACTCTTACTCCATTATGAACCTTATCAAGATTTTCATTCATAACAGATATATATGCAACTATATCAATACCAAGAGCTCTATGTTTTTTTATAGTGTTGTGAAGTTCCTGTGACTTAGTATTGAAACCAACAATAACAGCATTTCTTCTGCCAATTCCATTTATAAGTAAACTTCGCTGAATACTTCTTATTGTAAGACGCCCTGCACCAACCAGGGATAGAAATAATCCCCAATAAATGAAAATATAAAATCCAAAAGATGTTGAGGCACCACGCGTAAAGTCATCATACATTATCAAGAAAAGCAGAATAAAAATACCGACAAAAGACGATTTGAATAATGTTGACAGTTCATCAAAACGAGATAAAGCAAACCAAGTTCTATACATTCCAACAATAGTGAATATTACAAGCCAATAGATGTAAAGAACAATCATTGGTAAAAGAAAATCCGGGCGGGAGATTAGTGCAAACCATCCGGTTTC
Source organism: Melioribacter sp. (assembly GCA_003155655.1). GTDB lineage: Bacteria > Bacteroidota > Ignavibacteria > Ignavibacteriales > Melioribacteraceae > Fen-1258. The sequence goes on from PMDS01000099.1 coordinate 70,141, forward strand.
AACCCTCAAATAAAAAAACAGGATAAGTGAAAGGTTGATCGTTATAAAATCAGTTGAGAGAATTAATATTTTTTCAATTTTTTTGCTCAAGTTAAACCTAAGAAAATTTCTCTAATGCCTTAATTGAAATGAAATCTCCAATTGATAGTGAAGCTGTTGCAGCCGGAGATGGAGCATTACAAATATGTATTATTCTTTTATCTTCAACAATAAAAAAATCATCAAGTAATCCGCCAGTTTTATCACAAGCCTGGGCGCGTACACCAGCACCGCCTGGAATTAAATCATCTTTTTGAATTTCGGGAATTAAACGCTGCAATGCTTTAACAAAAGCATTTTTATTTAAAGAACGATAATACTCACCTAGACCCATAAACAAATTATTTTTAATAACTTTATGAAATCCCGGCCAGGACAAAGTCTCGAATGCATCCCGGAAATTGAAACTGGATTTATTATAGCCTTCACGTTTTAACGCAAGCACTGCGTTAGGTCCGCACTCAACCGAACCGTCAATCATTTTAGTAAAATGAACTCCAAGAAATGGGAATGCAGGATGCGGTACAGGATATATGAGAGATTTTACTAATTTTTTTTTCTCTTCTTTCAGTATATAATATTCACCACGGAAAGGAATGATTCTTAATGAAAGATTTGGATGTGTCATTTTAGCAAGACGGTCAGAATACAAACCCGCACATGTAATTAATATTTTTGTTTCATAAGTTTCATTTTGAGTAACAACTTCACAACCATCATTTTTGACAACAATATTTTGAACAGTTGAATTAAATATAATCTTTCCATCGAGGCTTTTAATAATCTCGAGATATTTCTCCGAAACTTTTGTATAATCAATTATTCCCGTCTGAGGCACCAAAATGCCGGCAATAGCATCTACATGGGGTTCAATTTCCTTTATTTCATTATGAGTAATTTTCTTTAACCCACTCAAACCATTTTTAATTCCACGATCCAAAATACTTTCCATGTAAGGCAATTCATCTTTTGAAACAGCTACAATCACTTTTCCGCAAATATTGAAAACCACATCATTCTTTATGCAGAAATCAATCAGCATTTTGCTGCCCCTGATACAATTCTGCACTTTCAAGCTTCCCGGCTTATAATAAATACCAGAATGGATAACTCCGCTATTATTTCCTGTTTGATGCTTTGCAACACCATCTTCTTTTTCAATAAGTAATAATTTAAGAGAAGAATTCTTTTCTAGAATTTTTAATGATGCAGCAAGGCCAACAATTCCGGCTCCAACTACAATAATATCATACTTCATTTTTCACCTACCCGTATTTTCAAGTATGATTCGAACTCATTTATAATTTTTCCCCAATTTAAAAGGTTAAAGACCACTTCCCTAGCCTCATTCATCATCTCATCCCTAACACAACTATTTTCAAATACATAAATAATTTTTTCAAGCATTGCTTTAGAATCATCGGCAAGCAAAATATATTTTTTGATCTCAGCCGGCAGACCAGCAACCGACATCGAGGTTGCAATTGTAGGTATTCCCAATGAAAGGGATTCGATAACTTTATTCAAAGTGCCGGCTCCAAACCTGATAGGAACAACGTTTACCTCGCTAAGCAGATATTCTCTTTTAATATCTTTAACAAAACCAGTAACAAAAATATTTTCCGAACTTAATTTCTTCACGTCATTTTTAGGTTTCTGCCCGACTATATAAAATTTTGAATCGGGATACTTATTCAGTACACCTGGAAAGACTTCTTTTGCGAAGTATTTAACTGCATCCCTGTTAGGGAAATAAGGCATATTACCCGTAAATATTATTCTGTGCTTTTCGAAAGGTATTTTTTCAACTTGAAAATATTCAGAATCGAACCCATTTCGTAAAAATTGAATGTTCGGATGCAATTTTTTTCTTATCAAATAATCCCTATCATTTTCAGAGCAAATAAAAAGTGTATCAAATTGTTGAGCGATTTTTTCATAACGTTCAATTCTTCCGGCTTCAATTCTAAGCGGGATTTTTTTAAAAGGATTTTTAGTGATTTCGGCAAACCGAGAAAGATAAAGCGAGACATCATCAGTAAAATCAATAACTTTTATAGCTTTAGATTGAACTGTTGAATCCAAATACTGTGCACTTCTAATCAGATGAAAATAAATTACATCATAACTACCTTCTTTGACAGCTTTATTGATCTCCGTCTTCATTTTCTTTGAATAATAATAAGCCACCTGGAAAGGAGTTTTAGAAAAAACGGCAAGCAGCATATTTATCAGGGAATTTATAAGTGGAAGAGATATAGTACGTATTTCAATTCCAAACTTTTTAATCTCTTGAATGTATTCAGAATATTTTGAGTTTTCATGAAAAGTAAGTATAGTAACAGAATTAGTTCTTGCAAGCGTCTTGGAAAGATTAAATATTTTCAATTTGTCACCTCTGTAAGGAGGAAAAGGAATCCGAGGTGTTATGATTAATATTTTCACTAATTATGATCCGTTTTTCAATTTAACTGAGTATAGCTTGATAAATTTTAGATAACAAAAAATAAGCAAATTGGCAGCAGATTTACAATTTGTTTAATTTTCTCCAAATTTTCCAAACGTTCAAATTTTGTACATCAAAGAAAATCCTGTATTAATTTATCCTGCTATTTTCAATTCACCGGAATAACAAGAAAGGAAGAGTATAAATTTTAGTTATACCCTGGTTTTTAATATCTAATTGAATTATCAACTTTCTTTTCAAATCCGAATACAAGTTTTATCCCTTTAAAGAAACCATGCCAAGTGGCAACAAAAGCTTTTTTTCTATTTACTTTACTGTTCTTATTGAGGAAAGATCTTAATACAATAAAAAAATCTTTAAGAATAACAATAAACAGGCTGAATAAGACAGCATAGAGTTTAGCAAAAATATTGAAGCGTCTATAAAACAGAAGTCTATTCCTTGTAAAATAAAATGAGTAAAGCGGGGTGTAGTCTCCGATTGATTTACCGGCACCCGCTTTATGATAAATAACTGCCTTCGGCTCATACCATATTTTAAATTTTTCCCCAGCTCTTGCGGAAAAATCCAGGTCTTCGAAATACATAAAATATTCTTCACTGATAAATCCTATTTTCTCAAAGACATCTCTTTTAATCATAAGACAACAACCTTCAGCAAAACTAATTTCTTCAGAATTAATACCATATTCAGATTTATCTTTATGTTGAAACCTGTTTTTTCCAACACAAGCCCATCTTCTATATTTCCCGCCTGCACAATAGATTTCTTCCGGATTATCCAAATACAATACTTTTGGTGAAATAATACCAATCCCGGAATCAGACTTAAAAACTTTCAGCATTTCAACAATAAAATCATGTTCAAATATTGTATCATTATTCAACAACAAAATGTAATCCGCATTCTTACCTAAGACATATCTTGCGCCAAGATTCATACCAGATGCATACCCGCCATTAATTTTTGATTGTACAAAATCAAGCTGCGGAAAAGATGAGCGAATTAGATTTGGGCTGTCATCGTATGAACAGTTATCAACAACAACAACTTTAAGATTTGGATATGTTACTTCAAAAAGTGACTCGACGCACTTTTTTGTATCAACAAATCCATTCCAATTTAGCACAACAGCATAAATCAGCGGATATTCTTTTTCATTAGCATTAATCATTCTAATTCAATATTCATAAAATAGCTTCATTATGTATAACACATTATAATTCAATTATTAAGAGTAAAACAAAAATCCACGCCCTTTTCCAAAATTTTTTCTATTGTAGTCGCTTAAACCTTTAACTGCCGCCTTTGCAAATAATTGATTTGTGAAAAGCCAATAAAATATTTTTATAATAATAACAATTACAAAATATATAACTGATATTGTTCCAGATATTTTTCCAAATGATACAGATATCAAAAGCAGCCTGTTTCTTACTGAATAGTATAACTTGAATGCGCTTTCTTTTTCGCCTAACACCTTATGATAAATTATAGCAGTTGGTACATATAAAAGTTTTAATCCGTTATTTATAATTCTTCTTGAGAATTCAATATCATCAAGGTACATAAAGAATCTCTCATCCAGAAGACCTGTTTTTTCAAGACAAGATACCTTTAACAGCATTAAACAACCTGTAATAAAACCGACAGTTTGAACAATTGAAGATTGAACAAATTTTTCCCCTTTATTTAAATGAACAGCAAGACCTCTCCAGCTAATAATTTTTCCCGAAGCGTACCATATTCTTTCTCTATCATGTTCATTCAGAATAGTACCGCAAGCTGCAGCAGCACCGGGATTAGATTCCATTGCTTTTACAAGATGGGAAAGAAAATCTTTTTCAACAATAGTATCGTTATTTATAACAAGAATGTATTCAGCATCTTTCTGCATTAAATGCCTAATCCCAAAATTTATTCCGCCAGTATAGCCTAAATTGTTTGATGTTTGTAAAACTTCTATTTCAGCCAATTCATTCTTAAGTTTTTCGAAAGAATCATCTGTTGAACAGTTGTCTACAAGCAGTATCTTAAAATTGCTGTAATTAATCCCTAAAAGTGAATTGATACATTCAAGCGTGTATTGATAACGGTTGTAGTTTAAAATCAATATTGAAACTTTAGGGTCAGTCATCAGTTAGATTATTCCAATAATAATTTTTTCTCTTCGTAAGAAAATAAATAGTAAAAACCATAAAGGACATAAACTAAAAGCAAAGAAGCCTGTATTGAAAGTGAAACAATCGAATTAAGGTAAGGATTTATCAAAATAAAAAGAATTAAAAAAACAAAAGGGATAATAATTTTTTTCTTTAAAAGCCATTTAACTCCATTTGAACTCAGTAAATATGCAACAAAAGTAAAAAGGTTAGTCAAACAGGAAATAACAATTGCGCCCCTTGCACCATAAATTGGGATAAAATAGAAATTAAAAGAGATGTTTAACACGGCTGCAACAAAAACAATTGCCGTTCTAATGTTTTGCTTCCCTTTTACAGTTAAAACCATTGCAAGAGGAGCAGCACAAAATCTAATAATAAAAGTGGCTGTGGTAATTTTTAATATTAGAACTGAGTAATAAAGATGATTAATATCCTTAAAAAACTCTTTTTCACCGTAGATTAATTTTAATATTTCATCGGCGTGAACAAACAAAATAAATGATACCGGCAGACTGGCAAAATATAGAAAGCGTAAAGCCACTTCACTTAATCTTTTCCAAGCTTCACTTCCCTGATGATAAAGTCTTACAACAGTCGGGAAGATCGTATTAGTAATAAGATCTGGAAAAATAAATACCATCATTGCCAACCTAAAAACAGATTGATAAATACCTGCCTGCTCTTCACCTTTTAATGACATTATTAGTACAGTGTCTATTTGCAGGTATAATGCGCCAAAAATAAGATCGAGACCAAACAAGGAGACAAATTTTAGGTCACTCAATATTTTATAGAATTCAAAATTTAATTTAACAGCCCGTTTGCTTACATATGGCTTAAGCTGGTAAAAAGCTAATCCCAATCCTAATAATCTGCAGAAAATGATAGAAGCAGCTACAAAGTATATGTTCATTCTATAAGATGAAAGAGCAGTAATAAAAATAAGCAGAAGCATATTAGTTGAGAACCATATCTTAGCTTCATAATCAAATCTTTCAAAACCTTTAAATATTGCGAAGACCATATTCAGCAATGTATTCAGCAAAATATTTGCGCTGAAGATGAACATTATAATTTTGGTAGTTGTATTAGCGGGGATAAAAAAACTTGTAGTTAAAAAGAGAATAACTGCTAAGGATGCAAAAAGAATTTTAATAGGCAGAAACCTTGCTATAATTTGGTCAATATTTTCTCTATTCTTTGCAATCTCAGAAGTCATTAAAATATCGAAGCCAAAATCTGCGAGATAGGTAAATAATAATGACATTGTATAGGAGGATGTAAAACTTCCAAACGTTGCAGTGCCATAAAATCTGCCGACAATAATAAAAAGCAATGAGTTAGCCACTAAACGTGATATAGATGAAATAAACAGGGATGAAAAATTCTTTCTAATTATTGTACTTAAGTGCATTTGAGCTTAATCATATAATATTCACAAATAATATTTTTGCTTTTATTTATTCAAGAATCTTTTTGTATATGCTAAGATGTTCATCAGAAATATTATCAAATTGATACCGTGAAAGATCTCCATAATTCAAATTGTTTTTAATCGTTTCAAATTCTTTATCTAGCAAAGTTAAATGATTAATAAGTTCATCATCTCTTCCCAATTGAAAAACATACATTTGTTTATTATGTAAATTATGAAGTTCCATACTTGTAGGTATATTAGAGATTATTACAGGAATATTTTGCGCCATTGCCTCAATTATAGGCATTCCAAATCCTTCATAAAGAGAAGGAAATATCACGGCTTTACTATATTTATAAAACTGAATAATTTCTTCATCATTTAAATAACCAAGAGGTTTAATTCCAAGATCTTCTCGTAATAAAGACTTCAAATCAGATGTTCCCCACCATTGTTGTCCTCCGAGAACAAGCATAGTATCTTTATTTATTAGTTCATTTTCTTTTGCTTTTATAAAGGTTTCAAGTACAAATTTTAAATTTTTTCTTCTTGAGATACTCCCGAGGAAAAAGAAATATGAATACGGCTTAACTCCATGACTTAGCAAATGCATGTCATTATTAACCTGCTGCCAAAAAATATCTCTAATTCCATCCTGGCATGGGAATATTTTTTTAGGGTCAACATAAGGAAACAATTCCAGTATCTCATTCTTAGTTGAATTTGAAGGAGTGATCACTCCATCGGCATTTTTAAGAGCATTTGTTATAGAATATCTGTTATACTTAACATAGAAAGCCGGTACTGTTTCCGGGAATTTAAAAACACCAAGATCATGAATTGTTACTATATGTTTTGCCTTTCCTTTTGTAAAAGGGATATAGTAATTTTGATAGTGAATGATATCATAATCATTAAAGAATGATCTGCAATTAGTATAGATTATGTATAATAATCTTCTTACATACCTTGGTAGTAATTTAATATAATTATAGTCTGTAATAACACAGTTAACTTTTTTTCTTAAAGACAGATATAAGTTATAAGCCTGGTAACCAATACCAGTTAGCTTAACAATTCTTGATAGCCCGTCATCAATTAGTATCTTCAATTCTTAAATCACAGTTATAAGAGAAATAAAAAAAATTAATTAACAATTTGACCCATTTTTTTACTCCTAAAATCCGAAAAAGCTTTTCTTATTAATCCGGCTCTTTCAATCTTCTTATTTGATAATAAAGTTTTAATACTTAACGAGATTATCAAAAAGAAATAAAAAATATAATGCCAATAACCAAGGTTTTTTTCCGAAAAATAAAGCCTGTTTCTTGTCGTGTAATATAATGGTAATAATTGATTATTCTTTTTTGTAGAGACATTAACTTTATGATAAATTCTGCTTTTTGCCGAAAGAACAATTTTATAACCCGCTTTGCACACTCTCCAGCAAAAATCAACATCTTCTAAATATAGGAAATAATTTTCATCAAGCAGTCCAATTTCTTCAATTACATTTTTTTTAATTAAAAAGCAACATCCAGATAAAAAGGTGCAGCTTTCATCGAGTGTAATAGAATTAATATTTTTGTTAAATTTTCTTGTGAAACCGGAACTCCTAATTTTGCTTATTATACCATTAGCACTCCAAATTCTTTCTCTATCATTGAAATATCCAATAACCGATCCGACAATCCCAGCTTGCAGGGCTGAATTAGCCGAGCAGATTAATTCATCAAGAAAATCTTTTTCAACTACAGTGTCATTATTAATTAAGAGTATATATTCAGGATTGTCTTTAAGTGCATATTTAATACCTATATTATTTCCGCCTGAGAATCCAAGATTGCATTCATTCCTGATCAGAAAAACCGAATTACCAAATTCCTTTTCTATTTTTTCAGCATCACAATCAGAAGCATTATCAACAACAATAATCTTATAATTATTATAAGATATATTTTTTATTGAATTAATACACTCTGCAGTATCCTTAAAACCGTTCCAATTTAATATAATAATATCAACTAAAGGATATTCTTTAATCTTTGCTTTCATCATTCACATTACTTAAACTAAATAATTTCATTTTATTCTTAGACATAAAGAAAGTCTACTCTTTTATCAATCTCTCGCATAAATGCTTGAAGTATTTGCAAATATTTGATCTAGATATAATGAATAATGTATTTTTAGACCAATTACTATTATAAAACCGATACTAACTGCCAAACCTACAATCTTGTTACATTTCTCAAGGATAAAAAACTTTACCAATACAAAAAAACTTAATCATTATTTTTAAAAACATAACTACAAATTAAAACAGAGAGCACAATACAAACAAAATAATTTAACATAGTAAAAATATTAGTAAAGAAGGATAGTACAATAAAAGCAACACCAAACGAATATAATGTAATTAGCAAAAAGCTGGGTTTAATCCTCATCTTGTAATAAATCTCACTTATAGAAAGTCCAAAAACAAAAGGCAGCAATCCGACACCCAAGACACCAAAATCAGAAAAATAATACCACATGAACGGAAAGGTATTAAAACCACTAATTAAAAATGGTCTATCAGTTACATTGAAATAAGTTATTAAAGTTTTCTTCATCCCTGTTAAAGCGAACAGCCAATCAAAAGTAAGAAACCCTAATGAATGATTTTGAAGCTTATCAACAGCGCGAGTAAAATTTTCCAGATTCATACTAATGTACATGTATGGTTCTGTGAATGCGGCATATTTAATAGAATATTTCATTTTCGATATAAGATAAATATAGGAACTAACATACCTGCTCAACCGTATCCCTTGGATTGCTGTATATAGTGTCACAAAAAATACAAGCCCACCAATAATCAATTTATATGGTTTAATTAGCTTGCTTGAATAATAAATCATTAAGAAGGTAATAATAATCCAGACAAAATAATTAAATCTTTCAAGCAGAGTAAAATAACTCAGCATAGTAAAAAGAAAAGCAGACCATATTATAATTTTTTTACTTTTTGTAGACTTCGTAAGTAATACAAATGCAATACAGAAATACATGATTACAAGTTGACTATTAACAAACAGATGAATGCCGAATAAACCAAATTCATTCCGCGCCATATCAGGACGCTTTGTGAAGAGCGGTACAAATCCTTCGATATATATTTCAGAGAAAAGACAAATACAGTAAATAATAAATAAAAGAAGAATAGCATTGAAAAGCCGTTTTTTCTCTGAATCTCCAATTTTTAAGAATGAACGGACTTCATTAAGACTCAACAATTTTTTATTGATATTGTTCACATACGAAATATAAGTTCCCAAAAGAAATGATAGAAGAGCGATAAGAAGAATCACCCAGCTGTAAAAAGACCAATCATGTTGAAGCCGGCTTAGTTTTAGATCGGCTAATCCTATTGAAAATATCCAAACCAAAGCGAAAATTCTGGCCGGAGAAAAAAAATCAGATTTCTTTGTTAAACCAGTAATAACAAGAATGATAAATAAACAAATACAGAAAAAAGTTATAAGACTCATCCAACACTCTTTAGGTAAAACAAAATATTTATTTCAGAGTTAAATTTTCCTTTAAAGTGACCAGCTAATTCTAGTATAACATCCTTAGCATACTCCGGATTAAAAAATAATAAATGAAAAATCCGGAGAGTGACTATAATTAAAAAACAGCTAGTATCCGCAAAAAGAATTTTATAATCATAATAGTCACTCGTTAAAAGACTATTAATGCAACCAATATTATTCTTAAAACGGTCACAATTAAGCATCTGTACAGTATCTTTAGTTTTTGTCATCTTTGGATAACTAATAATTTAATTACCATTTTTCTTTCTTTATCTTCAAGTAAAAAGAAATATGCACACAAAGAATAAATAAATAAGAATACTGCTACAACTAAAAAGAAATTATGATTTCTAACAACTATTAGACCTAAGTATCCCATAATGAGAAACAAAAGGGCATGTAATGCTTTATTTTTTTTAATTAATTCTTTTGATAAATCACCCAACGAAAAAACATAAGCTATAAGAACAAAAGTATTTGTAGCAAACGACACCCATATTGCAGCATTGTAGCTCCACATTGGAATGAAAATTAAATTCAGAATTAAGTTTATAAAAGTTGCAATGATTACAACCCTTGTTCTAATTAATTGTTTATTAGTAATTGTCAAACACATTGCAAATGGTTCGGCAAGATATCTTACAAGAAGTATTAGTCCTGATACTGCAAGAAGCGAAGCTGCATTAGAATACTCTTTCTTTGTATAAATAATCGAAATAATGTTATTGGGGAATACAAGAATAATCAAAGCAAGTGGAATAGAAATTATCAGAAGAATTTTAAGCACAAGTCGATTTGTATCCATCCAGCTTTTATCATTTATTGAAAAAAGCCGGGAAAGTGTCGGGAAAGAAGACCCGACTATTAATTCAGGAACTATCAATGACATTGTAAGCAATTTAAAAGAAGCCTGGTAAATTCCAGTATCAACATCCCCTTTCATACTCATCAAGAGGACAGTATCAATTTGGAAGTAAAGTGTACCAAAAAACAAATGCAGACCAAATATTAAAATCTGTTTTCCGGTTTTTGATAAATCTTTATAAAAATCAACAAATGAAAGCCTTCCATACATTAAGTTTAATTTTTTAAGAGCAGCAGCAGCACTTAATATTCTAATTAAAGAAATTGATAAAGCAATAAATAAAATATTAAGTTTATAAACAGACATTAAAATAGTGCATATAAAAATTAATACATTAGCCGCGGAAGAAATTACAGCTTCAACATCAAATCTTTCAATTCCTCTGAAAAAAGCAAAAAACATATTCATTATTGCAGTAAATACCATATTAAAACTAAATAAGAATACTAATTGCCGGGTTATACTGCTGATGGGTAAAATAAAAACAAGAGAATTCAGAATAATAAAAGAAATTAAAGAGAGAAATATTTTAAAAGGAAAATACCTGTTGAATACCTGGATAGCATTTCCCCTGTTCTTAGATATTTCTGAAATAATCAGAAGATCGAAACCAAAATCTGCTAAAATTAACAGGAGCATAGATAAAGTATGAGCAGCAGTAAAACTACCGTAAATACCTGCGCCGTAATAATTAGCAACAATAATAAAAAGAATTGAATTTGAAATAAGTCTTGAAACAATGCTAATAAAATAGAAAAAAGAATTCTTTCTTATTCTTGAGAGTTCCTCCATTTACTCTAAACCTTTTTTCTGCGAAACACTATTGCAAGATCAGACTTAAGTGAATTAACAACAAAGTTGAAATCATGATTCGACACAAGTTTAAATTTTTTAAAAAACTCTTTAGTATAGACAATGAAAAAACCCAGCAACAAAGAAATCACAAAAGAAACGAGGGCGAACAAAGTACCCTTTGGCCGGGCTTTTTGATCTGCCGGACCCGCTTTATCCAGAACTATTACTGATGGTGTGCTTCGAACTTCTTCAATTTTAGCTTGTTCATATAACGGTTGAATGAACTCAAGAATAGTATACTGAATTTTAAGATTCTGATAGATTTTTAAATATTCATTAGCAAGCTTCGGCGCTTGTTTGAACGGAATTAAAAGCTTGACGTCTTTTTGAGATTCATCGCTGCCGGAATTAATTTGATTTATCTTTTTCCTTAGTTCATCCATTTCAATTTTTGCGGTTGCAGTCGATGGGTGATCTAGCCCATATGTCTGCTTAAGTACATTAAATTGAATCTCTTTCTGATAGAGATCAACATATACACTTGACATTGATTTAACAGTAGCCTCAATTTGTTCGGGGACAGCAATTACACCATATTTCTCTTGAAAGTTTTTCATTCTTGTTTCTAAAGAATCAATATCACCTTTGCTTTGCAGATATCTTTTTTCAATGAAACCTCTGTTGGCTGTAGCATTTTGAACACTTAATTTTGTATTAATTTCATTTAACCGACTAACAAGATAGTTAGCAATATCTGCAGCCTTCTGCGGATTTTGATCATAAACAGAAATAGTTAAGTTACCTTCATCCTGAATTTCGAAACTGCTGTTTGATTGCCAATCTTTAACAACCTTTTCGTAAAAATCATTCTCCCTTTCATATTCTTTTTTTAATTCATATTTACTAATCACATCGTCAGTTATTGTTGAACTTCTTAAGATAGCAAGGAATTTATCTGATTCAGAATTTCCTCCGGCAAGCGCTGCTAATCCTCTACTTGCGGAAAATCCTTTTGCTAAACCTGAAAGTCCTGAAAGCGAGGATAATAAATCGTTTTTTTCTGCGGGTAAAACAGAGGCAGTAGATTTGTACCATTTTGTTGAGAGCAATGCATAACCAGTAACTGAAGCCGTAATGATTAGAACAAACCAAAATATAAACCATCTGTAGCGGACAGTGACTGTAATAAATTCGAAAAAAGTGCTGCTATTATTCTTATCTGTTTCTTTTTCCATTCTTCTATCCAAACTTTAATTTAAATTATTTTTTCAACAGAATTACTGTATAAATTACTGTCGCTACAGCCAAGACCACACTTGTGATTGAAGTTATATTACGCATGTAATATTCAAATGGCTTAGGAACATTTTTGGGAATATAAATGAAGTCGCCAGGATTAATTTGTGAATCATCATTTGAAGTGATCCATGAATATGAGTTCCCATTTATTATTTTTACATCACTTTCGGCACGTTCTCCTTTGCCTCCAGCTTTCTTAATATAATAATCCTGTTTAGCTTTAGGTTCATATTTTACGTATCCCGGATTATTTACCTGACCAAAAACATAAACAAGATTTTCTTTTTGCGGAATAACAATAATATCTTCATCATGGATAATATACTTACCGTCACTTGATGAATCAGAGCTGATCTTACTAAAATCTACAAGGCTCTTAGTTTGAAGAACCCTTAAAGTATTATCTATAATAACGGAGAGAGAATCTTCAGCATAACGATCATTCATCCTAAGAAATTTCATTTGTTCAATAAAAACCGGATTTAGAAATTTTTCAGTAAGAAGAGAATTAAAGTTTTTATCATTTTCGTAATTTTCACGCAGGGCCTTCATCTTGAAAATATCAGATTCACTTGTACCACTAATCAATTCAGCTCTTTCCAACCAAGCTCTTGCAGTAAATCCACCAGCTTTATTAATTACATCTTTAACTGTTGAATTATCTTTTGTAATATATATATAGCCAGGCTGATTAACTTCCCCAAGAACAAGCACCTTATAAATTTTCTTATTATTCTCATCAAACAAAATTCTAATTCTGTCACCGCGTTTGAGTAAATAATCATCTTTAATAGATACTTTGATCAATTCCTCTTTATCCCCTTTTTCAGAAAGACGGGATATTTCGGCAGTATTCAGATTATCGTAAGCCAGATTAAGTCCTCCTGCAAACAAAATAGCATCGGAAAGTTTATCACCATCAACAAATTGAAACTTCGTAAGTTTATTTACGGCGCCGCTAATCTCGACGATTCCCTTTTCTTTATCATAAGATGGGAAAACAATTACATCATCGTTCATTAAGTAGGGGTTATACTTAAAATCACCCGTTAATCTGAATTTAATCAGATCAATTTTTACTATTTCTCCGGAAGCCCGTTTCAATGTAATATCTCTCAAACCAAACTTGTTCAGTTCTTTAGTAACAATATTTATTGTTTCAATTTGATTGAGCGCTGCCAAAGATTTCTGCTGAGTACTAATGAAGACAGTTGTAATAAAATGATCCAGCCTTTCCGATGCAATAGCCGAAAATGATCCATTAACAATAAAATCCCCGCCAATAGTTACATTTATTGGTTGAAGAATTTGGGAATTAGATTGTTTGAGAACAGTTTGTTCATTCTGTTGGGAATAAACGAGAGATACAGCACAAATCAGAAAAATTAAAATTAGTTTTTTCATATATATAAATTTTATTTAGTTTTATCTGTTATTATATTGTTCATTATAATACTTTTGGTATACACCAGAGATAATTCTTTCCCACCAAATTCGATTAGCAAGATACCAATTAATTGTATTATTCATCGCATCTTCAAACTTGAACTCCGGTAACCATCCAAGCTGGTTCCTGATCTTTGAAGAATCAATAGCGTAACGTCTATCGTGGCCCGGGCGGTCTTTAACATAATGTATTAATTCTTCACCCTTGCCAAGTTTAGATAAAATTAATTTAATAATTTCAATATTAGTCATTTCCCGGCTTGCGCCAATATTGTAAACCTCACCCGGAAGCCCTTTATCAAATACAAGTTCTGCGGCTTTATTATGATCAATAACGTAAATCCAATCTCTTACGTTTAGACCGTCGCCATAAACAGGAAGTTTTTTATTACCAATGGCATTAATAATCATTAGAGGAATTAGCTTTTCCGGAAATTGCAGCGGTCCATAATTATTAGAACATCTGGTTACAACTACCGGTAAACCATATGTATGATAAAATGATAATGCTGCCAAGTCTGCTGCCGCTTTGCTTGAAGAATACGGACTATTTGGAGAAATTGGAGTAAGTTCTGTAAATAATCCGGTTGATCCAAGACTACCATAAACTTCGTCAGTTGAAATCTGTAAAAATTTTTCAACTTCATAACGCCGCGCTGCTTCCAACAAAATTGCAGTCCCAAGAACATTAGTTTTATAAAAAATTTCTGAACCAAGAATACTTCTATCAACATGAGATTCAGCAGCAAAATTGATAACATACTTAATTGAATGTTTCTTAAAGAGATAATCAACAAGTTCATTGTTTGTAATATCACCTTTAACAAAATGATAATTCTTTTTCCCTTCACTTGGTTTTAGGTTTTCAAGATTACCAGCATAAGTAAGTTTATCAAGATTGACAATAACATAATCATCACGTCTGGATAATATATAATTGATAAAATTACTGCCTATAAACCCAGCTCCGCCAGTAACAAGTATGTTTTTAGTAGTCATCAATTAGAATGCAAAAAGCCCAAAGTAAATGCCAGTCTGGATAAAAAATGAATTGCTCTTCAAATCAGAGGGAACACCTGCTATAGATTGATTATTATCTGCTTTCCACTCGTTATTGAACGAAATAATATAACCACCACCAACCCTGAATGCAATAAATCTATTTACCGGAATATCGACGTTTAAGGTTGGTGTTATTGTGAAAAAAGTATTTGTAAATGTTCTACTTTTATTGTCTGCCGTACCAGGTGGATCTAAAGGAGAAGGATTTAACCATGCAGAATTCCAATTAAAGTTATCCCTGTTTTGATAAACATCGATACTGGCAGAACCTGCACCTATAACAGTTCCGACAGAAACAGCAATTCTGCTAATAAAAGGCAGAGAATACTCAACCGTAAGTCCGCCAAATCCATAATTATATTTTACTTCTTTATTTAACCCCTGTACAGTGCCACTTGTTGTTTTTGTACCGCCAATTCCCATTCCACCAACTCGTAAATTATCAACCAGCATAACGTAAACATAACCGCTTCCTCCAAGAATCAACATACCGGAAGAGGAAAGATTATCGATACCCAAGGTTTTGATTTGAGCGTTGATAGGATCAAGATTTGGGAATACTATTCCAGGTGTAAAACCGCCGGCAGCGCCAAAACGAGCAACCCAGCCAACATCATCTCCCTCTTGAGCTAAAACAACCCCAGAAGAAAATGTTATTAATAATGCAAATAAAAAGTTTTTCATTTTGATTTGTGTTCTTTTGGAGAGCAAAATTAGCAATTCCACTAACAAAACAAAAATTATAAATCATTGCTATTGAATAATTTAATAGTAAAAAAATATACCCAGCCTAATTTAAGTATCTATAAAGGGGTTATAAATCTGACGCATGCATCGGCAGCCCGTTCCCCATCAATTGCAGCAGATACTATTCCCCCGGCATAACCGGCACCTTCACCGCAAGGGAATAGTCCTTCAATATCAATGTGCATAAGTGACTCCGGATCACGGGGAATCTTAATAGGTGAGCTTGTTCTAGTTTCTGCAGCAAGCATTTGAGCCTCTTCTGTAAAATATCCCCTCATCTTCTGATTGAAGAGAAGCAGACCCTTACTAAGGCTTTCAGCTATTCTTTTGGGAAGAATTTCATGAATTGATGAACTTACTGTTCCGGGAATATATGAAGTTTCAGGAAGTGACAGGGACATTTTATTTCTTACAAAATCCGTGATACGCTGTGCAGGCGCGCGTTGCGTTTTGCCACCAGCTTCAAAGGCAATCTTTTCAATTGCTTTTTGGAATTCTAAGCCGGCAAAAATCCCATGAGCTGAATATTCTTTCCAATCATTTTCGTCAACTGTTACAACGAGACCAGAATTTGCAAAAGGTGAATCTCTGCGGGAGACACTCATACCATTAAGGACCAATTCATCTTCGGCAGTAGAAGCAGGAATTATTATCCCACCGGGACACATACAAAAAGAATAGACGCCTCTATCATTAACCTTGCATGCCAAATTATAACTTGACGCAGGCAGAAATTGATTGCGTTCTTTATTATGATATTGTATTTCATCAATCAATTTTTGAGGATGTTCAATGCGCACTCCGACAGCAAATGGTTTTGGCTCCATTTTAATATTTTTTTTATGCAAAAGGTAAAAAATATCACGTGCTGAATGCCCCGATGCAAGAATAATATTATCACAAAAAAATTCCAGCTCGCTGTTTACAATCAAGCCTTTAACTTTATTGTTTTCAATTATAATGTCTGTAACACGCGATTGAAATTTAATTTCACCACCACAATTAAGAATTGTCCGGCGTATGGATTGAACAACTTTTGGAAGAATATTAGAACCAATATGAGGGTGTGCATCAATTAAAATTTCTTTTTGCGAACCATGCTGAACAAGTATATTTAATATTCTATTCACATCACCGCGTTTTGTTGAACGGGTATAGAGTTTACCATCACTATATGTGCCAGCACCACCTTCACCAAAGCAATAGTTGGAATCCGGATTTATTTCACCTAATTGTTGAATTGCGCGCAGATCATGTCTTCTAGCTTGGACGTCTTTGCCTCTTTCAAAAATTATTGGTTTAATGCCCAATTCAATTAAACGCAAGGCAGCAAACATACCAGCCGGTCCCATTCCAATAATTAAGACATTTTTTTCTGACTTAACCGGCTGAAAATTAATTGGTGAAGTTAGATCAACGGGTTCTTCATTAATGTATACAATAGCTTTAGCGTGGTAAATTGGATTTTTACTTCGGGCATCAATAGAACGACGGATTATTTGCACAGCGGAAATTCCTTCGATATTTAGTTTTAAAGTCTTCGCGGCAAGATTTTTCTGATACGAATAATCGTTTATAAATTCCGGTGGAATAACTAATTCAACTTCCTTTTTCATAATGGCCACTATTTTAATAATTGAGAATTGAGAATGGAGAATTGAGAATTAAATTGATTTCAATTTTTTAATTATTGAAACCAATAAGCGAATAATCTCATCGCAATCATTTATTAAACTTTTAAATTCTACTTCATTGATAATTGATGATTCTAAAAATAATTTTAACCAGTATTCAGTTTCTCTAGCTTCTTTTAAAGCAATAATTAGTTTATTTGAAAAATCTTTTTTTGAAGCTGCTTCTTGTGATTCTGCTACGTTTGCTCCAATTTATGTACCGCTTCTTAAAATCTGTTTAAATAAATCTTTTATTTTATAATCTTCTTTTACTCTAATCAAATAAAATTTAGTAATTCGTACACCAAATTTAAAACTCTTATCAAGTATTGGATTACCATATTCAGCATGTTTCTCAAAAATCTTCATTTAAACCTCAATTCCAAATTTTAATTCTCAATTCTAAATTCTACATTCTCAATTAATAAGTTGATTTTATTACTCCCCCATCTACTGCAATTGTTTGCCCGTTAATGTATCCGGCTTGTTCTGAAGCAAGGTAAGCAATCAAAGAAGCGACCTCTTCCGGCTGTGCAAGACGTTTCATAGGGACTTCAGCAGCCATAGATTCCAGAATTTTTTCAGGAGTAGTTTTTGCCAGCTCAGCTCTTGTCTTTGCCAATTCATTAATTCGAGGAGTTAATGTATAACCCGGAGCAACATTATTAATTGTAATATTGTATTTGCCGACCTGAGAACTAAGTGTCTTAGCGAATGCAGTAACTGCACTACGCAAAGAATTAGAGAGAATCAAGTTATCAATAGGCTGCTTTACAGAAAGAGAAGTAATATTGATAATTCTTCCCCAATTAATTTTTTTCATGCCGGGTAATACTAAACGTGTAAAGCGAATTGTACTCATAAGAACCTGCCCGTATGCATGTTCCCAATTATTATCATTAAGATCTTCAAAAAATCCCGGGACAGGACCTCCGCAATTGTTAACTAGAATCTCTATACTGCCAAATTTTTCATTAAAAGTCTGAACAGTCTTTTCAATATCCTGAAGATTGTTTATATCACAAACATTCCAAAGAGGCTCAACATTGTATTTTAATTTTATATCATCAACAGCTCTTAAAAGATTTTCTTTATTACTAGAACAGATAGCAACCTTGCAGCCTTCCTTGATTAATTCTTCAGCTGTAGCTTTACCAATACCGGAACTTGCCGCCACAACTAAAGCAGTTTTATTTTTTAATTTTAAATCCATAGCTGTACCTTTAAATTTTCCAGGTCAATTTAAGATTTTTTCTTGATGGTTCTCAATGGCTAAAAAAGGAAATGCCGGAACAATACCGGCATTTAAAACAAATAATTAAAGATTAAATTTTATTTTACACCAGTAGCTTCATTAAGCGTAAGCTGTTTGTTTACAATCTGTTCGGTATCCAGCGCAATGACTAATTCCTCATTTGTAGGAATACGTAAAACTTTTACTTTGGATTCTTTAGTAGAAATAGCGCATTCACCTTTAACATTATTGTTCGCAATATCATCAAATGTAATACCTAAATTTTCCAAATTCAGGCAGACATTTTTTCTAACCATAACAGAATTCTCACCAATGCCACCTGTGAAAACAAGCGCATCCAAGCCGCCCATAGCGGCAGTATAAGAGCCAACATATTTTTTAATTCTGTAAGTAAAAACATCAAAAGCATATTTAGCTTTTTTATTTCCTTCAGCAACAGCTTCTTCAATTTCGCGCATGTCGCTGCTTTCTCCGCTAATACCAATTAAGCCACTATGCTTGTTGAGAAGAGTGTTTGCTTCTGCAAGAGATAATCCCTCTTTGCCCATGATATAAAGAATTACAGAGGGGTCCATATCGCCGCTTCTAGTTCCCATAATTAATCCTTCAAGCGGAGTAAAGCCCATAGTAGTATCAACAGATTTTCCCTGGTCTATAGCAGCCATAGAACATCCGTTTCCAAGATGCGCTGTAATAATTTTTAATTTTTCAAAAGGTTTACCCAGCATTTTGGCTGCCCGTTCGGATACATACCGATGAGAAGTACCATGAAAACCATAACGGCGGATTTTATATTTTTTGTACAGTTCAAAAGGAATACCATATAAATACGCATGAGGCGGCATCTGGCTATGGAACGCAGTATCAAACACGCTAACCTGCGGAACATTAGGTAAATGATTACGGGTTGCTTCAATACCTTTAATGTTTGGCGGGTTATGAAGAGGTGCAAGTTCAATGTTGTCCTTCAATACTTTCATCACAGTATCTGTAATAAGAACTGAGTCTGAAAAAGTTTCTCCGCCATGAACCACTCTATGCCCAACAGCATCAATTTCCTTTTTATCTTTAATAACACCATGGTTTGGAGAAAGTAAAACAGCAATAACATATTCAATAGCAATAGTATGATCTAAAATTTCACCAACAATTTTAATTTTATCGCGGTCATGCGGCTGATGAGTTAAAATAGCACTAGCCATTCCAATGCGTTCGACCATACCTTTAGCAAGAGCAACCTGTAAAGTAGTATCTATAAACTGGTATTTAATTGATGAACTTCCACAATTAAGAACAAGAACTTTCATTTCATCCTCAAAAATTTTAGTTGATTATTTTACCTTCAGAATCGTATTTAAAGAAACCTTCGCCGGATTTCTTACCAAGTTTTCTTTCACGAACTAATTTGCGAAGAATGGGACATGCGCGGTACCGCGGTTCACCAAGAGTAGTCCATAATGTTTCCATCCAGGCAAGAACTTCATCAAGCCCCATAGCGTCAGCCATTTCAAGCGGACCCATTTTAAAATTATAGCCGAGACGCATTGCAGTATCAATATCTTTAGCCGATGCAACTCCTTCCAGCAAAATGTACATAGCTTCATTTAATAGCGGAACAATTGCGCGAGTTGTAACAAATCCGGGGTATTCATAAACTTCTACAGCTGTCTTTCCAATCCGGGAAGCAAATTTTTTAATTACCTCGACAGTTTTATCAGAAGTCTCAAGAGCGCGAACCAGCTCGACCAAAGGAACTTTAGGAACCGGATTTAAGAAATGCATACCAATAATTTTATCTTTCCGGTTTGTAATTTCGGCAATTTTAGTAAGGCTTAAAGTTGAAGTGTTTGAAATGAAAATTGTTTCAGGTTTGGCAATTTTATCAAGTTCCTTGAATATAGCTCTCTTCAAATCATAACTCTCGTCAACAGCTTCAATAACAAGATCGCAATCCGGAATTTCATTAAGATCAGTCGTCCATTTGATTCTAGAGAGAACTGATTTCATCTCACTCTGTGTAATAGCCCACCGGGCAATTTCACGTTCCATGGACATTTTTAAGTTAGCTTTTCCTCTTTCCAACTGTGCTTCATCCCTTTCAACCAAAAGGACATCGAGCCCAGCATTGGCAATTGTCTGGGCAATTCCTTGTCCCATCACCCCAGCACCAATGATCGCCACATAATCAATTCTTTCAAGTTCCTCAACTTTATGAGAGCTTCCAAGCAGGTCCTCTAATTTTAATTTTTCTTCCGGCATATGCTTTCTCTTGTTAATAATGAATATTTGTTCAAATTTAGTATTTAAAGATACCTAAAAACAAATATAGAATCATTTGATAGGACAAAATCCATACCAGAGCAAACATTGTAAAAATGGATAGATAGTAAATCTTTCAAAAAGATTTTTCCAAAATCGGAAAACAGAAAGCTAATGTTGAGAAAATTTAACAACAAACTTTCTAAATATTACCCCTGTTAAACCGGATTATTGCATAGGAATTTATAAGAATGGCTATTGAGAGAAGAATGCATACGTTCAATGCAATACCGGCAAAACTTGCCTGGCGCCATAATACCTGCAGAAAGGCTTCTACAGACCAATAAGTGAGCGTTCCTTTAGATAATACCTGCATCCAGCTTGGTAAAATTGAGGTTGGGAACCAGGAACCGCCAATTGATGACATTACTAAAATTAATAAAGTAGCAATGCTGTTTGCCTGGCTGTAAGTTTTGGCAAAAGATGTAATCAGCATACCAAAAGCAACTGCTGCTGCTGCTGAGGAAAAAATAACAATAATTAAATTTCCAAAGTTGGAAAAAATATCAACATTGAATAATGCCCACGAAAACACAAAAAGAACTAAAAGCTGAATCATACCAAGCATTATAGTATAAATATATTTACCCCAAAGAATTTGTGTACGTGTAATAGGCATACATAAAAGTCTCTTTAACGTTCCATCCCTTTTTTCTTCAAATATAGAAGAAGCGGCACCCGTTAAAGAGAAAAGTAAGAACATCATAGACCAGCCGCCTACAGAGCGAGTTAAACCCGGATTAGTGATTCTTTTACCAACAAGCTGCTCGCTATCAAAGTTAACGACCCCTGACATAAAATTGTTCTCTTTACTTGAATCTTTTGAAGTTGAGAATAAAGATGCAGAATCAACCTTTGTCAAATTCTTTAAATAATTTTCGGGTTTCTCCCCAAAATATTTTCCCATTATATTTCCAATACTGTTCAAAAAAAGTGAAGAACTGTCAATTCCAAGCCTTGCAGTTATCCTGCGTTGCAGAAGTATGGGGATTATTTTGGAAATTGAAGTAAAGATTGTCTGTTGGATACCACCTTGAATAACATAAGATTCAATTTCGTTTTTCGGATCATAATAAAACCGGAATTTGAGAGCTTTTGACGTATCTTCAAAAAAATCTTTAGGCATAATAACCGCAGCAGAAATTTTTCCAGTTCTAACCCATTCTTTTGCAGTTTCTTCGTCAAATTTAATTTGATCTTTACCATTTTCAGAAGTGTAAAATTTAACCGATCTTAAAGATTTAGAAGAATCAAGTTTTGATTCAAACAATTTTGCGACAATTGAATTACTTTCATTAACAAGTATTAAACTTGACTTTCCCCTTGTTTCATTACCACCGCTGAAAATATTTCCGAAAATTATTATTAATATAAGCGGAAGCACAAAAGTTAATAATACTCCCCTGCGGTCGTTAAGAAATCTTCTAATATCTTTAAGCACTAAAAGCAGAACAGTTTTCAATCTCTTAAACTCCTTCCGGTCATATTTAGAAATACATCTTCTAGAGTAGCCCTGCTCAATTGAACAAACGCATTCGGAATCCCATTCTCTTCCAGTTTGCTGAATATTTTAGAATTCTGCCCATAACCATCTTCTGGTATTATCTCATAATAGAAGTCGTGTTCTGTAACCTGCCCCATTTCCCGCAATAACGGCAGTTTATTTAGAGTTGCAGAAGTCTTTTGTATTTTAATAGTATCTCTTTGATTCAAAAGGTTTATTAATTCTATTAACGTACCCTGTGCAATAACATCTCCATTATCAATTATAGCAAGACGGGAACATAACCTTTCAGCTTCTTCCATATAATGGGTAGTATAAACAATTGTTTTACCGGACTTGTTAAGTTCGCTCAACATTTCAAATATTGCATTACGAGATTGAGGATCAACACCAACAGTCGGCTCATCACACAATACTATTTCAGGATCGTGCAGCAGACTGGCAGCAAGATTTAACCTTCTTTTCATTCCGCCGGAAAAATCTTTAACAGCATCTTTTCTTCTATCAGTCAATTGAACAAGCTCTAAAACACTATCAATTTTTTCTTCAAGTTTTTTTGAAGTAAGATTATAGAACTCCCCGAAAAGTCGCAGGTTCTGGTAAGCGCTCAATTCAAGATAAAGTGAAATTTCCTGAGGAACGTACCCTATTTTTTTTCGAAGTTGAATATTTTTGGATGAAATAACTTCACCATCGATGGAAACCTTGCCGCTATCGGCTTCAAGAAAACCAACTATAATGTTCATTAACGTAGATTTGCCGGCACCGTTAGGACCAATGAGTCCGAAGAATTCACCATTTTGTATATTAAGGCTCACATTTTTAAGAGCGTTAACATTTTCAAAGTTTTTTATAATATGGCTTATACTAAGCATGTTTAATTAACTATTTTTATTTTGACTTCAAGATAATTGCTTAAGTTTATATGTCAAAAACATATTTTACATAATGAGACCAAGAGAACTGCTTCAAAAATTTTTTGGCTATACAGAATTCCGCTCAGCCCAGGAAGAAATCATTAATTCAATACTTGTCAATAAAAGTGTTCTTGCCATACTGCCTACCGGCGGCGGAAAATCTCTTTGCTACCAGATTCCAGCCTTATTATCACCCGGCATATCAATAGTAATTTCTCCACTGATCGCTTTGATGAAAGACCAGGTGGATTCTCTCAACAAGATAGAGGAAGTATCAGCTTTCCTCAACAGTTCATTAGACTCGCGCGAAACCGATAAAGTTCTGAATAAATTAACAAACGGCAAAATTAAAATTTTGTATGTATCTCCTGAAAAAATTTCGACAAGATTTTTTGCAGAGCAGCTTAAATCATTGGCCCCATCTCACGTATTTGTAGACGAAGCACATTGCATAAGTGAATGGGGGCATAATTTCAGACCAAGCTATAGGAGAATTAAAGAATTTGTTCAGTTCATAGATGTTAAAAGTATATCCGCATTTACAGCAACAGCAACTGAAGAAGTACGAAAAGATATTATTGACCAGCTTGGTTTGATTGATCCTCAAATATTTGTCCGCGGATTTGAAAGAGAAAATTTCCATTTGAATGTAATCCATACTTCTCACAAGAAAGAAAAGATAGCAGAAATATTAAAGAAGAATAATGAGCCGGCTATTGTTTATACAGCCACAAGAAAATATGCCGAAGAAACCTGCCAGTTTTTGAGAAGCAACAAAATTGAATCGGTTTACTACCACGCAGGTTTGACAACTGAGATGCGCAGAATAATTCAAGACGATTTCTTAAATGAGCGGATTAAAATAATTGTTGCTACAAATGCTTTTGGAATGGGCATCGATAAAAGCAACATAAGAAAAGTAATACACCACAACCTGCCGGGATCAATTGAAAATTATTACCAGGAAATCGGTAGAGCAGGGCGTGACGGAAAGGATGCAAACATTTATTTACTGCATGATGAACGTGACAGGCTTATCCAGGAATATTTTATTGATTCTGCAAATCCAACACGCAAGCAAATTGAAGATGTTTACCATTCAATTTGCGATTACGGCAAAGTTGCATTAGGCAATATTTCATTAAATGAAATACCAATTGATAAGAATTTTACATCTTTTGCACAAATAGGAAAAATTAACCAGGGATTGCTTGATTATTCAATCAGAGTACTTGAAGAATCCGGTTATATAAAAAGACGCTCCGAGTATGAAAATAAACACTACGGGAAATTTCTGTTAGAGCCATCGCGTTTAAATCATTATGTTAAAAATTTTGTTGACGCTGAAATAAGGGATTTAATTCTTGTACTTGCCCGTGATAACGGCAGCAAAATATTTAGTTCAAAAATTGAGCTGAACATAAAATCAATTTCCAATGTACTGGATATTACAGAAGAGTCTGCTACAAGACAATTACAAACTTTGAACGATTCAGGAATTATAACATACGAGCGGCCTCTTTCATCGCCGTCAGTTAAATTAGTACAGCCGCGTGTTGAAGCGAAGAATTTGATCCTTGATCTTGAAAGAATAAAACGTCTTGCTGCACATGCAAAATCCAAATTGGGAAAAATGATCGAGTATACATTTACCCAGCAATGCCGCTTCAGATATATCTTGGAATATTTCGGGCAGGATACAGAAGATTATAAATGCGGCAAATGCGATACATGCAGCGGATCAAGCGAAACCAAAAAGATTACACTTGAGTATCTTGAGGAGATAATACTTAGAACAGTTCACGAATCGCGCAATCCCATTCGCAAAAATTTATTAATACAAGTTCTAAACGGGAAATCGAAAATAGCAACAAACAAAAATTTTTCAACATTTGGAACGTGCACGCACTTTAAAAAAAATGAAATTGAATATTCAATAACCAGCTTACAGAATAAGGGCTGGTTAATTAATAGTAATGATGTTATCTCAATTTCAGAAAAAGCAGTTAATTATTTTATTGAAATAGAAGATGAAAAACCTGCAGAAAAGCCTGCAGATAAATATGAGGAAGCGCTGGAGTTATTTAATTTACTAAGGCAGATCAGGAAAGAAGCCTCCGATAAATTTGGTCAACAGGCTAAATTTATTTGCACGGATGAAATTTTAAGGGAAATAGCTCAAATCAAACCAGGAACTGCAACAGAGCTGTTAAGTATAAAAGGCTTTAACCAGAGAATGTTCAACAAAATAGGAGAAGAATTTTTACTTACAATAAATAATTTCATGAAATCAAAGAAACTGACAGATAAAATGAATGACAAGAATCTGCCTAGTAATATTCATCTTATACTAGAACTTGTTCAGAAGAAATATTCGCTTGCAGATATATCATCATTAACAAAACTGCCGGAATCCATAATCTCGACACAAATTGAAACAATACTAGAATTAAACCCGGACCTTGAGATTAATCACCTGTTCGAGAACAAAGAACTATCCGCAATCAATAAAAAGATTGACGATGGAATTATTGATTTGAAATTATTACGAGAAGCTCTTGGAAATAAAATTGACTATTCAAAACTGAGGATTGCCGCCGCAAAAAAAAGGGTTATTTAAGTTTATTGCTTTTTGCAAGCTCATTAAGATATACATTCGCTTTCTTGAAAAAATTATCCCACATTATTTTATCATCAGAATATTTATGAAGCTCACCTATAAAATCTTTTTCCGTTACGCTGTATCTATCGTATACTAATTGTTTATGAAAGCGAAGTGAATCTTGATTTAGAAGATATTTCTCCTGTACAATAGTGTTTTCAACATAAACTTTAATAAGAGTATCTTCAGAAATTTTTTCTCTGCTGCACCCCCAAAACAGCAAAAGTAAAAGAGTCAGAGCAAAATAAAGATTATTTCTTCTTGCTGGCTTCAAATAAAATTTTCTTTTCACGGTCTGTTAAATTTTGGTATCCGCTTTTGCTGATTTTGTCAAGAATCTGATCAATCATTTCTTGCGTAATATTCTCTTCATCTTTATTAATATCATAAAATTTAGCATCTTCAGCATCCTTAGATGAATTGTTATAAACTGCCCTTTTAAATGATGAAGAGAAATTATTACCTGTTTTTTTGAAAGAGTTAAAGACATTACTTCTGCTAATTTGATTCCTACGGGTAATTAATATAAAAATAAACCCAGTAAGCGCACCGCCAACGTGTGCAAGATGTGCAACAATACTTTGATTACCAACTGATAGAAATTCGATAATAACAAGAAAAGCTATCATGTATTTAGCTTTAACCGGAATTAAAAACCAAAACATTAAATAACGGTCGGGGAAATACATTGCGTAAGCAACCATAACACCGAATACAGCACCGGAAGCGCCAATTGTAATACCCATTGGCTCACCCAAGAAAGCAGGAATAAGAAGCTGAAGCAGTCCGGCTCCAACACCACAAACAAGGTAGAAAGTCAAAAATTTCTTTGCGCCCATTATATTTTCAATTTCCATCCCGAACATCCATAAGAAAAACATATTAAAAAGAATATGGAAAATATTAGATGTATCGTGCATAAACTGGTAGGAAATCAGTTGCCAGAAATAAAATTGAGAATCATCACCCGAAATGGGATTCAGCGCAAAATATTTGTTCAATAAGTAATCATATGGAACACCCTGACCGGTAATAGTATAGCCGTAAATAAACATGTGAGCAACTATCTGAATAAAAAATACGGCAACATTTGCAACTAACAAATATTTAATCATCGGGGGGAAAAAACTAAATCCTCCAAATCCAGTAGGACGATAATAATCTCTTGAATCTAAACCCATTATTTTTCCATTCTTTACTTAAGTTAAATTAATAGTTTTTCATGTTAAAAGACAGAATACAAGACAGATTAAGAGTATGATTAATATTAGGAGTAAGAGCAAGAAGATGATTAAGATTATGATTAAGAGTAAGATTAAGAAAAATATAATCTTGATTGTCTTAATCTAGTTCTTGCTCTTAATGTTTCATTAATTCTTATTCATGCTCTTATTCTTGATCTTAATCTTTAATTAACTCTTGCTCATGTTCTTAATCTTTCATCAATTCTTGCACATTCCCGCCGTGGCGGATAAACTCTTGATCTTAATCATGCCCGCCGCGGCGGGAAAACTCTTAATCTTGCTCTATGATTATTTATCATCATTCAAAGCATCAACGCCGGGTAAAACTTTGCCCTCTAAAAATTCAAGTGAAGCGCCGCCGCCAGTAGAAACGTGAGAAACTTTATCATCCAGCCCTGCTTTTTTAATAGCAGCAGCAGAATCACCACCGCCAATAATTGTTACAGCTCCATTGGCAGTTGCATCGGCTAATGCCCCTGCAATTGTATCGGTCCCTTTTGCAAAATTATCAAATTCAAAAACTCCCATAGGACCATTCCAAATCACCGTTTTGCTGGATAGAATAACATTCTTGTATTCTTCAATTGTTTTTGGTCCAATATCCAATCCCATTTTATCAGCGGGAATTTTATCGCTATCAACAATGGAAGCCGGGGATTCATTTTTAAATTCGGCCGCAACAATGTTATCTTTAGGTAATAGAACCTTTGCTTTGGAAGTCTTGAATTTTTCGAGCATTTGTTTTGCAAGATCAACTTTTTCAGCTTCCAATAGTGATGAACCAATTTCATAACCCATTGCCTTATAGAAAGTATAAGCCATACCACCGCCAATTAAAAGATAATCAACCTTTGGCAAAAGATTTTCAATCACATCAATTTTACCTGAAATTTTAGACCCGCCCAGGATTGCAGTAAAAGGACGAACAGGATTGGCAATAGCCTCGCCAAGATAATCCAATTCCTTCTGCATCAAATAACCTGCAGCGCAAACTTTAATAAACTTTGTTACGCCTTCTGTAGAAGCATGCGCTCTATGTGCGCTACCAAAAGCATCATTAATATAAACATCGCCTAATTCAGCAAGCTGCTTAGCAAATACAGGATCATTCTTTTCTTCTTCGGGATGGAAGCGTAAATTTTCAAGCAAGAGAACAGAACCATTTTGAAGAGAATCAACTATTGCTTTTACCTGGTCACCAATACAGTCTGGTGCAAATTTAACATCCATATCAAGAAGCTTCCCTAAACGTACAGCAACAGGCTTTAAACTGTATTTGGGATTTGGACCACCTTTTGGTCTGCCAAGATGACTCATAAGAATACACCGCCCGCCATCACCAATAATTTTTTTAATTGTAGGAAGCGCAGCGGTAATTCTAATATCGTCAGTAATTTGTAAATTTTCATCAAGGGGCACGTTGAAATCAACACGAACAAGAACGCGCTTGCCTTTCAAATTAACTTTGTCAATACTTAATTTTTTCATTTCATTCCTCCAGGTTAAAAACCCATTAAGGTTCTTTATATTTCAGATAATAAATTAATAAACACTATTCTATATAAAAAAAGACGCAGCCAAAACATTTGGTCTGCGTCTTGGCTAAACTAAAACAACAACTATTTTATCATTTTTAATAGTAAATCAATAACACGGCATGAATAACCCCATTCGTTATCATACCAGGAAACAACTTTAAAGAATCTCTTTTCGCCTTTCAAGTTATTTTGCATTGTTGCAAGAGAGTCATAAATAGATGACCTTTCATCATGAATAAAGTCAGAAGAAACGACTTCTTCATTGCAGTATCCGAGAATGCCCTTTAAGTATGTTTCAGAAGCTTTCTTCATAAGCTTATCAATTTCATCAATAGAAGAATCTTTTTCCGAGCGGAAAGTTAAATCAACAACTGAAACGTCGGGAGTAGGAACGCGGAAAGACATTCCAGTGAGTTTTCCTTTAGTTTGAGGAAGAACTTCACCAACAGCTTTAGCAGCACCAGTTGAAGACGGAATAATATTAATTGCTGCCGCCCTTCCACCTCTCCAATCTTTTTTGGAAGGACCATCAACAGTTTTTTGTGTAGCAGTGTATGAGTGAATAGTAGTCATTAAACCGGTTTCAATTCCAATACCTTCTTTCAACAAAACATAAACAACAGGAGCTAAACAGTTAGTAGTACAAGAAGCATTAGAAACGATGTTATGTTTAGCCGGATCATATTCATTATCGTTAACGCCCATAACAAGAGTTTTAACTTCACCTTTACCTGGAGCGGAAATTAAGACTTTCTTAGCGCCAGCAGCAATATGTCCTTTAGCTTTTTCAGAATCAGTGAATAACCCAGTAGATTCAATAACAATTTCGACACCAATATCTTTCCAAGGCAGCTGGGAAGGTTCTTTTTGTGCCATAATACATTTAATTTTATGTCCATTTACAACCAGAACATCATCAGATTCCAGAGTTGGAGCGCTTTTTTCGCTACCAACAGTGCCTTTGAATCTACCATGAATAGAATCATATCTCAACTGATAAGCAAAATATTTTGCATCCGTGCTGACATCGACAACAGCAACTACATCGACTTCTTTACCAAGATGTCCTTTGTCTGCCAAAACGTTAATCACTTGCCTTCCAATTCTACCAAATCCATTGATACCAACTTTTACAGCCATTTTATTCCTCCAATACGTATTTATAGAAATTTCGTGACTAAATATAGTTAAACGAGAAAGAAGTATCAATTTGGGAACGCAAGAAAATTAAATTTAGAATAAGGATTGTTGATTTGTCTTTAATAAATTATCTTGAGTTTATAAGTGCAAGAATTTTCCACTTTGGAGCAGTTTTTAACCAGGATTATTTCAGAGGTAAATATGTCATCAACTGAATTTTTATCATTCGTACCAATATTTTCAGATTTAGCTGAAGTTACGCTTCAAAAAATTGAGAAAATTGGAACAAGAAAAATTTATAGCAAAAATGAAGTTGTTTTGGTGGAAGAAGAAGCAGGAACTGCCCTGTTTGTAATTGTAAAAGGAAAAGTTAAAGTTGCACGTGCAAGTAATGATGGGAGAGAAGTAATATTAACAATACTTTCGGAAAGCGATTTTTTTGGAGAAATGGCAATTTTAGATGGATTAACAAGATCTGCAAACGTAGTTGCAATTGAAGAATCTGAATTATTTTTAATACAGAGAAATGATTTTCTGAATCTACTACGAGAATACCCGGAAGTAGCAATATCATTACTGCAGGAATTAACAAAACGCCTTCGAGCAGCAGATATGAAGATAAAAGCACTCTCTCTTAAGGATGCAGAAGGAAAAGTAGCAACAGTAATTTTACAACTTGCTGATGATATAGGTAAAATAAAGCAAGGCAAGGTTGAAATTGAAAGACTGCCGTTACAACAGGATTTAGCGAACATGGCAGGAACATCAAGGGAAACAATTTCAAGAACCTTACATACATTCGCCAAGAAAAAATTGATAGAAATGGAAGGCTCCAAATTGAGAATCCTAGATTACGAAAAATTTAAAGAGATTTTTAATTAGTATGCTTCCAAAAATTGATCTTCACACTCATACGAATTTATCCGACGGGTTACTTTCGCCAATTCAACTTGTCCAAAAGGCTCGTGACCAGAAGCTGGATATTATCAGTATAACGGATCACGACAGTACAAACGGCATTAAAGAAGCAACTGAATTCGGAAAAACAATTGGGATAGAAGTAATACCCGGAGTTGAAATTAGCACAGATGTTGACGATAAAGAAGTTCATCTACTGGCATATTTTATAGATATTGAAAATGAAGAACTGAAAAAGTATCTCAGTTTTTTCAGAGATGAAAGAATGCATAGAGCAAAAAGAATGATTCAAAAGCTGAGAAAACTTGGTATGCGAATTTCCATAGATGATGTATTAGAACGATCAAAAAACAGCGCGATAGGCAGACCGCATATTGCATATACAATGGTAGACCTTGGCATAATTCAAAATTATCAGCAGGCTTTTGAAAAATATATTGGAGATAACGGTCCCGCGTTTGAAAGAAAAATCCATGTTTCTGCACAGAGCGCTCTTAAACTAATAAATGATTCCGGTGGATTATCTTTTATTGCGCATCCGGGGTTCATGAAAGAAAATCTTTTGCTTAGCTTAATCAAGGCAGGGATAGATGGAATTGAATGCATTCATCCGAGCCATAGTGAAAACCAGGTCCAATTTTATAAGGGAATTGTAAATCAATATTGCTTGTTAGAGTCCGGCGGGTCAGATTTCCATGGCGGTAAAAAAGCCGATGATGAAAACCTGGGTAAATACATTGTCGGTCCAAATGTTCTGGAAGCAATGAAAAAGATGCTACAAAAAAACAACGCGTAAATTTATCATTAAAATAAAATATTGAAAATCATTTACGTTTCTTCAGAATAAAATGGTAATTAAGAAATTTATTACTCCTCAAACATTAATTATATTTTTCTTCACTTTAGTATCAAGAATAATTTTCGCTGAAAGATTTTTTTTTGATTCCGATACTGTTAGTTTCGCCCTAGGTTCAATATCATATTCACTTCAAGATACACGCCCCCATTTACCAGGTTATTATCTGCATGTGAAACTTATTGGTTTATTGAATTCCATCATTCATGATGTTCATTTGA
This sequence comes from Melioribacter sp., assembly GCA_003155655.1. Taxonomy (GTDB): domain Bacteria; phylum Bacteroidota; class Ignavibacteria; order Ignavibacteriales; family Melioribacteraceae; genus Fen-1258. The sequence goes on from PMDS01000099.1 coordinate 102,268, forward strand.
CAATGATATTATTAAGCATAGCATATTCTTTAACGGGAGCATTGCTAGCATACAAATTATTAAAAAAGATATTATCAGAAGAAAAAGCTTTCCTGGCAACAATTCTCATCATTACAAATCCATTGGTCTGGTATTACAATTGTACAACAGATATTTATTCATTTGATCTATTCTTCGGAGCTTTAACCGTATTAACTGGGTTGAACAAAAGGACTATATATCTATTGCCGGTTATCTTTGCAATAGGAACCGGAATAAGACCTTCAACCGGCATTTTGCTTTTTCCGCTTTATATTTATTTCTGGTATAATCTAATCAAACAAAGGGAATTCAATAAATTCATGATCCTTTTTTATCATTTAATAGGATTAATTATTTTCTATACATGGTTTAGCCCTTTAATTAATTCAGCAGGAGGATTTAAAGGTTATATTAGTTTATACAAAGTGAATAGTCCTTTACCCAATATTTCAATCTTGCAGAATTTATTTCAAGAGACATCCTATTTATTTTATGTTTTGATTGCTCCGGTAATAATTTTATTTATTGCCTTTATCCGGGAAAAATTATTAAAAATTCCCAAAACATATTATGAAAAGAAAAATCTATATCTAATTTTAATCTGGTTTTTGCCGGCATTCTTTGTTTTTCTTTTCTTCCATTACAGCAAAGGATATTTTTTAATTTGTATAATTCCATTATATGCCATTCTCTTTTTACTAATACGGTCAGATGGTCTAATCAATAAAGTATCCTGGATATTAATAGTTATCCAAATTATATTTTACACATTAATGCCATATAAAGATTCATCAATAGAAAGTATTGAAGCTCCGCAGTATAGACATCAAAAAATATTTTCTACATGGATAGACCGAACGTTTTCATCCTATTTAATGGCAGCCTCCAAAATCCGGAACCAGGATAACTCTATTTGTGGGCTTAATGATTTGATAATGCAATATGCACAAGATACTACGAAATTTATTTTTTTTGATCCGACAGTATATCTGTATGCACGAGGGATGCAAATGCAGAATCCAAAAAGAATTTATATAACTGCCGATTTATTTAATGATAATTCTTATTATGAATATAAGGGCATAAATATTTGTGCCAGACAAGGATTGACAGGAGTAATCAAAAATTCTTATTTTGTAACCAGAAAAGATTATTATAAGTCCTATCCCGGCAATTTGATCCCTGTTATTGATAAAAATAGTGGATTTGTAATATTTAGAACAGACTCTTTAAATTCTCAAATAATATTAAACGCCTATCGAAAATTATTTTACAGAACAAATCATTGAATTGTAAAATTATATTACTTCATCATTCAACCAAAAAAAAGTAGTTTATGAGTTGAAAATCATTTATATATGCAAATTCTTTAGGAAAAGCATATTTTTGAATGATGTTGGATTGTGTCTCAAAGAAAAACAAAACTTCAAAAATGTTTTCACAATTAGGATAAAAAATGAAATACGCTAAATGGCTGTTTATTTGGACAATAATATTTACACAATTTGCGAACAGTCAAAATACCGGCAGGTGGAAAAATTATTCTAACATGAAAAATATTACAGCAACAGCAAGCGATGGTGTTTTTATATGGGCAGCTACAAATGGCGGTGCATTTAAGTTTAAACTAACAGATACAGTCTTCCAAACATTAACCAAAACGGATGGATTGAGCAGTCAATCTTTGATTTCTGTTGGGATAGATAAAAATAATAAAATTTGGTTTGGTTCATCAGAAGGATATATTAATGTACTTGATGTCGAGAGCAGTACGATTAGTCCAATTATCGATATCTTCAATTCGAGTATGACTCAAAAAGACGTTAATAATATATATGTAAAGGGAGACACAGTTTTTGCATCACTGGATTTCGGACTTTCCCTAATTAACTCAACATCCCTCCAATTTATTGATACAATTCTAAAGTTAGGCTCCTTTTCAACTCAGTTGAGAGTATTAAGTGCATTTAAATCAAACTTAGTTTATGCTGTAACGGATCAGGGTGTAGCAGTGCAAAAGGCCGGAACACAAAATCTTTCATCTCCGGATTCATGGGATAATTATTATTATAAAACTGATATATTAGCTACTTCGGGTTCAAAAATTCTTTCATTCAATGGTCAAATTTTACTGGCTACATCCAGCGGAGTTTATCAATTTGTAAATAAATCCTGGCAACTTTTTACTGCTAATGGAAGCAAAATAATTGACATGGGGATAAATGGGAATTCCTTATATTTTATTACTTCAACAAAGTTATATCAATATACTAACTCTCAACTAACAAAACTTTATGAAAATCCTGATGTTTCTTTTACATCACTTTATGCGACATCGCAGGCAATTTATATATCCTCGAATAATGGATTAATAAAGTACAATTCCGGCAACATTAAAAATTTTGTTCCAAATGGTCCATCGAGCAATTCTTTTATCAATACATCTGTAGATCCACTTGGAAATTTATGGGTGGCAACCGGTAAAAATGGGCAAGGTACGGGATTTTACAAATTTGACGGAAATTCATGGACAATATTTAATAAATCAAATTATCCTGTATTACCATCAAACGATTATTATAATATTTTTGCCGGTTCAGACAGCGCTGTATATGTTTCTAATTGGGGTGATGGTGTAGCTATACTTAAAAACAACAATATACAAGTCTTTGATTCGTTGAATTCACCTTTAGTTGGTACAACAAAGAATGTAAAATTTATTGCAATTTCAGACTGCAAATTAGATTCAAAAGGAAATTTGTGGATTGCAAACAGCCAAACTGCGTCACGTAAACAATTATGTGCTTATACAAAAGATAAACAATGGAAGCAATTCAATGTTGCGGGATTAACGGATGGAGATAATACGGGAAGCTTAGTTATTGACCAAAATGACACTAAATGGTTTACTATAAGTTTACAAGGGTCGATTGGACTCTATTATTTCAATGAGAATAAAACATTTGATAATACCAGCGATGATACTCAGGGTTTTATTTCCGTTTTAACAAATACGGAAATTTCCTCGCTTGCAGTTGATCAACACGGATACTTGTGGATTGGAACAAATCAAGGTGTAAAAGTAATTACAAATTTATCTACTTTAACTGTCAGCAGTAATCTGGGGTATACTGTTGCCGGACAAACAATAAATTGTATAGCAGTAGATCCTCTTGATCAAAAATGGATTGGAACAATGCAAGGCGTATTTGTTTTATCTTCCGACGGACTATTTCCGGTTAACCAGTACAACACAAAAAATAGTCCTATTCCGTCTAACGATATAAAGAGTATTTCATTTGATAAAAAAAATGGTATTGCATATATAGGTACAAATAATGGACTAAGCGCATTCCAGACTTCATTCATACAGCCGGAGCAAAGTTTTACAAAATTATTTCTTTATCCAAATCCGCTTTTATTGGGAAGTAACGGCTCAGCCCTTCTATCAATTGATGGTCTTATAAAAAACAGTTTAATAAAAATAATAAGTATAAGCGGAAGCCTAGTACGTGAAATTCAATCATCCGGCGGGCGAATTGCTTTTTGGGACGGGCGCGATGCCAACGGTAATCTTGTACCAAGCGGAATTTATATAGTTGTTGCATATGATTCCGACGCTAATAATGTGTCGACGTCAAAAGTAGCTGTACTTAGAAATTAGGCTTTTTCATTTTATGATCGACATAAAAAATCTTTCTGTTCAATTTACAGGTGAAAATCTTTTTGAGAATGTTAATCTAAAAATTGGAAAGCATGATAAAATTGCACTAGTCGGTTCTAACGGAACGGGCAAATCTACATTTCTAAAACTTCTTGTTAGAAAAGAAGAACAAGAGACCGGTGAAATAACCAGGCAAAAAGGAATACAGGTAGGCTACCTTCAGCAAGATTCCATTGCTTATAAAGGACAGACACTTTTTTCCGAAGTAAAATCTTCCTTACCCAATATAAAACAACTTGATGAAAGAGAACAAGAAATACTAGCAGCTTTAAATTCTGAGACAATATCAAGTGATGACCGCGAAGAATTATTAGAAGAACTTGGAGAGATTCATCATAAAAAAGATGAAATTGATTTTTATTCTGCTGATTCAAGAATTGAAAAAATATTAGAAGGACTGGGCTTTAGCACAAAAGATTTTTTCAGGAGGACAGAAGAATTTTCGGGCGGCTGGCAGATGAGAATTCACCTTGCCAAAATTCTATTAGCAGAAAATGATTTAATACTTCTTGATGAGCCAACCAACCATCTTGATATTGACACACTTACATGGCTTGAAGATTTTTTACAGAATTTTAAGGGGGCATTAATAATAGTTTCCCACGACAGGCATTTTGTAAACACTGTTACCAATAAAACTCTTGAAGTATTTGACAGACAGATAAATATTTTTCCGGGCAATTATAATGCGTATCTGACATTTAAAGACGAGCGTGAAATACAATTGCGTGAGATGCAAAAAACGCGCGAGAAAAAAATTAAGGAAACTGAGAAATTTATTGAGCGTTTCAGATACAAAGCTTCAAAAGCAAAGCAGGTTCAAAGCAGAATCAAACAGCTTGAAAAAATTGAGACAATAACTATTTCGGGAGAAGAGAAAAAAATTGAGCTTCACTTCCCTGAGCCTCCACGTAGCGGTGTTGTTCCCATTGAGCTTAAAAACGTCTTTTTTTCTTACGGTTCATTAGAAGTCTTAAATGATGTGGATATTCAAATAGAGAGGGGTGATAAGATAGCCATTGTAGGACCTAACGGTGCTGGTAAAACCACTCTTGCAAAAATTATTGAGGGCCGGCTGCAACCGGTTAAAGGAAGTTTAATATACGGTCATAACGCAATAATCTCTTATTATGAACAGGAAGTAGCAGATTCATTAAATCCAGATTTTGATTTGATAGATTCACTTGAAGAAATGAATAATGAACTGGGTGCAGGACAGATCAGATCGATACTCGGCTCATTCCTTTTTTCCGGTGATGACGTATTCAAAAAAATTATGGTACTTTCCGGAGGTGAAAAAAGCAGAATAGCACTGGCCAGAATGCTTTTAATGCAGAGCAATATTATAATATTGGATGAACCTACAAACCATTTGGATTTTACATCAAAAGAGATTCTACAAAAGGCTCTATGTAGTTTTACCGGCACACTGATTATAGTTTCTCACGATATTGATTTTTTGAAGCCGATTGTGAATAAGGTGTTTGAAATAAGAAACCAAAAAGTTAAAATTTTTCTTGATGGGATAGACTATTATTTACAAAAAAGAAAAGAAATTACAGAACAACCAATCCATTTAATAAATATTAACGAACAGAAAACAACACGCAAAGATCAAAAAAGATTAGAGGCGGAAATACGCCAGCAAAAGTTTAAGCTTACTAAAGATCTAAAGGCGGATCTATCGACATGTGAAAAAAGAATTGAGAAACTTGAAGTCTTAAAGCGAAAACTTGAAGAGGACTTATCAGATTCCGGCATTTTTAGCAATGCACAAATTGCAAAAGAAAAAAATATTGAATATGATAAAACAAGAATTTCACTTGAAGGTGAATATGAACTATGGACTGAATTAACGCATAAAATTGAAGAAATTGAAAACGCTTTTGACGCAAATGGAGGCGGGTAAACCGCGGCGGATAAAAATTTTTCCCATTACTTGCAGGAAGAAGGGTAAATTGAGCCCTTCGACAAACTCAAGGTAAAAATGGAAAATGAAAGATTAAGTCCTTCCCTCCAAAAAACGCGGGGTAAACTCCAGAAAAGAACTCCGAAAAGCTAAATGATTCTCCTTTTCTTGGTGCAAGAAAAGGAGCAAAAGAACAGGCACTTAAAAATAATTGCTAAAATTTCATTACGTTACGCTGCGGTAAAAAAACTCCTCGTCCGCCAGAATAATAGGGCGGACTCGTCAAACAGATTTTCCCGCTTAACGCTTCACTTCATGAAATTTCTTAACGCAATTCTTTTTAGGTGCGAGGACTTCCCTCTCCCCTGTTAAAAACACGGGAAAAGTTTGAAAAACGGAGGCGGGAAACCATGCCTACGGCGACCTCACCCCTGCCCCCAATGCTGTTGGTGGAAATTAAAGTAAGCTAATTTTAATAAATGTTATAAAAAATTAATAAGTTTCAATTGAGATTAATTTAAATAATGCGAAAGAGAAACTATTTATCAGGCTAGAGAGTATGAAGGCTAAAATTAATAGTAAAGGGAGAAAATATGTACATTAATTTTTCAGACATACCGGCACATCAAAATATTTTTTTGGATTTCCTGCATGAATATGAAAACGTATCAAAATTTTACGGAAAGAATTTCAGAGACGTTGAAAAATATCCTTCTCTTTTTAAAAGTTTAAGTGAGAAAGAAAGGACCCATAATGCTCTTCTTCCTGAAATTATTAAAAATCAATACCAGGGTCAAAGTATATCGAAGCTTACCCAGAATAATATCAAATCCCTTTCTTCCAGTAATACTATAGTAATTGCTACAGGGCAGCAGCTTGGAATTTTTGGAGGACCGTTATATACATTCTACAAAATAATAACTGCAATAAAATTGTGCGACCATCTTAAAGATAATTATGAAGGTTATAATTTTATTCCTGTTTTCTGGATGGAAGGCGACGATCATGACTATGATGAGGTAAGAAGTTTTTCCATGCTGAATAATGAAAATCAGCTGATTAATTTAAAATATGATGATGGTCAACTCGAAGAAATTAACCGCGGTTCTATAGGGAATTTAGTTTTCAATCAGAACATTGAGAATGTGTTCAACGAACTTGATGCAGCATTGCGTCAGACAGAGTTCAAGGCACCGCTGCTTGAATTTTTAAAATCAATTTACAAACCGGAAAAAACATTTCTTGAAACGTTCCGTAAAGTATTAATTCATTTTTTTGATGAATACGGTTTAGTATTATTCAGTCCCATTGACCCGGCTGTTAAAAGAATTTTAAAACCTGTATTTGAAAAAGAAATTACAGAATTTCTTTATCACACATCATTTCTTGTAGAGCGAAGCGCTGAACTGGAAGAAATATACCACGCACAGGTTAAGGTTAAACCAATCAACTTATTTTATACAGATGAAAAAGAGCGCCTTTCAATTGATCCGACTGAAACCGGCGAGTACAGGCTGAAAGGAAAACGCAAGAAATTTACGCGCGAGGAATTATTATTACAATTAGAAGAAGCACCTGAAAAATTCAGTCCTAATGTTTTATTAAGACCGATATGCCAGGATTATCTTTTTCCTACTGCATTTTATATAGGCGGACCCGGAGAGATAAGCTACTTTGCACAGGTATCCCCTCTTTACAAACTTTTTGGAATTGATGAACCTTTTATATACCCGCGTTCTTCAGCAACAATAGTTGAAAAGGGCGTTAAAGCGATTTTGGATAAAAATAATATTTCGTACATTGAAATTTTTTCAGAGGAAAACGAATTAATTCAAAAAATTGTTGCAGCTTCTTCTGAATTTAACGTGGAGGATTTATTCGGGAATACTTTGCGTGATATTTTGTCTTCACTAAGTTCAATTGACGAGAAGTTAGGCAGGATTGATAAAACTTTGCCGGATCTAAGTTCTAAAACCAGACAGAGGATTGAAGAATCGCTCAACCTTTTGAAGAATAAAGCTATTGACGCTGAGAAAAGAAAATACGATTCGACAATCCGCCAGGTCAGCAAGGTGCGCAATGTTCTATACCCAAATAATAATTTGCAGGAAAGAGAGTTAAACTGGATCTACTTTGCAAACAAATACGGGATGGATATTGTTAAATGGCTTTATAAGGAGCTTACCATTAATAAATTTGAGCACCAAATCTTAGAGCTATAATTGAGAATGGAGAATTGAGAATTGAGAATTAAAAATTGAACAATGAGTACATAATCGGTTATCTGTTATAAGTCACTGTCAGCTGACGGAAACGGACACCGATGAAAAACAGCTGCTCATTTCTCATGATGCTTTTTGATAGATAACAATGCCTATACGTTCGATATGGTCTAACATATTTTTATCTTTTATGTTTTTATGTATCTGGAAGTCGTAGGTGTAAGGATAGCCAAGTTTTTCTAATTTTATCGACAGGTCAAGCTGGTCATTCAGTGTTATATTTTCTCCAAATAGAGCAATATCAATATCCGATCCATCCTTAAATTTCCCCATCGCCCTGGAACCAAAGAGAGCAGCTTTTTCAATATTAGGATTTTGAGAGAATAGAAGAATTAATTCATTAAAAACAGTTTCAACAATTCCAAAATTATTCATCCAGAAAACCTTTATTTGTCTTTAAGGCTTAACAGCTTACTTCTAAGCTGATTAAACAAACTGAAATATATTTCAATAACTTCTTTTGCAATTTCGTTTGCTGTTTCTTTATTGTAAGTATGTGAAGTTAACTGCCTGCTCTTTCTTAGCCGCGCCCATCCTTCCGCATCTGATATCAATTCATTTTTAAATGCCTGTTCTATAACAGGTCCGGGACCTGCAACATCGTTATAGCCCTGATGTTTGAATAAATCCTGAAGAGTATTCCAAGCAAGTTCGTAAGTATATTCAAAACGCTGAATCAATCCTTCAACCTCAAGTTCGGTCATGTCTTTCAATTCTTCATCTTCAACAACTTCGGATAGTTTCTTTAAAGCTTTTTGGAAATTTTCAAACCGCTGTTCCCATCTTATGTCTTCACTGTCCATAATTTATTCTCCACAAGTTAAAATGTATTAAATCATTCAACTTGTTTTCTTTTCAAGATGTTTTAACCACAAATTTGAATTTAAAATAGCATAAAAGAGAATGAGAATAAAGGACTTAGCAATTAGCCCGCCCAACAATCCGTCAGCTGACGGAGGCGGGTAAACTTCAAGCTGTTAGCTATAAGATGAAAGAATGTAAAATGAATCCATGCCTACAATAAATCCATGTCTACGTGTATTACTTCAGTAATCCGATAACAGTTCTGAGGCTCGTAAACATCAGGATTTTTTGTCATTCTTTTATTTTTTTTTCAGAACATTTTTTGCAAAAAATATCAATTCTCCTTTTAATGCTGGTCCTAACTTTTTCAACAATTCTCACCAATTTCCATCCAATTTCCACCTAATTTTCACCCAGTTTTTACCCTGTTTTTATCCCATTTTTATCCCGTTTTTATCCTGTTTGTTCACCATCAGGCATCAATGGAATAGTCAGTATGTCAAAGAACTTTTTTCAGGACGAGACATTCTCACATTTTCTCCCTCTCCTTTTTTTAAGGAGAGGGTCGGGGTGAGGTCCTTTGCGAATATGCAAAACTTCTTTAAAAAATAATTTTGAACAATTCAAAATAATTTCCCCTCCTTTTTTTTAAGGAGGGGAATTAAAAGAGGTGGTCCACACATCTATTTTTGTACACCGGATTATTAATAAATATAATTCTGTGTTACCGAAATAATTAAGAATTACACTACGGCAGGTAAACTCGATGACCACTTCACTGCATAAATTTTTATACGCAATTATTTTAAAGTGTGGTGAAACTCTTTTAATGTACAAACAACCTATCTTTACACACCCCAGTCGTTCCTCTCCTTCCCCTCTCGAGAGGGGAAAAGAAGTGCCTGCCCCGCGTTTTTTGCGGGGGGTGTGTTTTATTATTAAATTTTTGACTCGCCACAGCCTGTCCCGAAGTTCTGTTTCGGGGGTGTAAAGTGGAGTACTAGAAACTTATTTATTAAAAATTTCTTTTTGCAGGACTGGTGTTTGATGTACTAGGAACTTTAACGCATCGCACAATGTTGTCGCTGATAAATTACATTAAGTATTTGTACAGGAGAGCTCTTTCATTTAAAACCGGAAGACATAATTATAGGGTATTTTAAAACAACAAGAATCAAAATGACGAACGACAAACTTTCCATAAAACTTAGACGAACTGAAGTTACAGACTTAGACAAGTTCTTTCAATTTCAACTTGACAAGGAAGCAATTTTCTTAGCCGCATTCACACCCAAAGACCCAACAGACAAATCAGCATATTTAATCAAACATACAAAGTTATTGAGCGACCCGACAATAAATAATCAAACAATTATAGTTGACAATATTATCGCAGGTAGTATTGCAAAGTTTGTAATGGAAGGCGATGCGGAAATTACTTATTGGATTGACAGGAACTTTTGGGGACAAGGAATTGCAACAAAAGCACTAAAAGAATTTCTTTCCATTGAAGCTACCAGACCAATTTTTGGACGGGTTGCGTTTGACAATTTTGGTTCACAAAAAGTTTTGGAAAAATGTGATTTTGTAAAAATCGGTACTGATAAAGGTTTTGCAAATGCACGGCAAACAGAGATAGAAGAATTCATTTATAAGCTGACTTGACAACAGAACAACATAAAAAAACACCCTATTACATAGGTTTGGCATAATGTCGGGTGACGTTTTTTGTCAAGGGCGTACCGTGAAGTACTAGAAAAGATTGCTTTCTGCAATCCTAGGCTTTATCTAAATCAATTGGAATAATGAATTTGCGACCCACAAATGGAAGTATTTTTTTTAGATGGTGAAGCCGGCCAATTATTATACCAGGATGAGTCTCAAATTTTTTTGCGAATGTTTCAATGTCATCCTGTGTTAAGCGGACTTTATCTAAAATCTCTTTTTCCTGATCAGAATTAAGCGTCCATTTGACTGCAAATTCATTAGCCTCGTTCTCTTTTTCATCATCGTAATCTTTATAATTAACATCTTCCAGGAAAATATCTTTTTTGCCGTGTAATAAAATATGACCGGCTTCATGAAAGAATGTAAACCAAAAACTATCGTTACGTTTGAATCTGCCTGAAAGTTGTATTAAAGGATTATCATTAATCCAGCGGGTTGCACCGCTGATTGGACTACCGGGAAGACAGGGAGTATATACAACCCTAACACCGGCATTAAGACAAACTGCTTTTAACTTCTCGAAAAAATCAGCGGGATGTTCAGCCATTATTGTTTTTATAACCGGGAGAGATATTTTAAAATCTTTTTCTGAATATTCTTTTGAATTAATCTGAGCCGCTTGTATTTCACCCTTTCTTAACCATGCCGAAATCGAATAAGAATCTTTATTATGTGCTAAAGAAATTCTAAATGCAACCTTCAATTCTCTTTTAAAATAATAATCTTCCCAGGCTTTATCGGTTGACAAAGAGAAAAAAGAAAGTAAGGATGCGGCTTTTTCATTAAGTGAACCCAATTTTGGCAGCCATCCTTTTTTAACCATATCATTAATTGGGAAATTTTTTGACCATGGAATTGCTTCTTCAATAACTTTTTCTCTTCTGATTCTAGCTAAGTATTCGTCATAACTGCGCTGCCTATTAAGCCAGAAATAAGCTGGAATTTTCAGAACATTTTCAAATTGCACAGCCATATCGGGAGTGATTGAGCTTTCGCCTTTAAGAATTGCTGTAATAGTTTTTTCAGGTTTATCAGCCCTAATAGCAAATTCTTTTGGTCCCATCCCAAGCTCATTTAATTTTTCCGAAAGATCAGTCCCGGGATGCGGAACAGATTGAGGGAAATATTCATTGTTCTTGGACATGTTTATTTTTCTTTGTGATAATTTATTATTTCGATAATTTCAATACCTTTTATGTTACTCCATACATATTGACCATCCGCATTAGTAGGAATCGGATCTTCGTGTGGAGTAAATATCAGCCTGTAAGGCTGGTCAAGATCGCATGCCCATTGACCTTTTCTATTGTCTTTAAGTTCATGGTAATTACCAGCTAAATTACGAACATCTTCAAGAGTGAATGCATCGTGTAATTGGTTTAAACGAAGTCTTATTTTTTCAGCTCTCACTTTTCCCATCTTCCGCTCAAGCTTTCGATCATCGTTTACTATCTTTGCAAGTTTTTTGTCGCTAAACGTTATATCCATAGCAAATATACACAATTTTTAATTAACAGCAAATGTTAATTATAATACTACTGCAACTTTTTAAGCCAGTCCCGCGTCCGTTATCCGTCAGCTGACGGAAACGGATTTGTCGAGGGCTGTCCCGACTTCTTTAGTCGGGGATGTGCCGTGTCATAATAGAAATTAATTAGCTCCTTCTAAAATTATCGCACAAACTATTTAAATAAGCATCTGACGCATAATTAATTAAATAATCAATGAAAGCACGATATATAATACTTCCAGATCTTTTTTTTACAGGGAATGAGGAACGCCATAATTTAAAATTACTTTTTAATTCATCAATATTGTTTGCATTTGATAAACTATTATCTTCGTTAATGAAAGCTAGATAATCCTTTTCCCACATTGGGAAAATATTTTTTTCTAGATATGATCGATATCTTACATATATATTTAAAGTTGAATCCCAACTTTCAAAGATATCTTTTTCGGTAATGTTGACAGGATTGATCGTCAAATTCCAATCTGCATCGTACATACCATTAATAGTTGGTTCCTTAATAAAAGTAAATTTAACTGAAATTCCATCATTATCTATATAAGGGTAAAATGCTTTGATTCTTTTTTTTGTGCTAGAATTGCAATATAAAATATTTTTTGAACCTTTTGCTGGTCTTTGATTACAGTCATGCCCAATTGGAATTAAATTATCAAAATTAACCGCAGACATAGGGAACAAATCTTTACATAACCAATGGTCAAGAGCAATTCTAGCTTGACCTTCTAAGCTTAAAAATCCTTCTAATCCGCATAATGGACAAACTTCTATTGCATTTGTAATGATAAATCTATCAATCGATTCCTTTATTTTATCATTAACATAAGTTTCAAAACCATGGAAATTAATAGCAACATTATAGAGATATAAGAATAATGTGTCTATTTCGGATTGAATATTTTTTGGTAACTCTTTCAGTTCTATGATTAAAGAAGCAGCGTGATTATTACATAAATTTTCAATTTGATTATTGTGATAAAATGCATTTATTATTTTATTTCTATGAGCCTTTGTTTTAATTGATTTATATTTATTATAAACTGCTTCAAATTTGCTTTTTAATGCTGTATTAGCAAATACTGTATTTGACCAATTTGGAAAGAGATGATCCCCAAAAGAAACAGAATTTTCAATCTGACTAAAGAATACAGATGGTATTTCTTGAATAGTACTAATTTGAGTACTAAGTTTTTGAAGTCTTGTTATCATTTTGTTGAGAAGTTTTTTCGTAAATTTTTCGAAACAGGAACTGCTTCTCGCTTGACTCACCAAAATATTCAACTGCTTCTCTTAGTTCTTCAATAGTTCCGGTCTCAATAATGTCTTTTAACTCATCAAAAGACTTTTCAGAAATAAGTTTTGTTTTGAAATAATTCTTGAGGATATAATCTATACTCGAACCATAAGCTTTTAGACCAAGTTCAGCAGCATTTTTAGATTCAATTTTTTTTGATTTTTCATTGATCTCAAAACAAATTACACTTTCAGGTTTACAATCTGAAATCATGAATGGAGAATGTGAAGTGAGGATTATATCTTTAAGCAGATGGATATTGTAATCTATTCCATCTCTTTTTCCCCCTGCGTTGATGCTATCGTTCAAAAATTTAATAAATTTCGATCTCCAATTTGGATTAAAATGAGTTTCCGGTTCATCTAATAAAAGTAAACTCCTTCTATCTTTTAGCATTATACAAATACCCATAGTATGCAAAAACTGATGCTCACCATCAGAGAGTTCTCTTAAAAGTAATTCTATTGGTTCGGGTTCACCTTCATTTTTTTTTACAATAAGAAAATCAAGAAAGTAAAAAACATTTTGATTTGGACTACCAGAAGGAAGTTTACCATCTGTATAAAATCCTTTGGACATATACACTTCTTCTTTAATGGATTCTGAGACTATGTTTGCATTCAGCTCATATAGTACTTGCAGAAATCTAAAAAGATCAAATGGAGTCCTGAAATATTGTCTAAATAATTTTTTTGTAATATCATCAACAAAAAAATCCATAGTTAAGGAAGCGGGTAATCTATCATCAAATGAATTAATTTTTTCTTCGGATTGGAACCAGCATGAAGCACAATTTTTTAAGTTCTCAATAATATCTTGAATATGACCTAAGATTGGTGTTTGAGTCTTACCATCCTTATCATCTTCAATGACCAGATTTTGTAAATTTAAATTCATTCTAAAGCTTCTCAATGTAACTATACCTAGTTCCTTTCTAAATGGCGCTAAGGTTCCTTCATCTTCAAATAATAAGCATGATAGAAGAACAGCTTGACTCATTAAACTATCAATATAAATCATGCTATTTTCAGGTTCTTTATACTTGTAACCTCTAATATAGTCTTCACGATATTTATCGAAATTTATTAACCTACTTTTCCTAAAAGGCAGGCTTAGAATCTCATTTTCGCCCGATGAGTACCCGATTATAATATCTGGTAAATATCTTTTTCCATCAGCAGGCTGAGGGTTTTCAATATTATATTTCGGTTCTAAGGAAACCGGGAATATTTCTTCTTGATCAGTGAAAGGGTGTGAATGCCTATACATTATGGGGCTTTTTCCACTCTCTTTTCGAATGACTATTTTTTCAAAGTTGGTTGGAATGTATGTACTATCATTATCTTGTCCAATTAAATACTCAAGAGTAAAAGCATCTGGAGTACATTCTTGAGGTCTAAAATATTTTTCAAATGTTTTTGGATTATAGCTTGCAACACAGCATTCTAAATGGAAAAATATCGATGCCAATGCTTCTAAAACATTAGATTTCCCCCTTCCATTTAATCCAACAAAGCAGAAAGGGTTAAATTCTTCCATTGAAGAATTTATACCATTGGCAATATGATGGAAATGAATAGAATAGCCGGAATGTAAACTCCTAAACTGCTTTTCTCTTGAAAAGTTTCCAATTTCTAATTTGAGTAATTTCATTTTAGAGATAATTTTATTTTTTTATTTTTTTCATCATAGTTCTGGGTAATTTTATCATTGGCTTTTAAAAGTTGAAAAACGGTTTGCTTTGCTTTGTCATATAATTCTCTTTCTTTAAATTCTTGATTGTTTAATTTTTCAATTAATCTTAATAAATAAACCTTGTTCCCAGCAATTTTTGTTAAATCATTTTCTTTTTTTCGTATATCAATTTGTTTTAATAAAGCATCTAATTCGATATCAATGTTGAAAGTAAATTCACCAGTAAAAACATTTTGGAGAAGCGCTTGGAATAGAATATAAATATTATTATTTGATTTTCTTAATTGAAAAGTACTTTCATTCAACTTGGAAGAAATATTTTCAAATTTTGATTGTAACTCAAAAGGTGGATTAATTAATTGAATATTTTTGAATATTCCTTTAGTAATTATTCTCTTCATGCCCTTTGTTGCATGATTTTGAATATAAGTAGAAGAGTTTCGCACAAGATTTAGTAAAAAGAGAGATGAAATATTTGAGTTAGGTTGTATCGCATTAATTTGTTGGTTGAAAGCAACTCTACGATTTACTAGAGCAGACCGACCAATGGAACTAAAACTACCAGCTATGCATGCAACTAGAATTGCTCCTTTTTCAGCTATTCGGCCTACATTGGAACCTTCTTCTGAAAGATATTCTATTGCTTGTGTAGGATAAATATCATCTTTTATTATATTATCTGTTTTTATCCATTCAATAAAATTATCTCTATAAAATTTTGGATTATTTTTAGGTGGCGTATTACCTGTTATAATATTTCCAAAACTTGACAACTGTGATTTTTTCCAATTTCTGGGATTGATTACTGGATCACCAAATAAATTGAGGAATATCGCTTTTTGAAGTTCTTCGTATAATTTTATGGACAATTCCCTTTTATTAATCAATGAGAATGCTTTATCAAGAACAGTAACAATTTTATTCTGTATTTCAATTGGAAAAATAGGTACATTTATTTTTTCAATGTATTTTTTTGAAATATGCTTTAGACCTGCACCTTTAAATCCTCTTTCGAGAATATGGATGTTTCCAAATAAATAGTAGTAAACATATTTTGCATTAATAATTTCTATTTTAGGTGTAGCAACAATACAATCAGTAGAAGTTGAAAAAGGTTTATCAGAAAAATGAACACTCGGACTGCCACCAGTTCCAAAAATCAAAGAGTTATCATAATATTGGGCTTTATCAATTCTTTTAGATAAAGTAGAACTAGAAGTATAGAATGGGAAATTCCCTTTATCCGTTCCTTCACTAGCTTTAAAATTAGATTTTGGGGAAAAATTAAAAAGCATCAAAAATTTTTCTGTTCTCATCTAACCATTGTATTTAATTCTTTAATATCATTAAGTATTTCCTTCTCAAGTATTAAGAGTTTAGATAAGATTTCCTTAGGCGGCTCATACTTTTGTTCAAGATATTCATATTCTTTATATCTATTGTAGCTTAAATCAAAACTATTTTCAATTATTTCAGTTATTGGGACATAAAAGTACGATTTTCTATCTTTTTCATTTGATTTGTTTCTTGAATCAAAAGCTAGTTTTGCTTTTGGTAAAGGGAAATCTTTTAATCTTCTTCTGTTATCGTCAAGTGAATATCCATCACTCTGCAATTCGTAAAACCACACTTTGTCTGTATTCCACTTTTTACTTTTTTCTTTTATCTTTTTGAATACTAAGATCGCAGTTTTTACACCTGTGTAAGGTTTGAATGCGCCACTTGGTAAAGAAATAACCGCTTCAAGTTGATTATCTTTAAGCAAAATTTCTTTAGTAGCTTTTTGTGCATTAGAACTTCCAAACAAAACACCTTCAGGAATAATTATTGCAGCTTTGCCACCTGTATGTAGCATTGATGATATTCTATCTAAAAAAAGTAGTTCACTAGCGGGGCTACTTATTCTTAAACTTGGATTTATATCACCTCTATCAATTTTGCCTGTGAATGGTGGATTTGCTAATACTATATTGTATTTACCAGATTCATTATATGAACTACTAAGAGTATCTTTAAATTCAATTTGTGGATTATCAATTCCATGCATCATTAAATTCATAAGTCCCAATCTTACCATCGTTACATCAATATCAAATCCAAACAAACTTTTGTCTAAGATACTTTTTGTTTTTTTATCCAGAGAGGCTGAGAATGCCCCTCTTTCAAATCCATCTTCATCTTTTAGTAATTTTTTTTTACTCTTATTACGCACTAAATAAGTAAGAATATATTGATATGCCCCCAATAAGAATCCGGCCGTTCCACATGCAGGATCAGCAATACTATCACCTAATTTAGGTTCAACCAGTTCTGCCATCAATTTTATAATATGCCTGGGCGTTCTAAATTGCCCATTTTTTCCAGCCCGTGCAATTTCGCTTAATAACATTTCATACACATCACCTTGTATATCTTGAAAAGAATGCCCGCCATCACTTGAATCTTTTTCTATTTCCAAAAAGATCTCTTCAATTTTGTTTATAGCCTCAAGCAATAATGTCGGTTTTTCAATAATAAATACTGCATTACTCATATATTTAGTAAAAGGAGATGTTTCAGCATTTAAAGATTTAATAAAAGGAAAAACATTATATCTTACGTGTTCTAACAGTTTATCTGTTGGAGTGATATTTTTGAATTTACTCCAACGTAGTTCATTTTTATCTCGAAGTTGTTTTGCATTTTTTAATAAAGATGCATTTTTTTTCTTTTCGTCCAAATTCATTTTATTGTTGACCTTGTAGAGAGATTCATCAACATAAGGTCTATACTTTCCTTTAAATTTAGATACAAATTTCTCACCTTCAGAAACAGCATCAATTTCACGATTTGTTTCAATGTCATCAATACGTTTCATAAATAGAAGGTATGTAATCTGCTCAATTGCAGTGATCGGGTTGACAATACCTCCGCTCCAAAGCGTGTTCCAAAGATTATTTATTAGAGCTTTAAGTTTAGGATTATTTTGTAGCATAATTATGCCGCTATTAATTTTTGGTATAGTTCTTTGCGTATATCGGAAATATATTTGAGAAAGATGAATCCTAATACAACATGCTTGTATTCAACATCACGCATATTCGTCTGCAACTTATTTGTTGTTTTCAAGAGTTTTTTTCCTAGGCATTCCCCACCATTAGAACGGGCAGGTGCTGTGTTATCCTTGCTTACTTTTGCCACGTTATCACTTTATGTTATTTGGTTGGATGTATCAATACTTCAAATTTCTAATTACAAAATAGTTTATTAATAATTCAATTTAAAGAAAAGCAATAATGTAAATTTCTGCCCCGCATGTGTTATCGGTCATCAGTAATCGGTTTTCCGATATCCGTTAACTAACAGAGGCGGGTAAACTCTAATACTCCGGCGGGCTGGCCACGCCTACTTTTGCATTTCGGCTGGCAGGCACCTAATTACTGCTCATCTCATTTTATTAATTTTTTACTCGATCCCGACAAGTCGGCATCACTCTACAACAGGAAAATTTTTATTATAGAAACGCACTGCCAATATTTTACGTCTTCCATTTCCCTTTTCCCGTTTCCCTTTTCCCTTTTCCCTTTTCCCGTTTCCCTTTTCCCTTTTCCCTTTTCCCTTTTTCTCCTTACCCCTTTAAAATTATACTTTATACTATTTTTTTTACTTCTTTCTTCTAGCGTAAAGCGTTTAATTCCTAAGTCTAGCCACCTGCTCAACAAACTGCGGATTAGAAACTCCGGCACATTCAAAACCTTTGACACTGCCGCCGTTTTGCGTTAGCAAACTTAATACGCCAAATGCCATCGCGATTCTGTGATCTCCAAAACTTTCAAATAATATATGTTCAGTTGATATATTTCCGCTAAGTTTAAATCCATCTTCAAATTCGTTTACGTCAAGTCCTATCTTTTTAAAATTAATGCACAATGATTTAATTCTATCTGATTCTTTTACGCGCAATTCCTTTGCACCGCTAATTTTAAAATTACCCTGCGCAAATATGCCAGCAACAGACAATATCGGAATTTCATCAATTATGTTTGGTATTATTGATGCAGGTATTTCAATATTTTTAAGATCACTTGATTCTGTATAAACATCGCCAACTTTTTCCCCGTTTTCTTCTTTTTCATTTTCAATTTTAATTTTTCCGCCCATCTTTTTAAGTATCTTAATTATACCCGTGCGCGTTTCATTCAATGAAACATTTTTAATAAGCAGTTTGGAATTTTTTATTAGCAATGCAAGAACAATAAAAAAGGCAGCGCTTGAGATATCCGAAGGTACGGTAATATTAAAAGGTTTAGGATAATTTTTTCTTGAAGCAAAAATTTTTGTTCCTTCAACAGATGGTACAGTTTTTAAACCAAGAAGTTTTTCAGTATGGTTTCTTGTAGGAACCGGCTCTATAATTATTGATTCATCTTCAAGATGAATTGCGGCTAACAGCATGGCGCTTTTAACCTGCGCGCTTGCAACAGTCAGTTTATAATTAATTGGTTTGAGAGATTCGGATGGTTTAATTACAAGCGGAAGCATACCTTTTTCATTTGCTGAAATATCCGCACCCATTAATCTTAATGGTTCAACAATTCTTTTCATCGGCCGCTGAGAAAGTGATTCATCACCAGTAATTACGGACTCGAAATTTTGCGCGCATAAAATGCCGCTTATCAAACGGGTTGTTGTTCCTGAATTACCCGCATATAATTCACTTTGCGGTTTAGTAAAACCTTTAAATCCTTTTCCAAAAACTTTTATGTTTCCTTCACTGCGCTCGAATTTACACCCTAATTTTTCAAAACATTGCATGGTTGAATTTACATCTTCAGAGTTGGAGCAGTTTTGAATATGCGAAATACCATCAGCCATAGAGGCAAACATAACGGAACGGTGTGAGATGGATTTATCACCGCGCAGTTTCAATTCACCATTCACACTATTAATTTTTTCAAATTTTTGAATCATTTCTCGCACCATTTATCAATTAATTTTTCAAGCTCTTCTTGCTGAAGTTCACTTTTTTCATACATCCCTTTTAATGCGCGCTGGCGCTGAGCTTCGTATAAAGAAACAGCGGCTGCAACAGAAACATTAAGGCTTTGTATCATGCCTCTCATCGGTATATAAAAAGTTTCGTCGGCTAATTTTTCAGAATCGGGTGAAACCCCGCGGTGTTCATTTCCAAAGACCAAAGCAACTTTTTGAGTAAGATCCAAATCATAAAGATTAACTGCATTCTTATTGAGCATACTTGCATAAATTTTAAATCCCTGGCTATGAATCTCATCAAAACATTTTTTCGTATCCTTAAATTTTTCTGTTTCAATCCATTTATTAGCTGATGATGATGAGGTCTTGCCGATGCGGGGGAAAGCTTCAAACGTATAAAGTAAAGTTACTTTAGGAATACCTACTGCGTCGCACGTTCTAAAAACAGCGCTGACATTATGGGGGTCGTGAATATTTTCCATCACAACTTTCAAAGAGAATTGCCGTGACGATGCTACACTTACAATTTTACTGAGGCGTTCATCAGTTTTGAATTTTCTCATCACTTATCAAAAATAAGTTTATAGACTGTGAGAGAATTTTCGCGGCGAGCGCGGTCGAGTAATATTTTTTTGTCGTCCGGAACATGTAAATAAAATTTTAACAGCTCGATTATTTTATTGATAGCTTCATCTTCCTGATGAGCCCAGCATTCACATCCTTTAATAGACGGCACTTCGGCGGTGTATCCATCATCAGTGTGGATGACGTGCAAATCCAGCACCATTAATAACCACCTGCCGCAACAGCTTCCCCTTTAACAATTTTAACGCTTGCGCTTGCGCCAATTCTATCCGCACCGCTTGCAATCATCAACTTGGCATCTTCGGTAGTTCTAATACCGCCGCTTGCTTTAACACCAATAGCAGAGCCAACCACATATTTCATTAAAGCGACATCACCTGCAGTAGCGCCGCCTTTACTGAACCCGGTTGACGTTTTAACAAAATCAGCTTTAGCTTCTTTTGCAAGAAGACATGCTTTAATTTTTTCTTCATCGGTTAAAAGAGCCGTTTCAATTATCACCTTGCAGATAGCACCAAATTTTTTTGCCGCAAGAACAACCTGGTTGATATCATTAAAAACATAATCAAGTTCTTTTTGTTTAAGCATGCCAATATTAATAACCATATCAACTTCCTGCGCACCGTTTTTTAACGCCTGCTCGGCTTCAAATCTTTTGGTCTCAGTTGTTGTGGCACCTAAAGGAAATCCTATAACAGTGCAGACCTTTACAATTGACCCGTTCAATAATTTGTGACACATTGGCACATAACAGGGATTAACACATACAGAGGCGAAGCTGTAAGTTCTAGCTTCTTCACAAAGTTTTTTTATTTCATCAGGAGTAGCTTCCGGCTTGAGCAATGTATGGTCGATCATTCTAGCAACTTCTTTATCAATATGCTCGCCAACTCCAATGCTAGCAGCGATACGTTCAGCGCCGTTGCTAATAATATTTTTTACAGCACCCGGCTGATCAACAACGTTGCGTTCCCATCCTGCGCAAGTTTCTCCCTGGCAATAAAAATTTTGAAGGGCTTTTTCAATAAAAACCTGGGAAACTACTTTTTCGACTATTCCTGAGTTCATAATTTATGCTAATTTTTGTTTTGTGATTTTTATGTATGCAAGAAAAGTATTTCTAAGCAGCATTGCAATAGTCATTAACCCAACACCGCCCGGAACCGGAGTAATGTAAGATGCTTTAGGGGAGACATTTTCAAAATCAACGTCACCAACAATTCTGTAACCTTTGGGTTTTGTAGAATCTTCAAGCCTGTTAATTCCAACATCAATAACTACAACACCTTCTTTTACCATATCAGCTTTAATAAAATTCGGCTGTCCGATTGCCGCGATTAAAATATCGGCATCTTTTGTATAACGCGATAAATCTTTTGCAGCGGAGTGACAAATTGTAACAATAGAGTTTGCGCCTTCTTTTTTTTGAAGCATCATGTTTGCAATCGGCTTGCCGACAATGTTGCTTCTGCCAACTACAACAACATGCTTGCCGCTAGTTTCGATTTTATAATATTTTAATAATTCAACAATTCCATTTGGCGTGCAAGGATAGAAAGTATCTTTGCCGATAACAAGGTTACCAATTGTAATTGGGTGAAAGCCATCAACATCTTTTGCAGGAGAAATTCTTTCGATTACTTTATCTTCATTAATATGTTTTGGAAGAGGAAGCTGCACAAGTATACCATCAAAATCATTGCTTGAATTATAAAAATCAATAAGGTCAAGAAGCTGCTGCTCTGTTGCAGTTTCATCAAGTTTTTCAATTTTTGAAAGCATCCCGATTGCATTGCATGCTTTACCTTTAGAAGTTACGTAAGAATATGAAGCAGGATTATCGCCAACCATAATTGTAACCAAACCGGGAACTCTTAGATTCAGTGAGCGGAGCCAATCAATTTTGTTTTTCAGCTCAGCGCGAATTTCTTCAGCAACTTTTTTCCCGTCGATGATTGTTGTCATAAGATTTAAATTGTAATTTTTAGTGTTATTGGGGATTATTCAGGATTATTTTTGTTCATTTTGGATCATTCCAGATTATATTTTTTTATCAAATTCGGGTATAAAAATTCTCTCAATCTCGGTAGTTTTTCCGGTCTCAGAATCAATCTTTAGGTACACTCCGGTCAGGTGAACGTTATCGGTAGCAGTTTGATATTTTTGCGGAGTTTGATATAAAAATCTATTTATAGCCGCGTCTATTTTCATTCCTATCACAGATTCATACGGACCAGTCATACCGCAGTCGGTAATATATCCGGTACCGCCGGGTAAAATTCTTTCATCGGAGGTTTGAACATGAGTGTGAGTACCAATAACAGCAGAAACTTTTCCATCCAAAAAATAAGCGAGTGCTAATTTTTCAGCTGTAGCTTCGGCGTGCATATCAATAACTACAATTTTCGTTTCCTGTTTAATTTTTGTAAGAACCCATTCAGCAGTTCTGAACGGGCAATCAATTGTAGCCATAAATGCGCGTCCCTGAAGATTCATAACTGCTACTTTCCCTTTAGCTGAATCAACAATATTGTATCCATTACCGTGTGAACCTTTAGGATAATTTAGGGGACGAATAACACGCGAGTCTTTTCTTAAATACTCCTGCGATTGATGTTTGTCCCAGGTATGATTACCGCCAGTAATTACATTTACTCCAAGGCCAAAAAGTATTTTCGCTTCCTGTTCTGTACAGCCTTTTCCGTCAGAAACATTTTCCCCGTTTACAATTGTAACATCTATATGATATTTTTTTTGTAAACTAGGTAAATACATTTGAACGATATCAAGTCCGGGCTGCCCGACAATATCACCAATAAAAAGTACGTTGACTGTCATCATATCCTTAATTTTGATTGCAATATATCTAAAATAGAATGAATACGAAAAGACCACAACTAAGTAATTAACCATCTTCCCCGGTAATGAGAAAGATGGAAGAGGAAGGTTAAAAAATTTAATTGATTATTCGCTTGCCAAGATTAAGGTTAAGGACAGTTAAAAAAATCCCCAGATTAAATATTTATTACCCACGGGAAAATCAATTAATTAGATCTAAATTCCTTTAGAATTTCGATTACCTTATGAGAAAATAACGCTATAAAAAGAATCATAGCACCAAGTAAAATCCATCCGTTCATAATATCCTCCGCTATTTCCAAATTAATTATTGACTAAAATTGTACAAATTTAATGCCATTAAAATTCCTTGAAATTATTGATAATTTTAATCCAATATTCGGTTATTAAGAAATTCTTAAAAGAAATATTTACAGGATGCGAAATAAAGTTATACAGTGTGTATTTTTTTCAGTGCATAAAATCTTACACCAATTTTAATAATTGTAGATTTATTCTAAAAATAATTATCAAATACATTTAAAATCTTACCTTACTAAAAAAAGAAGATTAGTAGAAATAATTTTTATAAATGTATTAGTTTTAGAAGTTGTTTAAGCCGGATTGATGAGATTACCAATAAGAAAAAGGTAAATACGTTTGACAAATACATCCTTTTCCAATGCAAATAAAATTAACACACAAAGAATAACCGCTCTATGGGCATTTAGTGAAGCCACTTTTGGAGGGATTTTACATGCTTTAAAAATTCCTTTTACCGGTTTGTTTTTAGGAAGCGCCGCAGTTCTATTTATAACTCTTATATCATGGGCGGATAAAAATAAAACCTCAATTCTGCATGCAACTTTATTAGTAATTCTTGTTAAAGCAGCAATAAATCCTTATTCACCTCTTACTGTTTATTTTGCAATTTCGGTTCAAGGAATTGCAGGTTATATTTTTTATAGGTTTATACCCTATGAAAGATTAGCTGCTTTAATGCTCGGATTTTTTTCTTTACTCTTCTCTGCATTGCAAAAAGTGATATTCTTAACAGTTCTTTTTGGCGCTAATTTATGGAAATCACTGAATAGTTTTGCAGATTCTATTTTTTCACAGCTTGGAATTACCATTCCGTCCAATTCAATAGATTTTAGTTTATTAATAGTCTGTACTTATACCGGTCTTCATATTTGCATGGGGATATTTATTGGAATTAAAAGCATAAAGATTAGAAATTGGATTTTAAAAAATAATCTGCCTAATGCCGATGAGATTATAAATGATAACAATAATGAAGAATATTTTCCCAAAAAGAAACATAGAGGAAAAAAGTTTTGGTGGATGCGAATGTCTGGAATATTTGTACTTTCTTTTTTACTATCTATTATGATCTATTCGTATTTATATCCAAATCTTAGCAAAATTCCTGCATATGAAATTCTTTTTATGCTGGTCCGTTCGATAGTAATTACGCTTGTTTGGTTTTTCTTAATTTCCCCAGTTGTATTAAAATCTGTAAGAAAATTACTGATGAAAAAACAAAACAAGAATCTTGAAGAAATTAATCATATTACGTCGCTTTTCCCCTTTTTCAGGAGAATAATAAGTTATTGCTGGAAGAATTCATCTCAAATGCATGGAATCAAACGATTTAAAAAAATTATTACCGAATCATTCTTATACATCATCACAATTAAAATAGAACAGGACAAGTAAAATATTTGATCTTCCCCTTACTATTCTTCCATAAACATTATACTTTAAATTTTTAATTAAACCCTTACCGCATATTTTTTGTTTAACCAGCAAGATTTTTTCACCAAACAGAATTTGAGTTTTATGCTAAACTTTATAAAAAAATCATTCACACTTATCTTTCTGTTTACCGGCATTATCTCTGCCCAAACTCAAAATTACAACCCGCTTTCCATTCAGTTTGATTTCAAAATTAATAAAGTTTCTCTTACCGTTCATGACGCAGAGCGGAACCGTGAGATACCGCTTATGGTCTATTTACCTTCCGTTAAAACTCCTGCGCCGGTAATATTATTCAGCCACGGACTCGGCGGAACGTACGAAGCATATACATACCTTGGCGAACACTGGTCTGCACGCGGATATATTTGTATTTTTATTCAACATCATGGAAGTGATGATTTAATTTGGAAGGATAAACAACCAAGCGAAAGGTTGAAAGCGTTAAAAGAAGCGGCTGGTTTACCTAACTTTTTACTGCGTGTTAAAGATGTAAGTGTTGTAATTGACTATCTTGAAAAATTTAACAATGATAAATCGAATCCGCTTTTCAACATGATGAATCTTGACAAAATCGGGATGGCAGGTCACTCATTTGGTGCAGTTACAACACAGGCAGTGAGTGGTGAAGCATTCCGCAGAGGTATTTCATTTGCAGAAAAAAGAATTAAAGCAGCATTTGCAATGAGTCCAAGTTCACCTGAAAACGGGAACAATCTCGCGGAAGCATTCTCAAAAGTTAAAATCCCGTGGATGGTTATGACCGGGACAAAAGATATAGTGCCATCACTTGGAAACTTGGACGCAAAATCACGACTGGCGGTATTTGAAAATCTTCCCGCCGGAGATAAATATGAAATTGTATTGTATAATGGAGAACATTCTGCTTTCACAAACAGGGCGCTTCCCGGTGATAAGGAAAAAAGAAATCCCAATCATCATAAAGTAATATTAGGTTTAAGCACTGCTTTCTGGGATGCATATCTTTATAAGAATAACTTTGCAAAAGATTGGCTAAAGAAAGAAGGTCCTTTCGCATTGCTTGAAAAAAATGATGAATGGAAAAACAAATAAAAAAGTATAATGTATATGGTATAGTGTATAAGTAGCAATTTGACAAGGACAGTTCTTGTTTGTCGGGCACTAGTAAGGAGCTGCCCTTGCAATCAACTTTTTTAAAAATTATACTAATACTTTATCCAGCCCTTTTACTCCTTACTACTTTCACCTTTCTTCTCACCTCAACAACACCATCTTCTTTTGCAGATTCATTGCTCCTGATTCGAGACAATAAAAATAAATTCCTGAGCTTACGGCATTGTTAGCATTATCTGTTGCGTTCCATAAGATTGAATATTCTCCGCCATTTTGGAAATCACTTATTACTGTTTTGATCCTTTGACCAAGCAAATTATAAATCGTTAAGTTAACTTTACCGGTTTCCGATAACTGATAACCGATAACCGGTAACTGACTACCGTTGACAGATTAAACGCATTGGTTTCTTTATTTTTCAATTCAAGTCCCTATGGTCGAATGTTACCTGTCTTTACACTGTTTTTTGGGACTGAAAGAAAATTTTGTTACATAAATATTACAACCTCCGTTCAATGTTTTATTAAAAGCTCCTTTAGTCGTTGGAAAATCTGAAGAACTCGTTACACCGCATAGATAAACATCACCTCGTTTATCCATTGCAATTCCATACGCTTCTTCATCATTGCTGCCGCCAAAGTATGTTGAGTATTCAATTTTTGTTCCCTCCGGATTCATAATTAAAAGAAACGGATCACCCCATGCCCATTGCTCAGTCCCGCGTCCTTTAAATGTTTTATCAAAAGCATCGGGCGTTATAGGAAAGTTTGTTGAGCGTGTACACCCGGTAACGAAAGCTCTGCCAGATTTATCGGTAACTACTCCTCTTCCTCCGTCTTTGTCGGTTCCGCCGATATATGTTGAATAAATAAGCCGGCTTCCGTCGGAACTGAGTTTAAATAAAAAAGCATCCTCACCACCGTTATATGACGTGTCAAATGCCGGCTTTGATACCGGGAAATCACTTGATTTAGTTGCTCCTGTAACATAAGCGTTACCGTTCAAATCAATGGCAATATCAAAAGGCCATTCATCATCGCTTCCGCCGATTATAGTAGAATATATTAGCTGAGTACCGTCCGATTTTAATTTGGTTACAAAGACATTGCTTTTCCCGGAAGTATAACTCGCAAATGTATTCCCTTTTACCGGATAATTTTCGGAACCTGTTTTACCCGTAATTATTATGTTATTTTGATTGTCAAGTGCCATACCCCAGGGCATTTCATCACCACTGCCGCCGAGTAGTGTTGAAAAAATAATTGAATTGTTTTTTATATTAATCTTTGCAACAAATACGTCGTAGCCACCGGCAGGAGTTCGGCAAAATGCATTTTCTGTTGTAGTGAATGTAGTTGAGTTAGTGCGTCCCAAAATAATCAGATATCCATCGGAATCAACAATTGCCTTAAGTCCGCCTGCCCATCGGCTTGAATAGTCTAGACGGCTTCCGGTTGAATCGAGTTTAAGAAAATAACCTTGACTATTGCCCTGCAGCGAATTTAACGTTATAGGGAAATTAGTTGATTGGGTTGAACCGGCTAAATACACACACCCATGTTTATCTACAAAGATTTTACGGGTGTCATCATTGGCAGAACCGCCAATATATGTTGAGTAAACAAGCGCACTGCCATCCTTGTTCAATTTCGTAACCAATATATCAGAGCCGCCGTTTGCCGTTCTATCAAATGCCCCTGTTGTAGTAGGATAATTAGGTGAATTCACTTGCCCGCCAATATATGCATATCCTTGATCATCTACTGTAATTGCATGTCCATAATCATGCCCGCTGCCGCCTATAAAAGTTGAATATTCCATGCGCAGTGTTTGAGCACTGATTGAATAACTTATAACAATAACCATGCAGAGCATTACGAATTTAATATTATTTAGTTGATTCATTTTTCTTTCCATATATTTTTTAATTTATAATTTATCTAACCAAAACCATCTTCTTCTGAAAACTCATCCCGTTACTTTCCATTTTACACAAATAAATTCCGGAGCTTGCAGCATTGCTTGATTTATCTGTTCCACCCCATGTAATTGAATGTTCTCTGGCGCTTTGGAATGAATCAACGATAGTTTTGATTTCTCTTCCAGGTACGTCATAAATTTTTAGTTTTATATTATTATTAACCGGTAGCTTGTAGCCTATTACTGTTGACGGATTAAACGGATTGGGATAATTTTGATTTAATTCGTAACCGTTTGGAATCTCTTTTTTCTTTTCCTTAATGCCGGTCGGATTTGTAATAGTTGTATTCAACCATACTCTGCTTGCACCGCCATAATGATTATCATCGATAATCTTTGTAACAGCAAGGAAAGCATCCTGGTCACCATCACCGTCTAAATCTCCAAATTCAATTGCATCGCTCTGAATAAGATCCAGATTAACTGTTGTTGTTGTAAAATTTGCATGGCCGTCGTTAAATAATATTTCGCTCGGACGGTCCCAATCTTGATACCGGTGGCCGTGATTCATATAGATGTCTGGATGCCCGTCATTATTTAAATCTTTTATCACCGCACTTTGGGTTAGGTAATTAGTATTATATGGAAGATTTGCTGTATTGAATTTTCCCATACCGTCATTCAAATATAATTGTGCGGGCTGAACTTTGGGAGGATCTTCCATAGTGTGATAATTACATTGCAGTAGATCAGGAAATCCATCGCCATTAAGATCTTCTAAATACAAATTGCAGCAGACGTAATTCCCCAGCTTTTGATCACTGATTGTAAAACTGCCGTGTTTATCGTTTAGCAGGATGTAAGTCGGACCTATTTTTCCAACTACAATATCGGAATAACCATCGCCATTTATATCGCCGACAGCCATTGCCGTTGCCCTGAAATTATTTAAAGTATATGTATTCTTTACTACAACCGTGTCGTTGCTTATTGAATAGATCCTGAAGATAGTGTTGCTGCCGGTTTCGACTGTAACAACTTTGCGCCCGTCCTTTCCGCTGAAATTCTCATTAAAAATTATCAGGTTCCCTCTAAAAGAATATTTGCTGGTCGGTGAAAAATGCGCATGCCCGTCATTAAGCCAGGTTTTTATAACAGCAGTTTGCCAATCTCCGTATTCAACAATATCTAAATCACCGTCGTTATCGATATCATATAATGCTACATTGTTCGATGGATCAAGTTGCTGCTCGCTTTTTGAAAAGACTGCCTTACCATTGTTCAACCAGATTTCATTGTGTTGTGGAATAACATTATTCCAAAAATTATTTGCAGTAACGGCATCAAGATCGCCATCGCCATCGAGATCACCCAGCTTCACATTCCAGCTTGCCGCATTGCCTAAACGCTGTCCGCTATCTATAAAAAGTGCTTGTGAAAAACCGGTTGTATAAAAAACTAATAGAAATAATATTGAGAGCATTGATTTACTTCTGTTCATAATTAATTCCTTGCATAATTTTTTTTTATTGTACTAGAATCATTTCCTTTTGAAAACTCATCCCGTTACTTCCCATTTTACAAAAGAAAATTCCGGAGCTTACATCATTGTTTGATTTATCTTTTGCATTCCAAATGATTGAATGTTCATCTGAACTTTGAAATGAATCGACCAGCGTTTTCACTTCTCTTCCAGGTACGTCATAAATTTTTAATTTTACATTATTGTCAACCGGCAGCTTATAACCGTTAAGTGTTAATAGATTGAATCGATCGGGATAGTTTTGATCAATATGGAAGGAGGTTCCTAATCTACCATCTTTCTTTATACCTGTTGAAGTCTTAGTTGTGTTGAAATATACATTTGTAAAAGCTTTATTAGTTTTAATATCTACGTTAGCAACAAGCGCATCAATGTCGCCATCGCCGTCGATATCTCCCAAAGCGACCGCTATTGAATTGCTGCTGCCGAGTCGAAGTCCTGAATCTGTGAAATTACCTTTCCCGTCATTCAACCAAATAGTGTTTGGCTGACCATTATCTCCCGGCATACCATTAGCGAAGAATATATCAGGATAACCATCACCATTAAGATCGGCTACTTTAGCATCGGGCGAGTTATAACCGGAATTTAATCTTTGTCCGCTATCGGTAAAGTTTCCTTTCCCATCATTAAAAAGAATTTTACTCCAGTTATCCCCATCTGCACCGGAATATCCTTTTGCCAAAAGAATATCGAGGCAGCCATCTCCGTTAAAGTCGGCAAGTATTGCGCTCCTGGTTTGAAAATTAACGCTTAATAAAACTTTCTCAGTAAAATTTCCCTTTCCATCTCCCAACCAGATTTTATCGTTAACATTGTCATTCAATTCCGGCGGTGCAGTGTGAGGAAACGCAACAACTACATCGGTAAAGCCGTCACCATTAATATCGCCAATTGAATATTTGCATTGCCCCCAGCCGCCAAAACTTTTACCGCTGTTTGTGAAATTACCTTTACCGTCATTGTACCATATCTGGTCGGAATTTATTGTATATACTATGGCATCCAAATCTCCATCATTATCCAGGTCCAATAACCATGCGCCAATAACACCTTTACCGAAGGTCTGATTCTGTTTAACAAAATTCCAATGCCCATCGTTTAGATAAATATTGCTATTACATACAGCGTCAATAAAACCGTCTCCGTTTAAATCGCCAAAGGTAACAGGTGATCCTGTGCCAATGGATTTATTACTTTTTGTAAATACTCCTTTACCGTAATTGATCCAGAATTGTCCGTCGATGCAGGCATCCGGAATTTTATCACCGTTTAGATCCTGGAGCGTAACGGACCAGCACGAAGTTTCCCCCAATTTCTGTCCGCTGTCTATAAAAAGTGCTTGTGAAAAACCGGTTGAATAAAAGACTAATATAAATAATATTGAGAGCATTGATTTATTTCTATTCATAATTGACTCCATGCATATTTTTTTTCGTACCAGAAGCATTTTCTTTTAAAAACTCATCCCGTTACTTTCCATTTATTCCGGGTTTGTCCTTTGCATTAAAATATATTTTGTTATACTCATGTTTACCCCAGCCATTTGTAATAAGTAGATCTAAATTTCCGTCTTTATCAAAATCTCCGGTCCTGACTTCCCAACTATGTGCCGGTGGAAATGCAACATCACTTTCCTTGAAAATTCCTAAAGTACCTTTCTGTTTCCCGCCTTGATTTATCCATAGAATACCAGGCTCAATTTTATTGACAAAACCATTAGCCACATAGATATCTAAATCACCATCACCATCAAAATCACCGATGGCGGCTGTATAACCGCATGAATTTCCAAGCCTCTGTCCGCTATCTATGAAATTTCCTTTCCCATCATTAAACCAAATTTCATTGGGCGTGTCGCCCATGGGACCGCCTTTAAGTACAAGCGCATCCACATAGCCATCGCCATTAAAATCTCCAAAGTAGAATCGTCTTCCGGTTCCAAAGGTTTGTGTGCTTTTTGTAAAACTTAGATTTCCATTATTGATCCAGATAGTATGATCGAAAATGATGTCCAATTTCCCATCATTATTTACATCTGCAAGGGTTACGCTGTAACTCCGTTCTCCAACATGTACACCGCTATTGGTAAAATTTCCCTTACCGTCATTCAACCAAATCTCGTTTGGTTGGTTGTTGCCTGCCAGATCATGCAAATTGGCAATAACTGCGTCTATATCGCCATCGCCATCAATATCACCCAGAGCAACTTCACTACTAGCTAAATTACCTAATCGCTGTCCACTGTCTCTAAATTTTCCAGTGCCATCATTAAACCATACTTCATTGGGGCAGCCGGTAGGATTTCCTATCTGGTCATTGGCGATGAATACATCAAGAAAACCATCACCATTCAGATCGGCTAGTGCAATACTCCTGTCTCTTTTGACAGCATTTCCAATGTTTTGCCCACTATTGGTAAAAACACCTTTTCCATTATTGAACCAAACTTGATCCGGCCCTAAATCTGCATTTGCAATATAAATATCCGGATACCCATCATTATTCAAGTCTCCAACAGCACATCCATATCCGTCTTTACCAAGTGATTGCTTACTATCGACAAATACTAGCTGAGCAAAACATTCATCACTTAAAGTAAGTGCAATGATTAAGGAAATAATACATTTTGAATAGCAATTCATAGTTACTCTCTTAATAATTTTTCTTAAATGTTATCGGACTAATTCCATTTTTACTTATCCGGGTTATTGAGCCCGGTTTTTTTTAGATACTTTAGAATCAACCAGAATAAATTTCGTAACAAAAGCATCTCCGCCCCAAGGATTTGTACCGCCTTTGAACGTTACAGCGGTCGTCACCGGGAAATCAGTGGAGGTGGTATTGCCAGCCAGATAAATATTATCATCCTTACAAATGAGGGCCATAGGATTATCGATTCCATGCCCGCCGAAACGGTAGCTATAACGCAGCGACTTTCCGTATGGATCAAACAGGGCAACGAAGATATTCGACTTGCCGTAATGGGTAGTGCCCATAGCATCCGGCGTTACAGGAAAATCGTTTGACTCCGTCTGACCGGCAAGAACAACCAAACCTGAACGATGAATTGCTAGCCTAAAGGTCTCGTCCTTGCCGCCTCCCAGCAATGATGAGTAAAGCAATTTTCCGCTTCGGGGATTGATTTTGACGAAGAATCCGTCTGTGCCACCTTTGTTCTGGCGGCTCAATGCATCCGCCGTCGTCGGGAAATCGTTCGACGTCGTCTCACCCGCCAACCACACATTCCCGTCGCGATCCAAAGCGATGCTGCGGCCAACCTCGTCTCCGCTTCCACCGATATAAGTTGCATATTCCATAGCTGTACCAGCCGGATTTAATTTGACTAGGAATGCGTCCCCGGTACCGCGCTCACCGGATCCACCTCTGTATATCCTTTGGAAGGCATTTCCGGTTGTCGGAAAATCCGGCGAAGTAGTCATCCCTCCGATGTAGACACACCCGCGTGCGTCTACAATAATGTTTTCTGCATACAAGTCTATTCCGGTACCTCCGAGGTAGGTGCAATAGACAAGCTTGCTACCATCCGGATTAAGTTTTGCAACAAAGACGTCGCCCCTTCCGGCACCACCTCCGCCCTTGAACGTCGTGTCAAATGCGCCGCGGGTTACTGGAAAATCTTTCGAGGATGTGGAGCCAACGACATAAGCGTTACCTTTCGCATCTACTGCAATCTTACCACAGATATCCATGTCTGTGCCGCCCAAAAAGGTGGAGTAGATAATCCGGTCGCCGGTCGGATTCAGTTTGACCACAAAAGCATCGCCATGGGATGCATTAGCGTCACTCGGTCCTCTGAGTGTTGTCTGAAAGGCACCAGGAGTTGTGGGAAAGTTCGGATTAGTTGTGTTACCAGCAATGTAAATGCAGCCCTCCTTGTCTATAGCAATACCGTGCGTATAATTAGCGCCACCGGATGCACCGAGGAAGGTTGAGTAAAGCAAGGAGCCGGCGGAATTTAGTTTCGCAGCATAGATCCCCGTAAACTCCTTCTTAAGTGCATCTGGTGTCACTGGAAAATCTGTTGATTGAACTGGTGCGGTCAAGTATAAATTGCCTTGTGCATCCACTGCTATACCATGTGCGCGGTCTTCTCCCTTGCCGCCTATAAGAGTCGAATATTCCATGCTTAGTGTTTGAGCATTGATTGAATAACTTATAACAATAACAATGCAGAGTATTGCGAATTTAATCTTATTTAGTTGATTCATTTTTCCCTTCCATATATTTTATAATTTATCTAACAAGAACCATTTTTTTCTGAAAACTCATCTCGTTATTTTCCATTTTAATGAACTGCCGGGATTATTCTGTACATTAACGGTTAATGGGATTAAGTTTTTTAATAACGTTTATATCAACCCAGTAATAATTTCTGTCATCTCCACAAAAAAATAAATATTTTCCATCCGGAGAAATTGAGGGAAACCTAGCTTTTCCGGGAAAATTTATTGCACTGTTAATTTTTTGAGGAGTCGACCATTTTCCATTATTCTTGAAACTTATATAAAGATACATATTCAAATCCTTTGTACCGGTCATAGGACGATTTGACGAAAACAACAGGTAAGATTCATCAGGTGCAATGTAAGGCGTATAATCAATTACATCCGGTAAGTTAATTGTTGCAGGCAAAGGTTCAATATTTGTTAATCCGGTATCCGAAAATTGCGCGCAATATATTCCCGTATTCCATGGCTTGCCGTTCATTGTACTTGAAAAATAGACTTTACCGGATGACGTAAATGATGAACCTGGTTTAAATAAAAAACCTTTGTTCTTTGGTTCGCTCCATCCGGCATCAGTTTTTTCAACATACTTTGTTACATAACTGCTGTCGACTGACTTTCTATAATTATAAAACAATTTTTTCCCATCTGGTGAAAATAAAGGACTATCAGTAGTTCCATTCATCGCAAAAGATGGTGTTTCAGCACTTGACCACTTTCCATCTTTCTTAGTTATACGTAACATCGTTCCTGTCCATATTTTAAAATTAACGGAGGTCCAAAGCACTTCCTTTCCGTCTGGAGATATAGCCAGCCTTCCATGCAAATCACCTCGTGAGATAAAATTATTTGCAAAAATTTTTGCAGTATCACCTGGTTGTTTTTCTCCTAAATAATCAAATGGATTAGGGTAGTTTTGATTCAATAATATGTTTTTCGGAATTGAACTCTCATTTTTTTTAATATCTGTTAAACGTGTATCAAGCACAACACGAAATGCTTCCTGCTGACCGGATGGATTTATTGCCTGACCTACTATTACATTTCCATTTGGTGTGATACAGGTAGCTTGTTGTAAAGTCCATCCGGTTAGATTAAGTCCATAGTCGGATTGTAGTACATCTTTAAGAATACGTATTCCATGAGCTGAATCCCAAATGAAAGCAATAAAGTCCCCTGTAGTAGTTAGGTTCATCCCGGCACCAACAATGACTGTTCCGTTAGCTGACATTGCCATAGTATGAGAGGTGTATCTGTTAGGAACATTCCCCAGAGCCACAAGCCCGCCACTTTGGGTCCATCGATACATTATGGAGGAACCTGTAGCGGAATAACTGGTACCAACAATCACAGCTCCGTCTGAAGAAATTGCGTTGGGGAAATTACTGTCTTCGAAACCGAGTAGTGTACCTAAACCTTGCATTCCTCCAGCTTGCGACCATCGAAAGGTTAGTTCATTTCCAAAATTTGTGTTTGTGTAACACGAACCTGCAATAATTGAACCATCCGCTGATGCCATCATTGCCCGGCTGTAGCTCCTTCCACCTGGAAGAGTTCCGGGTATCATAACAAGGCCGCCGGTCTGTGACCACCTGAATGCCTGGTTTCCATTGTTTCGTCCGAATAAGACCGATCCATTTCCTGAAATTCCAATATCTATAATAGTTGTCCCTGCCAAACTGCTGGCATCAACCATGCCGGTAGTTTGCATCCATCGGAAGCCTCTATTTGCTGTAAGGCTAAAGGTGGTTCCTGTTGGATTGCCAAATCCGACTATTGTAGTTCCATCATTTGAAATAGCTCCGGCATTGCTCATCTTAAAACTTTCGTCTTGTAGATTGCAAAGGCTTACCATTCCCGTGACAGCAGTCCAGCGGAAAGCCTGTTGCCCGGTGGCAGTTGTTCCATAGCCAACAACAATTGATCCGTCTGATGAAACACCGCTGGCAGAACTACTAAAAATTCCACCCGGCAAATCACCCAAACCCTGAAATGTTGCATATTGCGCAAAACTGCTTTGTGATAAAAGGAATAAAATTATTAAAAGCGTTAAAATCGATTTCATGCGGATTTTCCTCAAATTATTCGTTTGCTTTACTCTAAGTTCGTATTTCTTCGATATGAAAAATATTATTGAAGGTTCTTTTCAATTATCAGAAACATTCCAAAGAATAGCAGAAACGTTCCATATCTCATCTTTTTTTGATTTTGAGCGGGATTTCAGGCATTGATCGGGAACAGAGTTCTGAACCCGGTACTAAATACTTAGTAGTTAGTTAATCAGATTTAAATTACGATATAAGATTTTCCATTTCTCTGGAAGTATATTCCTTTGGCAAGCATCCATAAACTTCCTTGAAGCAGGATGTAAAGTAGGAATGAGAATTAAAACCGGACAGATAAAGAACTTCGGTTATGTTATAGGAGTGATGACGGAGCAGTTGTGCCGCTCTTTTAAGTTTTATATTTCTTATAAACTGGTTGGCAGAATAATTTGTAATTGCCTTTAACTTTCTGAATAACTGTGTACGGCTAACCGCCAATTCTTCCATCAACAATTCAACGTTTAAGTCAGGGTTCTCAATATTATCTTCAACAACTTTTACCGCTTTTCTTAAAAATTCATCTTCGGGAGAATTAAGCTTAACTTCAGACGGATTTAGCAGAAATTCTTTTGTGAAGTACTGCCTCAGTCTTTCGCGGGTTTCGATTAATCTTTTTATTCTTATCTCAAGAAGATCGGAATTAAACGGCTTGGTTAGATAATCATCAGCGCCGGTTTTATATCCTTTAATCTCATTTTCATCACCGGTTTTTGCAGTTAACAACATCACAGGAATATGATTTGTTTTTATATTATTTTTTATCTTATCACATAATTCAAACCCGTTCATACCGGGCATCATTATGTCGCTTATAATTACGTCAGGTATCTCTTCCACTGCAATTTTACATCCGGTTGTTCCATCCCCTGCTTCTAATA
Organism: Melioribacter sp.; assembly: GCA_003155655.1. Lineage (GTDB taxonomy): Bacteria > Bacteroidota > Ignavibacteria > Ignavibacteriales > Melioribacteraceae > Fen-1258. Next base: position 139,199 of record PMDS01000099.1, read on the forward strand.
TTTTAAATTCATCTATAAAGATCGATTTGATAAATCCTCTCATGTCATCGTTATCTTCAATTATCAGCAGGGTTTCCTTTTCTTCTGGTGAATCATCCTCACATACAACATCGATATCATCACTCTTCGAGATTTCCTTAACAGCTTTTTCACTCTCGTTATAAAATGATTCCATTACAGGTAGAACAACTGTAAATGTTGTTCCGGTATTTATATTACTCTCGACTGTTATTTTTCCTTTATGAAGTTCTACCAGTTCTTTTGTATATGCCAGGCCAAGTCCTGTTCCGTTGCTCTTTCCGTTGTTTGCATTTTCAACCTGGTAATATTTATCAAAGATAAATTTTACTTTCTCTTCAGGAATTCCGGTACCGGTATCTTTTACAATTAGTTTTATTTCCGATATTTCTCCCGCAGCATTCCGGATAGATGACAAGGAAATATTTACTTCTCCCCCGTCATTTGTATGTTTTATTGCATTGGATAAAAGGTTATTCAAAGTTTTTTCAAGAATACTTTTATCAATCCACCCGGTTAATGTTTTTTCATCTGTAATAAAATTAAGCGAAATATTTTTTTCGTTTGCCATGTATGAAAAAGTTGAACAAGCGCTTTTACAAATACCGGTAATATCAATGAAGGAAACTTTTAGATTTTCCTTACCCGATTCCAGCTTGCGCAGGTCCAGAAGCTGATTTATATAATTGAAAAGCTGTACCGCATTTCTTCTGATTACAGAAAGCGAGAAAGTAATTTTTTCATCCCCCTGATTTTCCTTCATCAATCTTTCTGCCGGACCAAGAATTAATGTTAGAGGCGTTTTTAATTCATGAGATATGTTTGTAAAGAAACTTATCTTCTCTTCATCAGCCCGGTGTACCTTTGCCGACATTTCTTCAATTTGTTTTTTCTGCTCTTCAAGTATTTTATTATCTTTTTTCTTTTGCCTTATTCCGCGGTATAATACAAACCCAAGCGCAGACATTAAAATAAAACCAATGATAAAAAAGAATTTTTGCTGAGCTTGCTTACCAATCTCTGCATCTGCACGTATCTGATTTTCTTTAAGTTCCCGTTCTTTCTGAACTGTTAAATTTTGCAGTTCAAATTTTGATTCCATACGGGAGATATTTTCAACTTGTGTAATCTTATTAAGAGTATCGGCAACTAAATTAGATAATGATAAATACTGATATGCCTTTTGGAAATCCTTTTTATCTTTATAAGATAAACTGAGCTTTGAAGAAATTTCTTTTTTTAATGAAAGTGATTTTACGGATGAAGCTAATTTTAAAGCATCCTCATAATAACTAATTGCTTCATTTGTATTGTTGATTGCATTATAGTAATCTGCTATTGCTGAAAATGAAGAAGCTTTTTCCAATAACGCTTTGGAAGAATCTGCAAGAAATAAGCTTTTGTTAAAATATTTTAGTGCATTTTTATAATCGTGAGCAATTAGATAAACATTCCCAATATCAAGCAGTACTTTATGGAAGACTATCCGCGGACATTTATCACATCCAATCTCGAAACATTTTTTATAATTAATCAATGCTGAATTATATTCTCTATTTTGATACGCTAGTTCCCCTATAGACTTGTATGCGTTTGCAGTTAAATGCCGGTAATTAATTTTTTTTGCAATATTCAGGCTATTATTAAAGGAATCCATTGCCAGTGAATCTTTTCCCATCAATCTATAAATAGTTCCGATTTCTATAAGAACCTCTGCTATTCCGCTTTCGTTTTTAATTTTTCTATAAATATCCAGATTCTTTTCAAAGTACAACATTGCAACATTATAATTATGCTGGTAGTCTCTTAAATATTCACCTATCAGATAGCTTGCACTGAGAATCGCTTTCTTGTCCTTAATAACTTCGGCAATCTCGAGAGCCTTCATAGCATAAGATATGGACATGGATTTATTCTCTCTCATTCCATAGAGAGAAACAAGATTCAGATACGCGTTAATAAGAACTAAAGAATCCCTAACTTGACTTATAGCAATTTTAGAATCGCTAATAGTTGAATCAATATAAACGTTTCGTAATTCAGTATTACTGTTTATAACAAGCCTATCACTTAGAAGAATCATTTTAAAATTATTTAATTGCTTGAATCTCTTCCTGCTCGTCAGCGCATACTCAACCATTTCCCTGGTATTTCCGAGCAGTCTTGCTAAAGTAGCAAGGTTATAATTTCCCCAAGCAATTCTCGCCGGATAGTTGTACTGTTCTCCAATTTTTATTGCTTTCCTATAATATTCTTTTGCTCTTTGAACATCATTACCAAGCCAATAAGTAAGCGCAATGGCATCATATAATTCCGCAAGTGTTTCTTCATTTTTTATTTGCTTGACTAATTGTAAGGACTTTATCAGGTAATCATCAGGAATATTGAACTTTGCGTCTGAAGTACTCCAGATAATTTGCGATATAAAAACTGCGCTATCCTGGGCGCTACGTGCTAATGATAATTTATTTTTTAGACTATCCAGATAGTGGTTGGATTGAGAAAAAGTTAATCCCGCTCCAATTAATAGAATTAAAATTGAAAAGTATTTACTGCAGTTATTCATTTTAGACAAAATTTCTTCAAGCGCTATTATAATTATAAGAATAATACAGTTATAACGCCAAAAATCCTACTTCTCCGAAACGGTAGACGGGAAAAAGGAAAGATGGAAAGATGAAAAACGGAAAGATGGAAAGAAGGAAAGATGAAAAGATGAAAAGATGAAAAACGGAAAGAAGAAAAGAAGAAATGACGGAAAGATGAAAAGATCAAATATTTTTTTACTACTTACTTCTTCCGCCTACGTCAGAGACTCCGGCGGACAGGTTCTCTTTACTACTTATACATTATACTTTATACTCCCGCCTACGTAAAAAATTTACTTCGGCGGGTAAACTTTATTGCATCAGTAAATTATCATGCTGTTCGATATTATAAACAGCTACCTTATTTTTCCCCGGATCGCCATCAGCAGCAAAAAGATTATTCAGATCATTCATCACCAGTTTAAGCACACCAAGGGAACGCTGGCTTAATAAGTCGATCTTTATCAAGCCAAGTTCTTCGGTTGAGTACATATCCGGCTGGGTAATAACCAGGCCAAGACCTTTGTTCTTTGCATATTCCATTGCAACATAGTTGGTAATTTTTTCTTTTGTTATTACAAGTCCGCTTGGATGAATGCTTAAGTGCCTTGGAAAGCCGGCAAGTTTTGCCGCGCTGCTCACAATTGTTTTCCACGGCTCATTGGAAAAATCAAGCGATCTTGTTTCGGGAAATTTTTCTGAAATACCCGGCAGGTTACGCGCGCTTGTCCATGGAATGAACTTGCTGTATTTCGAAATCTCGCTTTCGGATATTCCAAAAACTTTTGCCGTCTCGCGGAATGCCGACCGCGCGCGGAATGTAACAGTGGTGGAAATCATTCCAACCCTGTCGTAGCCGTACTTTTCATAAACATACTTTATAATTGTATCTCTCTCCTTCCAGGAAAAATCAAGATCAACATCGGGAGGCGAAAGGCGCCCGCGGTTAAGAAAACGTTCGAAGTAGAGATTGTATTTAATCGGGTCAACTTCTGTAAAAAATAAACAGTAAGAAACAAGACTGTTAGCGGCGGACCCGCGTCCTATGTGAATTATACCTCTGCCGTTAGCTTCGTGTATAAGATCCCAGACAATTAAAAAATAATCGCTGTAGCCAAGTTCGGCAATAACCTCAAGTTCATACTGAAGCCGTTTAATAGCTTGATCTGTAATAACAGGGTAACGTTTGGTTAAGCCGTCAAAACTAATTTTCCATAAAAAAGAGAAGGCGCTGTCGTTTTGAGGAACCGGGAAAACCGGAAACTTATATTCCCCGAGCTTAAGATCAACATCGCAGGACTGCGCTATTTTATCAGCATTCCAGGCTGCTTCCGGAAGAGATTTCCAGGTTTGCGCCAATTCATCCGGGGTCTTCAAATAAAATTCCTCATCAATAATCTGGTCTTCGTCCAAATTTGCCAGGGTAGTATTAAGGCGGATAGCTGTAACAACTTTATTCAATTGAAAATCACCGGGCATAAAATAAGCCGGATGCGACGCAACAATCTGCAAATGATTTTCTTTGGCTAACTCATACAGCAGGCGTGTATTCTTTTTCTGCTTCCCGGTAACTATCAGCTCAATAAATAAATTTTGACGGAGGGATAAATCAATTTGGATCTGCTTAAGCAGCGGAACAGAAGAAGTAATTACAAATAAATCATTGAGCGGTTCCTTAAAAAGCTCAACAAGAGAAAAATCATTATTCAGTTTTCGTGATGTGATAATTCTGCAAAGGTGCGAATAGCCGACATTGTTTTTAGCTATAAAGAGAACAGACAAATTTTTGTTATCCGGGTCGTCAATTAAAGAACCAAGAATTGGTTTTATGTTATTTTCTTTTGCCGCTTTGAAGAACCGGATCAATCCATTCATTGCATTAGTATCGGTCAATGCGGCGTAAGTGCTGCCGGATTTTTTGGCAAAGTCTACAAGCTCATCTATCTTGATTGTAGATTGAAGCAGGGAAAAATTACTATGTGCATGAAGAGTAAACATTTTAATCCTTTTCAGAAACACCGATATGAATTGCATTGGCGCCGAATTTATCGCGGATTTTTGTAACGGCGCCCAGCATTCGTTTGCGGATTATTTCTTCATCCTCAAACAAAAATTCCTGTTCGCAGGAATGATTAAGCTTGCCCAGGTGAATGCCTATAAGGCGTACGCCAACTCTCCGGGTATATGCCTGGCGGAAAAGCTGAACCGATGTATCATAAATTGTTTTATCATCATCGGTAGAATGAAGAAGAGTCTTTGCGCGTGTTAAAGTAGAAAAATCCGAATAGCGGAGCTTGATTGAAATTGTTGAAGCCTGCCAGTTCTCGTTACGCAATTGCTGTGCAACTTTAGAAGTAAGATGAAAAATATATTTTTCAATTTCCGCCTTACCGACAATATCTTCATTAAATGTAGTCTCGGAAGAAATACTTTTTCTTTCCTGTTCAACGGAAAGAACATCGTTGCCCATTCCGTTAGCGCGGTTCCAAAGGTCAGTTCCGTATTTACCAAGCAGCACGGCAAGGTAGCCGGGTGAGGCATTCGCTATATCTCCAATTGTCCTAAACCCGCGAGCCTGCAGAACTGGAAATAATTTTTTACCTACACCGGGAATTTTCTCTATTGCCAAAGGCTCAAGAAATTCTTTTTCCTTTCCGTAAGGAACGTAAGTTATTCCCATCGGCTTTTTAAAATCGGTTGCTATCTTGCTTACACTTTTATTGGAGCTTATTCCCATCGAACATGGGAGAGAAAGCTTCTGCAGTATTTCATCCTGGAGCTGTTTGGCAAATATTTCAGGCGGACCGTAAATACTTTCACACCCGGTAAAATCGAAATAGAACTCATCAACCGATGCCTGCTGAACAATCGGGAATTTTTCTTCCAGCAGATACTTCATAGCCTTGGAGAAACGCCCATACTCTTTATGATGACCGTGAATGTAAACACCATTCGGGCAGAGGCGGAAAGCATTGCGTATGGGCATACCGGAATGAAGACCATACTTGCGTGCTTCATAAGAACAAGCAGCCACCACGCCCCTTCCGTGGGGATCGCCGCCAACTATTACAGGCTTGCCTTCAAGAGAGGGATCTAAAATTCTTTCTACGGAGACGAAGAAGGCATCCATATCCAGATGGAAGATGGTTTTCATATAAAAAGCCTGTTTTTAGCTAATTTTTAGCTCTTGATATATTGACTAATAAATGATAATATATAGTGAACAAATTTTCACTATTATAATATGCTAAAAGTAGAACAAAAAAACAAACCTGCAATTCTTGATCTGGCAAGTTACAAGCTGCCGGACACGGCAAAATTTGCAAGAATCTATAACGCCATTCCACGGATTATAAAAGAGAGCGGGTTCGACATATACAACTACCAAAACGTGTTCGCGGATGTAGAGACAAAAGAGTTGATCCGCACCGGCAATACAATAGGCTGCTTTTATATCGAGAGCCCGGGTATGCGCTCGCTTCTTAAGCGGACAGATTGCGAAACATTCGAAATGCTTACTGCGGTATCTTCTGTAATCAGACCGGGCGTTGCAGAAAGCGGCATGATGAAAGAATTTGTTGAACGGCATAAAGATCCCAAACGCAGAAAATATCTTGTACCCGAAATGGAAAAGTATCTTGGTGAAACTTACGGAGTAATGATCTACCAGGAAGATGTTATAAAGGTGGCATATCACATTGTTGGATTGACGCTTGAAGAAGCTGATTTACTGCGGAGAGCAATGAGCGGAAAAATGCGTTCGCATAATGCAATGCAGATGATAGTTGATAAATTTTTTATCTGCTGTAAACAGAAAGGATACAGTGATGTGATTGCGCAAAAATTGTGGAAGCAGATTGAGTCGTTTGCGGGATACGCATTCTGCAAAGCACACAGCGCTTCATTTGCGCTTCTCTCTTTCCAGGTGGCGTACTTAAAGGCGCATTACCCGGCAAGTTTTATGGCGGCAGTTTTAACAAACCAGGGCGGTTATTATTCACCATCGGTTTATATCTCCGAAGCAAGAAGGCTTGGAATAAAAATACTTCTTCCTTCAATAAACGAAAGCATTTATGAATACAAAGGCGGTCAAAAAGAAATTAGAATTGGATTGATGGCAGTAAAAAATCTTGAGGTTAATGAAGCCGATATTATAATCAAAGAACGGACGGCCAACGGCAGGTATGTTTCTCTTGCAGATTTTTTAGTCAGGACAAAAATAGGTTATGAACACAGCCAGCTGCTAATAAAATGCGGCGCAATGGATTGTTTTAATCAAACAAGGGTAACGCTTCTCCGTTTATTGGATATTTATTTTACCGGCAGCAAACTTATTAACGAAAATGAGAACGACCTTTTCTTTAACGAAACCCTCAAGCTTGAAAAAGAAGTTGTTACCGGGCGCAATTTCAGCATAGAAGAAAAATGTTTGCATGAATATGAAACTTTTGGTTACATGGTTTCCAAACATCCGCTTGAATTTTTTCCGGTGGAATTAAACGCAAAAGATATTACACCTTCTTCCGAAATGTTAAAATACAACGGCAGACAGATTAAAATGATAGGCTGGTACATGGCATCCAAACGCATAAAGACAAAGAAAGATGAGATAATGAAATTTCTTTCGCTCGAAGATTTAAGCGGAACGTTTGAAGCCGTCATTTTTCCCGAAGCTTATAAAAAATTTGCAGAGCTTACAATGTCTATGGGTCCTTATATGGTGGAAGGAAAGGTTGATGCTGAGAACGGAAACAACATAATAGTAGACAAGCTTTCCGTGCTTACCGACGCCACGGCATTATCAGTAACACAAAAAGACAGGAACAATGCAGATTTCTTTGGCGATGTGGAAAAAGAAGCCAGTCCGGATGAAGTTTTCTTAGTTGAAACGCTGGGAAAAGAAAAATTGCTCAGAGCATATCTGTGAAAAGAAGTATAAAGTTTAAAGTATAAGGAGTAAGGAGAACCTGTCTGACGTAGGCGGAAGAAGTAATATACTTTGGCTGGTCATCGAGTTCTCTGAACGCAGTGAAGAGAGTATCGAGATGACCCGTCTTCCGTTTCCCGTTTCACGTCTAGCAGCTAATCGCTTGTGGCTTGAAGCTTGTGGCTTGCAGCTAATAATCAGTTCAACGAAATTTTAGTTAATCTTGGATAGGATTTTAATGTAGTGAAGGGAATATTAACTTTGATTCTTTCCGTTAATAAATGCAGAAGTTCAAAAGCATTTGCTATTGCATTACCATGAGGATGATTATTTAAAATAATAAATACTTTTTTTACCGTATTTAATACTTCCTTAATTGCCCTTTCAATCTCCAATAATTCACCGGGTGAATAGAGATAATCATAACGCTCGCTCTGCTGCTCGTACGTCTGATTCTTGCTGAAATTATTTAGCGACTGCCTCCAGGCTTTTTCATTTCTGCCGTGGAAGCGGATATAAAGATTATCACCCACAGCAATTGGTTTGAATTCAACTGCCTCGCCAATTTCAGGCTGGTCTATTGCACACAGTGAGCTTTTATTTTTAGCAAGAAATTTGTAAAACCTTTCTGCCATAGTTTCTATTTCAGGTGCGGACCCGTCCGCTGATCCTTTAATTGACAGGCTTGGAGTATGAGTAGGTTCATTCACCGAAGCCTTTGGCGCAGGTGAAAGCCACGATTTATGCCGCACCTCTACAAACTTTTCATAATCATTAAATGTCTCAAGCAGAAGTTTTACATGATTGGCATTTTCTTTTGTTAAAGAAAATGAATACGGAAACTGTACCAGCAGTCCGCCTAGACGGTTTGCGTTATCCAGCATTTTCAGATTCGATTTAACAGCTTCCGTCTGCTCTTTTGTAAAATTACGTTTGTGTGTAAAATCCTGGTGAAGCTTGATTGAAAAAAGAAAATCATTGCGCTCTTCTACTTTCTTTATCCATCCTTCAACTGTTTTAGGACTTATATACGTGTAGTAGCTTGCGTTAACTTCAACAGTATTAAAATACTGCGAATAAAACTCTAGCCAGTCAAAGTCTTTTGTCTGCTTTCCAGTGTAAAAACTGTCAATCCAGTCTTTATAAGACCAGCCGGCAGTACCCACGTATATTTTTGGTTTTGTCATGATTTGGTAATTAACATAAAATGTAGTTGTTATATTAAAAACTGGGGGTGTAAAAAGAAAGAGAGGATGATTATGATTATAAGAAACAGATGGGATTTTGCTTTACATCAGTATTATTGCGTTATGAAGATTTGGCAACAATACAAATTTATAGTCATCTTCAGAAAGTGAATTTGATTGAGCTATTAATTTATGTCAAGATTTGAAATCATTTTTTACTGTTAATTTGAGAATATTAGGCATTTCCAAATTCATTGTGTTTATTAGTGTTACGACATTCATTTCTCAAATGAATCATCGCAGCAAATGCAATACGAATATATTTTGCAATTATTCATAAAATCAATATCTTATAGAGGGTTTACTTTATTTTATTATAAAAACTTGTTGCCTTCATCAGAAAAAATTGATTAGAGCAACTATTCCTGAAATATGGATAATACCTAATCATAACAAGATGATTTGAAGTATTATAATTGTAGTTTGATATATATTATGCAATTTAATTTTTAATAATAAAATTATCTTCATTACCTATATATGAATCCTCAAAAAAAAATTGAACAACTGTTCGAACAAAAAGATTTTAGCAAATTATCTACTGATTTGATGTCTATATTTATCGGTGATTTAAAAGCTTGTTCAGCATCATATTATAGTAAAGACATTAAGCATGATTATTTGATTCTAAGATATAGGTTCCCATATTCAGAATGGGCTCAAAATAACGTTGATGACTTTACAGTAAATCTTGATTTTGGATTAGCGGGAAGAGCTGCCGCTACACAAAAAATAATATTTGAGGAAGATGTCAAAAATTTATCCCCAGTTTCTTACATAAATCTTAATGATGAGACTATTTCTGAAATAGCAATACCCATCTTTATTGAGGATACCGTAATTGGAGTAATTTGCATTGATTGGAACTACAAGGTTGAACTTAATGATCCAGTTATTGAGTACTGTAAAACTTTTCAAAATGTCCTTAACAAAAAAGAACATGCCATAATTCTTCAAAATGTACATCTTGTTAGGCAGTTGTTGTATGAACAAAAAATGGCAGCGCGACAGATAAATTTTTTACAGAATATAGGTAATGTCCAATGTTTTTCTCGCCATGAAGTATATAATTTACTTACAAAAAATATATCGGAATGTTTTGATGTTTTTTGCTGTACTTACGATGTATACAATTATTTTGAAAATACTTTAACTTTTAAAAGTATATATCCATCCAATTTATTTAATCTGATTGAAAAAGCCATTTTTAATGTAAATGATAGTGTTGTTGGTAAAGCAATCATAGAAAGTAAAATTATTATAACCCCCTTGCCTTCTAAAAAACTTAAATTTAATAATACACGATTAATAAAAGAGAATAGAATTGACAGGATTTATTCTATCCCAATTGAAAGACCTGTGGCTGTTGACTCCGAATCGGACAAACAAAAGATAGGGATAATAAATATTTATATTGGGAATAAAAACAAACACCTCAATGAATCGTTATTGAATTTTATTCAACAAATTTGTCAAAATAAAATTACTCAAACCATTTTGAATGAAAATCAAAACCTAATTGAGAGACTAAAACTCAACTATCTAAATAGTACCCCATCAAATAGAGATATTAGGCACAAGTTACATACATTTAATCTGTGTATTGTTGATTTAGTAAAGGATTGTCTTTTAGTAGAGGGTGTTTCAGTTTTGATAAAAAATTCACATTCAATGACCTTCAGTATTTCAGCAACCTCAGGTATTGAAAATGCAGAAGAGTTAAATGAACCTGAGTATGTTCCTGGATTAGGTATTACAGGTGTTGTTCTTGAATCAGGTAAAACCATAGTTAGCCAAGATATTTCTAAAGATTTAAGATATAGAGGAATCTCCAAAGAAGTAACTATTCATCCTGGAAAATCTTTTATTGGGACACCTTTAAAAGATCATTATGGAAATGTTATCGGCTGTATTAGGTGTACAAATAAAATTACCAATCCTGTTACTTCAAATCAAATTGATTTTTTTTCACAAGATGATAAAGATCTTATTGAATTCATTGCAAATTGGGCACAAAGTTTTATTGAAATTATAATGTCAGATCAATTTTTATTTGAAATAACAAGAAAAAATATACATGAGTCAAATTCTCAACTTGGTGGTATTGGAACAAAAGCAGAATCAATCCAGAAGTTATTTAAGGGTATACCAAATACTAAAGAATTTACAGATAATGAGAAATCAAAGATTCTTAAATATTTCAAGGTTCCTAAAACTCTTAAATATTTGAAAGATATTATAAATCATTCGAAATATCTTAGAAGTCAACTAACTGTTCCTGTTAATTCATTTAATGAACATAATATTGAACTTTCTGAATCACGACTTTGGGGTGACATAATTATTCCAACAATTAAAGACTCGTTATTTTTGTGCGAAGCAGCTAATTTAGATCATAATAAAATTATTTATCCACCTCCAAATATTTATCAATCGCTCGAACCAATTTGGGTTGATAGAGAAAAGTTTAAACAAGTTTTTAGCAATCTTATTTCAAATGCAATAAAATATTCTTTTGAAGATAAAAGTTCATTTTCTATTAGAATAAGTCAAGAAATTTTAGAAACAGAAGTATTAATAAGAGTTGAAGATTATGGTATTGGTATCTCAGAAAGTTACAAATCTGATATTTTTCTTAAAGGATTTAGAACCCCTGAGGCCAAGAAAAAAACAATTCAAGGACTTGGTTTGGGCTTACATATCATTAAATCAATATTAGATGCGCACGGATGTCAAATAATTCTCGAAAGAAATTCATTTCCGACAGCATTCTGTATTAAAATTCCTAATGATTTGAAAAGAAACTGGAAACAAATATGAAAATACTATTAATTGATGATGAGACAAATCCAATTGAAGTTTATATTGATAATATTATTGATTTAGGTCATACAATAGTTCAAGTGACAAAACTTGATAATCTTAAAGATATAATTGATAAAGAGAGAACTTTTAATTGGATAATTCTTGACATAATGATTGCTCCTGGAGATTTTTTAAGCTTAGAAAAATCGGATGGGGGTTTAATAAGTGGAATACTTCTTTTAGATTTTTTAGATACATCTTTACCTGGTGTTCCCATAAGTGTTCTTACAAATGTATTGGACCCAACAATCTTAGACCCTATTAAAAGTAGAGTGCAAGGTAGATGCTTCAAAAAATTTATTGATATTGATCCAAATGATGATTCTAGCTTAAATAAGCTTTTTACTATTGGTGAGAATTAGTGTATGAAAATACATTTTTTGGCCCCTATAATTCTATTGACTGGGTGTAATATTACTAGTTCAAGTACTGTTACTTTCGACATTTTTCTTACTGTTTTATTCTCCTCAATAACTGCAACTTTTTATTTGACAAAATTAATGTACTCGTTTAAGAGAAATGCCCCTATTTTGTATAAAAATACTTTACCCGAGTTACCACCTATTCTACCTATGGTTATTCATTATTCTATATTGCGTGCTTTATATTATTCTCCATTATTATCATATTATGATAAGGCAGTTTATTGCCATTTAAGAATTAAATACATAATTGATTTGTTCCATTATTCTGACGAAAGCAGATTGCAAGCTGCTTACTGGTTTACTCAAAACAAAGTTCCGGAGGATAATGAATTATTTAAATTTGCTTTTTCGAGTGAAAATAATCCTTCCATAAAGTTCATTTTACAAAGAATAATTTTATAAAATAATAAGATTCATATCCGTAGCCTAGTAGTTTTCAGATATTAATCGCTAATTATTCTCATTATTAAATTAATTTTATTCGTAATGTAAATTCTTCATCATCCATTTCATTACAAACTCACGCTCCAGTTCCATAACCTTCACTATCTATATTTATTTCTTTTCTACCACTCAAAAGAAATACACCACATTATAATATCTTCAAATTTAGATCTTCTTTTTTCTCTAACGCTGTGATTCTCACTATACAGACAATAATTACTATACATATTAATCGTCATTCTAGTATACAATTAGTCCTTAATCGATTGATTATCCCACTACTAATTCTGACCCATTGTCATTTTCTATTTCAATATTTCATTTCATCTTTGATTAAAATAGGGAATCCGTATCATTCAATAATGTTTGTAGGCTTGCTTGTTTAATCAATTCAGTTGGAAAAATAATATTAAATTCTTAAGCAACCTTTTTATTCAATTTTAATTCTGAGTCATCAATAATTGCGACAGGTAATTCTAAAGAGGAAATGAATTTTTGAGTTTCCTGCTATCCTTTGTGCCAGTTGAAACCCTTTTGAATCGTTTACTGGAATTGTCAAAATATTCTACAAAGAAATACCCATTATTTCTTTTGGCTAAAAACATACGAACCTCCTTAACGAAGTTTACTGCACATACTTTAAGTTGAAAGAATGTTCAGTAAATGTTCAGTTAAATTTAGCCTAGTAATTCTTAGGAAACCAGACGAGATATATAGAATGTAACTTGAAAAGTGCTGCCCCGTCAGGGGTTCCCGCATTCGCTCTGTGGAATAAACTTCTTCCCGACTTTGTCGGGATGTTCCTGAAAAATGTTAGGTTGTCAATTAATTATAATGATTTTAATTCCATTGTCATTTACTCAAACCTCCGAAGTTTTAATGAACCGCGGAGGTTTTTAATTTAGAAATGAGGACGTGAGGTAAACACAAAAAGGTGGCTGCTTGTCCCGGCCGGTTAACAAACTGGTCGGGGAGTGATCACGCTGATAGCGTGATTGTATCGATCCGTTAGCCACCGTGCATCAGTATTTTTTTGTTTTTTCAAATTCATTAACAACTCTTGCAAATACTTCTTTTACAGACTGATCATTTTCATTTGATGCGGCTGTACGTATTGCATCAATTCCCTTTTCATCTCCAATCATCAAAAGAGAATTTGCAATAAGTATTTTGGTGCTTGGTTCATCATTTTTCTTCAATAAACCTATTAAAGCATCTTCTGTTTCGGTTAGTTTGTATTCTCCCGCGTATTTAATTGAAGCCTCTCTAATGCCTGCACTTACACTGGTGAAATTGGAAATAATACTTTTGACGGCTCTTTCACGTTTTACTCCATCAAGCTGGTTATTGCTCTGTGCTTGGATTGAACCGGCAAGCATTATTAATACTGTTACAGTTAAGCATGTGCTTATTAATGCGGTTTTAATTTTTGTAGTTTTCATTTTAATCTCCTTATATGTTTTTGTTTTTGGGTTCAATCCTTTAGTCGGAGATGTCAAATACAAAGTTGTCAAACACCTGTAAGGAGTTGTCATGAATTGTAACGGTTTCGCAAAATACTACTCTCACATTGAAAGTTGACTTTGAAACAAAAGCCCCTCTCCTTTCATAAAGGAGAGGGGTTGGGGAGAGGTTCATTTACTCAGAAAAGTATAAATTTCCCCATCCTTAAAATGTGCAACTTCCGTCATATTAATATTTTTTTGAAGTTCACTAATTGTAAAGAGGAAATTATAATTAGTTTTATCAAACCAAATGAGACATACATTTTCAGAAGTAACCCAGCTATACTTTTGATTTGGAAAAATATCAAAACGCTGGAAAGAATTGTAATATGTTTTAGCAGGACTGCGCTTGGTTGTTAAATTTGTCAGAATATAAACTGCTTCAGGTTCATTGCTATATATTGTATAATTTTTTCCAAGCAGCTTATTCTGCGTAAGATATTCAATAGTTTCGCTTTTCCTCCATGAATCACAGCTGTATCCCCATCCCGACTGCTCTAAATACCAATTAATAATTTGTATCGTGTTTTTGACCGGGTAATTTATCAACAATGATATACCAACAATAAAGAGAGCAGTTATTAATTTTTGATGAAAAGAATTCGATAACCAATTAAGAATTTTATCGAAAATAAAAAATAAGATGAAAATTCCAGGGATATAAATTGGAGAAAGCAATCTATCGGATATCCGGTCATAAGCTGTGGTGGTAGATGAAATAATAATTACACCGGAATAGAATAGTACAAAAATCAGACTTGGGGCAATTAATTTTAATGCTTTTTTATTCGAAGGTTCTGCCGGATCCAATCCAAATAAAATCCATATTGCCACTATTAAAAGAATAAAAATGAAATATATCCACGCCGGATTCAGCGGCAAATACCAGGGAATTACAGTGCTGTAGAAAAATTTTAAATTATCAAATAAAGTATAAGAGGATGAGGCTCTTTCCCCAACCAGCGTTCCTGAAAGAAAATAATTTCTAATAATCCAAATGCCTATCGGTGTAACACTGATAAGTATAAATGTAAGAGAATGCCAAAACTTTTCTTTGTTCTTATTCCTTCCAAGCAGAAGGATGCAAATTATACCTGTTAAAATAAATATTACACCTGTGTATCGGGTAAGGCATGCCAAAGCAGCTGAAATAGAAAAAAGGAAAAAAGAAATAAAGTCGCGCTTTGTTTGATATTTTTCAAAATAATAAAGAAATAGTAGCACCAGAAAAATAAAAAGTGGTTCGGATAATGCCACCAATGATGCTTGAACAAGCACATACGAAATTAAGACTGATACTGTTCCTATAAATATTAATACAAATGAATTCAAATATCTCGACAATAATAGTCCGGATAAATATATTATAAGGCCAAAAAGAATGGCATTAACGTAACCGGCTGATATTTGCGGGTCTATAAACAATATTTTTTTTATTACTGCCAGCACAATTGGATATAGAGGCGGCTGAACAATTAAATGTAAGCCGTTATAAGTAAGGAATCCATTTCCTTCAGCTAAATTTCTTGCAGCAGATATATAAGCTACAGAATCGGGAGTAATACCAGCCCCGTAACGATTTGTAATAAGCAAGATAACACCAGCCCCAACTAATCCTAATATTCCAAGTATTATTTTTTTTAATTGGTTTCTGTATTTTGGCTGCATCGCAAATCAATATTTAACCGGCTTAATTGTTCAACCATTCCAAAGGATTATGTTTGTTAATTATTTCCTGCTTTATAATTCTTTTCTTAATTCCCCTTTACATATTTGCGTAAGAACTATTTTCGACTTTATTTATTGATTTGTTCACATTGACTACTTCACTTTTTCTGTTATTAATTTTTAAATTGACATAGCCATTTTCATGGGCATATTTATAAAGCAGGGCATAAAGTATCTTTCGTGTACGGTGTAACCTGGAGCGGATTGTTCCGATTGGACAGTTTACAAAATCAGAAACTTCCTTGTATGAGTATCCTTCAATATCAGATAGAAAAACTATTGTCCGGAAATCTTCCGGTAAGACTGAAAGCGCCTTAATGATCTTATCATCCATGACATTGTCAAATGCATCCTGCTGGTAATGTTGTGTTTTTACATCTTCAGGTTTTATATTTTCATAAAAATTCTGCACGTCATCATAATCAACTTTGAAGGGTTGTCTGTTTTTTTTGCGGTAATTATTTATAAATGAATTTTGCATGATTCTGAAAAGCCATGCTTTTGCATTTGAACCTTTTTCAAAATTGTGAAAAAATCTAAATGCTTTCAATAATGTATCCTGTATTAAGTCGTCAGAATCATCAGCATCATTCGTCATCTTTAAAGCATATCTTTTTAGTGAATCTAAATGTGGTAGTATTTCAGAATCAAAGTCGGAATATTTTTGTTTTATTAACTTTTTGTTCATTGTTCCTCCTAAATACAAATCAATTAAAATTATTTTGCTTCATCCGACATTTCTTACATTTATGTAACTATCTTCTATATTATTTTGGGTAATACTTAGTACCGGATGGCGATTTCTCCAAACTTCCAGAAAAATGATACGCTTTATTAGCCATTCTGCCTGCTTAAGCTCTTCAGTGGTTTCTTTTTCTATTTCTTCATATAGCTCCCCATAACCCAGAGTTTCACTTACCTTGGAATGGAGCATATTTTGATTGACAGATTTGAGTTCATCGACAAGAATTTTATTAAGTACTGTAATTAATTTTTCATTGTCTTTCATTTTTATATCCTCTCTTTCACCCCGGCTTTTTTTTAAAATAATTTTTAAACTATTTCTACATCACATTTCTTAAAACTGTGATATCTGGCTCATTGTCTTTTAATATAGAGAAGTTCTAAATTGAAAAATGTTCCCGGACTTTTGCAGCAATTTGAGGATCGGTCATCTTATCGGCTGCCTCGAGACTAACCACTCTTCCAATTTGCGTTCCACTCTCAAAACGTTTTTTTAACTCACCTTTCGCTTCACCTGGTCCGACTATTAGAATAGATTCTGCATCCTTGACTAAAGATATTACCTTATCATAGTACCTGTTAAGATGGATAATAAATTTTCTATCACGCTGATCTTCTTCTGAATCCTTCTGAGCCCCACCAGAAAACCGGACATGTTTTTCCATACCTGATGTTATAGACTTTATATCTTCCAGATCACCTTTTATACTCACTATGACTGCTTTCCTGTGGTCAATCCACAAACCAACTTTTCCTTTCAATTTTCCTCCGTCAACTTTCTTGTATAGTTTTTAAATATTAATCAATTCAATTTGCACTCAACCTAAAATGATTTTTTCTGCCCAAGACGAAAACAATACCGCCAATTACCATAGCTCCTATTCCGATTAATGGAGACCAATTTGTTGCCGGTTCATCATCTTTTGTTATTTGAATACTAGGTCTATCCGGCACTTTTTCTTTTGTTACAAAATCAAATCCGGTATAAAGAGCCAATATAAAACCCAATACAAAAATGACGAGACCAATTGTTTTTATAAACATGATTATATTTCTATTTTGATTAATTCAATTAAAAATCTTCTTCCGGACATTTCTCCTTATTCATTTACTGGCATTAACGAGCATTCATCTTAAACTTCTAGCTTATTGAATAAACCTAATCTTGAAAGAAAATTCTTAACACTTGCTTTGTTAGATTAATTATTATTTCAGAATTTTCTTAGCATCTTCTGCTTGAGTATCCGGGACAATCAGCTGTACTCCTTCGGCCTGGTTTATCAACGGCAAATAAACACCACCGCCTTCTTTAAGTATACTTGCCTTAATACCAGCCTCTCTGAGATCTCTTTTAACAGCCATTGCGTATAGCTCATTTTCAAATATTCCAATTACTACCTGCTTTTCATACATAATTATTTATATCCCCATGTTAGATAATGCGTTGATAATGTAATTCACATTCTCTGTCAATTTAGGGTGTGATACTTCAAAACCTTTAACCGATGCAGACAAACCATCAACTGCAAACTTTAGAAGTGTCGGATTTTTTTCCTGCCGCATTGCTTCATGCGTTGAGCGCTCGATGAACCCGGCGATACTCTCAGCATGTTCAACTTGTGCCTTCGATAATTCCGTTATTTCCGGCTTAAGTATTGCAATCAATTCAAGAAGTTCAGTTTTATTTTTTAGGGCAAGAGAATTATTTGTTCGAATTTTTCTCTCAATTTTTTCGATTGTATCTTGCACCATCTTTTTACCTTCCGGATTTAATAATAGCGTTCCGCGTTAATTCAGGTATCACAAGATCGGCGATATCATTTTGAACATCTTCTGCTGTATTGCGTTCAGGAGAGTTACTTATTGCACTCCAGATCATTCGCTCATCGCCCCTAATCGCCCAAACATCTATTGCACGGCGGTCAATGACTTTTGACTCTTCATATCCCGGATGCTGCACATCACGAAAATATGTGTCATATTTTTGACGAAAGAAATTATAACGTGAGGCTATTTCAGTGGTTGCATAACTCTGAACATAATGAGTTTCCGTTTCGTTTATAAGACGGCGGGTAACCAGAATTCCATCGTATCCTTTTTCCTGAACAGTTTGTATAATTTGATTTGTATCCGGCAGTACATCCGGAAACAAATGGTAAGACGCCGTTGCTTGAGTACCATGCTTGGAAAGTTCACTAACAAAGGCATCCTCCCATATTCGTCTCTGAACGGGATTTTTTCTTATAGTGATTACAAATATTTTTTTCAGTGGAGATCCATGATATGAAGAATCATTCCATTCGTCAACAAGTGATGATGATGAGCAATTTTCTATCAGCATCATTAAACAGCATAATACTGCAGATATGATTAAATTCTTATACAGTTTCATATTCTATCTCTATTTAAAATGTGGTTCGTATAATTATTTACTTACTCAATTATTGGTAAGAATTACCTTGAGAGCTTTTTCTTTTGCAGCATTTCCAAATGTATCGTATGCTTTCATAATCTCATTTAGAGCAAACCGATGTGTAACCAATTTCTCAGGTTTCAGTTTTCCCGATAGAACAATCTTCAGCAGCATTGGCGTTGTTACAGTATCTACAAGCCGTGTTGTAATAGTGATATTACTCGACCATAATTTTTCCAGGTGTAACTCAACACTTTTACCATGTACACCGATATTTGCAATGTGTCCGCCAGCTGCAATAATTGACTGGCAGATATCAAACGTGGCGGATATACCCACAGCTTCAATAGCAACATCGACTCCTTTCCCACTTGTCAGTTTCATAATCTCTTCAACAGCATTGTGAGAAATAAGTCTGGTTGCCCCAAATGTTTTTGCAATACTTAAACGGTTTTCATCTGAATCAACCATAATAATCTCTGCAGGAGAATAGAATTGTGCTGTTAGCAAAGCCGCAAGTCCAATCGGACCCGCGCCAATAATTGCAACTTTATCTCCCGGTTTTATTTCACCTTTAAGAACTCCGCATTCAAATCCAGTTGGCAAAATATCGCTCAACATTACAATTGCTTCTTCATCCACGCCATCCGGTATATGATGAAGGCTGGTATCTGCATTAGGTGTTCTAACATATTCTGCCTGCGTCCCGTTAATGAGACGGCCAAGAATCCATCCGCCGGTTTCACAATGCGAGTACATTCCTTTCTTACACGAGTCGCAACTTCCGCACGAAGTAATACATGAGATCAGCACTTTATTGCCGACTTTAAAATTTGAAACACCTGGCCCAACTTCTTCAATAACTCCAATTCCTTCGTGCCCAAGTACAAGACCATCAATTACTTCAGGAACATCTCCTTTCATTATGTGAAGATCAGTTCCGCAAATAGTGGTTTTTGTTATCCTGATAATTGCATCGGTTGAATTTATAATTGCAGGTTTAGGTTTTTCTTCCCATCCGCGCTTGCCAGGTCCATGGTATACTAATGCTTTCATATGTTAACTTTCTTCCGAATTTAAATTACTCGGCCTTTTTTTTCTTAAATAAAGCAATGCCCAACAGCACACTCAAAAAGAAGGTTAAAGCTGTTGGAACCCACATCCAGTAAACGTTATTCCTCCATCCGTCTTCATTCATCCCGTGATCTATTCCATTGTTCAACAATGTCACAGTAATTGCTCCGCCGCAAAAGAGGAGAAAAATAATTGCAACAATTATGAACGCGAGAAAAAGCGGTGTATTGATTTTTGTATTCATACTAATCCTTTGACCAATTAACAATTTAGTTAAAGTCAATTAAGCATAGTTGCATCTAGTTTCAATTTTTAAATAAATTTTGTTAAAAATCTCTTCTGAGTTCTTTAACCAAATCCCTCAATTCGGGGTAAATAACTATTGTGCAAATGATCATGGAAATTGCCAAAAGTCCCATAATGATCAACGCAAATGTTGAGAAGTCCATTTTCCAATCTCCTTATTATACCGGTCTTGAAATTCAAAAAATCGAATAAATCAAAACCGGTTTTAATTATTGCATTTATCCATGCAGATTATTTTCTATCCTTACGATCATCTTTTTCGTTTCGCTTGTCATTTTGTTTATTTGCCTTATTATCATGGCCATTATTTCCTCTATTCAAATCAAGAGATTTATTGTTGCCATGTTTTTGCTGCTGAACCCAGTTGTTATGCTCGGGATGGTTTTTGTTCGCGAAATATTTTGAATCCTTGCTATCGCGAATTGGCTGCTGATCGTGCTGACCTTTAAATGAAGAATATTTATCTCTGTAGGAATTATGATTCCGCCATGGCTGCCTTTCATTTATTACTTCTTTATGAGAATTGTATAAGTCAAAATGAAAACGTGCAGGCAATGATGCACTGCTAATCCAGCGCCCTCTTTCATTATAATAATAACGGTGTGATGGAACGTTGTAGTATGCTTCAATATCCGGGAAATAATAGTTCTCAACATAATCATAACCCGTGGGACCCCAAGCCGGCTGGTTAGTCAAATTAAAGTTTATGCCGAGACGTACTTGTGCATTTGAAGTGTTTGAAGCAATTAATAAAAACAATGCGACGATAAATACAAAGACATAACGCATAATGTTTCTCCTTTTTTATTCCGTTGTTTCATCAAACCTTTGTTAGAACGAACAACGATTGTTAATTAATTATTGATCATTGAAATACTTTTTGTAATTGTTTTAAGTGTCTCATCTGTATAGGAATAGTTTGCAATTTCCAAACGTGTGTGCAAAGCAAGCTTTTCCATAATATTATGAATGTGACTCTTAACAGTATAAGTTGATATGTGAATTTTTTGTCCAATCTCTTTGTTGCTCAATCCTTCACCCAGCAGCATAATGACCTGCCGTTCACGTTGTGTCATTCGTATTGCTTCTTTCAATTTGGGTTTACCTTCCTTAACAGCATGCTCAACAATCTGGGAAAAAAGTGAATCAACTAAAAGAGGCGGAAGTACAGTTGAACCTTCAGCTACTGACCGTATAGTGACTAAGAATTCTTTAAGTGACGCATCTTTAAGAATGAAGCCATCGGCGCCTGCTTTTACAAATTGTAAAATATCGGCTTGAACAGGTGCAAGATCCATAACAATAATTTTCGCTTCCGGGAAATCTCTTTTCACTATTTCAACTACTTGTAAACTGTTCTGACTGCGTAACCCCAAGTCTAAAAGGACAATGTTTGGTTTTAACTGCTTGATTTTTAAAAGAGTGTTCTTACCATCTTCAGATGCAGCTATTATAACGATATCCTTATGGGGTTTAAGAATCGAAAGGATTCCATCCAAAAGAAGACGGTTATCTTCTATAAGTAACAATCTGATTTTTTTCATAGATTAATCTCAATTAAAAACAAAATTTTTAGTGATGCCTAATGATATATTCAACATAAATTGTTCCCTTAAAAAGTCGGGGTCTGAACAACCTGCCGGCATCGAACGGCAAACAAATCAAACCCCTTCAGGAAAATATTTTATCAAAAATAATATCTAACACCTATAGCCGAATCTATTGCAAATCCAGGTCCAGCAGTAAACTGGAGCGATGGAACAAATTCAATAAACATATCAATCGAAGTTTCCCTTGGCATCCATGCAAGACCAAGAACGAAACGAACAGCAAAAGAGTTGTAGTATCCACCGCCGCTATTAAAGCGTGCACCAATACCATAATAAATTGGGTATTGTCCAGTTGAACCGACTGCATCAAATACATGTAAGAGATAGTCGAAATGAAAGTGAATGCGGCTGCCCCCTTCATAATTAATATCGTGCGTCGCAATACGATCGCCACCTATAGACCAACCAACACCAAGGTCGAATGCTGTAGTTTGAGATATCCATGATTTTGCATTTATACCTGTTGGCTCGCCAATGGATGCACCCAGTCCAAATGAACGCTGCTGAGCCAAAGAATCTTTAGATAAATTTAACATAGAAAATGCTATTATAAATAACAGGAGCTGTTTCAAATAAATTTTCCTTAAGATTTTGTTTTAGCATTCTTTTTTTACTACCGCAATCAAGATGCAACTAATTAGGAAGTAGATTCAATCGGTCAAAGGGATGAAAAAAGGACTACATCTTTTGGGTGAATATCTGCTCGTTTTTAATGAGATAATGAATACACTTTTGTAACTATTTTGTTAAATTAAAATATTAATGAGAATCT
>PMDS01000028.1 GCA_003155655.1 Melioribacter sp.
CTCAACTAAATTTGACTTTATACCTCAGCAGATTGATTATTTTTTATATAGTTATAAAAATTATCCTTTTTAAATAATATATTACATTAATTGTATGTTGCTTTAACTAAAATTTTGAAACATGAATAAAATCCAAAGAAAATCTTTAATTCTCTTATTCCTGTTTTTCATTTGCCACTCGTATATTATTCATGCCGGGTTTGACAAATCTAAAAACGATAGAAACACACGTCTTGTAAAAAATGTTTACAGGGTTTATACGGAGAATAAAAATGGAAAAGAAGTATGGATTGTTGACGGACTAATTATCCGCAGAAAAATATTTAACGAATTTTTGTACGGTGGAAATAGTGAACGTTATCCTTTTATACCCCCAAAAGAGATTTGGATTGACAATGCAATCTCCGCCGAGGAATATAAATACACACTTGCGCACGAACTTAATGAAAGAAATCTTATGGCAAAAAAAGGGATGAGCTATGCAGATGCGCATGACTCATCACTTGCTCTTGAACGCAGCCTGCGGTTAAATGATAAAGAATATTCAAACAAGCATGAAGATAGTTTAACGCGCGTTTCTCCGACCGACTGTGACAACGTTAAAGAAATTGCTGCTTTACCGGATTCTATACAACTCCGTAATATTTGCAGACAATTCATTTGCACTAAAAGCGATATTTCAATTTGGATAGTTGACGGCTCAGTTGTTAGAAGGGAAATTTTTCCTGACTTCGGATTAAGCGGGAATGATCTTGTTTATCATTTTATTCCCAAAAGCGAAATTTGGATTGATGCACAAATTTCCTGTGAGGAAACTGAATTCTCAATTACATCTGAACTGAATGAAAGAGAACTTATGGCAAAGGGAATGAGTTACGATGACGCTTACACCCGGGCATTGAATGTAGTTCAAATGCAACGGAATAAATTGTCAAAAATATCCAACAAACACAAACCGGTTATTCTTCCTAATAATCTTACCCGCGATATAGGAACGGGAAGTGAAAAGTAATTTTCAAAAAAATTTTAGGCAATCATTAGCCCTAGGTTGATTTTTATCTTGATTATTAAATTGACACTTATTAATATATCGGCAGAAATTATACGCTATTTAATTTCATCTTCCTTTTTCCTACTATTTTGTTTTGCAGACTAAGCAAATTTTCACAGGTTTTATTGCTGAAATTATTTTAATTTAATGGAACAACTTTTAAAACAAGGGGATTAAGATGCCAATAACAAAACAACTAATATTATCAGTCCCGTTAAATATAACGATGATAAACTTCAGAAGATTACGGATGCATTAAACCAAACTTTTCAGCGCTTTAATATAGATACAGTGCCGGAAGTTGCAGGTTTAAGAATGTGTCATTTTCTAGCACAGGTTTTGCACGAATCATCCGCATTTAGGTACTCGGTAGAAATATGGGGAAATACACCTGCACAGCTGGCATACGATACAAGAACAGATTTGGGGAATACACCCGAGCATGATGGCGACGGTTATAAATACCGTGGAAGAGGGTGGATACAATTAACGGGTAAAACAAATTATAGTCTGGCTACAAATGATTTGGGTCAGGATTTTGTTAATAATCCAGATCTTCTTGCACAAGAACCATGGGACAGCCTGGCAGCAGGCTGGTTTTGGGATAAACACAATTTAAATACTTTTGCCGATAAAGACGATCTTATGACAATAACAAAAAGGGTAAATGGCGGATTTAACGGATTAAATGATAGAAAGATGTGGCTGTTAAAAGCAAAAAGTGTGTTAATGATTTAACAAGTTAATTTTAACAAATTCAATAACCTTTCAAAGGATTCTTTACTTAATAATAAGAACATTATAAAAATAAATTTTATGAACATTCTTGATTGTAACTCGGCTTGAAAAACCAGGTCCTTATTTAAAGATTATAATTGAGAATTTTTCTCCAAAAGTACATTTAATGAAATTTTTTTCTTGATTATTTAAAAGGCGCTCCTTAATATGCTAATAGAAATTAGTCGCTAATTAATTTCAACCCTCTTATACGGTACCTTTTTAGATTTAGCAGAACAAATAAGTTACCAAACTTATTCTCGTTGAAAATTTCTGGTCTGAAAATCGAAATGTGATTGTGTATTAATTTTGATCATGATTCACGAGATATAAAAGGATGAACTCCTCTTCGTTTTAGAATTATCAATTTAGAATCTGCCTATACACATTTACGGGGTAGGGGGAGTATTGACTGTTGTTTAAAAGTGATGGGTGTTTTGAATTATTAACAAACGATTTTTAAAAATGAAGCTGCAATAGAAAAGTTTTTCAAATTAGTACTTGTATTCCGCTTCATTTCTAAAGAAAATACATGAACTAGTTCAAAATTCATGGGGAAAATTCAATGTCATCATGCTTAATTAAAATATAATCAAAAAATAATCCTACAAATAAAGGAGACAGATTATGACAAGAGTATTTGTAACTGGATCTAATGGATTTATTGGTTCACATCTTGTTCGGGAATTGTTAAATAAAGGCTACGAAGTTAATTGTTTAATTCGGGAAACAAGCGATATTTCTTCACTTAACGGATTAAAAGTAAATTTATTTGAAGGCGATGTCCGCCGACCGGAGACTTTGGAAGCCCCTATGAAAGACGTAGATTATGTATATCATCTTGCTGCAAGATTAATGGTTACAAACGGGGAAGATTTTGAAGGAACCAATACTACAGGTACAATGAACATGCTTAATGTGGCAGAAAAATTTGCATCTAAAACATTAAAACGGTTTGTATTAGTATCCAGCCAAGCCGGGGTTGGACCGGGCAAGGATCCATCTCCAATCGATGAAACATGGCAACTATCACCAATGTCATGGTACGGTACTTCAAAGAAAAAAGCCGAAGAGATAGCAAAAAAATTCTTTGGTAAAATCCCTATAACTATTGTTCGTCCGCCAGCAGTATATGGTGAAAGGGAAACAGATCTAAGTCAAATTTATCCAATTATTTCAAAACGAATACAGCCCAAGCTTGGAATATTAAAAAAATATCTCGTCATGGTTTATGTCGGAGACTTAGTAAAAGGAATGATCAAAGCAGCAGAAAGCAAAAACACAATTAATCAAGCTTACTTTCTTACAAACAATCAAATCTTAACAGCTCAAGAAGTTTCAAAGACTGTCGGCCGTGCAATGAATAAATCGTTTGGCATTACAATTCCGGTTCCTCTCTTTCTAATTCGCATAGCGGCACCTTTTGCTGAGTTACTCTATCACATTACACGTAACCGGGCAATGATGACGCGGGATAAAGCAAGAGAAGTTTCACAAAGATATTGGGTTGTAAGTTCAGACAAAGCGTTAAAAGATTTCGGATGGAAAGCACAGATTGATCTATTGGAGGGAATGAAAAAAACTGTTCCAGACTTTATGGCTAAGCAAAGGGAACTGAAGGAAATGCCGTTGGAAGGCGGTTTTGTTTTTTGGCTAAAGTACATTGTTATTGCAAGCATATTTGGTGTTTTAATTGAATTAACATCATACATAGGAAAGTTTTACACTTTCAATCCATGGTGGTTAATCTTTGTAATTATGTTCGGTGCATTCGGATTAATGCTTGGTTCATGCGCCTTGATAACACGAAAAATGGATGATCTTATTCAATTTATAATAGGAACATTATTAGCGGGCATTGTAGAAATACTAAATACTGAAGTCTTGAATCTATGGACGTTTAAGTACGGCTGGCCTTTCGGTATTACAGATACGTTGATACGATCAATTGTACTTGGTGCAGCAGGTGGAATATTTATTTTAATTGTAAATATGATAATGAGTTCTCTTTACAAAAGAAGATTGCGGTTCGGTTAGTTCCCTAAATTCACGGGCAAAATTTTTAACTAATTGGTTATCAGCCTGAATAATGTAATAATTTTATTCTGTTTACTTATAAGGAGAAAATTATGAAAGCAACAATTAGAAAATTTTTTAATCAATTTACAGATGAATTTGATGATATTGAATTAAAAGAACCAGATTACCTAACTATATTAAAGTTAATTTGGCACGTTGTAAAAAGTTTATTTAAAGAAAGACCCGGTCAAATAATTGGATCTACTTTCATTTTGCTCATGATCTGGGGTTATCATGGGGAACTTGAATTAGTAAAATTATTCTGGAAAGGCTGGGTAGCCCCGGGTACACCTCCAAGTGAAAGAATACCAATAATCCCCTGGATTCCCTGGGATTACGAAATTATATCTTTTTTTGCTGGGGCATTCCTGCTTGTAATTATTCCAATAATTTTGATTAAATCTTTTTATAAGCTGCCCCTTTTCAATTTCGGTTTAGGGCTGCCGCCCAAAGGAAGGAGGGTTTTTGCGTTGTGGACTTTTATTGTGCTCACTACTATTTGTTTGCCTGTCTTTTATTTCGGTGCTCAAGATGAAAGCATGCAGCGTGTTTATCCTATATTTAAATCATTTTCAAGTTCCAGACAGTTCATCCTCTATGAATTAACATATCTTCCTTTTTTTATAGCTATTGAATTTATTTTCCGCGGCTATTTACTATTTGGTCTTGCCGGTGTTCGTGATAATGAGAATAAGAATTCAGGTGGTGGTGCGCCCGGGGTTTTTTATTTCAGCAAATATGCGTTATTGATCCAGATGCTCTCATATACCGCATGGCATCTAGGGAAACCGATTCCAGAATTATGGGGCACTATTGTTTGGGGATTGGCTGCGGGTATTTTAGCATATGCATCCCGTTCGATATGGCCGGTTATACTTTCTCACTGGCTTTTAAATGTATTTATCGATGCAGTAATAATTAAACCTTTTTAAAATTGGCTTTAACTATTTGTATAGATTAAATAATACAGTAGTAACTATAATCAACAACAAAAGAGGGAAGAATCATATGAAAGAAAAATTTTTATTATCTCTAAAATTAGCTGAGCACCGGCGTAAAAAAATTCTCAAAGTGCTTTTCCAGGTAACATTAACATTTGTTCTTGTTGCATTAGCCGGCTGCAGTAAAAGTTGCGGCTGCAAATGCGGAGAGGTTAATGTTAATTCGCAACAAACTAGCGGCTCGGCAGTATTGGAAATAAATGGATTGAACGCACTCGCTCCAGCTACAGGGAGTTCATTTGTTTCCGTTTCATTTACTGGAAATCTTGTATCAGACGCAGGAGGAAGCGGAAATACGTCATTTTCTATAAACATTACATGTGAAGTATCGCATGCTGGTATATCGCCTGACCCAAGATATAGCCGGGTTAACCTAAAGCCGGGAACCTGGGAAATGAAAGCAACGGCTGCAAACTGGAACGCAACCTGTCAGGGCAACATTAGTGAAGGTTTAGGAAAGACTTTCACTTATAATTATGGCAAAAGTGGTTGTTCGGTTCATTAATTAATAATGCTCAACAACTAAATGTTAAAATTAATTATTAAACCGAAATGGAAAAACGTGATATTTAAATCGAATCCAGATTTTAACTATTTAACATTTAATTCCGGAGTCTCCGGAATAATAGGAGATGTGATATGAAAAAATTAATGAGGAAAAAAATTTCGATGATCTTGCTTCTTTCTATGTTTTTCAATCTTGGCTTTCCGATATATCAAACGTATGCAGGGTCCCCATCGGTTGATGTAAATCTTCCGATTGCTGATTTGGAAGGAATGATAGCACAGCTTCGTGAAGCGGGTTCAAGCTTAATTGGAGATGCGGGAAACCAGATGAAGGCAGTAATAAGTGAGTTGACAGATAAGATGCAACTACTCGTCGATCAGGTGAAAAATGCTGCTAAAGAGGTAATTAACGAAGCAGCAACTCAACTAGATAAATTAATGAGAGATACAATTGCCCAGGCAAAAAGCCTGCTTGTTCAAGTAAATAACATGGTAAAAGGCATTATAACATGTTTTGATGCGGTACTTGCTAAAAACATTGCACAGATCAATGATGACATCTTATCAATCTTAGATCAAGCCAACAAAGTGATTAAGGAGGCTGTTGATAGAATTTACACTCGTTCAACACAACTTATCGACACAGGTACTAATAGAGTTGCGGTTGTTTTAAATAGTACTCTTAATATAATAGCTAAAGTTATAATTATAATTTTTGCATTCATCCTCTTATTCTGGCTTATACGTGCTTTATGGCAAGGTACATTTCCTAAGAATAAAGTACTCCGCATTGCAATTCCTTCCTTGATAGTTCTTCTTGTTGCTGGTTGCGCATATTTAATGTTCAGCCCAACTGCCATTTCAAGAATTCTTGGTTCAAACGTATCTCTACCAAAATGGGAAAATTCATGTAATACCGGAGACAAATTCTATAGTGATTTCATTCAACTAAAAAATCAGAATGCACAAGCCGCTGCAATCAAAACTGCAGGTGACTCTGCACTTGTAAATCTTAATTGGTGTTTATATGCTTGCAACAGTCCGGAAATTTCCCGGGGCACCCAAAAGAAAATTGATGATATTGCAGCGATGCTTTATCCTTTGCCTGCTCCTCCGCCAAGCAATTTACCTAATATTACACCATGCACACAGGGCACAGGACCTTCTCATGCTGCTCCAATTTCGATTAATCCTGCCTGGTTAAGTGCAAACTCTCTACAGAAAGTGAACGTGATAAATACTTTAGTTTCACAAAAGGTGTTGCGGACTACTGCCGTTCCTGCTCTCGTTAACGAATCTGTATATTTCGATAACGTACAGAAATTGACAAAACAGGATCCAAAAGCAATAATACTTAAGTCGCAAGAAATGAAAAAGGCAATACAACGTTAATCTACTTTCAATAATACATAGGGCGTTTTTTATAAAAACGCCCTTTATTAAATATTCAAATAATATTTATTTTGCGAATCGTTCAGCTATAGATAAGATTCAAAATAAGTTTATTACATTAAAAGAAAAAAATTTATTTGTTAATACTAATTCATCTTCACCAGCTCTTCTACTGCTTCCTGGAGCAGCTAATCAAAAGTTGCCGGGTCCTCAAGCATAACAAAATTTTTTTTACTTAAGTATTTTTTTCTTGATTTTTAAATTACCACTCCTTAATATCCTTACAAGAAATTAGTCGCTAATTAATTTCAACCCTCTTTTTATCCACCTCTATAGAATTAGCAGAACAAAAAAGCTTCCGGGGTTTTTACTGTGACTTAAATTATAATTAATGGGTGTTTGCATTTACTTCTTATACGGGCGGGAATTGCTGCGGATTAATATTGTTGAAGCAAGATTACTAATAGATTCTGTTGACAATTGAAAGATCATGAATTCAGGATTTGTCATACTGAATACATAGCTATAAACGATTAGTAATAATTTTGAGACCTTACTATCCTATATCAAAATACAAAGTACTCACTATTTGAATCTAACAAATGTGAGTTAAGTGCCGGAGGTGTAAATAATGAATTTATAAACAATCTATATTTTGCTGAATATGTAGTAACAATAGGCAACACCCAAATTTTTATAGGCGGAGTAAGCCGAAAATCCGTTGAAGAGTAGGCAAAAAAAAGAGGGAACTACAATGGAAACAAATAATGACCAACTTGTAAAAATTCCATGTTGTCCTGAATTATTAAAGGACGACAATTGTGACGTGCTGTTTTTTACACGTACGCTGAACTATCCATTCTCATACAAACAAGAAAGAAAAATTATAGTCCAACTAATTTTAGGCTTTAAATTAAGCAGATGTACTTTAGGATTAGCCTTAGGAGATCCAGTTTATACTACAACATTATTACCGGGAGAAAAAGTCCGTCTATTTTCAACTGATCGCCGCAGCAAATTCACTTTTGATAGTAGTACTAATCTAAGTTATCGCAGTGAACAAATTTCAGAAGAACAATATTTTATGCTCGCAACGCAAGAATATTTCCGGGATCTTGAAAACACTCAAAGGGGTACTGCTAGTTCAAATGATCAGGGTCATTGGGATTTCCATGGTGACGCAGATGCGGGTTTGGGTTGGTTTAGTGCAAATGCCAGCACAAATGAAAGCTACAACTACAACAATTCTTCTATTCTCAATTACCTTTATTCACAAAGCTCAAACATGCGCGGAGCATCATCGCAGGCCGTTAATGCAACTCATCTAGCACATTCAATATCTATGGGGGAAGTTGCAACGCGGACTCATTCTGAAGGCCAGTCCGAGGATCTTTTTGAATCTTCTTCGCGAGAATTCAGTAACCCTAATTCATGCCATGCTATTACTTATATTTTTTACCGATTGAATAAAAAACAAATACTAAAATTTGAATTAGTAAGCCTTGATAAAATAATTTCTCCAACGGATATCACAAATATAGCAGCCTATAATCCATATGTCATTACTCCACAAATGAGAAGTGTAATTTTAGAGGAATTAGATAAGGAATTAAAGGATGCAGGTATACTTGACAGTAATGGTGAGTTATCGGATGAGTTAAAAAGAAAGTTTGATTTCGAAATGGAATTTTCTTTGCCTACAGCAGGAATTCAAGTTAAAGGATGCCTTGATGAATGCAGCACCTGTGAGCCTGCAAGAAAAGAACGTATTCATCTAGAAAATGAATTGTTGAAAAAGCGAATTGAATTGCTGGAGAAATCACAGGAATATCGCTGTTGTCCACCAGCACCAATTGTAAATAATGAATAATAGAAATCAATCTTCGTATGTAAAGTAAATTTTAAAAACAGCTGGGAATATATATTCGATTTTTAAATAATAAATGCATACGAATTCTGCTCGAACTGAGTTAATTATTATCTACTTAAACGGGGATAAAATGGATCTAAGGTTGCCAGACAAAGTCCGACGGCTTATTTTTACCAAATGATAAACGATATAGTAAAATATTTTGTTTTTGTAATCGTTGTGTGGCGGGTTACGCATCTTATTGCTTTGGAAGACGGCCCTTTTGATTCGATAATAAGATTAAGAAACCTGGCTGGAAATTCTTTTTTCGGAAAGTTGATGGATTGTTTTTATTGTTTGAGTATATGGATAGGATTTGCTTGTGCAATTTATGCCTCAAGGAATTTTGAAGAGATTGTTATATTATGTTTTTACTATTCAGGAACTTCAATATTGCTTGAAAAATCAACAAATAAAAATTTTATTTGAATAATGTGCAACTGCAATCAAAAACGTATGATGTATTCGTCCGTGAATTTAGATCAGCATAAAGGTCTGGTCAAGGTTAAACTTATTAGTCAGACTCATTTAGTCTTAAATGGAAGAGTTACTGGGCGGATGTACATTTTCAGAAATTTCAATGACATAACTTGGGTTGATAAAAGAGACTTACAATTCATGAAAAATATTCGAGAAATAGAAATATTATCCTGATAACAGTCCTAATCAATCTTTACCAACTCTTCCACAGCTTCCTGGAGCAGCTTATCAAAAGTTGCAGGGTCTTCCAACATAACAAAATGTCCGACTCCTTTCATTAATTTCATTTCAAAAAACTTTACCGCTTTTTTATTCTGCTCAACCTGAACGGGGTAGAGGTCGCAGTTAATTGAAATTATCGGCGCCTGCAATTCTTTTAACGCACCGATGGCGTTATCTCTAAACATGTTTTCAAAAGCATTTAGCGCAATTGCCGGAGGAGCGGATGACATTTTATCAGAAACTTTTTTTACGAGAAGTGAGTCGGCTGCCGGCGGGAACATCATCTTAACAAATGCTTTTGTTATTATTACAAAATTTTCCTTAAATGGTTGTAAGAACGGGTCAATCTGCTCTGCAGAAATTGTTTCTCCAAGATTTTGAAAAGTATCTGCACCAACTAAACCAATCACTTTTCCTTTTAACAGGTTAGCAGCTTCAATAACAACGGGTCCACCCATTGAGTGACCTATCAAAATAACTTTTGTTAACCCAAGCTGGTTAACCACTGCCGCAACGTCTGCACCGAACATTTGCAATGTATAATCTTTTCTTTCAATTCCGGATTTGCCATGTCCTGCCAAATCAATTGTAACAACTTTATATTTGGGGGAAAATGTTTTTACCTGTTCAGCCCAGACTGTGTTATCACAGCTCCAACCGTGAATAAAGACAAGCGCCGGTTCGCCTGAACCTTCTACATTAAAATTAATTTTTACACCGTCTTTTGATACGGCCGTTTGATCCTGTGCCAGCATGTTAATGCAAAGCAGTAAAACTATTAGAACAATATTGATTAGAAAAATTTTCTTCATAATCGAATTCCTTTTAAAATACATAACAAAATTTATTAAATTTATTTCTCTGCAGGAGAATAAAGTTGTGCCGCTTTTTCTGCAGAAGTAGTGATTCCTTTTATCATTGCTGAAGAAAAACCGCTGTGTTCCATCTGGTTAAGTCCGGAAATTGTGCAACCCCGAGGTGTTGTAACTTTATCAACCTCATTCTCAGGGTGATTTCCCATACTTAATAAAAGTGTGGCTGCACCTTTGGCTGTTTGAGCTGCCATTGTCAATGCATCTTCCGCATGGAATCCAATTTCAATTCCGCCCTGTGATGCAGCACGTACCGCTCTTAAAAAAAACGCGATTCCGCAAGCACAAAGAGCTGTTGCCGGCACCATTAAAGATTCCTCAATTACCAGCGATTTACCAAGTGCATCAAAAATATTTTTTGCTATTTCCAGTTTACCATGGTCTTCCGGATTTGCAGAAATACAGGTCATTGATTCCTGGATAGCAATTGCGGTGTTAGGCATTGCGCGTATTATAGCTACATTGTTGCCAATCTCTTTACGTATTTGACTTATAGTTGCACCTGATACAATTGAAATCAATGTATGCTTTGCCGGATCAATTGAATTTTTGATTCCGGTAAGCAGCTCATTCAATTGCTGCGGTGTTACTGCAACAATAATTATTTCGGAATCTGCTACTGCCCGGGCATTGCTTTGTGAAGTCTGGAATCCTTTTTCCAAAAAAGATTTTAACAGGTCCTGGTTGCGCCTTGTGATTATAATGTCAGAAGGCTGATACAACTTAGAGTTTACCAAGCCCAGCGCAATTGCAGAACCAATGTTGCCTCCCCCAAGTATTGATATTTTTTTCTTTAATTCATTCATTTTATAGCCTATTTAATTCTAAAAATTTCTGTCAGTTCGATAAAGCAGAGTAAGATTATGATTAAGAGTAAGATAAAGATTGAACATACTGTTTATTAAAATATTAATCATACACTCATTAGAAAATCTTTCAATGAATTATAATCAGAGTTTAAACGCACACTCTTTTTTTCTTTATTAATACAGGCTGCAAGCCGTTCCGGAATTTCAACTTCGTTTTTAATTGCTTCTTCAACAACATCTTTAAATTTTGCCGGATGCGCTGTTTCAACCATAACAGCATTAATATCTTTCAAATTATTTGATTCAACAAAATGTTTCAGTGCTTGATATCCAACCGCACCATGCGGATCAATTACGTAATTATATTTTTCATAGACTTCCTTTATTCCTTCTATAGTTGAATCATCTGTATAACTTTCGGAAACAACATCAGCTCGAATCTTTTCAATGTCTCCTTCATATAATTCAATTATTCTTTCCAGGTTGCTTGGATTGCCAACATCCATAGCGTTGGAAAGTGTCAGCACAGATTTACGCGGGTTGAATTTTGAAGTATTTAAATATTCTGTGAACACATCATTCTTATTAGTTGCGCCGATAAATTTATCAATTGGAATTCCCATCTTCTTTGCAAATAATCCTGCCGTTAAATTTCCCAAATTACCTGATGGCACAGAAATAATAGTGGGTATGGATTTATCCTTTATCTGCCGCCAGGCATTGATGTAATAAAAAGATTGCGGGATCAATCTTGCAATATTAATTGAATTTGCAGAGCTAAGGTTTAATATTGAATTCAACTCTTCATCTACAAACGCATTTTTAACAAGTCTCTGGCAGTCATCAAATGTTCCGTCAATTTCCAAAGCAGTAATATTTTTATCAAGTGTAGTTAATTGTTTTTCCTGGATTAAACTTACTTTTCCTTTGGGATATAGAATATAGACGTCAATACCTTCAATACCGTAAAAACCATATGCAACTGCACTGCCTGTATCACCTGACGTTGCAACAAGAATGTTTAATTTTTTACCTGCGCCCTTAACAAAATACCCCATTATTTTTGCCATGAACCGGGCACCAAAATCCTTAAATGCCAACGTAGGTCCGTGAAATAGCTCAAGTACAGACAACTGCTCTGATAACTGAACCAAGGGTGCATCAAAGTTTATTGCACTTTCTATAATGGAATGTATTTCCTGTTCAGGTATTTCTTTCCCGATAAAATTTTTGGCAACTTCGAATCCTATATCCTGTAATGAATACTTTTCAGTCCCTGAAATAACAGAAGATGGCAATAATGGAATTGAAAGCGGCATAAACAATCCGCCGTCTTTTGCGAGACCACTCATTACAGCGGTTCTGAAATCAGTAATATTATTTTTGTCTCTTGTGCTGAAGTATTTCATATCAACCTATTACTTTTGGACCGACAGTATTTATGCGCGAAACGTAAACAATATTTTCTTTAACAAATTTTGATGAAACTTTCTTCATAGCTTTTCCAATCTTTATCCCATCCTTAAATGAAGTACTGAACGCAAAAATTGCAGGGCCGGAACCGGAAATGCTGCATCCTATTGAACCGTTGCTAAGCGCGGCATTTTTAATTTCATAAAACCCGGGAATCAAAGTTGCGCGTGCCGGTTCGGCTATTAAATCATTGAGTGATCGTTTAATTAAGCTGTAATCACTCTTCAATATTCCAGTTATAAGACCAGCTGCATTTCCAGTCTGGGTAATAACATCCTTAAGTGGAAGTTGTTTCTTTATTAGCTTTCTTGCTTCAGCCGTTTTTACCTCGAACTGTGGATGAAGAATTGTACAGACTAACTTTTTAGGTGATGCTAATTGGATAATATCTGTCGGGTTATATCCGCGTATCAATATGAATCCGCCAAACAAACATGGGGCAACGTTATCGGCATGAATGCAGCCGGATGCAATTTCCTCACCAAGAAGAGCAAACTCCATAAGTTCATATTTTGTAAATGGTTTCCCAAGCAGTTCATTTAAGGCAAATGGAGCCGCTACTGCGCTTGCGGCACTTGAACCAAGCCCGCTCCCAGAAATCATTTTTTTCTTTATCTCAAGCTCCACACCAATTTTTGAGTTTAACTTTGAAATCATGTGTGTCAGCGCTACAGTTGCCGTATTTTTAGTTATGTCAAGGGGCAGCTTGTTTTTATCACCTGTAATTTTTTTGATTTTTATCCCGGGATTATCGGTCAAACGCAATATCATTTCTTCAACAGAAGTGTTTATTGCAAATCCCATTATGTCAAATCCGGGACCAACATTAGAGACTGTTGCCGGTGCGGAAACTTTAATGATTTTTTGTTTCATAAGTATTTATCCAGATAGCCATTAGCTTTCATTAACTCTGCAATTAGAATAGTTCCGCCTGCGGCACCTCTAACCGTATTGTGAGAAAGAATTACAAATTTGAAATCGAACAAAGTATCTTCCCTCAGCCTTCCAATTGCAACGGACATTCCTTTGCCAAGATTTCTATGCATGCGCGGCTGGGGATATTTTTCTCCCTCCAAATAAATTGCCGGTTTCTCAGGAGCAAATGGCAAATTAAATTTTTGTGGTTCTGCAACAAAATTATTCCAAGCTTTTATAATTTCTTCTTTTGCTGTCTTTTTTTTCAGATTAACCTGAACACATTCAGTGTGTCCGTCAATTACGCTTACGCGGTTACACTGTGCACTAATTTTCAATTCGGCATAATCAATTTTATCCTTGCCGTTGAATGATCCCAGGATTTTATTCGGTTCGCGCTCCATTTTATCTTCTTCGCCGCCAATGAAAGGAATAACATTGTCAAGAATATCCATACTTGGCACACCCGGATAGCCGCCTCCTGAAATTGCCTGCATAGTAACAACATTTAAGGATTCAATTCCAAAATTATCATGAAGGGGTTTTAATGCCAACGCTAAGCCAATTGTAGAACAATTCGGATTAGTAACAATTGCTCCGCCGCCGAAATTTTGATATTTGACCAGTTTAAGATGATCAGGATTTACTTCCGGCACTATAAGAGGAACGTCATCATCGAACCGGTGATTGCGCGCATTGGAAATAACAACATATCCGGCATTAGCAAAATTTTCCTCAATGGCTCCTGCCACCGAAGCATCAAGCGCAGAAAAAACGATTTTTGATTTTAAATTAGGTTCGCAGTTAAGGACTATTTTTTCCGCCATTTCTTTTTGAAGAGGCGTCTGCATTACCCAGTTAACAGCGTCATGATATTTCTTACCGGCGGATCTATCAGACGCCGCCAGTTCACTAATTTCAAACCAGGGATGATCAGCAAGCAGTTCAATAAATTTTTGCCCAACGCTACCTGTAGCGCCAAGTATTCCCACTTTGATTTTCTTTTCACTCATAAGTTTATCCAAGATAATTTGATGTTCTAAGTATGTCTGAAAGAATTCCGCCTGCTGTATACTCTGCCCCGGCTCCCTGTCCTCGTATTGTAAGCGGAGGATTTTTAAAATTCTTTGTTGTAAATGCAACTATGTTTTCACTGCCGGTAAGATTATAAAAAGGATGCTGGTTATCCAACTCCTGGATTGAAAGGCTTGCTTCGCCGTTTTCATACTTTGCAAGGTAACATAGCACACAACCTTTTACCGCAGCATTTTTCTTGCGTTCTATCATTTTTTTGTCGTCTGCTTTTAAATTTTCATAGAATTCTTCAATCTTATTTGCATTCTCCGCTTCGTTTGAAATTAACTTTTCAATTTCAATATCCTTCAATTCAAATTGTATACCTGATTCACGTATTAAGATCAAAAGCTTGCGTGCCATATCCAGTCCTTTTAAATCATCTCTTGGGTCAGGTTCAGTATATCCTTTCTCCTGTGCAATTTTTACTACTTCACTAAAGCTGTTTTTTTCTTTAAGCGTGTTAAAAATAAAACTTAAAGTACCGGAAAAAACTCCTTCAATTTTTATTACTTCGTCGCCATTTGCAATCATATCTTTCAATGTATTAATAACCGGAAGCGTCGCACCCACGTTGGTCCCGTATCTGAACTGAACATTATATTTCCCAGCTGTCTCTTTCAGAGCCAAAAATTTATCATAGCTCTGGGTATTGGCAATTTTATTTGGCGTTACAATCGAAATGCTTGAGCTTAAAATCTGCTGATAATATTGAACAACTTTATCGCTGGCTGTACAGTCAACAAGAATTGAGTTGGGCAGTTTTGATTCCTTTATCTGTTTTATAAAAGTTTCAATGTTTGATTCCGATTTGGAATTTTGGAGATTTGTTTTCCAGTCCTTTACAATAATTCCATCCTCGTTATAAATCATTTTATCAATATCCATCACACCAACTAAATTGATGTTAGTATGAATTTTTTCAGCTAAGAATTGACTTCTTTCAGCAATTAATTTTAGAAGCGCCCCGCCAACCATACCGGGTCCTATTAAGAATAAGTTTAGTGTTTTCTGCTTAGAAAGAAACAGAGAATCATGTAGTACGTTCAAAGCTTTCTTTAAATATTCTTTTTGAACTACAAGCGATATGTTTAACTCCGAGGAGCCCTGTGCAATTGCAATAATATTTATTCCATTCTTGCCAAGCGCCTGAAATGCCTTGCCAGAAATTCCCGGTGTGTGTGTCATATCCCCGCCTACAACGGCAATAATCGACATCCCGGATTCAACAATCACTTCATCAATCATCCCATCGCGGATTTCCCATTTAAATTCTTCTTCAATAACTTTTTTAGAAAGCTCACCATATTCCGGCAGAATAGCCAGGCATATACTATGCTCTGAAGATGCCTGCGTAATTAAAATTACATTTATTTTTTCTTTTGCAAGGGCGCTAAAAATTCTGGACGCAATGCCAACAACACCTACCATACCGCTTCCTGTTATCCTTAGCAAGGTAATATCGTCAATCGAAGAAATTCCCTTTACGCTGAGATTATTATTTCCATCTTTTTCAGAAATCAACGTGCCGATAAAAGAAGGGTTGAAAGTATTTTTGATTCGTATAGGAATCTTTTTATTCAAAGCCGGTTTCATTGTCGGGGGATGAATTACTTTAGCACCAAAGTGCGACATTTCCATGGCTTCTTCGTATGTAACCCCATCAAGAGAAAATGCATGGGAAACTTTTCGTGGATCGGCGGTAAGAATGCCGTCAACGTCAGTCCATATTTCAATTTCTTCAGCATTCAATGCCGCGCCAAAAATAGCGGCTGAATAATCCGAGCCTCCCCTGCCCAAAGTTGTTGTCTCATTTTTTTCAGTTGATCCGATAAATCCGGTTATTACTTGAAGTTTTTTATGAGATGTAAAGTATTCCCGGATATTTCCATCAGTAACTTCGAAGTTAACTTTTGCCCCGCTGAAGGAATCATCTGTTCGAATTACGAGCCTACTGTCTAAATATTCGGCGCTAATACCCCTAAGCTGCATAACTTCAGAGATAATTGTACAAGAAAGTCTTTCGCCAAAGCTCATTATATGGTCTAAGGTTCTTGGAGTTAATTCTTTAACCAGGTAAACCCCGTGCAATATTTCTTCCAGCTCGGTTATCAGCTTAACAACTTTTTTACCAACAGTAATTTTTTCTTTCTTTTCTTTTACTAAGAAATCCACCGCATTAAAATGAATTTGTTTTAGCTGCTCAAGTTCTTCTTTATAAATATCATTCCTGGCAACCGTAGTCTGGCTCAGGGAAATTAATTTATCAGTTACCCCCTGAAATGCAGAAAAGATAACTCCTATTTCAATCCCATTGTTCAAATAATTTTGAAGAATGTCAATAACATCGCTGATCCGCTGAGGAGTTCCAACAGAAGAACCGCCAAATTTTAGAATTCTCATAAGCCCGGCTTTTAACTATTTTGAATTATTTAATTATTCCTTAAAACCAACACATTTCAATCGAGTAGGAGGCAATCAGAGT
>PMDS01000053.1 GCA_003155655.1 Melioribacter sp.
CTCCGCAATCCGTTAGCGAACCCAGACAAGCTCAGAGTAAAAATTGAGAATTGAGAATGGAGAATGAAAGATTCAGCCCTACAATCCGTTAGCGAACGGAGGCAGGCAAGCTTAAAAGCTTTTATCATCACACCTGTACAGCACCCAATGGATCTAATAAAAACCTCCGGGGTAAAGAATAGACCTAGGAGGTTTAATAAAATAGAAGTTAGCTACAGACTATAGATTAAGCAAAACATTTACCTTACCCATAACTTCTGTTAATGCAATCTTTGGTAGCTTACAAATAAATTCAGCTTCCCTTATTTTCCAATCAAGACTTTTTACCTGGTCTGATAATATTACTCCGGTAATCCCTAAACCATCCGGAATATTTACTTCAAATGGATGACCTTTTACTGCACTTGTTACAGGGCAAAATATTGCTAATTCTGTTTTTTCATTATATACCTGTGGTGAGATTACTAATGCGGGACGCCTTCCGGATTGTTCATGACCGGATTGAGGATTAAAATTTAGCCAAACTATATCCCCTTTTTCAGGGAAATATCTTTTTAATTTTACCAATGTTCATTTCCGGCTTGGTTGCCAAAGTCAGTCTCGTGATGAATATTAGATCTGCTTATTTCAGAAACTAATTTTTTTAACGAATATTTCTTTTCCTTAACGGGTTCAATCACTATTTTATTTTCATCCAAAGTAAGATCAACATATTCATCTTCACGAATTTTAGATTGAAAGGCAAAAGCCTTTGGAATCCTTAATGCCAGGCTGTTGCCCCACTTTTGAATTTTAATACGCATAAATGGACCTTTTAAATTTGTTTCTACAATGAAGATACGGATTAAGAAACTATATTACAATAATATTTCTAGTGCGCCACGATACACTCCCGACAAAAAACGTCGGGACAGGCGGGATAGGCTTTGGTGGGTTTAAAAAATAATTTATTCCGTCAAGGAATGGTCCCCGTCGAAGCCGGGCAGGCTTGACGGCCGGGTAATAAAAAACCCATGAGACTTATATAGTTGCTTTTGGTTGTGGGGCTGAAGGATTACACAAAGGCAAGCAAGCTTAAAAAACGATAACTATGTTGAGCGGCTGATTATACCTCCCGGGAATATAGAGGAACAGATTATAAATCTCATTTTGAAAAGCTTAAAAATAAAAGTCCACGCCTATTTTGCCATTAAATCCGCTCTGAACCGGGCGCCCCATCAAATATCCTTCTCCTTTATAACTAACTTGACCAAAGAGTGAAAACGTTTTATCAAGTTGATATAGGATATTCACGTAGACATTTTCTGAGATAACTCCTTCACGATACTTGTGATCATCCTTATCATAATATAAGAGATTGAAACCTTGCTTCCATAAATCAAAACCAGCATCACATCTAAAATTTTGGAATTGAGTCAAATTTGAAATACTTACACCAACACCAAAACTCTCTCCGTCAATATTTCCACTAGCCCAGCGGCAATACACTTCATACAAAATTTTATGATATTTCACATAGGATCCAATGTAATATTCATCTCCAAAGGGTGACAAGTGAAAATCTGTAAATGGCAAAAAGGAGAAGTCATTTATTTTTATCATCGGATTTTCAACTTGAGCTTTTCCTTCAACAAAATAATCCCTGAAATAATTATATAAAGATATTAACAAACTTGGATCAGCAAGACTCCAATATGCTCCTTTTTGAGCTGACTTGTATATTTGTTGTTCATCATCGTTTGATTTGCTTTTGAAAGCTTTTATATACCTGATAACATCCCTACCTTGAGTTGGATTAATCCAATCATTTGAACCTACTTCCGGTGTTCCTCCAAGGATATACATAGGTAAATCTATCTTTAAAACAAATGAGTAAAAATAATAATGATAAAAATTGTCATTTATGAGACTCTGCCGGAATGATTCGCGTGAGAAGACAGTATTGCTCTCACTGCCTCCAGCTTCTTCTAATAGCAGACCATAATAAGGTAAATCTTCTCTATTAAAATCGACCCTGGCTTCACCGCCAAAAATACCAGGTTCAATATAATATTGATTAATTCTAGCGTTGAATTCCCGGGCTCTAAATCCATGTCCCATGCATTCATGCTGCGCAGTTGACAGCCAATTTGTAAAAATAAAATTTACGCCATCAATTAATATCCTTTCTAAAAAATTCTTTTTTTCAAAACAGGTATAAATACCTGTATTTTCATTTGGGTGACATGTTAATTCATCCAAGCCCCTGCCAAACAGATGTGAGATTGATAAAAAATCTTTTCCGGAGCCGATCATATCATATAGACCATCGTAAACAAAAAGGTAATGATCTTTCAGCGAGTTGCCTTCTGAACTTACATTTTCCTTTTCATTGGAAATTGATATTGAATCTTGAACTTGTCCAATAATTGGTTGACTAAGTAATAACATAAATAAAAGTATCTGACAAATATTTTTAGATTTCATAAGGATCACAATAGTTAAATAATGGGATTTATTTTTGTTTGTTATCTATATCTTAATACACGATCATTATAATTATTGCTTAATCCGCCAACATGCACATTGATGATTATGTGTTTGAAGTCCGTAGTTTTTATTTTTATTCAAGATTCTTTTCCACAATCTCCATTTCTTGCTCTGTTAATCCATACAATTTATAAACAAGCTGGTCTATTTGTCTTGAACTATTATATTCGTTCGCTATAAAATCAGCAACAAGATTTGATATTACATTAAAAGCAGTTTGTTGATTGGACAAGATTCCCTCAAAAAATCTTTTTACAAATTAAGGAATCCTAAAGGAATTATCTATTCTTAAAATTGTTCCCCCAGAATAATATTAGTTCCCAAAATCTACTTACAATATGTAAAAATACTTTCGGCAGAAATACTGTCAGGTTAGCCCTCGACAAAAGACGTCGGGACATGTATTTTGAAGAGTTCAAAATTATTATTTAAAGAGGTTTTGCATATTCGCAAAGGGTAAATTAGATGTAAAAATATTTTACCCTGAAAGAAGTTCTTTGACATACTGACTATTCAAAAAATTCCTAAAAGAATAGAAGCACGAAATATTTATGACAGGATTTTACAATTTTGCTATGGATACTTAGATTGAATTGGAATTGTATAAAAACCGGTCCCTGGGGAATTACTATGGTATTTTGGGGGTATTTTTTGGTTGATTTGGGATAGGTTTGGATAGAAATGAAGATACTGATTTTTTACAGAAAAATACTGGTTCTCAAAAGCAAGCCTACCTACGTTAAAAACTTCGGTAGGCAGGCTATTGTGCGCTGTATATTGCTAATATTCCGGCATTGTAAATTTATTAGTCAAGTTGTAAACTATGTTTACCTGAAGGGGCAAAAATTATGAAGTTATCTTTTTCTTTTAGCACTTTAAGAGATGCTGTAATTCCGTCCACTTTTATAGTAAGAGGAATCCTGTTCAACGTGATAAGACACCTGGCAGGAGATTTATAGATCAGATCTATTCCTTGTGCAGACTCACTGCAGCTTATAAGTTCATCAGAAATGCTGTTCAGCCGTAGAGTATTTTTTTTATTTCCTGTAACCGGCGCTGTATCACTAAAGGATAAAATATGTTCTCCTTGAGGGATAATAATCCCTTCAGTGCCGTAACAAGGCCATGGTTTCATGTCTACCAGTATCTTTCTATGTTTCTCCGGATTGCGCATGATGACTGTATGTGAAGTAAGAATACGCATCTCCTTTTTCTTTTTGATAACAGAAGTTCCTGACGCCATTGCATATGGAAGTATTTCCCAATCATGTTTAAATACAGTTGATTCAGCGTAGAAACATACGCTGCCGCAATTATTATCCGCAAAAATGTATTGCTGGAAAAGTTCTGTGCCTGTCGGTTGCGCTGAAGCAAATCCCTTCTGATCATCAGGATGTATAGGAACAAAGTTTATATCAATCGACAATGGGATGTCTCCTATTAAACTGATATAACTTTTTGCAAGCTGATCATACCGTACCGGGGGACGTGTCCATTCACTTGAAGGATCTTCAACCTGCAGAGTTGCGTTAAATTCTTTTGCCAGCTTCAGTGTATTGGTAAGATCAAACCCAAGTAACTGATCGAATTCCGGATGGAGTGAATTATCAAGAACTGTAAAAATTATCTTCCAGTCCCGCTTATCAGTGGTTTTCACAGAATCAATTGAACTGACTATTTGCCTTAGAAGCCGGTTATTTATTTTCACACGGTATTTATAAAATTGATCAAGTCCGGTGGAATCTTGTTTCCAAAAATGAGCTGAAGACTGATTAAAAAGTTCTACCTGATCAAACCCATATAACGATTTAAATTCGTTCCTTGCCGTCGTATTGAATCCGGTAAAGCATTTCGGTTCTTCAGGTCCTGCAAGCGCTTGATCAACGCCGCCGGTTATTGAAAACTCAGCTATATCAATTCCATCCCAATCATCCTTAAGTAAAGTTGAGAGACCGTTTAACGCACTTTTCATGCATTCAGGGTTTTGAAGATCCATCAGATAAAGAAAGTCAATCTTAGCATCTCCTAAGAGTGCATTCTTCATCCGCCAATCCGGGTGGGCATTCCAGAACCCCTCACCGAGATAAGGCCATTCCAGCCATGCATAAACAAGTATTCCCTGTTTGTGTGCTTCGCTTATAAGAAGTTTGTAATTATATGAATGGGAATTATAGAAGTACCAGGCCGCAGCATGGATTGCTTTTATTCCCCAGGTTTTCCAGTTTGCAATGAGTTTCTCTATAGGAATACCATCCTCTAAACCGGGATCAAAATATGCATCGACCCCGCGCCGTTCAAATAAAGGGAAACAGTCCATCTCCTTAACAACTAAATTGGGTAGATTAGGAAAGCGCGAATATCCCTCACCTGAA
Source organism: Melioribacter sp. (assembly GCA_003155655.1). Classification (GTDB taxonomy): domain Bacteria; phylum Bacteroidota; class Ignavibacteria; order Ignavibacteriales; family Melioribacteraceae; genus Fen-1258. Next base: position 4,902 of record PMDS01000053.1, read on the forward strand.
ATAGGATCGAACAAAGTGGAAACGAAAAGAAACATCCCTTTCCCTGAATTCTTTAATATGCCGAGTGAATACCCGGTAACCGAGTCAGAATATAATATATGGCAGTATTTATTCTGCTTATTAAGAATCAGGTGTACTTTTGGAGTATCAGCCCATTGAAGGAAAACTGAGGGGAAATTAAGATCCTTAACAAATTTTACAGTGGAAGGAGAAGATAGTTTGATATTCATCCGGTCTGCCAGTTTGCTGTTACCGTCAGTTATAACACGGGCTCCTTTTATAACTGCATATTGTATTTGGCCTATAACTTTTTTACTAAGCAAAGACGCAGCGGTATGCGGGATTATTATTAGCATCTTATTATGAAAAACTGTTTTACTCAATTCCGGCAGATAAATTAGTGCGGGTGAAAGTCCGATTGTTTTAAATGCATTCTTAAAAGAAAGCTGGTCAATTGAATCCGCTCCTGTAGCAGAAGAATTCCAAATGATAAACGTTTCAACCGGTCTTTTTATATTACTGCGTAAAGTGTTGAGTTTATCAGGATTATCTTTATTAAAAGAGAAACCGGTTTTTGGTAACACGAGAAATAAGCAAATTAATATTACAAAATGAGGGAAATATTTTTTCATTTTTAAGATCTTATATTTTAAAAAAGTTAAAATAAACGAAGACAAATATAACAGAACAAGCCAATATTTTACCATCTCTTTGTATATGCTGTTAATATTGTTCCAATTGTCCCTGTAAAACGAGCAGCTAATGAATAACTAATATGGGATGTTCCCTACCGGAGTCCCTTCGGAAGAATTTTTTAAAACAATAAAGCCTCGTTGTGCAAACCATCCTGGTTTCCTTTGGTGCCCTGGCTATCTGAGTCGGATGGCTTGCCGGACGAATCTTTACCTTGTCTGCCGTTGGCAAAGCAGGCTGCCGCAGCTTACATGCCTCAGTCTATTACTTCAACCAATTACATATAATTATTTATGCTCACTTTAAAACAGAAAAGTCCCGGAAATTCCGCCGGGACTTTTCTAACTTCATTTATTTAACCATATATCATCATTTTATCAAAATCATTTTCTTGCTCATGTTGACGCTGCTTCCGCTTAATTGATAAATATACATTCCACTGGAAAGTCTGCTTGCATCAAATGTTACTTTGTGTACACCTGTTGACAACGCGTCATCGAGAAGGTTGGCAACTTCTTGACCGATAATGTTATAAACTTTCAATGAATACTTTCCTGTTTGCGGTATTGCGAATTCAATTATAGTTGAAGGATTAAATGGGTTTGGATAATTCTGCGATAGTTCAAATGTGGCCGGCAAAGTGCTGCTGCTGTTCTTTATATCAGTTAAATTGAATGAGCTATTTGTCTGAACCACCGCATTTTGAACTTCAGAGACTAGAGGTTGATCGGCATGAACTAAAGTTGCTACATTTGTTATTGTTTTGCCGATAGTGACTTTCCCTTGGAATTTAATCCAGTTAAACTGTCCCGAACCGTTGCAATTGTTTACGATTGTCTGGCCATATATTGTACCTGAGCTGTAATTTAAGGTTGCTTTTGGAGCAAGTATGGCTCCGTAAACCGCAATAAAATGGATTGTAAGCGTTTTAGCTTCAAAGAAGTTAAATATTATATTTTCATTCTTGACACCTGTTAATTCCATGCCGCCCATCCATGAGACTGTTGTACCGTTTACATTTACAATAATTACTGAACCCGCCGGGGCATCGATTGTGAAATCGTTACATGTGCTTAAATCCGAACCGTTAATTAAAAATTTATTTTGTAACGCGTTTGTCCCGGTTAATGCAAGATGACCGTATTGATATGTAACAGTCCCGTTCGGAATAAGAACCGAGAGTTGTTGTGATAATGAATTCATATACAATGAAACTGCAGTGAAATCGATCGGAGATCCCATTTTAATTCCACCGTCGGCAGTATTACAGATTGTTGTATCGATGAATGAACCATATACTATGTCGCCATTATAAACACGGCCGCTTAAGAATGAAAGTTTTCTTCCAACAATTAAAACATTTCCGCTGTTCAACGGTAATTTATCACCAACACTGTATTCTGCCAAAACCGCATTATTGCCTACCGCTAGTTTACCTTCAGTATCAGAAGACGGTTGGTTCAAATCGGTTAAAATGAATGTGTTAAAATCAGCTGCCGGGCCAAGGTCGAAATAAGAAGCTGTTGGAGCTGTAAAATCCGCCTTTGTATTTATTGTTAGTGTCTTTGTTTCATTTACCGCCAGGTTTCCCGCTAACCAGATATGGGTTCCCGGATCATAAACTCCATCTGTTGAAACAAAGTCGAGGATCGCAGGCAATACATCAGAAATCTGTACTCCTGTTGCCGCTACAGTTCCTTTATTAGTGACTGAAATCTTATATTGAACCTGATCGTTGTTATTGACTGTAAGTGTTGCACATGTTTTTGAAATGGCGAGATTAACCGTATTCATCCAAACAACATTATTTGAAACCGTCTTTGAAGCATTTACAGGAGTAGCGATAACCAATTTCTGTCTTGTATCCTGATTTCCTATTGCGTAGTACTGAGTTCCATTTGGTATTATGCAATTTGCTGTTGCAGTAATTGTTGTATTGTTGTGAACCCCCGCGTTCAGAGTGATCGGTCCGGCAACACCTGAAGAATTTGTTGTTACCGTATAAGCTGATAATGTGCCTTCGTTAACTGATAGTGTTACAGTAGCGTTAGGAATTGGCATTCCCAATTCGTTATAAGTTTCGACTTGAAAAATAACCTGCATACCTATTGTATATGATTGAGATGGAATATTAATAACTAAGGTTTTGAATGGTTGAATTGTGCCTGCCTTTGCAATTGCCTCTGCTGCAATAACCTGTGCTCTTGTTTTACAAACGTTATCGCCGCTGTTATCCACAACAACAGATGAAATGTCAAGATTGTCTGTTATATTCCAGATTGCCAATTGAACCGAAGCCGCTTCCTGTATTTCAGACAACGCGCCGGTATATGGTAGAGATTTGTAAGGATAGAATTTATTTAAGATGTAAGTAACTGCTGAACTTGTTGGTCCCTGATCCTGATATGGATTTGTGTAATCAAGATTATGATGGATATCAATACAATAGAATTTGACAGGATTACCATCTGCTGTTCCTTTAAGTGTTCCGCAGTAAACATGTTCATTATTTACTGTTGTTAGCCAAAGTGTTATTGCTTTATCAATTCCAGTTACAGTTGCTGTACTTTTAACACCAGCCAAAAGATTGATAGAAAGAATTATGGTAAGGATAAATGTTAAATATAGTAGCTTTTTCATTACGCTTTTCTCCTTGAATTTATTTTAAATATTGTGTCTCTCAAACATTGTACTTTAATTTCCATATAATATTCCCACGCTCATTTTGTTCAAACTTCCGCTTTTTTGTGTACTCATTTTCTTTCTTACAGTTTATGAAAAGTCCCTATGCAGCAAAGTGGAAAATCAAGCGGTTTGAACTACTTTTTCCTTTAAAAAAGCTACACAACTAATGATCTATTTTTATACGCGAATACAACAGCGCCTTTTCAAAATTTCATCTACTGGAAAATCTATTTGTTTTGTATGAAAATACTTTTTTTTACACTCCAATAATTTATAAATCAAAATTACTTATGCCCGGATCAAGCAAATTACTCACTACTTCTTTTACCAACAATCGCATCCACTACTTTCAAAAACTTCACAACATCAATCGGTTTTATAAGGTAATCTTTAGCTCCTGCTTCCATTAATTGATTGATCTGTTTTGTCATTGCATCTGCACTAAGAATTACAACCGGTATAACTGTTGTTTTAGGTTCACCTTGAAGCAGCTTCAACACTTCACTGCCGTGAATATCCGGCAGATCGAGATCAAGCATAATTAAATCTGGTTTGTAATCAATCGCAAATTGAACTGCATTTCTGCCATACATATTCGTTATTAATTTAATTTCCGGACGGTGCGTTTCTAAAATCTGTTCAACTAATTGTAAGTTCGAAAGATTATCTTCGATATACAAAATAGTTCCTTTGCTATGTCCAATTTCTGGTTCGGGTATTATTGATTCATTTATCCGGTCATACCGGTCCATTTGACTTTCCGTATGCGGTAGTTCAATCCAGAAAGTGCTTCCTTTGCCAATTTCACTTTCAAAGCCAATTTTTCCACTCATTGCTTCAATCAATTTTTTAGAAATAGTTAATCCAAGTCCGGTGCCTTCGGTTTCTGTTTGTTCAGCGCCAATGCGTTCGAATGGATTAAATAGTTTTTCATTGTATTCTTGAGCAATACCTTTTCCCGTATCGGTTATGGATATGCGGATAATGTTTGCCGGCTGCCCCAATTTTAATTCAATATTCTGTATTCTACTTCCTATTTTTACCGAACCGCCTTTAAGGTTATACTTAACTGCATTGTTGATTAAATTAAGAAGAACTTGTTTCAAACGTTGGTGATCTGCTTTTATAAAAAGTTTCTTTGTAATTGAAGATTCTAATTCAAAAGTGATTTGATTTTCTCTGGCAAGAGGAAGAACAATTTCAATCGTTTCCTTAATAATTCCGCTAATCTCCACTGGTTCCGTCGAAATCGTAAGCCGTCCAGTTTCAATTTTTGATATATCCAGCACTTCATTTATTAATTCTAATAAATGCTTTCCACTATTCATGATTTGGTTGACGCCTTTTTTGTGAGCTGGATTCAGTTCCCCCATATCCATCAATTGTGCAAAACCAAGTATCGAATTCATTGGTGTTCTAAGTTCATGGCTCATGCGTGAAAGGAACTCGCTCTTCGCAAGGTTTGCCCGTTCAGCTTCTGCTTTTGCCTTTGAAAGTTCGTTCTCATTTTTTTTACGTTCTGTGATGTCTTCAATAGCAAGAAGAATTATTTGTTCTTTTTCCAATCCTCTTTGAATTTTTCTGGCATTCAGAAGCATTATCCGTTTACCTATTGTTGAAAAGTCATGTTCAACTTCGTAGTTATCGAATGTTGTTTTTTCAGGTAGGATTGTTTCCAATAGTTCTCTCAGTTTGGGAATGTTCCATTGTTGATTTCCCAAATCATATATAAGTGTTCCAATTGTTTCATCGGAGCTTACCTTGAAGTAATCATAGAAAGAGCGGCTTGCTTTAACTACTCTTAACTCTTGGTTCAGAGCAAGTAAAGGTTCACGCACAGTGTTAATTAAGTTTTCGGCGAATTCACTTCTAAGGAGTTCTTCTTCAGCGTGTTCTCGCTCCGTTATATCTTGAATGAAAACAGTTACTCCAACTACTTCATTATTTTGAAAGATTGGATTCCAATTAAACTCATAGTAAATATCCTGCTCCGGTTGGTGTTGAACCTCTGAAAATGCCTTCCCATTTAGTACGTTGTCAATGCTTTGCTTTGTTGATTCTCTAAGCTCAGGTATCTTTATGCATTCGAGTAAGCTCATTCCGTTTTTAATATTAACGTTCCATACTTTTTTCATTTCCTGGCTATGTTTATTATTAAAGGTTGTGTAGCAATAATTCCTATCCAAAGAAAAAATAATCATGTCGGCAGAACTGTTCAATAATGCAGTAAGCAATGCGTATTGAGATTTCAATTGCTGCTCAGCGCTTTTACGAATATCAATTTCAGCTGAAAGCTCTACTGTTCTTTCCTTTACTAATTCTTCTAAGTGTTCATTAAGTTTTTTTAAATCATCCTGTGTTTGTACCAATTCATCGTTTCTCTGGACTGCCGCTTCAAAAGTTGAAATTAGAAGTGTAAGCATTTGCTGCTGACTGGCTGTTATAAAACGTTTTTTACCACCAAATACTATTTCCATTCCAATCATGATTCTTTCACTATTGTAGAGTTTACTATTTACAATGATTTGTTCAATATGTGAGATTAGATAGTCGTTGTGATAAGGTTTAGTTATAAAATTATCAGCTCCGCATGAAATACCTTCAAGTACATCAACCGAATGAGAAAGGGATGTAAGAAGAATAACTGGAATATCAGAGATGTTCTCATTTGATTTTATTTCTTTACAAAGTTCGTAACCATTCATTTCCGGCATTACAATATCGCTGATGACCATTGACGGTTTGTGTTTAATGGTTAATCTAAGAGCTTCTTTGCCATCTTTTGCAACTATGACTTTGTAATTCTGCCGTTCAAGAAGGTACTTTAACTGTTCTGCCTGGGTGGGGCTATCTTCGGCTATTAATATTTGATAACTTCCATCTTCGGTATTCTTTTTATCTTTCATAATATTAATCATTCTTTTTTTTTATTAAAGCGGTAAGAGTTAATGTGATATCTTCCGGTGAAAGAATATATGTTGCTGCATTTAGTTTCATTGCTTCGCCTGGCATACCGTGCACAACAGAGCTTTCTTTATCTTGAACAATTGTAATAGCCCCATTTTCTTTCATTAGCTTCAATTCATCTGCACCATCACGGCCCATTCCCGTTAGTAATACACCTACTGCCCGGGAACCAAATACTTGTGCTGCCGTACGAAATAGATAAGCAACCGATGGTCTCAAACCATTTTCCAATCCATGGTTGCTGAGTGCAATTCTTGGTCCGTTTTCAATTCCCATATGAAAATTATCTGGGGCTATATAACCATGTCCTGGTATTGGATGCTCACCATGAGAAGCAATATGTAATGGAAAATTAGTTGTCGTCTTTAACCATTCAACAAAACCCTCTGTGAACCCTTTTGAGATGTGCTGAACAATTAATAGTGGAACTGAAAGATTTTTAGGCAGTCCGTAAAGAATTTTTTGTAATACAAGTGGACCGCCTGTAGAAGCACCTATAGTTACAATCTGTATTGCTGATTCTTCTATAATTGTTTTTTCCAATGCTGATTCAGAAGGAATATATTTTTTTGTGACTTGGGCAATACGTCTAACCAATTTCACTTCAGACATCAGTTTTAACGTTTGGATTAACTCTTTTACCTCTTTTTTATAATCGGGGTGATCTACACTTGGTGGTTTTTTAACTATGGCTAAAGCGCCTGCTTCAATCATACTAAATGAAAAAGTTACATCTTTTGCTGCTAAACTTCCCGTAACTATTACTATAGGAGTCGGATTTGTTTCCATTATTATGCGTGTTGCTTGCTTACCGTCTAATTTCGGCATTTGCCAATCCATTGCTATTACATCTGGTTTTAATTCCTTTGTCGCCTCAATGGCTTCTTCACCGTTATCGACTACTCCAACTATCTTAAAGATCGAATCGGAACTGATTGCGTGAATTAGTAATTGTTGCATCACTAGCGAATCTTCTGCGATAAGAATTTTGATCATTATTATAACTCCCGAATATTCATAAAAGTTTTTTGATCACTTCTAACAAATTACTCTGATCAAAACTACTCTTCACAATGTATGCGCTAGCGCCTACATCTATGCCATGCTCCCGATCGTCTTTCGATTCAAGGGCTGTAACCAGTACTATCGGCAGTTCGTTAAGTTTTTTATCTTTACGAATTTTTGCCGTGAGTTCAAAACCGCTCATTCTCGGCATATCAACATCCGATACTATCAAATCGAATTCTCCTACTAAAACTTTAGTAAATGCATCGACGCCGTCTACTGACGTTTCAACCAAATAACCTGCCGACTCAAGGATATTCTTAATTAGGGTACGCGATGTGATTGAATCCTCTGCCACAAGAATTCTGTATATTTTCTCCGGTGTTTTCTTTTCATTTATAGCCGTTTTGGTTATACTTATTTTAACTGCAGATTTCATTAAATCAGAAACATTAATTACTGGTACAACTTTACCGGAACCAAGAACTGTGGCTCCTCTTATATTCCGCACACGGCTTAATTGCTTCCCTAATTCTTTAACCAGGATTTGATACTCCGCCACTATCTCATCAACAACAAAAGCTATTCGTTTATCTGTGTGTTCAAGTATCAGTAATTGAATAAAATTTGTATCTATTGCAGAATCAGTCTTTTTATTTGAAGGGCTATTATTTCCGCTTGCCAATCCTAACACATGTCCAAGGTTAACTGCTATTAGAATTTTTCCATCAATCATTATTGTCTCTTTATTTTCAACCGTCTTGATCTTTTCACGTTTCACTCTTATGGCACGTTCAACATTAATGATAGGTATTATAAATAAATATTCGCCGGTGCGAACAAGAACGCCTCTTAAAGTGGATAATGTCAATGGTAATTGAAGACGAAATGTTGTTCCAACATTTGTCTGGCTCTCAACAAATATCGATCCGCCAAGTTTTTCTACCTTCTCTTGTACAATTGCTAAACCAAGGCCTCGCCCTGAAATGTCTGTAATAATTTGATTTGTAGAAACACCTGACTGAAATATTAACATTAAGGTTTTTTGAGGGCTAAGCTTCTCTAAAGAATCTTTAGTGATAACCCCTGCTTTGAGAGCTGCTGAACGGACTTTATCGAGTTCAATACCTGTACCGTCGTCCGAAATTATAATATCTAAATGGCGGCTCTCGGTTGCATTGAAACTGAGTGTTATTTTACCTTGCGGAAGTTTGTTTAAGCTAGCTCGTGCATCCGGTTTTTTCATTCCGTGATCTATACAATTCCGTATCAAATGAATTAAAGGATCTTTTAATTCTTCCAGAATCCGTTTGTCAACTTCAATTTCCTTCCCTTGTACAATAAATTCTACTTCTTTACCTTGACTGCGGGCAAGATCCCGTACTAGTTTTGGGAATCCCTCTACTATAGTGGAGATAGGAAGAATCAAAATACTTTTCATCGATTCAAGATGATCATCAATCATCCGTCCAAATGAACGCTGATCGTTTTCTAAAGCATGAGTAACTGCAGCTATTTTGGTTTCGAGTTCATTTAATCTTTCATTGTTGTAATCATTTATTTCCTTTAATTGAATTCCATTCTTTGGGGAACGGTGGGTGTCCCATTTCCTTGATTCCTTTTTCCAGGATTCAATTAAATCATTTATTATCTTAATTTCGGCTATCCTTTGAGCTGAAGAAATTTTAGATTGAATCATTTGCTCGGTCTGCAAGAATAGCGGATCTAATTTAGCCGTTGATATTCTTACGGTTTCCACTTGTAATGATTTTCCTTCAACTAATTCTGTTGAAATAGATACTATGTCTGTCGGCAAAGCAATCTTTTCAGTTTCTTCAGATTGTTTCTTTACAACCGGAATATTCGCTTCATCACTTTTTCCGTTTTGAGCTTCTTCAGAAATAGATTGTAACTGAATTATTAATTCACTGTAGTCATTAGGAGTTTTTGTTCCGGTACTTGAAATCATTTGTGAAATGTTATCAATTGCTTTATGAATAAAATCATATTGAGCGGCGGTAAAAGAGATATGTTCATTTTTTAATTTTCCGAATATGGTTTCCAATATGTGGCAGATAGATTCAACATCCTTCATATTAACAGAACGGGCAGCGCCTTTCAAACTGTGTGCTTCGCGGAAAATTGTCTCTACCAATTCAGAAGTCTTTTTAGTTTTAGGGGTTTTCTCTAATTCAATTAGACATGAACTGAGTTCGCGAATATGCTCTTCTGCTTCAACCTGAAAAATTGCCTGAAGCCTTTTTAAGAACTCTTCATCTTTTGTGTCCATCTGACCAACCACCTTTATATTTTGTACTGTTCAACCAGAAGTTTTAATTTACGTCCTAACTCATTTAGATCTTTTGCTGCTTTTTCTGTTTGTACCATACTTGCTGCGTTCTCCGTTCCGGCTTGATTAATGTTATTCATTGCTAAACCAATTTGGTCCATTCCAACTACTTGTTGTTGACTCGAAGCTACAATCTGTGTTGCTGCATCCACCGCTTTACCACTGCTTTCAGCTAATCTTTTAATTGCTTCGCCAGCTTGAGTTGATTGATTTACTCCTATTTCCACCGCCTTACTGGTTTGTTCTGTTGCCATTACAGCGGCACTTGTTGCTTTCTGTATATCGTTTAAAATATTGCGTACTTCTATTGTGGCTTGTTTTGACTGTTGTGCCAGGCTCTTTATTTCTTGCGCAACAACTGCAAATCCTTTTCCTTGTTCTCCAGCTCTTGCTGCTTCGATTGCGGCATTCACTGCTAATAGATTTGACTGATCTGCTACATCAGTTACCGATGCAATTATGCCTCCAATCTGCTGGCTTTGCTCACTCAAACGGACAATTGTAATTGCCACGGATTCCATTTGATTTTGTATTTCATGCATACCGTTTATTGTTTCATCAACTGCATTTTGACCCGCTTGAGTTACTTGAACCACCTGGTGCGCATTCTCAGAAACACGGCTTGCTTTTTGACTCGAGAGTTGAACAGCTTGACGGACTTNNTTTACGAAGAGTTTCAACCATCAGATAAAATGCTTGATTAAGTATCCCTATTTCATCCCTTCTTTCAGTAGCTGAAATAGCAATTGACAGATCATTTGCTGCTATCCTTTCAGCAATCTTTGTAATCCTTATGAGTGGTCCGGAGATATTGCGGACGATAAGGAATCCAACAACAAATATTATTATTATACTTAAAGAGGTTCCATATATTATTATAGCATTGGTTATTATTATATTACTATTCGTAGTCAGTTCCCTGGTTTTTAACAATTCATTTTCTTCTTGTATAATTTCATCATTCACACCTCTTATTTCATCCATGATTTTTTTACCCTCTCCGGTACGAATAATTTTTAAAGCAGGTTCAAATCCCTTTTTCCTGCGTAAGTCAATTGCTTGGTCAAGTTTTATAAATTTATCCACAATTAATAACTTAAGTTTAGCAATCCGCTGCTGTTGATTTGAGTTATCTTTGGTTAAATCTAAAACATTATCAATTTCTTTTGTAATAGACTTTACTGCCAAATTATATGGTTCGAGATATTGTTCTTCTCCTGTAAGGACATAACCACGCTGACCAGTCTCTGCATCCTTTAGCAATGAAAGTATTTGTTCCTGGTTTTGTATTACTTTGTAAGTGTGCGTATCCCAGTTATTACTTTCAATAAGTTTGCTTATCATTTGATAAGACATAATACCTAGAATGAGGAATATTATAATTGAGAATGCAACTAATCCACCGATTTTATTCCCTATTGACCATTTCATATTTATTTCTCCTTTCTTAAAAATTATTCTGCTTCTTGCTGTATGATAATTTTTTTATCCATTAGGATATTTCTCACATCAAGTATGATAGTATGATCATTAGTAACTCCTAACAAATACTCAGCGCCGATTTCATTTGTTGATATTGGTGAACTATGAATCGCATCAAGTGATACTGAACATGTGCCGTAAATGATATCTGCCAGAATACCAAATTCCATCAGTTCGTTGCGGATAATAATTACTTTGTTCAATTCACCTAAACCTTTTTCCGGCAGATTAAGGAATTTTTTGAGATCAATTACCGATATAATCTGTCCGCGTACGTTCACAATTCCAAGCACAAAAGGTGGTGTACCGGGCAGAGTTGTTAAATCTTTTAGAGGATAAACTTCGCGGATGAATGCCGTTTCTATTCCATAGGTTTCTGTTGCTAATCTAAACTCAATTATTTCTATAAATTCTTTTAAAGTTGATTCATCTTTTTTTTCTACCGCTAAAACTTTCGCTCTTGCTTTTAATACGGTACGTTTTTCTTCTGCCGAAAGAATATTTTTTTGATTAAGCAATTCGTGTGGAGTATTGACTTTGTTATTAAATTTGCTCCAATCGGCTTTTTTATTATCCGTTTTCTCAGGTTCAATTTTAACTTTCTTCATAATCGCACTCCTGTCTATATTGAAGCATTTACTATTTCTTTAAATCTGCCTGCTGTTAGTCCTTCGGATTCTGGCAGGATCTCTTCTTGGCTGCACTTATTTAATATCGTTAAAACATTTTCATAACATTTTTTTGCGCTATTAACATTGCCAAGACGCTTATATATATTCCCTAAGGAATAGTAAGAGAGAACAAAGTTAGAGTTCAAGTATATTGCGCGTTTTAATGATGCGACTGCTTCATCCAGCTGATTATTTTCTTGCAGAATTGTGGCCAATAGATAGTACAAGCCGGGATCAAGTTTATTTGTTGAGATTGATTTTTCACATGATTTTATTGCTTCGGCAAGTTTTCCTTGATTAGCATAAGCTCTAATTAAAAGTATTTGTTCCTCTACTGTTTGATCATCTTTATTAAGTTTATCCATTACATCAGCGTAGTTTCCTAGCAAATATGATTTTAAAGCTTCTTCATAAATTGAATTAACATGTGCCGGGTTATTAGTCCCTGGAAGAATATCATTTTCCATTTTCCGGATTATTGGTTCTGTCTCTTCGATAGGTTTGGCTGGTTTCAATAGTAATTGACATAGTATTGGGTTTGGCTCATCTATTATAACTGGAGTAGGCTGTTGAATTTTCTGTTTCTTGTAAGTCTTTTGATAAATAACCATGCCTGTTAAATTTATTGCCGTGAACTCAGAGAAATTCTGAAGTGATAGTTCACTTGCAGAAACGACAAAATAACCGCCTTGCATTAGAGAATTGAATAAACCGCGCACGACTTGCTTAACGCGATTCTGAGTGAAATACATAAGGACGTTTCGGCAAAAAATTATATCCATTGCATTCGTATTATTTAGCGGTGATGGAAAAACATCTTCAGCTAAATTCAGGTATTCAAATTTTACCATGCTCCTGATCTCAGGAATAATCTCGAACTTATTATTCTCGTTTAGTATGAAATATTTTTCCTTTAACCATTGTGGTGCATTGCGAAATGACCAATTAGTATATTCCCCGGTTTTTGCTTTGCGGATAATCCTTGGACTAATATCTGTAGCAAGAATAGTAATGTTCCAGTCTATAATATTTGGAATAATTCTGTTTAGTGCTATTGCAATTGAATATGGTTCTTCACCGGTTGAACACCCTGCGCTCCAAATTCTCATTCTCTTCTCTTTTTGCCGCAAACTAATCAGTACGGGTAGGATTTCTTGTTCTAATATTTCAAAAGTTTGACGTTCGCGCCAAAAATACGTTTCGTTAATTGTAAGATGAGTGGCTAATATTTCAGCATGCTCATGTGTCACAGGTGAAGACATAATATGTTTTATAAATATTTCTACATCTTTATAACCGAATTCTTCTGCGGCTGACGCTATTTTTAGCTCTAGATCATTCCATCGTTCTTTTGGATAATGCAGTGCTAGATTTGAAGCAATATATTCGCTCAGTTGTAATAATATATTATCCGGAATAGTATGCTTCATTCTATTTCCCCGGAAAGTGCTTCATCCAATATTCTTTCTTCATTAACTGAAAGAAATTTATCGAGATCATTTATTAATACAATATCAGTTTCAATTTTAGCAACACCCGATATATAATCTGCATATGGGAAAACATTTCCTGCATCAATTACTTGACCTTGCCCCAGTTCATAAACTCCGTCAACTGAGTCCACTACAAGTACAACAGGTCGGTTAGATGTCCGGGCAATAATGAATTGATCTTCTAAAGTTATTTCATGCGATGTCAAGTGAAATAGCTTACGAATATCAACTACCGGAATTATATCTCCATGAAAGTTTAGTATACCCATAATTATTTTGGGCGCTTTTGGTAATGGAGTTATTTCAACCGCATGGACTACCTTTTCAACTGCAGATAAGTGAAGAGCATATCGTGGTTCATCGAGACTGAACAAAACAACATTATGGTTATCAATATTCTTGAGATTATTCATCGCGTGCTCCTTTTCGCTTCTGCACAAGTTTTAGTGTTAAGTTTTTATTTCTTGAAAATTTATGTTTTTATCGAAGAAATACTTTAACACCTTTTGTATTGTGTAAGAAAATTCTATTGTATTGAGATGCTAATCTAACCTCTCCAATCTAAGCTTGAATTCCATTTTACATCATGGTCGTATGGGTTATTGGTGCAGCCCCCATGAAATGCCAACAACGCTGTGAATAGCTAACGAAGAATTATATCCACTAATACTATTGAGATAGCCGCCGATACCATTATTGAAACAGTTCTTTACTTATTAGCACAATAAAGTGTGATTATTTAGAATATAAAAGCAATCGAGCGAAGGGATGAAAAAAGGATTACATCTTTTATGCGATTGGTTAAAATATTACTATTCGTTTTCTAATGAAGTTGGTCCTGTTTGTACCAAATGAACATAAAATAAGGCCATCCTGCGCTCTTTCGGACTGTAGGCACGCAGGATAGTACTTGACTGACGAGAAATATAAAAGGTGCGTTTACTAATAATTATAGCAAGCAATATTTTTTTCATTTTTTTAATATTTTAGATTGTAAAAGAGATTCAATAGCTCCTTTAAGTACCTTAATAGAAACTGGTTTAGTAAGAAAAAGATCCGAGCCTGATTCCAATGCAGTTCGCCTCATCTGATCTTGTACATGTGCAGTTAGACAAAGTATAGGGGTTCCGGTATACGATGATGATGCTTTAATCTCTTTGATTAAATACAAACCATTCTTACTTCCGTTTAATGATATGTCCATCAATATTATATCGAAATTATTATTACTGTATTTAGCATAATACTCTTCAGCTGAATCACAAATAAATAGCTCATAATCATCGCGAAATATCTTTCTCATTACTTCAATAGTTAAATCATCATTGTCTACAATTAGCATTTTATACAATTTCGGACCTCTGTGGTTTTTTATCAAAAATAATTCTAAATGTTGACCCCACATTTTTTTTGCTTTCAACTTCTATGGTTACATTGTTTATATCGCAATATCTTTTAACTAGTGTTAATCCTAGTCCGTTTCCTTCAAAACTTCGTGTGTAGCCTTGCTCTTCTTGGGTGAACTGTTCAAACATTTTTGGAAGAAATTCTTTACTCATTCCTACTCCAGTATCTTTTATCTCAACCATAATATTGCCGATTTCATTTTTTCCTAAAAGTATTTCAACTTTACCTTTTTTAGTGTACTTAATTGCGTTATCAATCAAGTTCGCTAAGATTTGGGTAATGCTGTATTCATCGGCAATTACTTTTGTATCATCTTCTTTACATTTATATAAAAACTCTAACCCTTTCTGCTTGGCAAGGAGCAGATCCTCTTGATACAATTTACTAAGTACGTCTGAATTGAGGTCAACTTTTACAAATTGTGGTTTATAACCGCTGGTCTGTAATTCTGAAGCATCAAGTATTAATTCTATAGTTCTTATAATTCTTTTTGAAGCTAGATCAATACAATAGAAACATTCGCGGGCATCATAATCCATTTCTTTACCATAGGACTCATTGAGGTAATCAACATTGCCAACTATTGCATTCAGGGGTGTTCTAATTTCGTGTGACATTTGTGATAAAAATTCTGATTTCAGTTTATCGGATTGTACTGCTTTTTCTTTTGCTTCTATTAATTCCTTCTCGGCACGTTTGCGCTCGGTGATATCAATAATGCTGGACAACATACATGATTTGCTATTTATATGAATGATTTGAGCTGAAAACAAACCGTTGATAATATCACCATTTTTCTTCCTGACTAAAATCTCTTTGTCTATAACATCTTTACCCAAAAATATGGAGGACACTATATGTTTTCGGTCTTGTATATCAACCCACATTTTCATTCCGATGGAAGAATTTGTCAATACCTCTTCCCGCGTAAAGCCTGTAATTGAAGTGAAAGCTTCATTGATTTCGATAAATATGCCATCCTCTAAACCAGTGATGGCGATACCATAAGGTGAAGTATGAAAGGCGTTGGAAAATTTTTCTTCGCTCTCGCGCAGCAAATCGTCCGCTTTTTTACGTTCGGTGATGTCTTGAACAAACACTATAATTCCATTTACTTCGCCATCATTTCTAAACACTGGAACCTTGTCGGTATGCACCCATCGTATTTCGCCATTAATAGTAGTAGTTTGTTCGATGATTCCCAGTTTAGGTTTGCGGGTATTCACCACTTCAAGGTCATCCTTAAAATATTGTTGAGCAAATGATGGAAATATTTCTTCGGCGTTGTGTCCTTCAATTATATCATTAGTCATTCCAATATCTGTGCAGCCCTGTCGGTTTACACGTATGAATTTATTATGAGTGTCCTTATACCATATTTGAGTTGGAACCAGATTAAAAATGGTTTCAAACTCATCCTTTTGTTTCTTTATTGATTCTTCCATCCGTTTGCGTTCGGTTATATCTCTTACTGTCGCCAGTAGTAAATGTTCATTCCCAAAGTTAACAACCGAAAGAAGCACTTCAGCTGAGAAATCTTCACCATCGGAACGGCGATGAATCCAATCAAAACGATTCATGCCTTGATGATATGCCGTACGAATATTTTCATTTGAAGCTTCAAAAGAATTTCTTCCATCGGGCTGATTAGGAGGAGAGAGGTTAAAAGGATGTAATTTTATGAATTCTTCTTTACTACTTATTCCAAATAATATTAAAGTGCGTTGATTGCAATCAATAAATCTCTTTTCATCTAATAGCATTATAGCATCGTTTGAATCTTGGAATACTGATTTGAATTTTCTTTCACTTTCACAAAGTCTTTCTTCTGCCTGTTTGCGATCGGTAATGTCAATGTGATCAGCATGAAAATAAAGTAGATTACCTCCGGCATCTCTTACTTCATGCGCTGATACAAGAACGAAAACCCGATCGCCATTACGCTTGACAACTTCTACTTCCCTCGGTTCCATAAAACCTTTTTCTTCAAGGATCCGAAGTACTTCCTTCCTTTCCTCCGAATTTGCATAAAGTTGTCCAACATTTTTCACTTCAGACTTCATTTCATCCAGATTTTTGTAACCGTACATCTTAACATATGCCGAATTAGCGTTAATCAATAGCCCATCAGGTGCTGCTACAGATATTCCCATTAAGGAGTTCTCAAACAGACTTCGAAATCTAGCTTCAGATTCCCGCAGTTCTGTTTCAGCTTGTTTGCGTTCGGTTATATCTCGAATGATCAGGCTGGTACATTCAAGTTCATCCGAATCTTTGAAAATAGCTGATGTTAACTCTACTAGAAAACGAGTTCTATCTTTTCGAATCAACCTTAATTCACCATGTGCTTTTCCGTTCAACGCCCGTTCAGATAAAAAAATGGATAACTGAGGATCTGTCATATCCACAATACCCGTTCTACCCAATTTGATAAGTTCCTCTTCCGAGTATCCAAGCATTATGCACGCTGCCGGATTTGCAGAAAATATTTTCCCGTCAGCAGAAGCTAATAATATTGCATCCATACTGTTTTCAAAANNTTGTCAAAAGTATTGCATCCATACTGTTTTCAAAAAATGAATGGTATTTGATTTCGCTTTCTTTCGATGCCTGTTCAATTTCAACTTCATATATTACTCTTTTAATTGCCGGTGCAAGTTTGTTGAGGTGCTGTTTAAGAACATAATCATTTGCACCGTATCTGAGTACTTCAACTGCTTTTTCTTCGCCTATTGTCCCGGAAACAAAAATAAAGGGAATCTGCGGTTTATGTTCTTTTGCATATTCAAGTGCGCTTAATCCATCGTAATCGGGTAATGAATAATCGGCGAGTATTAGATCGTAATCGTTTTGGAGAATTGAAGAAAAGTATTCTTTTTTACAGGATGCTCTTTTAATGGTGCATTTTAATCCTTCTTCAAGTAAAACATTTTTAATGATCTCTGCATCAAGATCATCATCTTCAAGGTGAAGGATTTTCAAATTCTTTTTCATGTTTGGTTCCCCGTTATTAACTAATACTTTTATTAACCAAATATTTCAAATAGTTCTAATAATAAGATTTCAATCTTTAGGCACTTCGTTTAAGATTGCCCAAAATGCACCAAGAGTTTTTATAGCGACCATAAAATCTCCAAACTCTACCGGTTTAACTACATACGCATTAACACCTAATTCATAACACTCTTTCAAATCGCTTTCTTCTTTCGATGAAGTTAATACAACTATGGGAATTGTTTTTAGCGCAGGATCAGATTTGATTGCCCGCAGTACATCAATACCATTTAGACGGGGCATCTTAAGATCTAAAAGCATAACAGCGGGATTTCCGGTTTTTCTGCCGTCATAATTACCGCGACGGTATAAATAATCTAACGCTTCAGCTCCATCGTTAACTACATCAATCATATTTGCAATGTTGTTGTCATTTAGAGCTTCGAGTGTTAATTCAACATCACGGAGATCATCATCAGCCATTAAAATTCTTCTGATATTTGCATTGTCCATGTTGTCACACCTTTTATATATATTTGATTTTATTGTTTCACTAAAAGTTCGTTGGATTATTAGGAAAAGCTGAATTTATTATCTCATTCCATTTCATATTTTATCCTTTGTTGAATACTATTGGAATGGTAAAACTAAACTCAGCGCCTTCGTTTACTTTTCCTTCTGCGCAAATTTCTCCTCTATGCATATGAACTATCCGGCGAACATTTGCCAGACCAATACCGATTCCTTCAAATTCATCTTGCCTGTGGAGACGTTGAAATACACCAAAGAGACGTTGTGAGAAAGCCATATCGAAACCCGCACCGTTATCTTTTACAGTAAGTACATATCTTTTTTCTTCTTCTTTTGAACCTAGAGATATCACAGCTTCTTCTTTATGCATACTAAATTTTATTGCATTACCAATTAGGTTTTGATAAACCAGTTTCATCAAGTTATAATCTGCTTGAATTTTGGGCAATTGATCTATCTGCCAATTGATTTTTCTGTTTTCCATTTGCGGTTTTAATTCTGTTATAACTTCTTTTACAAGTTCATTCAAATCAACTTCCTTAGGAATTATTTTTGTTCTTCCAGTTCTTGAATATGTAAGAAGTTCATCTATTAGACAACTCAACTTTTTAGATGCTTGAGTTATTATATCTAAATAGCGTTTAACGGAATCATCTGCGGTTTCAAATATTTTTTTCTTCAGCAGTTCAATAAATCCATCAATGTGCCTGAGCGGCGCACGAAGATCATGCGAAATAGAATAGCTGAACGCTTCAAGTTCTTTATTGGAAACTTCGAGTTGAGTGTTCAGAAGCTGAATCGCGTCTACTGCTAGTTTACTTTCGGTTATGTCTTTTGTAATTTTAGAAAAACCAAGCAACTTTCCATTCGTATCGTTGAGTGCTGTGATTATTACACTTGCCCAGAAACGCGATCCGTCTTTTCTCACACGCCAAGTTTCATTTTCAAAACGCCCTTTTGAAGCAGCTTCTTCAAGCTCCAGAGCAGGTATACCAATTTGGATATCCTCATCGGTATAAAACTTTTTGAAATGCTGTCCGATTATTTCATCTGCCTTATACCCTTTAAAACGCTCAGCACCTATATTCCAATTTCTTACATATCCTTCAGAATCCAACATAATTATTGCGTAATCCTGGACACTCTCGACCATCAATCTGAATTGTTCTTCACTCTTTTGCAAAGCTTCAGTTCGTTCTTTAACACGCTCTTCAAGTTCTTCATTTAGCTGTTTGAATTCTTCAGCACGTTTTTCTTTCTCTTCGTNNTGTTTTGAAAAATTAGTTCTTTGTTAGCAATGATTAATTCTGAAGCACGTTTTTCTTTTTCACTGTTTTGAAACAATAGTTCTTTGTTAGCAATGATTAGTTCAGCAGCTCGTTTTTCTTTCTCTTCGTTTTGAAAGGCAAGTTCTTTATTAGCAAGGAATAACTCATCCGCCCGTTTTTCTTTTTCTCTGTTTTNNGCAATGATTAATTCTGCAGCACGTTCTTTCTTCTCTTCTTTTTCAATAGCAAGCTCTTTGCCGATTTGAACAAACTTTTCATTCTCAGGGAATTTAGTCACTTCATCTACGGATTTCAATTTGATTTTTGAGATGGGCGGATTATAAGCTGATTTTACTTTTTGTTTATTGATCTTTCCCATAATACCTAACTATCATAAACAATGAGAAAATATTTTAAACGGATTTTCCTTTCTGTTATAGAATTCTTAGCCAAGTATTTGTTAAGATGTAATAAATAGAACATATATTCTATAGTCCAAAGGGATGAAAAAAGTATTACATCTTTTATGCGAGTGGAGATAATATTACTATTTGTTTAATGATTGAAGGATATCTGAGGTTTATAATAGGATTTTTAAAAAAATGGAAACAATATAAACTGCAGCAGGAATCTACTTTGAGTTTTTAAGTTCATTCAAAAGTTCATTTAAATTAATAGCTGCGCAAGTAGATGCATAATCCGACATAGCATAAGGGATAATCAATTGACCATTGTGTATAATGGAACCACAAGAGTAAACAACATTGGGCACATATCCTTCCCTTTCTTCAGAATTAGGTGTCAATAATGGTGTCTTTAGTCTGCCGATTTCTTTTTCAGGATTATCAAGTTCATATAATGATGCTCCTAATACATATTCCCTCATGGGTCCAACCCCGTGAGTAATTATCAGCCACCCTTCTTCAGTTTCGATAGGTGAGCCGCAATTTCCTACTTGAACAAGTTCCCAGGGATATTTTGGTTCCTGAATGAGTTTGGCTTGGCGCCAGATGTTAATAGTATCTGAATAAGCGATATAATTATTTACTCCGTCTATTCTGCACATCATGGCATATTTACCATTGATTTTTCTTGGAAACAATGCCATTCCTTTATTCTGGGCAATTTCACCATGAATTGGTAATGCTTTGAAATAATAGAAATCCTTAGTCTCAAGTAATTTTGGTAATATAGTAATGCCGTCATAAGCAGTATAAGTGGCATAGTAAGTCACTTGACCGTTATCGTCCGTGAATTTAACAAAACGTGCATCTTCAATACCTTTTTTTTCAGTTTCGGAGATAGGGAAAATAACTCTCTCGGAAATTGCAGAGTCAAGTGAAAATTCAAGTTCGTAGTGAGATTTAGCCAGCCACATCATTTGATTAATGATTAAATCCTTATCTTCCGAAAGTTGATGTGTATTTTTTGTTTCTTCTACTGCTCTTTTCAATTCACCATAAGTAAAGCTGTCATCCAATTTTTCTAATACTAAAACTGAAAAAATATTATTATTAAAATTACCCATCTCAACCAGCTTCTTTATAAATGATTCTTTATCATAAATATTTTTTTTAATCCGCGCAGCTTCTGCAAGCATTTTACCAACAGGCTCAATAATCAGATTATTATTTTTATCAATAATAGCTGAGCGAAAAACGATTGACGAAATATGTCCTTCTCCGGTTGCCCTGAAACTAAAAATTACTCTTTGCTCATCCGGCCCTAATCCCGACTGATCAGGATCTTCAACAAGGGACGGATTAAAAAACGCCGCCGATTCAATTGAATATTCCATAGTGAAATATGAACCAATAAGTACTTTACGGGATTGATTAATATTCTCTGATGCTATTCCCAAATATTTTAATACATGATCTAATTTGTTAAAATGCGTTTCGAATATCATTGAAATATTTCTATGACGTTTGGAATAACCTTTCAACAATTGGCTTAATGAAATGTTTACCTCGTCTTCAGACATAGCCAATACTTTTCTGATTACATCTGTTTTTCTTTCATCACTAATATCAAGAAAGCGGGTAATTACCCTGCTGGGATCAGGAGTAATTCTTATATTTTTTCTTAATACGGATGTTTTCATATTCAAAGATTCATGTTTTAAAATGATAATTTAACCGCTAATTGTTCCGGCGTTTGAAAAAATAATTTTGAACTTGTCTGGAAATCTTTCTGTGAATAAAGAAGGTATTATCAGAAAAACTAAGACGATAACATCACTTTAATTATCGAGATATTGGCTGGTATGTTTAACTTGGCTTTTACAAATGGTGGAATTCTGTTATGAAAGATTGAACCTGTGTGGATAGTCAAACATCAACTACTAAGGTAATGATTTAAAACGATAGATGTTTTTACAATAATTTTTTTGATTTTGGAATGTACTAACTATTAACTGCCTGCTAATAAAAAAGAAATTATCACAAAAACTATTTCTACTATATATTCGGTTCCAGTAGTTTTACCCAGAAGAATTTTAGTAATTTTTTATTGCTAGATTCTTCTCCACCCTTGTAACGTTACGAAGCCCTGTCCACATAACAACAGCCAATCCGGGAAATGCTGTGAAACCGCCAATAGCACCTCCTACGGCGCCAACCACTGAACCAGAAGCCGACAAATGATTTTCAACCATTCATGCAGGGACTTTTTCCTGAAAACTGAGATTAGCTTTTGTATTGACTTGTGCTTGAAGTGCAGTTCCAATAAAAAATATTAAGATCAATTTTGTTAAGATTAATTTTTTCATCATTGTCCTTTTTAATAGTTATCTGTTATAACTTAATTCCATCATTTACTTCCCATTTGTTAAAAAAGTCTCCAGTTTTTTCCACAGTTCCGGGCATCCTGGATTGTGGCATGAATTACTGTTTATAAAAAACACATAGCCAAATTTTTTCTCTTTATTAATTGTAAAGAATGATGAAAAACCCCAGTTATTACCTCCATGCGCAAAGTTCATTCCATAGTTTGACGGTTTTCTTTCAAACCCAAGACTAAATTCGGTAACACCAGAGTACTTTCTTAAATTATTATCATCAGGAACTTGAACTTGTGCTTTTAACATTTCCTTGAAGCCCTCTTTCACCAATCCTTTTTCTTCAATTATTGCAATAAGAAAATTTGCATAACTTACGGCTTCAGCATATAAACCTCCTGCTGAATTAAAATTTATTATATCAAAGTTCTTGTCATAAACCAATTTATCGCCATCATATCCCTTAGCCAAGTGTTTTGCTACATAATCATTCATGCCAAAATATACATGTTTTAGACTTAACGGCTTGGCAACTTCCTGCTGAAATACACTGTCAAGATTTGATAAATTCCTATTTGTTAAATGAGCGATAACCTTTGCTAAATACATATAACCCTCACCGGAATATGAAAATTTAGTCCCCGGTGTAAATTTAATATCTAATTTCCCCATATAGTCCGGTCTCCAATTTGGAAAACCAGTTGTATGGCAAAGTACCATTCTCGCAGTAATTAGTTTATAGCGTGGATCATCTTCAATATCATGGTAAGGTAAGTACTTGTATAAAGGAGTATCTAAATTTAACAATCCTTTGTCGACCATTCTCATTACAAAATATGCGAACATTGGTTTAGATATAGAAGCTGCCTGGAACAAGGTTTGGTTATTTACAGTATCTAAAGAATTAATATCAGCTACACCCAACGAACGATGATATACAATCTTTGAATTGTTAATAATTGCAATAGATATGCCCTTGATATTCATTGAATCCATCAGGGTTTTTAAAAACTTATCTACTGCCGCAGAACTAATTTCTTTACCGCTTAGAGTTTTTATACTTTGAGCATTTCCATACTGAAAACATAATCCCACGGCAATTACAAATATTAAGTGAATCTTTTTCATTTAAATTTGATTCCGTTTTTTATTTCATTGTTTAAGACGCAGTTCTTTAAGGGCTTCTGCTTTTAGCTTCCCGATGATTCCCGTACTAACCCAGTAAATATCCTGTGGCTCAACTCCACCATGACCACGGGTAAAAAACAGATATCGTCCATCAGGGGAAAGAGACGGGTCGGATTCCTCAGCATCTGTGTTAATTATTTTCATGTTGACTGGAACAGTCCAGCCCCCATTTCCATTGGAAAATGTCACATAAAGGTCCGGCGCTCCTGAGCGTGTTGAGGTAAAGATGAGAAAAGATCCATCGGGGGCAACACATGAAGAATAGTCAAAGGAAGGCGAGTTTACTTTGGTACCAAGGTTCTCCACCTGTATCGGCTGTCCATTTGTTTTGTGAGTGCACCATATATCGTATCCCTGGCCACCAGGGCGATCAGATGTGAAATAACCAATACCGTCAGACGTTTCCGAGTAAGCAGCGTCGTGATAGACTGAGTTAATTGGAGAAGGGAGTAACTGTGGATTGCTCCATCCTTGTGATGTGCGCTGTACCATAAAGATATCCCTTTTACTAGTCGCACTATTTATTTGTGAGTCAAAGTATAGCGTGTTTCCATCCGTTGAGAAAAAAGGATTGGAGTTCTTTTGACCTACAAAAAATGGAGCTTCCACTTGAGGCGTCCAGATGTTGTTTTCTCGCTTCGTGTGATAAATTTTATAAGTGGAATACTTGAGACCATGTACCGTAAAGAAACATTCGTTGCCATCTGGAGAAAAAGTGATATTACCTTCTAAGCGGTCTGTCAGTGAAATAATCCCAGGTGCAAAAATGACTGCTGAATCACCCGGAGGAGTTTGCCCGAAATAATCTCCTTTTAAAACAGGGGATTCTTGTGAATAAATAAACCTGCTAAATCCAAGTAGTAATAAAAAAAATATTATTTTCATTTTAGTCCTTCACATTTTTTTATTTTTCGTCAACAATCTCATATGTAACCAATTTATTTGTAGTTAATGTAGGCACAACAATCATTCGCTTCTTTTTAATAAACTCAAAATCAGCTAAAAATTCCTTGTTGTTTTTTGTATCTAATAAAACATTTGAAAAACCTTTATCATCGACTAATGCTATTTTACTCCTCCAGGAAACAATGAAATTATCTTTGAACCTATTTAATCCGTCAATCCCTTCTAAAATATTTGAAGCTATTACCTTAATTTCTTTTCCCGGTATGGATACTGAAATCAAATTATTTTTTTGATTTCCAACTATTAATTTATTGTCGTAAATATAAAGGCCATTTGATCCTACACATAAAGTAGTATCCTGCCACCATACTTTACATTCGTTATTCTCAAATTTAAGAATACTACTTTTTTGAGAGTCTGAAATATATATATCTCCATTTTTATCGATTACAATGTCATTGAGAAATCCGGAGTTTTTTATCGGTATTCTTTTTTCAATTGCATGTCTTTCAATGTCAATTAAAGTCAGGTACCCTCTTTCAAGAACATATAGTTTGTCATTAAAAATTGTAATTCCAGTTGGTCCAAGTAAATTATTAACCCATCTGAAATCAATAACCTTACCATTCAAATCAACCTTTGAAATACATTCATCAAATAAGGTATCGCTATTTCTTCTAAATCCTCCTTTATCATTGAAATTGCTTACATATAAGCAGTTTCGAATACTATCGTAAACGGCAGATTCCGGCGTCATAAAGACACTATCAATTTCCCATTTTTTACTTAGTTTAATCTCTTTTTGCGCATACGTTGAAAATTGAATTACTAACGCAAAAATTATTGATGCAATCATTATTTTTTTCATGGCAATTTTTCCTGAGTAATTTTTTTTACTAATGATAAGTTTTCCGTAAATTTTTCAAATTGAATAATCTCTTACATTTTAATAACCTGCAGTTTTTACAACAGAATAAAAGGCCGGTTTGGGATTTAAATTCCGGTCAAACAGCAAAGGATAATTTGTACGTCCCTTAATTGGCCAATCGTTCAACCATGATTGCCCGTCGTGAACTCCCCAGAAATTTACTCTTTTAATTATAACAGCATGCTTACAAAAAATTGAAAATAATTCTCCGTAACGTTTGGCAAGTTTTTGCTGTATCTCATCAGACAGTTTATCCGGGTAAGGATTAAGCTCCATATTACTTCCCTTGTCAGGCAGAACAGTAATATCCATTTCAGTAATCATTACCTTATAGCCAGACTTAGAAAGATTGACAAGGCCGTTTTCTACTTCTTGAAGGGATGGGGTTTCAAGCGCCCAGTGTGCCTGCACTCCGATCCCGTCAATACGTCCCGACTTTTCTTTTATATTTTTAACCAGCCGAACAATACTTTCGGTTGCTTCATTTGTAAGCATATCATGCCCATTATAATAGAGTTCAACATTCGGATCAGCCTCATGCGCGTATTCAAACGCCTTCTCTACATAATCTTCTCCAATAATATCGAGCCATTTGCAATTTCGAAATTTGCCGTCTCTTCCAATGGCTTCATTAACAACCTGCCAGGCATTTATTCGTCCTTTGTATCTACTAACCACTGAAAAAATATGTTCCTGCATACGCTTAAGTAAAGTGGTACGGTCTACTTTATTGCCGGCTGAATCTTTAAATACCCAATCCGGAGTCTGTACCCTATCAATAAGAATATGCCCTAGAATAAACATTTTATTCTTTTCTCCAAACTCAACATACCTGTCGGCTTGTTCAAAGTTATAAACGTTTGGCTGTGGATGAACGACCTCCCATTTCAAGCAGTTCTCAGGTGTAATGGAATTGAATTGTGATTTTATAACGGATATAACATTAGTGTCGCTGCCTGAAATCTGGTCATAACTTATTGACGCGCCGATATAAAATTGCTTTTTAAAAACATCCTTGAGCACATATTGATTGTGTTTTAACATGTCCTGCCCTTGAGTTAAATATGGTAATAAACACACAACTGCTGCTGCCAGATAGTATCTTATGATTTTCATTGTTTTTACCTTTTTAATTACAATCTATTGAATATTAAATTGCCGCAAATTTACAGGTATATGAAGTTTATAATATAACAAAGATGTAATTTTTTGTAATTATATGTCACAGAGGCGAAATACATACAGGAATAAAAATTGTATATGTATTCCATATATGCGATGGTGTATTACCAAAGATAAATTGGTTTTTATTCTACAAATATTAAAGTATTGCAACGCTTAGTGCTACCAGGAAGAATTTAGTGATATTCAAATGCTACACCCCACTCCACCCTTTTATTACAAGTGTTATTCCGACATGCATAAGCAGGATAAAGACTACCCTTTTAAAATTGACTTCCGAAAGTTAGTGATATATCCACACTCCCGTTAATGTTCCCGGAATAACCGCCGGGATAGTACGAGCCAGCATTATCCAGTATGGAATTCCAAAACGTTGCGGATGCTGATATGCATTTGTAGCAATAGCAGCTATTTGCAAAAAAACAATTTTCCATAAGAGTTTTTTATTTGAACCACTTCTGCTTTGGTGCCCTGTAATGCCGCCATTTATATTCTCAAAAGAGTGTTTACTTAAAATTAACAGGCAACAAAATTATTATTCATAAAATAGTTATCTTATAAACAAATTAAAGTTACTTTATTATGGATAAGACATTAGCCAGAAGACGCTGGTACCGGATAGTCCCGATAGTTTTTATCACATACAGTCTTGCCTATTTAGACCGTGCTAATTTCGGATTTGCAGCCGCAGGCGGAATGGCTAAAGATCTTAACATAACATCAGGAATCTCATCATTGCTGGCGTCACTTTTTTTCCTTGGTTATTTTTTCTTTCAAATTCCGGGTACGTTGTATGCTGCCAATAAAAGCACAAAGAAACTAATATTTTGGTCTTTATTTATGTGGGGAGCGTTGGCTTCCTGCACTGGCTTTGTAAGCAATATTTATTTTTTATATGTAATAAGATTTTTACTTGGTGTAGTGGAGAGTGCAATTTGGCCAGCTATGATTATCTTATTAAGCAGATGGTTTTTAAGATCAGAACGGTCTAAAGCTAATAGCTTTTTAACCCTGGGCAATCCCGCGACAATTATCTGGATGTCGGTTTTATCCGGTTATTTAGTTAAATCAGTCGGCTGGCGGGGAATGTTTATCTTTGAAGGTTTACCCGCAATAGTCTGGGCATTTTTCTGGTGGCGCATGGTTGATGATAAACCTAAAAATGCTAAATGGATGACTGAACAGGAAAAAAATAATTTTGAAGATCAGCTTTTGCTTGAACAAAATGATATTAAACCTGTAAAGAATTATGCGGAAGCATTAAAGTCTATGGTAGTTATTCAGTTATGCTTTCTATATGCATTCTGGAGTATTGGAGTGTACGGTTTTGTAATGTGGCTGCCTTCAATAATCAAGTCGGCTCCTGATATGAGTATCGTTATGACAGGATGGCTTACTACAATACCATACTTACTTGCAATAATTGGAATGTTCACAGCATCTTATTTTTCAGATAAAACACTGAACAGAAAAGCATTTATATGGCCATTTCTTTTGATAGGAGCATTTGCTTTCTATGGTTCTTACTTAGCCGGCGCAAGCAATTTCTGGTTATCATTTGTATTACTCATTGTAGCAGGTGCGGCAATGTATGTTCCGTATGGACCATTCATTGCCATGCAAATAGAAGTTTTACCCAAGAATGTTGCTCCCGGCGCTATTGCCCTGATCAATAGTTTTGGTGCGTTGGGGTCATTTGTAGGTTCTTATATTACCGGCTATTTAAGCGGTATTACAAATGGATTTGGTGCATCATATGTTTTTATGGCAGGTTCCCTTTTACTTTCATCTGTTTTAGCATTTGTAGCTATTAAAAGTAGGACAAATCTCCCGGGAAAAAATGGATAAATTCTATATAGAACCATACTCCCGTCAAATTCCGTGAGACAGATTTAGCAAAAGACCGGAACGGTTGAAAAGGCTTTGAAAAAATAAAAACTCTGTTATGATTCAGAACTTGACCGAAAGCGTAACTAACACTACGGAGATTTGTATGTTTATTGAAATTAAAATGAAATAATTCATTTTAATATTATTAACTCACGTTACGCAAAAACGGTATTTACGCCAATTGATTTTAATACTTCATAACTCCACCGTTTACGGTAGAGAAAAAAGACTACAAAAAAAGAAAAGGGCTTTAGCCCAACTCTTTGTTTAATAGAAACATAATTTCGTTATTAGCTTAAATCTTCATCTATTTTATTTGGGCTAAAGCCCAGATTTTTTTACTTGGTTACACTCCACGTCCTGAAGGACATGGTTATGAATTAAATTATGCGTAACATGATTTATTGAATAAAATGCTTAATCATATTTTGAAATCAGTATCCGGAAATTGTGTGGATGAACGGAATTGTGTTTTTTAGTTTCTAATAAAAATCGGAGTATTATATGAAGATGATATTTTCAAAATTCCAACCGGTTTATTTACTTTTTCTAATTATTACCATCTCAATTAATTGTATTAAAGCCGGAGACCGGTCGAAAATACACGTTTGGGAAATGAAAGAAATAAAATTATCCTCCGAAAATATTTATAATAATTATTATACCGAAGTTATATGCTGGGTTGAATTAAAGGGACCGGATTTTTCAAAACGGGTTTACGGATTTTGGGATGGAGAAAATAATTTTATTATACGGGTTACGGCTACCAAACCGGGTGAATGGCAATGGATAAGCGGCTCAAATCAACCGGATGACAAAGGACTCAATAATAAAACCGGTGCGTTTACAGCTGTTGAATGGACTGATAAAGAGAAGAAAGGAAATCCAAACAGGCATGGTTTTATACGGGCGACACCAAACGGGCACGCGCTTCAATATGCCGACGGCACTCCTTTTTTCATGATTGGCGATACCTGGCTGGCAGGTGCTACCTGGCGGCTTCCATTTAGAAATGCAATAACTTCGGATAGCTATGTACCGGGACCGGGAATGGGGTTTGAAGATGCAGTAACTTATAGAAAAATGCAAGGATTTAATTCAGTTAGTATGATTGCTTGTTTTCCAAATTGGGAATCTGATTTCCGGGCGAGCACTTACGTTGATTCAAATGGAATTTATCCGAGAAATGCCTGGGAAAAATTCGGCTATCTTACCGCAGACGGTAAAATGACTTCTAAAAATATGCTCGATGAATACGGGAATAAACCTTTTGAAATGTCGAAAGAACACCCCGGTGTAGCCAACTTTGATAAGATTAATCCTGAGTATTTTAAAAGTCTTGACAAAAAAATGCAGTACCTATCCGATGCAGGATTTGTGCCGCTGCTTGAAACTGTCCGGCGTGATATGTGTCCCGCGTGGAAAGCATATTTTGATTTCAATGAATCATATTCGAGGTTCGTGCAGTATTTGAGTTCAAGATACGGCGCATACAATTTTATTTACAGTAAAATTCACCTGGATTGGATCCCGAAAGAATACAGTCTTACGGCTAAAGAATTTAATGAAGCTTTGATATATCATTTAAAGAAATACGGACCGATGCCGTTTGGTCAGCCGGTATCAACGCTTATTAGTAGTTCGACTTACTGTGTATTTGGTCATGGTGAAAATTGTCCGTGGTTAACAATGCATAGTGTAGGCAACAAACCGAGGGACCACAGGGTTGCAGATTCACTCGAAATTATTTTCAAACTCGATCCGCCGTATCCGGTAATTAATTTTGAACCGTATTACACGGGTTGGAATCATGAGATCAACAATCCTAACGGCGAACGTCCGCCGGTAAATTCAACGCGTGATAATTATTTTTCCCGGGCACAAATGTACGGCTCAGTTTTATCAGGCGGATTATCCGGGCATGTACACGGAACTGCCGCTTATGATATTACAACTACAGGCGAACCGGCTGGTGCCCGTCCTCATATTTGGGATGCGTTTAAATATGAATCGGCAACTTATATGAAGCATTTAAATGCTTTCGTCCTTTCGGATGGGAATCATTTTCAGGATCTGCAACCCGCGCGTAAAGATGTTATTCCAAATAAAGCTCCGGGTAGTCCTCCAATGGGTTTGGATGGTTGGTCGTACATGATGCGCACACAGGGAAATGATTTTGCACTGCTCTATTTTGAAAATCAATCGGTGCTGCCCGTATTAAATAATTTCAAACCCGGTGCCGAATATATTTTTCAATGGTTCGATACGATCAGCGGCAAATGGAAAAATAAAGTTATTATTAGAGCGGATGATAAAGGTGCGCTTTCATTGCCGGATTTTCCTGAAGGGAAAAATATTTCTTCGAGAGACTGGGCGGCGAAAATTAAAATTAAGTAGCAGAGGATTTCACAACTGAGCCGGCATTTATAATTTCGATGATCTTATCAACATCATAAATACAGCCAGACCAGGTTCCCCCGCTTGCATTTTGTAATGCAGCCCACAATCTCGTATCGGCGGGAAGTTTTTCATTAGATTGTAAATCCGGGTGAAGTTTTCTTTTGTTCAATACCTGCAAAGCTTTTTCTTCCGGATATAATATGTCTCCTTCGCCTATAAAATTTATGCTGCCGGTTAATTCTTTTCTGTTGATTATTATTTCCACTACATCACCGTCACGAAGTTTACCGATAGGTCCGCCCGCAAGCGCTTCGGGTCCTATGTGCCCGATACATGCCCCGGTTGAAACTCCCGAAAAACGCGCATCTGTTATAACGGGTACATGCTTACCCCACGGAATATATTTTAAAGCGGAAGTTAATTGGTAAGTTTCTTCCATACCGGTACCGATAGGCCCGCATCCAATAAGAACAATAATATCGCCTGCTTTAATGGGATTACCACTCTTGCCTTTAATAGCCTTTATTGCATCTCTTTCAGAAACAAATACTTTCACTTTAGCCGAGTGTTTGTAAATTTGATTCTCATTAATCAATCCGGGATCTATTGAAGTTGCTTTTATTACTGCACCTTGCGGAGATATATTCCCACGCGGAAAGATAACAGTACTAGTCAAACCTGATTTTCCTGCCGAGCCGGCATCCATTATAACATCTTTATAATTTATTTTATCAATTTTCAGCAACCGTTCCTGAATGGTTTTACGTCTCTTCGATTCTTTCCACCAGTTTAAATTTTCTTCCAGTGTAACACCTGTTGCAGTTACAACTTCAGTATTCAATAAACCCATTTCTCTTAAATGCAGCATAACTTCCGGCACACCTCCCGCGGAATAGACATTTACTGTTGGAAAATTATTAGGTCCGTTCGGCAGTGCATCAACAAGACGCGGAACTAATTTATTTATGCGGGTCCAGTCATCTATGGTTGGCATTTTCAATCCTGCGGCGTACGCAATTGCGGGAATGTGTAAAAGTAAATTTGTAGAGCCTCCGAATGCGGCGTAAACAAGCATTGCATTCTCCAAAGCATGCTGAGTCAATATTTTATTTAGAGGAATATCTTTTACGGATAAATTCAGCAAAGCCAAAGCAGAACGGTGTGCAATATCGAACCAAACTTCTTCACCGGATGGACTAAGCGCGCTATGCGGCAGTGCAATTCCGAAAGCTTCTGCCACAACTTGTGAAGTTGCCGCTGTTCCCAAGAATTGACAGCCTCCGCCTGACGAACCGCAGGCACGGCATCCCATTTCTGCTGCATAATCTTTATCTATAAGATGATGTGCAAACCTCGCTCCTATCGATTGAATTTTTGCAGTATCTTCCGCATCCTGAGCCGGAAGAGTTACTCCCCCGGGTACAATAATTCCGGGCAGGTCTCCGCAGCCTGCTAAAGCAAGCATCATTGCGGGCAAACCTTTGTCGCAAGTTGCAATTCCAATAACACCTTTTCGTTGCGGCAAGGAACGAATCAATCTGCGCATTACTATTGCCGCATCATTTCTATATGGAAGACTGTCATACATTCCATCCGTTCCCTGGGTCCTGCCGTCGCACGGGTCGCTGCAGTAGGCTGCAAAAGGAAGTACTCCCTGTTCTTTTAATGTTGCAGCCGCCTGCTTCACAAGCAGTCCAATTTCCCAATGCCCGGTATGATATCCAAGCGCTATTGGAGTTCCATCCTCTGCACGTAAACCGCCCTGTGTGCTAACGATAAGATATTGATCTAGATTTGTATGTTCCGGCGCCCATCCCATTGCCGCATTCTGAGTGAGACCAAAGAGATTGCCGCTTGGTTCATTTAAAAGCATTTCTTCAGTCAGCGGAAGTTTGCCGGCAGGTCCCTTTCCTGAAGTCCGCATTGTGTTAATATATTTTTCGCTGCCAAGTATTTCTTCAAGAGATGGAATATTTTTATTTGTCATTTGAAAAACTTTTTTAATGAATTATATATTTTTTTGAGTCCATTCTCCGTCTATTAATCTCCACATTTTACCCGTAGGATTTTTAGCGCGGAGCTCTTCAGGAAGACGATGCGGACGAACATTATCATAACAATGAAGCGCGGCAAACCGCATCATTGAAGCAGGTATACCAACAGCTGTAAAACCGGGATGACCTGTAGCGGGATAAGGACCGCCGTGATTCATAGACGACACTACAGCAACACCGGTTGGAGTTTTATCATTTAATAATCTTCCAACTTTTGCTCTTAATACCGGCTCAATTTTACCGTAAGCCGGATCATCTTTACCTCCGGTATGACTATAAATACATCCCGTTAAATTTCCTTCAAAATGCTTTGCTATTTCTACCATCTGGTCAACATTTTTTGCAGTGATTATTAAACTGACAGTGCCGAAGGCTTCGGTCTGTAATAAAGCCGGATTTTTAATAAACACTTCGCCAGGTACTTTGAGAAGAGTATTCGAGAAAGCATAACCTGAACCTTCAGCTTCTTTACCACCAACTACAACTTCAGCGCCGGCTTTGGTTAATACTTCTATAGCGTCTGCAATATTTTTAGGACCGGAAGAAGAAAGCAACGTACCCGGTTTATTTTCTCCAAATAATTTTGCTAAAGTATGAATAAAATTTTCACCACCGGTATTTTTTTCTATTATCAACAATCCCGGATTTGTACAGAACTGACCCGCGCCAAGCGAACATGAACCATAAAGTTCGGCGGCAATTGCATCCAATCTTTCGTTTAACGCACCCGGCAAAATAAATATTGGATTAACACTCGACATTTCAAGATAAATTGGCTTACCTGCTTTATCAGCCGCTTCTTTTAATTTGAGTCCGCCTGCTCTTCCGCCTGTAAAACCTGTAGCGCCAATAAACGGATGAGAAACCAACTGCAGGCCAACATCCGGTTTAGTTCTATAAATTAGCTGAACGGTTGATTCCGGGAGTCCCGAAGAAATAACTGCCTCAAGCGCAGCTTCAGCTAATATTTTTGTTGTGCCTGCATGACCCGGATTTGCTTTAGCAATCACGGGATTGCCCGCAGCAATTGCGGCAGCAAAATCACCGCCTGCTACGCTGTTAAAAGCAAATGGAAAATTGTTTGGTCCAAAAACAACTACCGGTCCGCCAAGCGCTCCATACATTGAATGAATATTAGATTTCGTATCAATTACAGCATGACACCATGATCTTTCCCTTGCGGCAGAAGCAGCCTGATGTAATTGATCTATAGTCCGGGGCAATTCGCTTGACCGTAACCGGGGCTCTTTAGGCAATGCTGTTTCAATATTTGCAAGTTTCACAAGTTCTTCAGTGCGGGCTTCGATATTTTCAGCGAACTTATCTAAAAAATCAGCAATCTTACCGGGAGAAATTGAACGCATAATATCAGCGGCTTTTTTCCCGGCTTCAATTACTTCAAGAACTTCTTCCAATGATGATACAGGATAACTTTCCGGCAATTCTGTTTTTGCTGCGGGATTAATTGTGTTAAATGTTCCTACCGGATTTTTCGAATTCCGCCACTTACCTGCAACTAATACTTCTTGAAGCACCATTATAACTCCTTAAAATTTTTGTAACTCTGTTATTAAGTCCATTTATGATGTTGTTTTTATTTCTATGCAATAAAGAATCCGTTATGCAACTATAATAACTTCGCTCTTCACTGTCCCGAAAGGACGTGGTTAACAATATAATTTCATAACCCCACCGTTTACGGTGGGGACAATGGAGAAAAAAAAGAAAAGGGCTTTTCCCGAAGGGATGGCTATGCCAAGCCCAACTTTTTAAATCCATACTTTTCAATAAACTCATCGTACTCTTCAACGAAACTTTTTTCTCTATGATGAACTTCTTGATTTTTTATATAATTTCTAACTACTTCAATCTGCGATTCACTTACCGATACTGCAAAATACTCATCTGCCCATCCAAATTTAATTTTTGTAATTTTATTTTTATTTATCCAAAAAGATGATTCCCCTTTAATCAAGTTTACCATTTGGGAAATGTTTTGTTCGACTCCTAAGGATATCAAACAATGCAAATGTTCCTTATGACCATTAATACAATCAATAAAGATTTCTTTAGTTCCGGCATTTTCAATAATATGCTGAATAACTTTATCTTTAGTTTCATTTAGTAAAAGAGGTTCCCTATTTTTTGTACTAAATACGATATGAACCCATATTCTTACGTACGCCATTTTTTATCTCTTATTTTAATTGGGCTAAAGCCCTATTCCTTTTTGTTGTCCTCAACCCCCACCGTAAACGGTGGGGTTATATCGTTAACCATGTACTTTCAAGACAATAAACGGCGGAGTTATTATGTTCTCCTTTGCAATTTTATTTTTCACACAGCCTCTGAACGGCGGNNCTCTGAACGGCGGAGTTATAATATTATTAACCTGACAACATTGCCCTCTACTCTCTCTCCCCCGTAAAAAACACAGGACAGACCCCGACATAGAGTGTCGGGACATGCCCCGACATAGAGCGTCGGGACATGCTTGAAATAAGGAGGGGGAAAATGTTAACCAACAATATTTTCAAGTGTGATTGTATCTATTTTAATACGTACAAGATCGCCTTTGTGCAGTGTGAAAGTGCCCGGCGGTACTATTCCCGTGCCTGTCATTACAAAAACACCGTTGGGAAATATTAATTCTCTAAAAAGAAAATTTACCAGTTCCTCCAAAGAACGTTTCAATTGGGACGTCCGTGTATTTCCTTCAAATATTTTTTTGTTGCCCCTGATAATCTCGAGGACGATGGGAATATCTCTAAGATCATCCGCGTTACTGATGAGGATACCCGGACCTATAGCGCAGGAGCCGTTATAACATTTAGCCTGGGGAAGATACAGCGGGTTCTCTCCTTCTATATCCCTTGATGAAACATCATTACCAACACAGTACCCGGCAATCTCACCAAAGCGGTTAACAACCATGGTCATTTCAGGTTCAGGCACATTCCATTTGGAGTCTTTGCGGATCCGGATTGAAGCTTTGTGACCGACCGTCCGCCAGCCAATTGCTTTAAAAAATAATTCAGGGCGCTCGGCTTCATAAACTTTTTGATAAATATCTTTTACGGCAGTTTCAACTTCACGCGCATCCCGGCTCCGGGCGTAAGTTACTCCGCATGCCCAAACTTCCTGGTAGGATTCAATTGGCGCCAATAGTTTGTCATTGGCATTTTCTCCAGCCGGCATGGATTTTAAAAAATTTGGAATGGAATCGAGCGGCAGTTCAAGAAGCAGTTTCAAGTTAAAACTTACAGGCAGCAGTTTTCCATCCAAAGCCCAGCGTGAACTTTCCGGATAATCATGTTTTGTTAAATACATTTATTTTAAATTCCATTTTATACACAATGATAAATTAGTTTTTTCCCATTATCAAGCGCCCATCTATTGGCAATGCTATCAGGTTAGCTACATTGTATATTATTCTTATGAACTCAACCCCTGTTTCCCCTTCTCTTACAAAGAGAAGGGGATGAGTTATTTTTGTTAACCTGACAACATTGTGTCTATTGGTGTAGCTACAAACGCTAGTCAGGCTTTATATATTTTTCCCTGTAAAACAAACCGGCAAAACCGATTCATTAACTATTTCTACGACAAACGAATAAAATCACCTTCAAGTCTTTGGTAAGATTATCATACATATACTTGATATATATTCTAACATTTCTTATTTTAACAGAAATAAAAATAAAGGCGTAAATAATGTCCAGCTTGAATAAGCAAATAGGTCAAAGAATAAATCAATTCAGGGCATCAAAAAAAATTAGTCAACAGAAGCTTGCTGATTATCTTGGTATCTCCCGCCCGGCTGTTACACAATTTGAAAAGGGGGAAAGAAACCTAACGCCGGAAGAAATTCTTAAGCTTTCCAATTATTTCAACATTTCCCCAAACGAACTAATAAATCCCGGTCTAAACAATGAAGTAATTTTAACTGAAGAAGATCCGGATTCCAGTGTGGAAAAACCTATCCGAATTTCTGTCCCACAAAAAAATCTGAAGAAATTCACGGAAGTTCTTCTTTATATTCTTAATAAAATCGGCGCTAAACCGAATATCGGTGAAACTGTTCTCTATAAGCTGCTTTTCTACATTGACTTTGATTATTATGAAAGATATGAAGAGCAGTTGATAGGCGCTACTTATATTAAAAATCATTTTGGTCCTACTCCTAAAGAGTTTGTTAAGATAGTCGAGAAAATGGAAAATGACGGAGAACTAATCCGCGTTAAAGATAAATATTTTAGCCACCCTCAAACAAAATATCTTCCGCTGCGTGAACCGGATCTCTCAATTATCACCGGCAGGGAAAAAGAATTAATAGATGAAGTATTAAATAAACTATCTGATATGAATGCCGCCCAGATTAGCGATTATTCCCATCACGATGTTCCGTGGCTAACAACTAACGAGGGAAAAGTAATTCCTTACGAATCCGTTTTTTACCGCACTCCCCCATATTCTGTAAGGAATTATTCCGACCAGGCAGAGTAATAAAAGAGTGAGTAAATTATTCAAATATATTACATACCTGCCTGAATTTGAAAAAGACAAGAAAAAACTTTTAAAAAGATTCCGGACACTTGCTGAAGACCTGGAAACCTTCATCAATGTTCAGTTAAAATTATTTCATAAATTTGGAATAGACAACGGTGCGGTCGAACATATAAATGATCTGGGAATAACCAAACCCGGGAGCCTGCAAGTCCCTTAAAGGCAAAGGGGTTCAATCCGGCATCAGGATCATTTACTCATATTTTACTATTGAGGACAAAATAGAATTTATAGAGATTTATTACAAAGGTGATAAAGAAAAAGAAGATAGAGACAGGATTAATAAAATGTATAATTAACTCACGTTACGCAAAAACGGTATTTACACCAATTGATTTTTAAACTTCATAGCAAAGCATATTTGCATATGTTCGAGTTCATTATGGAGATGTAAGCTAATAATTAAATTATGTTTCAATTAAACAAAGAATTGGGCTTGGCAT
>PMDS01000024.1 GCA_003155655.1 Melioribacter sp.
CCTCTAATGACAAATTCGGGTTAAAAGTATTTTTATTATCTACCTGTACCAATCCTGCCGCACCGGGTGATGGACAAAGACTGATTATTGAAGATGGATTTTATAATAAAGTTGTATCTGCCGCTTCCAATGAAATAAGGTACGCAATAGAATTTAAATATTATGTTACAAAAGAAGAATGCAATTGGGGCGGTTATAGTTTACAAATGGATTCACTATGTTCTTTATTGGAATTGTACACGATGCAGAAATTAAAACCGGGTGAAAAGAAAATGGTTGTGGATACATTTAAGGTAAATAGTGATTTAAGATCAAATCCTATTGTAGAAATGCAGGGTTATAAACCCGGCAGCTCCGATAGCTATAAAGAATTATATGCGAAATATACTTTACTACCTAAATATAAACTGATAAAGAAAATGTAAATTATCTTTCAGTTTAGAACTTTTTACTAAATCATGTATTTTAATAATGTTAAAATCAAATTAAGCTTATATGACAAATAAAAAATTGAAAAAAAAGAATACCGGAACAATTTCCCGAGGTGTCAAAACTTCCTCAAAAAAAAACCTACTGGAAGTCCTTACGCTGCTAAAAAATTATTGGAAATGGATTGTTCCAATTGCTGCAGTAATTATTGCAGTTATTATAATTCTTAAAACACCTAAGCCGGTATTCGATGGCAGCAGGGCATATATAGATTTAGTTAAACAGGTTGAGTTGGGACCAAGAATTTCCGGTACGGAAGGACATCTAAAAACAAAAGAATATTTAACTGCCCAATTAAAAAAGTACGCTGATCTGGTCTCGGAGCAAACATTCGACTTCAACGACGTGCACGATTCGTCAAAAATTTATAATGGAGTAAATATTGTCGCTTCGTTTAATCTTTCGGAAAATGTTTCAAAAAGAATTCTTTTATGCGCACATTGGGATTCGCGGCCGTTTGCTGATAATGATCCCGATACATCCAAACGTAGGCAACCTGTACCAGCCGCAAATGACGGCGCTTCCGGTGTGGCTGTATTATTGGAGATGGCGCGCCTGTTTGCAGAAGCCAAACCAAAAGTTGGAGTGGATATTGTATTTTTTGATCTAGAGGATATTGGCGAAGTGCCGGATTCAAGTAAAATAAAATCTCCACAAAATCCTTTTGGTGTTGGCTCCGAAATGTTTGTGAAAAATAATGCCGGCTATTATCCTGAATATGGTATTCTGCTTGATATGGTTGGAGATAAAGAATTGAGAATACCAAAAGAAGCTTATTCAATTAACAGAGCAGGGAATGTCGTGGAAAAAGTATGGCAGGCTGCAGCTACAGTTGGTGCAAAGGCATTTGTTAATGAACAAGCAGGCGGAGTAATGGACGATCATATTGCTTTCCTTAAGAAATCAATTCCGGTTATAGATTTAATTCAACAACCATTTCCAAAAACCTGGCATACAACAAATGATTTGCCGGAGTTTTGCAGTAGCGCAAGTCTACAACAGGTAGGTACCGTTCTTGTAGAGGTCATTTATAATGAAAAATAATTATTAGCGGGAATCAAAGGTAATATAGCAGATATGGAAAAGTTGATAGGATTTTTTTTCAAATAGCATCAGTGCCATAAGAACAAGACCATTAATTGATTTGTGTCTTGGTGCCTTCGTGGCTTTACTTTTTCGCCACAAAGACACAAAGTCGATAGGCAGGTCATTCACAGCGGACTCAGGGCATGGCTTAGTACAGGCTCCTTCCCACTCCTAAAAAGAGAGGGGGTTTGATGGTAAGTTGGTTTTAAACAGTACAAAACAACTAGATAATTAATATATAACTCACCTGGTATGGAATTAGATTAATCACGGATAACAATATGTCTGAACAAAAAAATAGATTGGCTGAGGTTGCCAAATTATTCGCAAAACTTGGTGCCATTTCTTTTGGCGGTCCAGCCGCTCACATTGCAATGATGGAAAAGGAAGTTGTTAAAAAAAGAAAATGGATGACTCAGGAACATTTTTTGGATTTAATTGGAGCCACTAATTTAATTCCCGGTCCAAACTCAACTGAAATGGCCATTCATTGCGGTTACATTCGTGCAGGTAAATTAGGGCTATGGATTGCGGGAATATGCTTTATTTTTCCCGCAGTTGCTATTACACTTATTTTTGCATGGTTCTATAAACAATACGGCTCTCTTCCGGCTGTGGAGCCGTTTTTATACGGTATTAAACCTGCCGTAATTGCAATAATACTTGATGCGGTATTTCATTTTGGAAAGAAAGCACTTAAAAACTGGCAGCTTGGTTGTATCGGACTTTTTGTAATTGCAGCAGTGTTGATTGGTGCAAATGTAATCTTAATTATTCTTATTGCAGGGCTTACCGGCATATTATGGTTTGGAAAATTATCAAATTCGGTTAAATCAATTTTTCCTTTAATTCTTTTTCAGGTTCAATCAACTCTAGCGTCATTTTCAACCACGTCATTATTTTTAGTTTTTCTAAAAATCGGTTCTGTTTTGTTCGGCAGCGGATATGTATTGTTTGGATATTTGGACAGCGAATTAGTCCGTAATTTAGGCTGGATTACAAGGCAGCAATTAATGGATGCAGTGGCTGTAGGACAGTTTACGCCTGGACCCGTACTTTCTTCTGCAGCATTTATAGGATTTCAAATAGATGGTATTATGGGGGCAGTTGCGGCAACCGTTGGAATATTTCTTCCATCATTTATTTTTATTTTAATTCTTAATCCGCTTATTCCAAAACTGCGTAAATCAAAAATTGCCTCGGCATTTCTGGATAGTGTAAATATTGCTTCGGTTGCAATAATGCTTGCCGTAACAATTCAAATGGGTTTCACAGTATTAATTGATTGGAAAGTGTGGTTAATTGCTTTACTTGGAATTGTGAGTTTATTAAGTCTAAAAAATATTAATTCAGTCTGGGTAATAGCAGGCGGTGTAATTATTGGATATTTACTTCATTTAGTTGGCTAAAAATCTTTTGTTAAAAACCTATTGCCTGCTTGTGGTTATTCAAGTAAACAGGTTTTCAATCTGCCTGCTCCTTATCAGGTTTCGTCGGACGAGCTCTAAATTATCCCGAAGTGATCCTTCCATATACCTTATACCACTATGAGAGGTTCCATAAATGATATGGAACCCGCCACAGGGATACGCACGTCTGCCGAAGTAATAAACGTAGGCAGGAAGTCACAAATACCAACAGCGGACTAAGGACTAAATACTGAATACTAAATACTTTTTATTTTTTTTCTGCATCCGGTTTAGCCGTCTTCCTGTTCAAATCCTTATAAGTTTCATTAAGCCCGTCAATAAATTCCTTCAAGCCCGAAAGTGTATTCAGGATATCGTTATTACGGTAAGCGTCATTAAAAATCTTTAAAGCATCTTCAGGTTTGGAATCGAAAATTGCTTTTGCAGTTGCCGTAGTAACAGCATTCTGAAGGATGTACATTTGCTGCTGCTGAAAAACTGCGTTAAACATTGCTAGTCCTGCAGCATGAGTCATTAACTGGTAGGATATTGAACGGATATCGTTTGCGCTGTCATCAGATGAAGTACCCTGAGCTTTTCCTATAATGTCTGAAATCTGTTCATTCAAATCTGGTATATCCGGCATGTTTACCTCTAAAATTTTTTATATTAATTATTTTAATACTGTTATACGGTACCAATTAAAAAATTTACACACTTGCTTGTTACAGCTGAACTAAGATTATTTACATTCTGCTGGTTTGCAACTGCGTTTTGGACTGCTAGTCCCATTGCGCTGCCGGCTACCTGGTAGAATGAACTCAATGCCATTGCAGGTGCATTTGCTAATACTTCAATATTTGTTTGAGTTACTGAATCTGTTATCTGACCGTTGACGGCTGTTACATCTGCCATAGTTCTCTCCTTGTTTTTAATTTAATTTTATGATTTGTTTTTTAAAATTCTGCTAATGCTATTATTTTGCAAAACGCGCTACACTTGCGCTAAGTACTGCTGTAAACAAAGTGTTGGCATTTTGCTGGTTAGCCACGGCGTTTTGTACGGAAAGACCATTAGCGTTTGCTGTCGTTTGGTATAAAGAACTTACTGCTGTCGCAGGAGCATTCCCTAATACCTCAATATTTGTTTGAGTTACAGAATCTGTTATCTGACCGTTTACTGGTGTTGGTTCAGCCATTTTTTTTATCCTTTTTTAATTTAACATTGTGTATTGTATTTAAATTTACATTCTTGTTTTATTTTGCAAAACGCGCTACACTTGCACTAAGTACTGCTGTAAACAAAGTATTTGCATTCTGCTGGTTTGAAACTGCATTTTGTATGGTAAGACCTATTGCATTACCGGTTGTTTGGTATAATGAACCCAATGCGGTAGCGGGTGCATTGCCAAGTACTTCAATATTTGTTTGAGTGATGGAATCGGTTATTTGACCGTTTACTTCTGTTGGAATAGCCATTATTTCCTCCTGCTTTTTATGTTTTGTTAATTATGATTTTTGTTTACTTACTTACGTTATGCATAATTTAATTTATAACCATGTCCTT
>PMDS01000009.1 GCA_003155655.1 Melioribacter sp.
TCTTCATTTTGATTAAATGTCTCACCTAATGTGATGAAGAAAGTTATTGTTTGTTCAATATTTGGTGGTCAATTTTCGGCGGAAATGTGGTCAGTTTTCAAGCGGAATAAATAAATATCGCCTAAATTTTTATCACAAATACAATCACTGTCTGTAAAGAAAGTTATGTACTAACTAAATTTACAATATGAAGTTCTCGAATATTTAGATTCAAACTTGTTATATTCACTTTTAGAGAGCATGACCTGCCCCTATTTTGTGTATCAATAATAAGTTAGTTTTTCCCCATTATCAAGCACTTGCTAGTTGCTTGGCTTATGTGCAAATAATTATTCTCATTATTATAATAACCAACGAACACATCCAAGATTTAATAAAGATTTGCCGGAATCAAGTAATGTGCAATTGATTGGAAAGAATGATAAAATGTCGGTTGCAAATAGGTTGCACAACTAATATTTCGAAAAATTGCTTAGTTAATTTATAAAAGTTTTTCAAGTTAAATCTTATTTGACAAATTAAGAGCTATATCCTTTTTGAGTAAAACTATAATTTATAAAGAATTTATTAAAAAAATATTGTTAGTACATGTCTGAAATATTCGTTCTTATCACGGACTGAAATAATAATTATCTTAATATTCAGCCAAAATTAGAGACGGATATAATTTTGAATATGGACATCTTTATTATAAGACGTATTTGGGAAAATAGCATCGGAATGCCCTCCTCTTAAGACCAATATAATTGTGCTTAATAAAATTCGTAGA
This sequence comes from Melioribacter sp., assembly GCA_003155655.1. Lineage (GTDB taxonomy): Bacteria > Bacteroidota > Ignavibacteria > Ignavibacteriales > Melioribacteraceae > Fen-1258. The sequence continues at coordinate 770 of PMDS01000009.1, forward strand.
TCAATCGAAAGCGAAGTCTGTTTAGAATAGTAAAAATCAAGATCAATCATATTTTCTACTCCTTTGTTTCTATTGCCAAAGACTTGCCACATACCTGTAATTCCCGGTTTAACAGTAATGAAGTTTCGAACATTGTAATATTCGGAATAATTATTCTTCAATACTTTAAGATCGCTAATAATTAAAGGACGAGGACCAACTAAACTCATTTCGCCTTTAAGCACATTTAAAAGTTGAGGTAACTCGTCAAATCCGGTTTTTCTTAGCCATCTGCAAAAAGCAGGTATGTATTGAGATAAACCTGGTTTAAAAAGAATGTTTTCACTTTTGTTCTGGTTATAAGGCTTAATCTTGATGGTTCTAAACTTGAAAATGTTGAAAACTTGGTTTTCTTCCGTTATGCCGCGTTTTTGAATTATAAACGGAAATGATTTTAAGATTACGATTAATAGAATAGCTATCAATAGTACGAATGGAAACGTTGCTATTAAGATAAACGCACTAAAGACAAAGTCGATATTATTTTTTGCTTTGAAATATTTTCTGCTTGTCATTGCTAGATAATTAATTTTTTCAATATTAAGAACTCTAGTTCCAAGTTACATGCTATGAAACTATTTTAATTTAGATTTATAGCGGGCTGATAGCACGCCATAAATACATTTTAATAAAAAAACTATAATTCTCGTCTAATCCTATTTCAGATGAATCATCTTCATTATTTATTTATATTCACTAGCACTGATTGAATAGAATAAATCTCCGATGATAAATTGTAGCTTACATTTGTTCAAAAAGCTTGTTGAATTAATTGTAATAATATTCATAAAAATCTTTAAGATATTTGTTTCATAAAACTGAAAGAAAATATGAAGAAGGCTTAGTGTATTTCAATAGAGCAAAAGGATGAAAAGGGAACTACATCTTTTAAAAAGTTAATAAAGAAAAATTTACCCGCAAATTAATGAAGTCGTATCGATTACATTTTTGTAAGAGTCATGAAGATAAACTTGGATTGAAGCCTGGATCGTACTGCTACTCAAAAGTCGATTAACAGTAATAATAATGGGTTCTCTGAATACTTAATTTGCCTACAAAAAATGATAGGCTCCAGTTTTATTTTCTGTCTTTCCTTTTCAAGATAAATGCACAATTTCAACTCGAAAATATTTACATGTACTTAATGATAATCATTAAAGAAAACTTATTAAAAGATATTTTCAATATTAAAAAACTAAACGAACTCATCTTGGGTTAAATAAAGACTCTCCAACAATTACGGCAATATCGATAGTACTTCTTTCAATATCTATTTTAACATTGTTCAGTGTAAATAATCTCTCAAACCAGATTCAAAAAACAATTGGAAATTTCAACTTTTGTCTCATCAGTAACATTCGTAAATAAGGAAGAGGTGGCAAAAAGTTCACCGATGAAACGGGATAGGATTTTAGATCGTTGCTAGGATTGAACCCATTACCCAATTCTTTCATTATCAAGTTCAAGCCTGAACTGTTGAATGATAAAAATATTGTCGGGTTTGTGAATCATTTTAAAACAATTATTGGTGTTACTGATATTTTTCACGATTATAGAACAGTATTGAAAATTTTGAATATGTTGAAATCTTTTGAATATATTATTTATATTTTGTCAGTTGTTTTAATTCTTCTTTCGATTTATCTTGTCAATAGTAATAATAAGATTCAATTATTCTCAACCAGTGATCTTTATTAAACAATGAGATTAATTTGAGGTGAAATAAAAACTAAGAAAGTACCTATATTTTTTAATAGCGTGTTTATTGAAATCATTGCTTCATTAATATGCCTTTTTTTCTAAAATATATTGATGTCTTTTGTAGCAAAATTATAAATATGAGAAATTTGATAATGAGCTGAGTATTTTTAATGTAAAAATCCCTGTGATTGAGATCGCATTAGGATTTATAGGAAGTTTCATATGTTTGTTCAAGATTTCCCGGTTTTTAAAA
>PMDS01000135.1 GCA_003155655.1 Melioribacter sp.
ATAACACAGCCTCTTCACGGCGGAGTTAAAGGACTACAAAAAAGTAAAGGGCTTTAGCCCAAATAAAATAAGAAATAAAAAATGCCTTTCGTAAGAATATTGGCTCATATCGTATTTGGCACAAAAAATATGGAACCACTTTTACTAATAAACAAAGAGTTGGACTTAAGCCAAAAACTTGTTTCTTTATCTATTCAGCGACTTAAAAGTCGTGATTATAAATTAAATTATGCGTAAGGTGAGTTTGTAAAAAAAAAAGCGTCCCAATGAACCGGGACGCTTTCTGAGTTCTGTAAAATGTATATTGAGAAATTATCTTGCCATTAATTCAACATTGAATGTCATTTCTTTTCCGGCACGTTGAACAACAACATCAACCTTATCACCAGCTTTACAATCCTGAATTGCATACATAAAATCATAAATATTACCGACAGTTTTAGCGCCAAATTTAATTATGATATCACCGGATTTCATACCAACCTTTGCGGCAGGGCTTCCCTCGGTAACACCTGAAATTTTATAACCGGCACCATTGTAACCAAATTCGGGTACAGTGCCAACAGAAACGCGGGCACGACCCGTAGGACGGCTTGCAGGTTCTTCAATCTTCACAAAGTCAGGTTTTTTCTCTAACTGATCAACTACAGTTGCAACGTCAAAAACGAAGTTAGCTACTTTCTCTTCTCCAACCGTATTTATTTTTTCAGGACGGTCTGATGGTTTATGATAATCGGAATGAGTTCCGGTAAAAAAGAAAAGAACAGGAATATTTTTATTAGAGAAAGATTGATGGTCGCTGCCGCCTGAGCCTCCATCGCTGAATCCTAATTTAAACCCATATTTATTTTTGTCATTTAATAAATCTTTCCATTTTGAAGAAGTTCCAGCGCCAATTATGGTCAAACTATTTTCGTCATTCAATCTGCCAATCATATCCATATTTAACATAGCTACAATATTTCCTAATTCAACAGGAGGATTATTAGTTAGATAAGTTGAACCGAGAATACCGAGTTCTTCGCCTGAAAATGCAGCGAAAATAATACTGCGTTTCAACTGGCTTTTGATGTAGCCAAATTTTTCAGCAATCTCCAATAAACCTGAAGTACCCGAAGCATTATCATCTGCGCCGTTATGTATCATCGGCTCTTTGCCCTTATACATAGATGCTTCTCTTAATTGATCTATTCCAAGATGATCGTAATGAGCGCCGATTACAACATATTCATTTTTTAAAACAGGATCATTACCTTCTAGCAAGCCAACAACATTCCGCCCGGTATTTTTGATTTCTTTGATTTCTGCAGAAAGATTTACTTTAACATTTTTAAAAGCAAATGACATTGGTTTTTTATTTTGATCAATATTTTTTTGATAATCTGTAAAAGATAATCCTTGCTGCTTAAACAAATTATCAATTACATCTCTCTTAACGTGTTGAACAAGAACGTCTTTCATAGGCGGAGCGCCGTCGTAATGCAGTTCCATTAAGGGGTCATCATCATTCTTTGGTGCAAATCCGTTAACAAAAATTATTGCAAGGGCGCCTTTTTCTTTTGCAACAGTAGCTTTATTTCTGAAAGAAGCATATTTGTCAAATTCAGAACGGGTGCTGTCGTGTTCAGGCTGATATCTCATAGCAACAACAATTTTCCCTTTAACATCAAGCCCTGCATAATCATCATAATTTAATTTTGGCGCGGATATTCCATACCCGACAAATACAAGATCCCCAGCCGCTTTGCCGGTGCCGGAATATGAAACTGTTGTAAAATCCTTACCAACTTGAAGGTCTTTACTATTGTCGTTAATAAGTATTGCAAGACTGTTTGCGCCGGTCAATTCAACTCTTTCTATAAATGGAAATTCCTGAAACCATTTTCCGTCAAAAGCCGGTTTCAATCCATAAAATTCAAATTCACTTTTAATATATTCACCTGCTTGTCTTTCTTCAGGGCTGCCGGTAAACCTTCCCTTCATTTGGTCGGAAGCAAGATAAAATATATCAGCTTTTATTTCTTCAGCGGTAATTTGCGGATTATGGATTGTATTTTGTGCTTGTATTGAAAGCGTAAGAACAGCTAAAAAGAGAACTAAAGTTTTTTTCATGATTTTCCTCAACTTTATATGAACTTAATTACAAACTTATATTATTCAGAGACATGAACCAACAATACATAAAGTATTTTATTTTATAGAACGCTACAATACACTAGAAATTGAGAATTGCGAATGGAGAATAAAAATGGAAGACGGGGCTTCGATACAATCCCGATCCGTTTGCTAACGGACTCGGGATCACTCAGCCACCTTATAATAATCATGAGCGGTGAGTATCAAGCCCGCAACGGCAGATGAACTTCAAGCGCTAAACCCCCGATAAAATGCATCCCCGCAATCAGTTAGTGAACGGAGAATGGGACAAGCGGGACAGGCTATGCCCAACCCTTCGACTTCGCTCATGGCAAGCCATTGAGCAATCCGTTAGTAAACGGAGGCAGGCAAGTTCAGATTTTAAACGCAATTATTTTTAGGTGCGTAGAGTTTGGATCTTTCTGCAAAGTAAACGGACACTAGACAGGCTGTGGCGTACTAATAAGTGTTATTCTGTCAGACGGGGGATGAGTTAATAAAAAATTTCTTTCAGTGTCATCTCAGAGTTCCTACAGGCTTGACTCTTAAAAAATGCAATGTGCGCGGAACCGCTATGCTTATGGTTTTATAGGGAATAATATTTTTTTAATAGTTATATTTAGAAAAATAGGATTTTAGTTTTAATGAAAACAAGAGTTTATGTTGACACTTCTGTTTTTGGAGGTGTTTAAATATGGATAAGAAAATAAATTCTTCTGATAAATTTGACTGCGTTCAAATGAAACACAGAGCGGCTGGAATAATAAGTAAAAGATTATCTAAAATGACACGAGAAGAAGAGCTGTCTTACTGGCGTAGTAAAACAAAAAATTCCCATTTAAAGCAATCAAAAACAAAAAGTAAATTCACAAAAGTATAACCGCTTAAATAATTTCCATAGGCTCATCCATCCGGAACTTCGTTACAGCATTGGAAAGCCATGCCCCGCCCAGCAAAATGGCGGGTAAACTTAAAAAACTTACTTTATACTCATGAATAGTTCTGTCTCTAATTTAGTTTCCTCATTAGTCCAATGTCCATAGACTTCAATGTATGGGTGGATAATCTCAAAACCTTTATCTTTTAATTCATTTCTCATATTTGATCCCACTTGCTTTAGTAAGCTGTAAGGGCCAATATGTTTGTAATAAGCATATTTTGTCAGGGCTATACTTTTATGTTCTAAACCGGTGTCATGGTTGGGAACATTAATAAGTTCAACACCTGCAAATACTTTTTCATTAGATTCGTAAATCTAGATGTTTATTCCTTTATTGCTCAAATTGTTTTCTTTAACCGTTTGCCACATTTTGTCCATTAGCTTAAATGCTGTTGCAGAATAATCTTTGTTTATAGCCACTCCGGAAAAACCATAAATCTCAAGCTTGAGTTCTTTATTAAATATTTCTAGTTTCATTTCTACTTCCGTTTCTGTAAAATATTTTTAAAGTTATTTATGTTGTACATAGCTCTAGAATGCCAAGGAGCAACGAGGCGGATTTTTTCTTGGTATTCGGGCCTTCTGAAGAATATTCAAAACAAACAACTTAATTTCCTACGACCACCCCCTCTACTCCAATGTTGTCAGGTTAACAAAAATAACTCCTCCCCTTAGTTCCCTTCTCCCTGTAAAAGGCACGGGACAAGCTTACAAAGAGAAGGGGAAATAGGGGTTGAGTTCATAAGAATAATATGCAAAGCTGCTAACCTGACAGCATTGCCCTCTACTCCCCCTCCTTGAAAAAAGGAGGGGGTAATATTTGGCTTTGGCAGGCGAGCTTAAAATCATATGACAATTTGTGCGACGATTCCACCGATAATGAACGCGGTAATCCAGGTACTAAACCAGATTATCATTCCTTCTTTCCAGCCTCTTTCTTTAAGCATTACAACAAATGCTGCGATACAGGGAACGAATAATGTAATTGTAATTATTGCAACAGTTTTTTGCATTACTGTCAAATTCATGTGGAAAAGTCCGGCTGCACCAAAATCTCTTCTAACCATTCCCATAACAAATGCGTTAGCAGCCTCTTTAGGAAGTTTAAGCCATACTGTAGTCAGTGGTGAGATTGCATTTTGCCATACTGTAAGAAGTCCGGTAATTTGCATCAAGCCAACACCAAGCGCGCCGATAAAAAACCAGAAACCGGCTTCTTTCATAAATCCAACACTTCTGAAATAAGTTTTCTTCAAAACATTACTCATTCTTGGGATGCGGACCATCGGAAGATCAATAAGAAGCGGGGAGCTTTCACCGGGGAGCATTTTATTTAATGTTGTTGAAAGTACTATCAAAACTGTAAATATCACTGAGATGTAAAGTATTATTGGGCCAATTCCCGCGCCGCTTAGCAGCGCTGCTATAACGGCAAGCTGTGCAGAGCATGGAATTACAAATTGAAGAATTGCAGTAACAATTGATTTCTCCCTTTCCGTTCCAAGCAGGCGGGTAGTAATGTTAGCCATTGTTATGCATCCAAACCCGAGCATGATAGGAATTACAGCGCGTCCATTCAATCCAACTTTATTGAATGCACGGTCGAGCATAGTTGCAAGTCGGGGCAGGTAGCCGCTGTCTTCAAGAAATGCCATAACAATATAAAATCCTATTACAAGCGGAAGCAAAAGGAAAAGCAGGTAAGTAACCGTCATTGTTATAACGCCAAACTCACCAAAGAAAAGCTGCGGCAGTGCATTATGAAATATAAAGTCGCACTGCACTCCCGGTTTCTTCGACATTACTCTAAATTCATTTTTGAGACTTTGGTCATCATCCATACCGGAAGGGAATTGAAAAGTTTTTATAATTACGTCATTTCCGGTATTATCTTTACTGATGAGCTTAATATCAACGGGAGTGTAATTACCTACAAAAGATTTTACATTGTATTCAAACAAATTTTTGCCGATTGTATTTTCAGTAAAGTTTACAACTCTTTGCGAGATAAATTCACCGATAAATAAATATACTAATGCAAACATTACCAAAAGTATCGGGATGCCAGTGGCAGGCTGAAGTGAATACCTTCCAAACAAATTAAATATTTCACCTTTTTTGCTATCTTCATATTCAATCTGATCAACAATATCATTCACGCGGTTTCTTCTGCCTATATAAATTTTTTCACGCTCATCGGCAGTTCCGCACGGCCGGGTATATTTTTCCGCTATCGATTCATTGCCTTCTAAAATTAACAGGGCGTCACTTTGGGGTACTGATTTTTCAATTACATGATTCAGTATTGATTGCAGTTCCAGTGCCTGCTTACCGGTTCTTGCCATTTTCACAGCGTCTTCAAGCTTATCAAAACCGGCATTATCCACGGCAGTAGTTTCAAAAACCTCAACACCCAAAAGCCCAGAAAGTTTTTTTGTATCAATTTTTATTTTTTGCTTCTTCAGCTCATCACAAAAATTAAGCAGCACAGAAACTTTTTTCCCCATATCAATAAGCTGAAGCGTTAGAAAAAGATCCCTATCAAGATTGAGCGCGTTGACAACATTTAAAATAATATCACCGGAAAGAATTATATCCCTTGCAACTTTTTCCTCATCATTGAAAGAACCAACTCCGTAGATGCCCGGCGTATCAAAGAGATCGTTATTGTGATATTTTCCTTTTGTTATTGAAACAGTTGTACCGGGGAAGTTTGAAACATCAACGTACATTCCGCTCATGTAATTAAAGAAACATGATTTGCCTACATTTGGATTGCCCACAAGAACAATTTTTTGGGGTGATGTTTGCCGTTCAGAAGAAAGAGGGGCAGAACCTGTATTCTTTTTATCCGAACGGGAAACGTTATCTTCTTTCATGAATGCTTTTCAGAAAGTGTAACATGAATTTTTTTTGCCAAGTCGAACCCCAAAGCAATTTCCTGGCGGTTCTTTCTTACAACAATTGTTCCACCCGGTAATCTTTCTATACATTTTAGAGTGTCACCTTCTGAAATACCTAGACGTATGAGCTGGGATTTTATTTCTCCGCCGGGGAGTTTTACAACCGTTATAAAATTTCCTTTTCTTGATTTGTCTAATGTGCTATTTGGCATTTTTAATTTGTCCGCAATTTGGATTAGTACATTTACCATATATATTAAGAGAATAGCTATCCGGCTCAAAACCAATTGCAACTGATAGCTCCTTTACAATTTTCTGAATTTTTGGTTCTGAGAATTCCTTAATTGTCCCGCAGTTTGTACAAATTAAATGATCGTGCAGTTTTTTATTAACAATTGATTCATACCTTGTTTTGTTTTCGCCAAAATTTCTTTTTACAACCAATCCGCATTGGGCAAGCAATTCAACTGTATTATAAACAGTAGCGCGGGAGATATCTGAATTGCTAGTTCTCATCTTAATGTATAATTCATCGGCACCAAAATGTCCTTTATAATCCATTGCATGGTCAAGAACTTCAAATCTTTCAGGAGTAATTCTGTTATCTCCTTTTTTAAGGAAACTCGTAAATTCTTTATGTGCGGCTTCTTTTGTCATTAAGAGTGTTATTATTTAGATTTAGTCTATATAAAAATAAGGATGGCGGTAAAGAAAAGCAAAGGAACTCCATTAAAAAAAAGTATAAGGTATAATGTTTAAAGAAGTAAGGAGAACCTGTCCGCCGATCCGTTAGCTAACGGATATCGTAGGCGGAAGAAGAAAGGACGATTTCCAGTAAGCCGCGGTGCGCTAGAAATTGAGATTTGAGAATAAAAATGGAAGACGGAGGCGGGTCATCTCGATATTTTCTTAACTATGTGGTGCCTGTGCCAAAGGCAGGTAAATTAATGGAGGCGGATAAACAACCAACAAAAGCCCCAAAAACAAAACCAAACACGCTCTTTGCTAGATGTAACACTTCTATTTGCCGAAGCATGGTACCAGATTTTGATCGCTCATTACCAGGAATATCCAAATCTTCTATTGGAGTGAGATGGTACTATCGGATAGCGAAATGATGATTACAAAATTTTTGTAATATTTTTTTTCTTATTCTATTCAGGCGGTGCCTGGTGATAGTAGTGCCGGTGCGAAATGTTTTAAACTCACTATGAAGGATTTAGGTTCCATACCCCACCCCGCCAAATGTAATCCAAGTACACACCCGCCACACTATGTCCAATAAATTTTTTATTTGGGAAATTTTTTCCTAAGAATGAAGCCCTGCAATGATTGACAGAATTAAAGTTAAAAGATGTAGTTCCTTTTTCATTCCTTTGGTCTATTGTACTGTAGTTTATTTTTATATAATATTTTATGCTAGCACTATGTTTTAGATAAGAATTGAATATAAACATAGGTGTGTATTATGCCTAAGAACTATAAAAAAAATAGTAAGAATATTTAATAACCGAACGATCATAAAAGTGGTTAACAAAAGATTCATTCTTCCTATTCTGGTTTTGCTAACTTGTTTCGGGATCTCTTACAGACAATGCTGTTATACGTTTACTTTAAATATTGTGGAGATTAATATGAGAAAAGTAATTTTAGCCGTTATAGCCGGATTGTTACTATATGCTGATTTTTATGCTCAACAGAAGACATTTGGTTATAAAATATCTGGCGGCGGTGATGTTCTTAGTGATGTATTTCTTATCGCAAACGGTATGAAAATAGATAGTATGGTTAATTACACTTCTGCAGAAGGGCTGACATATAAGTTTGAATATTACCCTAACGGCAAACTTAAAAGTGATTATAATTATATAAGTTTTAAGGAATACAGATCTGGCTACAGAACCTTAGAAATTCCAGCCTACAGGCAATATACTTATAATGAAAGAGGAGACATTGACTCAATTGCTTATTATTATTGGTATAATAATAAGCTGGTTGATCAACCTGGTTATAAGTCACGTTATGTTTATGGTACTGATGGGAAGATTCTTTCACAAGCTGATACAAGAGAAGGTGAAATATTTAGAACGTATGAATATAGTTACGACTCCTTCGGTAATCTGACACAAACTAAATGGACTTCAATTTACACCGCCCCTACTATCTACTATGATGTTTGGGAATATGATTCTCTTGATAGATTAATACTTAAAAAGTCATATGATGATTCAAAATATCCATCCTGGGATCAATATGTATATAAATATAATCCGGATGGAACAATTGATTGTACAATACAAAATGTTAGCACAAGTTCAAATTCAGGTACGAAAATAAGTAACTCAGACAACTTCAACCTGCAATTTGATAAGAACGGTAAATTGATCAATGAAACTTTATCTTATTACGACAATCTTGACTCAACCTGGATAAAATATTTAGAATTTCCGGCAGTTTATGACAGTAAAGGCAGGATAATTGAATTTGGAAATTATAAGGAAATATTGTTCCATTATAATTCAATTGGCAATTTAGATTCACTGTTATTCAAAAGGGCTGGTAATGAAGGTTATTTTGCAAACAGGGCATCACTAATGGATTCCTATGGCAATAAAATAGCTTTAGGAGGTTATAGCTTTGGGCTCTACAATTTTTACTATAGCAAGCTGACTACCGGAATAAATGAAAAAAATAATAATATAGATATTAACTTTAGTTTGTCGCAGAATTACCCTAATCCATTCAATCCAACTACTTTGATAAAATATAATATTCCTCGACTTAGTAAGGTTACTCTGAGTATTTATGATTTACTAGGCAGGGAAGTTGAAAGATTAGTTGATGAAGAAAAACCGCCAGGTCAATATGAAGTTAAGTTCAATGCCAATGGACTATCGAGTGGGATTTATTTTTACAGGATGCAAGCCGGAAGTTTTTTTGATACCAAGAAATTAATTTTGCTTAAATAAATTTTGTAGTGTCAGGACTTCCCGTTGGGATTCTCCGTTGGAGTCCTTTAGACTTTCGGGAGAATGCCTGACGCCGCTGGAAAAAATAATATGATCAAAATTATTTCTTTAGCAATCTTATTAAGTTTTGTCCATGTCCCAGGTGAGTTATATTCTCAACCGGATGAAGACGCTAAACTAAATTATCTTATTAAAGCATTTAACAAAAACTCATTTGCAATGTTAAAACAATTCTACGCTAAATGGCAAAGTGAAATAAAACCGATATCACAAAATGAACGTTCAAAATTGTCCGATACATTACAAAAAGTATATCAAGTTTTCGAGTATTATTCTAATTTGAATGAAAAACCAAAAAGATATTATCGTTCTTTATATTGTATGGTTCAAAACCAAATTAAATTCTCCATTGCAAGTGTTGAGCATTTGATTTATCCTGTACCAGATAGCTTGGTAATTAAGAAAGATTCGTTAATTGACTTTAGGCCTACTCACAAAAAGCTGCAATCAAAGATTGTATATGTATCTAAAAAATATTTATCAATTTTGAAATCATTTGTTAATTGTGACACATTAAAAATAAATGATATCGATAAAAAGAATTATAACGAAAAAGATTTTCCCGGATGGCCTCATGCAAGTTTCCTTGCAAAAATTACAGAAATTAGAGCCAGCACGATGGGATTCCTTTTTATAACTCTACCAATGCTTGACATTGAATTTAACAAAAATATGGATGAAGCTATTGTAAATTGGAGTATTGGTTTTGCGTTTGGAGGGGAACTCTTAGTTAAATCCGGTGGAATCTGGAAATACAAAAAAAATCTTTATGATATTACTATGTAAAAAATACCTAACCCGCGCTTTCCTCCATCCTTAAACACGTTTTAAGCTCACCATGGCGCACCCCCGCAAAAAAACGTCTGGGCAGATTATGTCAACCAGAGGCAGGTAAACCGTTGAAACGGTTACAATTCTTTATCCATTGTTATTAACCAACGGATTAATCCGTTGGTTAATGGAAAAACCTTACTCATTTGAAACGTTTCAACAGTTTTTATTTTTAATTATCTCTAGCGCGCTACGGTGCACAGTGGCACACTAATAAAGTTATTTTGTAGGGAGGGCTTGCCAGCCAGAGGTTGGTAAACCTACGGCGACCTCACCCTTTATCCCTCTCCTTAAAAAAAGGAGAGGGATTTTATACGGAAATTTTGTTTGAATAATTAATTTTTATCTTTAAGTTGCATTAAAATATGGGGTAATCCGTTATCCGTTAGCTAACGAAGACGGATCACCGTTCCCCAATTCCAATTCTATTACTTCTCACTGACCCCATATTTAAGATAAGGATGTCTAAAATAAAAATATTCATTCGGCATAAAGGGTGGAAGTCCTGACGCCACAGATAATTATTATAGAACTGTTATTGATGCAGCCAATTATAAATTGCATTCTGGAATTTCAGGGCAGGGTTGATATATTCCAAAATAATTATGGAAGTTAAGATGATGAAGAAAATGATAAATGTATTCTTTTTTATGATATTTTTTGGAACTATGTATTTAGAATGTCAACCTAAGTATTTTGATATTGAAAAATTTCTTGTTAAGGAAACACCTATTTCTCTTAAAAGTGATTCATTATTAACTTTTGAAGGACAATTGGGAGTTGAAAAATTATTTCTAAAAGTTGACACAGCTAATTATGATAATACTTCAAGAATATTAATATTGAAAGGTGCAATAACAGGCATTGGTAATGATTCTGCAAAAGGTTCTTTTGTTACAATTGGAAAAATTAGAAAGAATCAATATGGAAAATATTTGGCTAGTCCAAGGCAAAAAATATTGTGCAACGATGGTAGTTTTTCAATTAAAACAATTATTAATAAGGATGATTATTTAATCTTTTCATGCATAGGAAGTTTCTCTAGAGAATACTGGATTGGAAAATTGGTTAAAGCAGTTAAATAATTACATTAATATTTTTTAAGCCCGCCACGCTGCTCAGTGGAGTACTAATAATTAGTAGTGAGTTAAGAAAATTAATAAAAACCTCCGTGGTAATGAAAGACCTCGGAGGTTGTTTACAATAAAATTTGTTTGAATAATTAATTTTTATCTTTAAGTTGCTTTAAAATATGGGGTAATCCGTTATCCGTTAGCTAACGGAGACGGATCACCGTTCCCAAATTCCAATTCAATTGCTTCCCACTGACCCCATATTTAGGATAAGGATGTCTAAAATTAAAATATTCATTCGGCATAAAGGGTGGAAGTCCTGATGCTACAGGAATATGTAAAAAAAATGCTATTTTAGGTGCAACCTTCAATGATTTCATGTATCTAATGAACATATATTTAATTGCCTTTGTTTTATTCGATAATATACCATAAATTAAAAGTCAATAGAAAGTAATACATATGACTCTTAGAGAACAAAAAATTCTCACAGCTATTAAACATTTTGCAAATAAAACACAGCATCTTGGCAGAACAAAATTATTTAAGCTGCTATATTTTTGGGATTTCCGTTATTTTTCAAAACATGGTAAAAGTATAACCGGGTTTGATTATTTAACTTATCCTTTTGGTCCTGTTCCCGAAGAATTGTTCCAGGAAATAATCAATAATAAATTACCTAAAGAGTTTAATGACAATTTTGTATTTGAAGATGATAAGGATATTGATACTGATGATAAATATAAAAGATTTAAGATAAGACTTCTCAAAAAGGAAATCGATTTTGATTGTCTAACGAAATATGAAAAAGATGCTCTAGATGAAGTTGTAGAAATATTCAAAGAATGTACAGCTAAAGACATTGTTGAAAGTTCACACCTACCGAATACCCCTTGGAGTAAAACTAAGGATGAAAAAGGGATGAATCAAATTATAGATTATTATCTTGCAATTGATAAAGATACACCCCTTGATATAGAGGAAATCAGAGAAAGATTTTCACTTCAAAGGGCATTCACTCATAATGGGTATAATTGAAAAAGGATTATTTTTTTGGGATCCTCATGCTATGCGCGATTTCCAAGAAAATGATAAATATTTTATAGTGCTTACCGATGGTGATTCTGATGATGATCTTTTAGTTTGTTTTAGTCTGAATACTGAAAAAAGAATGGATAAATATAATGTACTGTGCAATAAGAAAAGTGCAAAATTTATCTTATCACCTGAAATACACAAATTCACTTTTCTGAAAAAATTCACTTCACTAAATCTTGATGAGCCCTGTCTTTATTCAGTAAAAGAATTATTTGAAAATCATATCAAAATTTGTGAAAAAGATAAAGCAGGCATTGAACTGGTGCGGCAAATTAAAAATTGTATTGATAATGGTTATCTATTACCAAAACATATTTTTTTGATTAAGGACTCATTCAAATAGTCTTTTTCTAACCATTTTCCAATCCGCTTTATTCTTGGTATGTATCTAACCTTTAATTCAGATGTTGTTATTCCTATTCTTTTTTAGCGGCAAGCGATAAGCCATGCCCAACAATCCGTTAGCTAACGGAGGCAGGTAAACTTTCTTTTTCACGTTTAGCTTCTAGCGTCCAACTTCCCTTCGATCAGTTATCCGTTAGTTAACGGAAACGGACTCAGGGTAAACTTACACACCCCTTCTTTTCCCCTCTCAAGAGGGGAAGGGTGAGCTTTAGGATTTTAATTGTCTTGATCCGGCAAAGATCTCTTTCCAAACTCATACTTTTATCTTATCCCTCAAAAAGCTATCTTGATATACCCAAAATGTTGGCCTCGATACAATCCCGCTCCGTCATTCGTTATCCGTTAGTAAACGTACGCGGGTCAAGCTGTGGCGTACTAGAAAAAAAAGCAAAAAAAACCTTTTTCTGTGTAGAGTATCAATTAAAAACTGATAATTTGCAATGAAAATTCAATTAAATTTTGATATTTAAAAAGGGGATATAGGATTAATAACGTCATCTTGAAAGATAGTATTGACATTTGTAAATCTAATTGGTAAAATGGCACAAGTAAAAAGGATTGACAACCGACTATAACGCGGTTATTTTCATTTTAAATACTTCTATTCAATGCGATAATAAATGTAAAAAGGATAAAAAGTGAGCGAATTACTTAAAAAAGAATACGAATTCTATTTGAAAAATTATGATGAATTAATCAAACAATATGCAGGGAAATTTTTGACTATTAAAGACGAAAAAATCATTGGTATTTATAATTCCGATGAGGAAGCATATACTCAAACAATAAAGAATCATGAATTGGGGACTTTCCTTATACAATTTTGTTCTGTTGAGGATAAAAAGAACATACAGACTTTTCATTCGAGGGTAATATTTGCCTAATCAAAAACCACTAGGGAATAAAGTTCTCGCATTTAAAACAGAATATAACGGACTTTCTAATCAAATAATTACTCCAATTAAATTATCAAAACCTTTTAATCCTCAGACAAATCCAAATCAACAACAACCTACCTTTCATGATATGAATGCATTATGGGATACAGGTGCAACTAACTCAGTAATAACAAAAAAACTGTTCAAACTCTCGGATTAAATCCTATCAATGTAACAAAGGTTAATCATGCTGGTGGTGAGACATTACAAAATGTCCATCTTGTAAATATTTATTTACCAAATCAAGTTGGTTTTGCTTTTGTTCGTGTAACAGAATGTCTGGATATTTCAGGAAATTTCGATGCAATAATTGGTATGGATATTATTACCAAGGGCGATTTTTCAATCTCCAATTTCAATGGTCTCACAACTTTATCTTTCAGATGCCCTTCACAAGAAAAAATTGATTTTGTCTCAATTATCAATAAAGCTTCTGCTATTGGAAGAAACGAACCATGCCCCTGTGGCAGTGGGAAAAAATATAAAAAATGTCATGGAGCTTAATTATTTCTCTATAACATTTTAGTTAAAATAATCCTACTAAACTCTCAAACCAATAATCTATTGTTCTACAAAGCAACCAATTTTAAAGAAATAGATTGTAAAGATAGGAATTGTCAATTTAACATCTGTTAAAGGATGATTAAAAGGAGGTTTTAGATTCCTTGAAAGACCGACAAATGGTACACTTGCCAAAAATAGAAATTTCTCAAGCCTTATGCGTAAATTACTCAAAATCGGTTTCCGGTTATACCTTTATTAGAACAAAGCGCCGGTTGAATACTTTTATCTTATTTTTCAAAAAGTTATCTTGATATACCTAAAATGTAATTTCCCCAAATGGAACTTTTCAATAATAGAAAGAGGTTATTATGTCAAAGACGTTTGAAGTAATAGAAAGAGTAGGAATTTCTACCGAAGGTGTTACTGAAGCAGTAAAAGAAGTTGTTCTTGAAGCCAACGCGGAAAAGAAAATAGGCTGGTTTGAAGTTATGGAGCAGAGAGGCAGGGTTACTTCGGAAGGCAAGGTAGAATTTCAGGTTAAAGTAAGATTAGGAAGAAAACTAAAAGAATAATTATTGGAAGGAGTTAAATATGCCGTTAAAAGTTGGAGATGCTGCGCCAAATTTTACGCTGAGAAATACAAACCAGGAATCAGTTTCTTTAGCAGATTTTAAGGGAAAGAAGAATGTTGTTATTTTATTTTTCCCGGCTGTTGGAACAACAGTGTGCGAAAAAGAACTATGTTCTACAAGAGACAGCATTAAAGATTATGCAAGCCTTGACGCGCAGGTTTTAGCTATAAGTGTTGATAGTCCTTTTTCACAAAAGCTCTGGGCTGATAAACTTAAAATCAACTTTCCTGTACTTACTGATTTTAATAAGGAAGTATCGCCGGCTTATGGCGCTTTTTATGATCTATGGCTGCCCGGCAAGTGGGATCTTAAGGGCGTTTCAAAAAGATCCGCTTTTGTTGTTGATAAAAAAGGCATACTTCAATATGTTGAAGTTCTGGAAGTGGCTGGCGAAGAACCAAATTATAACTCCATTCAGGAAACATTAAAAAAATTATCATAAAGAGATAGAGATTAATTTACAGTTGCCCGGATAAGAGAAGAAGTTAAAAAAAATAGAACGCAGATATTATAAGAGTAAGATTATGATTAAGATTAATCTTAACAGATCATAATTATCACTCATGTTACGCAAAAACGGTATTTACGTCAATTGATTTTAAAATATCATAATTCCGAATTTCATTGTTTTGAAGGACATGGTTAACATTAGAACTTCATAACCCCACCGTTTACGGTGGGGACAAGGGATAACAAAAAAGAATAGGGCTTTAGCCCAACTTTTTGTTTTAAGTAAAAATAATTTCGGTATTAACCTATATCTTCATTTATTTTCTTTGGGCTAAAGCCCAGATTTTTTTACTTGATTACACTCCACGTCCTGAAGGACGTGGTTATAAATTAAATTATGCGTAAGGTGAGTTATCATATAAAATCAGCGTTCTATTACTTTTTCATTCTATTCTTCACATAAACATAATCCGGATATTTAAATGCTTAAAATTGGGAATAAAGCTCCTTCATTTTCATTGCAAGATGGCAATGGTAAGAATGTATCCTTAAAGGATTTTGCAGGAAAAAAAGTTGTTCTGTATTTTTACCCCAAGGATATGACATCAGGCTGTACACAGGAAGCATGCGACTTGCGTGATTCATTTCCTGACTTTAAAAAATTAAAAGTGAATATATTGGGCGTGAGTATAGATTCAGTTGCTTCTCATAAAAAATTTGCTGACAAATATGATCTTCCTTTTATACTTTTAAGCGACGAGAAAAAAGAAGTTGTTGAGAAATACGATGTATGGAAAGAGAAAAGCATGTACGGCAGAAAATATATGGGTATTGAGCGGACAACATTCATAATAGATGAGGAAGGCAGGATCCGGAATATTTTTCCCAAGGTTAAAGTCGCGGGACATGTGGAAGAACTAATGCAGTGCTTAAAAGGATAGAAATGGTTTACGTAACACGGCGTGAAATATTCAGCGCATCGCACAGACTTTTTAACCCGGGTTTTTCTGATAAGAAAAACGAAGAGGTTTTTGGAAAATGCAGCAATCCAAACGGGCACGGGCATAATTATATTTTGGAAGTGATTGTAGCGGGAGACATTGATCCGGAAACAGGCTACGTTATTGATTTAAAATTGTTAAAAGAAATTATCCATGAGAATGTATTAGAAAGAGTTGACCATAAAAATCTAAATATTGATGTAGATTTTATGCGCGGAAAAATTCCGACAGCCGAAAATATTGCTGTGGGTATCTGGAATGTTCTTGAATCAAAAATTCCATCTGGAAAACTTTACTCGGTTAAGTTATATGAAACAGAAAATAATTATATTGAATATAAAGGGAAGCAATAAAATTGGATCATGAAATAGTAGAAAATAGTATAAAGGCAATACTGGAACAGATTGAAACTGATGCCGGAAGAGAGGGATTAAAAAGCACTCCGCACAGGGTTGCAAAGGCATACGAATTTTTAACGCAGGGTTATAATAAAAACGTTGAAGAAATTCTTAACAGCGCCATCTTTCATGAGAAGTATGACGAGATGGTAATTGTTAAGGATATTGATTTTTACAGTTTGTGCGAACATCATCTTCTTCCTTTCTTCGGGAAAATTCACATTGCATATATACCTGACGGAAAGATTGTGGGGCTTAGTAAAATACCGCGTCTTGTTGATATGTTTGCACGAAGACTGCAGGTTCAGGAAAGAATGACCCAGCAAATTGCCGATGCTATTCAGCAACATCTTTCTCCCCGCGGAGTGGGAGTTGTGGCGGAAGCTTATCACATGTGCAAAATGATGCGCGGAGTTGAAAAACAAAATTCAAATACAATTACAAGTGCGATGCTGGGAATATTTAAATCTGACGCGCGCACAAGAAGTGAATTCCTTGATCTAATATCCCACAAGAGAATTTGATGGATGGGAAGCAAAAAGCCGTATGGATCACCGGCGCAAGTTCAGGAATAGGTAAAGCACTTTCGTATGAATTTGCCAAAAGCGGTTTCAATGTTCTTGGTACTGCCCGAAGAATTGAACTGCTTGAAGAAATAAAAAGTGAATTAAAAGAGTTCTCAAATAATTTTCATCCATTCCAATTAGATGTTACCGGTTATAATTCCATCGAAAAATTCTACAATGAAATTTCGAAGTTATACCAGGTGGATTGTTTAATCAATAATGCCGGAATGACTTCTTTCAAAAATGCAGTTGATAATTCAATAGATGAAATTCAAAAAATAGTTGAGACGAATCTTCTTGGTTCGATCTATACAATCAAAACAGTTCTGCCGGATATGATTGAACAGTGCGGCGGGACGATAATAAATATTTTATCGGTTGTAACTCAAAAAATATTTACGGCGAGCAGCGCGTACTCAGCGTCTAAATCCGGACTGCAGGCATACACAAAAGTTTTAAGGGAAGAAGTGCGCGATAAAAATATTCATATAATAAATGTATCGCCGGGAGCTACTGTAACTCCAATTTGGTCTGACGGAGTGCTGAATAAATATTCAGACAGAATGATGAAGCCTGAAAATATTGCCAGGTTAATTTTAAAACTTTATTCTGAGAAGGATAATTTTGTAACTGAAGAAGTTGTGATACGTCCTATCAAGGGAGATTTGTAATAACATAAAATTGAGTGAAATAATCGGAAATAATGTGCTATAATAGGCAATACTTAGCAATACTTAGCAATTCTAAGCAATAATTTGCAATAATTTGCAATAATTGGAACAAATAATGAACGGAAAAAATGCTAAAATAATATTTCTAGTTGCATGTATAATACTTGCTATCTTATTATTAACTAAAGTTATAACGCCGATAGCCAGCGGAATTATTTTTGCGATTGCGTTAGTACTACTTGGCGGATTATCAGGCGGGTTCAGGAAGAAGTAAAAAATTTCAATTATATAAAAAGAAAAACCCTCATCCGTTATCCGTTAGCTAACGGAAACGGAGAGGGTTTTTAGTTTACTTAGTTATTTTTTATCAGCATCAGGAGCGGGATGCTTCCATTGGCCATCCATCATTCCGTGTCCTTTCATCATACCAGGTCCTCTCATCATTCCTCTTGGCGCACCGGCACCCATTTTACCTCTCATCATATTCATATCAGATGCAGCTCTCATGACCATTTTGATCCAGACAGGTTTTTGATCGTCATTTAGAATATTATAGATATCAATAGCGCGTTTAGTAGCTGAATGCTTAATATCTCCTTCTAATTTGCTGGTTTCATCAACAAGCTGGAGAATAGCTTTTTCATCTATTTTATTATCACCAAGTATCTTTTTAAGATCAAGGCGGTTTTTCTGAATTTTGGAGTGGACGTCTATTACTTCTTTTTGCTGTAGATAAGTGATATCGTCGAACTTCTTTTCCTGATCCGGAGTCAGTTTAAGCATCTTTTTAGCTCCTTCCATTCTTCCATGCGGAGCATTTCCCGGTCCAGGCTGAGCATTTATTGTTAGATAAGAAAGGAGGAAGAGTCCTATTATAACCATAATTGATTTTTTCATTTTGTTCTCACTATTGTTGTGGTGAATAAATTCATTTGTTAATTTGACACAGACCTTATGATTTTGGTTTAAGAGATTGAATTAAACCACTCTTGAGAAGGAATTGTCTATTATAAGTACGAATCAAGGTGCGGGTAGTGTGCAGGATAATGATCATGAACTGGTAAATAGTTTTTTAGCGGGCAGTGAAGGCGCATTTAACTTGATAGTGAAAAAATATCAAAAAAAAATTTATTGGCATGCGCGCCAAATGCTTGGAAATCATCTGGATGCAGATGAGGTTACTCAAGAAGTTTTGATTGTAATGTATAACAAGTTGAGGGACTTTAATTTTAATAGTTCTCTTTATACTTGGATCTATAAAATTGTTAGTACTAGAAGTCTTAACCAGATTCGGAAAAAACAGGTTAAAAGGTTTTTTTCTATTGATGAACATGAGGATTTTGACTTGAAGGACAATCACGATATAGTTGAAGATATTGCAAACAAAGAAAAATTAGATAAAGTTAAAAATGTATTACAAAAAATTCCCCCTAAACAGAGGGAAATATTTATTATGCGAAATTTCGACGATCTTTCTTATGAAGAAATTTCTAAAATAACCGGGAAGAGTGTTGGAGGATTGAAAGCAAATTATTTCCATGCTCTTAAAAAGGTTTTGGAGTTAACAAATGAAAAATAATAATGACAAAATATTGAATTATTTATCCGGCAGGATGACCGGTGAAGAAAATCACTTGTTTGATAAAGAATTATCCGAATCAAAAGAAGTTAAAGCTGAACTTGAATTAGTAAAAGCTAGGCTATCCGATTTGAAATCGACCAGCCAAATTGAACTTGACGAAAGATATTTTGCTAATCTGTTGCCCAGGATGTTCAATAAATTAGAAACAAAGAAAAAATTATGGAAAATTAGCCGCCTTTATTATCTTGTTCCAACAGCAGCAGCAGTTTTTGTACTGTTTCTTCTTTTACCCAGTGCAAAAAATAACTTTGAAATTCAGTATGGAGATTTAACGACCGAGGTTATCAATAATATTTCTGATAAAGATGTTTCTGAGAACTACCTGACTGAGTTGGATAATTACCCCTGGAGTGCAATGCTTTCCGGTAATGATGAGATTGCATTGAATTTACCCTCTGATCTGAATTTAGACAATGAATCCTTTTCTAAACTTGTTGATAATACTGATAGAGAAGAATATACTTCATTGCACAATCTGTCAGACTCTGAACTAGAAAATATTTACAATAAATTAGTAATGAAAACTTCCCGGTAGGAATTGAAATGAAAAAAGTATTTACTTTATTGGTCATTTTCTTTGTTGTCTTTTATTCTGCAGAAGCACAGCAGAGAAATAGAGGAAATAAAAATTTAAATCCTCTTCAAAAAATTCAGCAGCTTGAAAAGGCAAAACTTATTGAAGCGCTAAATCTTAATGAAGATACAGCAGTGAGGCTCTTTGCCCGTAGGGATGAACACCAGAAAAAGGTTAGAGAGATATTTGATAAAAGAGATGCAATGATTAGTGAGATTGATAAGAATATCAAAAAAGGTGCAAAACAAAGTGATTCCGAACTCAAAGATCAGGTTAATAATCTTTTAGCTATTGACGAAAATATCGCTTACGAAAGAAAGAATTTTTATAAATCGCTGGATGATATCTTGAACCCCGCGCAAATAGCTAAACTGATTGTATTTGAAAACAATTTCAGAAGGGAAATCCGCGAAACATTGATGAACCGCGGTCCTGGACCTGGACCAAGACAATAAATATAAAACTGCCGCTTCCTGTAAGAACTCTCTTGCGTTTTGTTTTCTTCTCTGATATTTTTGGCTCAGTTTTTTGCGGAAGTGGTGAAATTGGTATACACGCTACTTTGAGGGGGTAGTGCCCGTTAGGGCGTAGGGGTTCAAGTCCCCTCTTCCGCACCAATTCCTATCTTATTTTCCTCCAATCACAAAAGGAAGCTTTTTCAGTAAATGGATTTTCTATGAATAAAAACCACTAATTATATAAGAGATGGGTCCCTGCTGTTTATAAAATAATAATAGCCGTGAGTTTCAAAATTTTGATTACTACTTTCTACTTACTCCTTTTTCATTTAAACATTATACCATATACTTTACTTTATTCTGTTTTTCCCATTTGCCTTTTACATCAAAGGCTATTTGTTTATATTCGTGCAATTTTTTTTAAATATTCATATCAATTAACTCTACAACATACTAAACACATGATAATTTCGTTCTTAAATACTTTATTTCCCGGACAAAGCAGCATTATGCTCGGAAATTTTTTACTTGGTATTTTAATTGCTGCGGTTGTTGCAATACTATCATTCAGGGTTAAATTTCTTACCAAAAGCGGAAGTATTGCTACTTTTATTCTTGCCGGATTTATTTTTGGTTTGGGCGGTATAAAGTGGTCAGTTCCTATAATGACATTTTTTATTTTATCAAGCATTCTATCCAAGCTGCGTAAAAAGAAGAATGAAGAAGTAGAAAAATATTTTGAGAAATCTGGTGTTAGGGATCATCTACAGGTAATTGCCAACGGCGGTTTAGGCGGTGTTCTGGTAATAATTAATACTTTTTATCCTGACCCTCTTTTTTATTTAATTTATATTTCAACTCTTTCTGCCGTATGTGCCGATACATGGGCTACAGAAATTGGAACCTGGAAAAAGGCCGCTACGTATAACGTAATAAACTGGAAACCTGTTGAGCAGGGAGTTTCCGGTGGAATTTCCCTGCGTGGAACAATTGGCGCTGCTCTCGGTTCTTTAGCTATTGCGCTTTCCGGTATTTTATGGATTAATCAGAATATTGAACTATATATTCTCCTGGTTATTTGTGCGGGATTATTTGGCAGTATTTTTGACAGCATACTTGGAGCTACTATTCAAGCACAGAACAAATGTGTAGTTTGTAATAAAGTAACTGAGAAAAATATCCATTGCGGTGTGGAATCAAATCACTATGTCGGTTATAAATGGATTAACAATGATGTAGTGAATTTCTTCTCCGGGCTGGCTGGAGCTGTTATAATTATTATATTGAAAAGTTTAATAGAATCATAATTCTTATGAAAAAATTTTTTTTAATAATATTTTTTCTTTGCCTTTCCTTGGAAGCGCAGCAGGGTACTGATAAATTTCTTTCAGCGGTAAATGCTTATAATAATAATGAGTTTGGAACAGCATTCCAATTATTTTCGGATATAATAAACAATGAAAATTTGGATGAGCAAAAATATTCTGCGGCTAAATATTATTCAGCCGACTGTCTGCTTAACCTGAATGAATTAGACGGCTCTGCTATAATATTTGAATCATTTATTGATACTTTCAAATTTTCCGCTTTCAGAGTAAATGCAATCTATAAGCTTGGGACAATATATTATGCAAAGGGCGAATATCGAAAAGCAAGGGAACGTTTAAATGTTCTGCTTACAGAATACCCGGGCTGTGTTTTAATTGGCTCCGCTTATTATTGGATTGGTGAAGCATACTTTGCAGAAAATAAATTTGTTGATGCTGAAGAGAATTTCCGCGAAGCACTTGGGCATAGAAGCACAAACCAGTTTGTTGTTATTACATTATACACTCTTGCCCAGCTTTATGAATTGACGGGCAATTATAATAGTGCAGTTGCAGAATATGATGAACTCCTTTCATATTATAAAGATGATCCGCTTGCCGCAAAATCTCAAATGAGAATCGGCATTTGTTATTTCAACCGGAAAGATTATGATAATGCAATTCTTGAATTGACTGATCCGTTGATGAAAAAACTTTCCCCAAAGGATTTGCATGATGCAAAATTCTTCCTTGCTAATTCTTACATACGTTTAAAAGAATATAAAGAAGCATATCAGGTTTATAATGATCTTCTCGTTGAAACTAATGATCAGTCATATTCGCAGAAAATTAAATACAGTCTGGCATGGCTGAAATTTCAACAGAATGATTATGACGGCGCATATGTTATTTTCAATGAACTTTCACAGAAAGCTGCAGATTCATTAAAGGCAATTTCTCTTTATTGGAGCGGTGAATGCAAAAGGTATTTAGGAAATGTTAAAGAAGCCGACGAAATACTGAAATCATTTATTGCTAAATATCCCGAAAATAGTCTTGCATCAAAGGCTCAGCTTGGTGTAGGCTCAATTAATTTGACTCAAAGCAATAGCGCGGAAGGAGAACGGGCGCTGTTAAATGCCACTATTTCTAATGATCAATCAACACGCGGCAAAGCATACACGCTTTTAGGTGAAATGCGTCTTAATAAGAAAAATTTTGACGGCGCGGCAAAATTTTTTAATGAAGCTATTAAGTTAACAATGGATGAAAAAGATTTAAACAACAGGGCTGTTCTTGGGTTGGCAGTTGCGCAGTTTTATTTAAACAATTATGTTGAAGCCGCTAAAAATCTTGATAATTTAAAATTACACGCGAGAAATTTTGAGAATGATAAAATTAATTTTTACCTGGCAGAAACTTATTTTCTACAGGGGAAATATTCCACAGCACTAAAGAATTATAATAGTGTAAGTCCGGCTTCTGAAGATTTGACAAGACAAACCATGCTAGGTAAAGCTTATTGCTATTTTAATTTAAAGGATTTTCCAAATTCCACTTTTTATTTTAACGAATTTATTACAAAATATAATAGCGATCCTTCTGTAAGTGAAGCGAAATTAAGGCTGGCGGACAGCTATTTTGGAACAAAAAGTTTTGAGAAGGCAAGTGCAATCTATCGCGAACTATTTTCGGCAGAGAAAGTGGCTTTGGATAATGATTTAGCTTATTACCAGTACGGTCAGTCGTTATTTAAATCCGGAAAATCAAAAGAGGCAATTAACACTTTCGGAAATCTTCAGGAAAGATTCCCGCACTCGCAATATGTTACGGAATCTCAATATGTTATTGGATGGATTCATTTCCAGGAAAATGATTTTAATTCTGCTATGACTGAATATAAAAAGTTAATTGAAAGGTATCCTCGTTCAAACTTGAAGCCTATGACATTCTATTCCATCGGCGACTGCTATTTTAATCTTGGGAATTATGATTCTTCAATTGTATTTTATTCAAAAGTACTGACCGGATTCCCAAATACCCAATACGTTTTTGATGCTGTAAATGGAATTCAATTTGCATATGTTGCAAAAGAACAACCTGAAAGCGCAATTAGTTTTATTGATCAATTCATTGATGCAAATGCAAATTCAAAATTTGCAGATCAGATATTTTTTAAAAAAGGGGATCTCTATTACAGTATTCAAAAATATGATCAGGCAATTTTAGCATATAAAGATTTCATTTCAAGATATCCAAAGAGTGCGATGATTCCGAATGCATATTATTGGATAGGTAAAAGTGCTGCAAATATGAAAAATAAAACTGAGGCAATAAATAATTTTACAGTTGCAAAACAAAGTGCCGCTAAATCTGAAATTGCCATATCTGCCGCAATCGAACTTGCAGCTATTTACAATGGTGAAAATCAATTCTCGTCTGCGGTAAATATTCTAAAGGAAACGGTTGATGCAAATCCAGCTTCCAACCGTTTGCCTGAACTTTTATATCTTGAGGGAATTAACCAGGTAAAGGATAATAAGCTTGATGCTGCTGCTTCCACTTTCGACCAGGTTATAAGTTATTATGAAGGAGTTGTTTTTGCTGCTAAGGCTAAGGTCGAATTGGGAAAAATTTTTATAACTAAACATAATTATGCAGGTGCACTGCCGCTGCTTAAAGATGTGGGTGAAAAAAGACTTGATGATATTGGCGCGGAGGCACAATATTATTATGGAGTTTTGTTGTTTGAACAGAATAAAGTTGATGACGCAATAAGTGCGCTTGTACGCGTGCGTTCTGTCTTTGCCGCTTTTGATGAATTCCATACAAAATCTTTGTTGATGCTTGGTGATTGTTATGTTAAGCTGAATGATAAGAAACAAGCGCGCGAAATGTACCGTGATGTATTGAGCAAACATCCATCTGGCGATTTTGCAGCTGAAGCTAAAAAGAAAATGAAACTACTATGAAAAAAATTATTATAATTATTTTGAGTTTATTCAATACATTTCTATTTGCTCAATCAGAGCAAAGAAATATTGAACTGCCTGATTTTGTGATTACCGGTAAGCAGAGTGTTCAAATCCCTATTGCAGCAAAGAAAAAACCTGACTTTGTCTCTACAATATCTCAGGAATACTTAACCCCGCAGTACACTCCGGAAGAACTACCTATTTTAATCTCTTCCAATCCGGTTCCCTTTAATCCTGATATTAATCCTGTTAAAGAATATTTTAATTCAAGTCTTAAAGTCCAGGTTGGTAAATATTCATGGCCAGATGGGGAGTTTAATTTGAATAAATCTCTGGATAATTATTTATTCAACGTTAAAGCTTGGGGGTCAAACATAAAAGATTATGTTGAATACGCCGGTTACAATAATTCCGGTGTTTCAACAAACAATGAATTTTTCTTCAGCACAAAATCGGATTTTCTCCCGGGAGCAAAAGTAAAATTTGGTGCTGATTATTCTAGAGATTCGTACCATTTATTTGGTAGCGATAATCCATCATTCTTAAGAGAGACAAATAACATCAATGCTAATGCATCAATTTCAAGTTCTTATAGCAGATGGATTAATTTTGAGTTTGGTATAAGCGGTAATGCTTTGTCTTTAAAAGAAAATGACAGTAAAGAAACAAATGTAAAGACGAGTGGGCTTTTTGAATTTAAAATGAATAATTATTCATTAGGCATCAAAGGTAATTTTAACAAACAGATGCTTGATAATTATTTCCAAAACGGTAACGGTAATTATGTTACTTTAGAAGGGTTTTTTAAAGGAACACCGGTTAGTACATTCCGATGGACTGCTGGTGTCGTTTATGCTTCCGCTTCATCTGATAATTTTTTCTCTCCTTATGGCTCTTTTGAATTATTAATTGATAAAGGGTTCACCTTATTTGCTGAATATAAACCCCACGCTCAATTATTCGGGGTCACAGATTTTCTAAAAAAAAATCCCTACTTTATGACGGGTAATATTGATAATGTTTTTTCGAAGTATAAAATAGACTTTAAAAGCATTCTTAAATATGAATATGAAAAAATGTTCAACGTATCGGCAACAATGGGCTATTCAAAGGTGAGCAACTATTTCTATTTTGGTGATATGGCTCATATTACTCCTGGTGATCTAATCTTATCAAATAAATTTTATTTACTTGTTCTTCCGGAAGCTGAAATTATTTCAGGTGGCTTGAATTTAACTTTTTATCCTTCACTTTACGGCAATTTTGTTGTTGATTTATTATTTAAGAGTGCAAAAGATAATGCTGGTAATTACATACCGTATGAACCACAAATAACTTCAATATTAGGGTATGGTTTTGATTTTCAGTTTGGTCTGGGCTTTAAATTAAAGTATATACTGGCTATGGATACATATACTGGTTTGGGCAATTCTGATAAATTGAGCGATTATCACAATATTTCCCTCTTTCTGGATTATGAATTTTTGAAAGGATTAAAACTTACTGCAGACTTTCAAAACATCTTGAATCGTACTAATTTTACGTGGAAGCAATACCAGGAAAAACCTTTTGATTTATTAGTTGGTATTGAATATTGCTGGTGATTAGTAAAAAAGAAAAAAGATGAAAATATCTGAACTTCAAAAAAGGGTAGCTGATGTACTGGGGGTTTCAATCTCCCAGAAAGAATTATCCTTTGATATTTTTATTGAAACTATTTCAGAAATTCTGGATCATGGTATTACACTTAAAGTTCCGCGTATAGGCTTCTTTCAGCTTAAACATAACACCCCCAAAGATGAATCTGAAAAAATATTGTTTTCTCCTCTGCCGGAAGATTATTCTCAGGACATGCGCAATCTTTATCTTACTATAGACATTGCTACAAAACTTAAAAATACACTGGAATTTGATTCTCACGTTTTTAGTATCGGTGTTGGTAAACCGCTTTTACCTCTTACTCAAGATGAGTTGCCGGATACAGAGACATCCTATGCAATGTTAAAAAAATCAATCGAAGAGAGAGTTCGTGAACTTATTTCAGAATCAGATCAAATTCCTAATTTTAATATTTGGGACGATTATTATAAATCGCCGGAAGCTTTTGAAGAAAGAACTTTTAATGAAACACAATCCCGGTTTAATGATTTAACGTCAGATCTGGAATTTAAGGAAATTACTGTTCCGCAAAATATTCATCCTGGTTTTTTTGAAGACTATCTTACTTCTAAAGACAGCAGTGATGTACCTGTTGTAGATAATGATTCAGCTAAATTATTAAAGGACGGAATTACAGTAAACTCAGAAGAAAAATTTGAAGATAATAATTGGCCGAAAATTGATGAAAAAGAATTAATTGATTTTGATAAAATCCATAATACAATTGAAAAAGAAATTGATGAATTAAATAATCAGGAACCTCCGGTTAGCACGGATAAAAAACAACAGCCTTCCATTGAAAAAAATACGGATGAAGAAGACGTTGATTATTCAAATGTCGAGACCGGTACCATTGATGATAATAAAAACAGTTCACTAACACTTGCTTATCTTCTTGATGATATTCCACAGAACGGGCAATTACAAAATCTAGAAAAAAAGAAGGCAGATTTTCCTGAAAAAAATATTCAACGATCAGCAATTGAAGAAGATTTTTCTAATAGCAAGTCAAATCCCATTGACCAGCTGGAAGAAAATGAAAAAAAAGATGCAAAAGAAAAACCTGAATCTGTTGATAATGTTGGTCCAGAAATAAAATCAGTTGAAACAGAAAAGGTTGCTGAATCAAAAGCTGAAGTGGATTTAAATAAGCCGGATAAAATTAACAGGAAAAATGAGATTGAGAAATCGGAGAACAAGGATAAAACAGAAATAAAAGATAATAAGGGAAAGTTACCTGAATCGGATGAAATAGGTGAACATAATACAGGTTATAAATTTGCCGAATTGGAAAAGATAATAGAAGAAGGAAAAGCTGAATCGTTTTTAGTGGATACCAGTGAAGAAAAAAGGATTACAAAGGAAGGAAATATTCTTAATAATGATTCTTTGCTAGAAGATGATACATTTGAACAGAATGAAGAAAGGATAGAATGGAATTGGGGAGATGAGCTAAGAGAAGAATTTGGTATTACAAAGGAGTATTATGAAGATCAAAAAATTGAAAATGTTCCTGAGTACGATAATTTAGACAATGATCTTGAATTGATTGATGAGCCTATGGAGTCCGACAGGCGCTTTACAAGAGATCTTTTCAAGGAATTGGAAAAAACACTTGAAAGAGATAAATTATTTGATGATACACCTCCTAGAAAAAGACCAACAATTGTTGAATATCCAAAAGATACCGATCGATCAAAAAAAGTTTTCTTGGAATTTTCAGGCCCGCCAACCAGATATGAATTTATTGAAGACCGCAGAGTTGAAAGAGAAAAAAGAATGGCTATTAGTCTTGTTGAAGAAGACAGCAAGCATTTCGTGCCAACGGCGGAAAATCAGCAAATACTTGAAAAAAAATCTGATGAAAAAGAAAAATATTTTGGAAAAACTTTTTTAATAATAATTTCTACTTTTATTATAGTAATTGTCACAATTATATTTTTGGTTCTTAGACCAAATAATAAGGAAATTCAGCAGGGTGCTCCCGCAATAAGTCAGCAGAATGCACCTAATGAAGTTCAGGATAGTCAGGCTGATCAGAATACAGTATCTCGAACTCAAACGAAAATTGAATCCGGCAGCCAGCAAAAAAATGTCTCAACAACGCCGGTTAATGATGAATTAAGTGATTTTCCAATTTCCGCTACACCACCTGTCCCTATTAAAAATGGTCCCGGTGATAATAGTATTAGTGTAAATAAAAATTTAAAACAACCTGCAAACAAACAAGTCCCAGCTTCAACAAATTCAGGTTCCAAAAGTAATCTAAATGAAACTCGAATAGGGAAGTCGATTTATACTGATGGTAAATCATTTAATTACCAAACATCCTCCTGGAAAAATAAACAAAAAGCTGAACAGGAGGTAAAACGGCTGCGAAGTATGGGCTTGAGTGCAAATGTACTGGAAGTTTATCTTCCACAAAAGGGTGGTACATGGTATCGTGTAAGGGTCGGGTCTTTTAAATCTCAAAAAGAAGCAGAAAATAGTATGAAGCAAAATAATTTCTAGAAATGATGAATAATGATATTCAAAGATCCTAAAAATATTTCCTCATTTTTTTCAGTATCCATTCATGTTGCTGTTGTAATGTTGCTTTTATTTTTTAAAACGAATAATGAACCTCCGGCAGAAGAATATTTGCTTGTAGGTTTTGGTTCGGGTTTTGGAACCGGAAGTCCGGGTTCCGGAGGAGATATTGGAACTGACGGCGATCAAAAAGGATTGCCTGAAAAAATTCTTCAGGAAAAAGATGAATTTAAAAAAGTTGAATCTCCTGTATCTAATCAGAATGATGAAGAAAAAATAAACAGTAAAACCGATAAGAAAAATGAAAAGGATGAAGTTGGTAATACAAGAGTTAAACCATTGTTCAACGGCAAATCCAAAGGCTCTGGAATTGGAAATGGCGGAGATGGTGATGGTACGGGGAATGGCGGTTTTGGATTTGAATTAGATTTTGGCGGAGGTGGTAAACGAAAAATTTATAGCTTTACTTTACCGGAATATCCGGAAGGGGTTTCTAAAGAGATTGATCTTAAAATGCGTTTTACAATTATGGCCGATGGCACAATTACAAATATTTTCCCCGTAATAAAAGCTGACGGCAGATTAGAACAAGCGGCTGTAAATTCATTAAAACAGTGGAGGTTCGAGCCTCTTCCTCCTAAAGCAAAACAAGTTGAACAAACTGTTGTGATTATTTTCCCTTACCGTCTTCAGTAGCAGATTCATCTTCAATTTTACTTTCACTATAGTAAAATTTATAGAAGAAATATTCTGCAATAGTCAGTAAAGTTAACGAGATTGTATCTGAATCGAATTGAATTCCAAATCCCTTACTGTCAATAATTAATTTTACTACAGAAGTTGAAATTGACCATCCCACTGCAAATAAAATAATAATTAAAGCAAGATTTGTAAATGCTGAACCAATAGATTCATCTTGCCATTTCTTTGTAAAGATTACTGAGATAAAAACAAGATGTGTGCTGAATATTAATGCAGATATCATTTTACATCGCACCCGGTTGATTATTATTAATCCTGCTGTTTATTATCTGTGAGCCAATCAATGCTCCAACTATGCCGAAAATTGGATTGACAATTATGTTGTTGACAAAAACTGAAAATGTATAAAGGTATGAAAATCCATAAGTCATTATATCTTCCCGTACCTTCTGAAATAAATTAAGGACTTCCTTTTTAATATCTTCAGTTATTGGAAATCCTTCAATCATTTTTTGCAATTCTGGGAATGTTGAAATAATATCATTGTGTTTTGTAATTAAAGTAATGAATATTTCAAAAAAACTTCCAAAGAGTGCCGCATATAATCCGGTAAATAATCCAAATAAAATCGCCTTTTTTGTTAATATTTTATTATGGCTGTTAGTTGATTTTTGCTCTAAAATAAGGGCAAAAAATGCTGCAAGAGGCATTACTAAACAACATGAAAAACTTTTTAAAAAAGGTACAACTTGTAATACTCCCGCTCCAAAACCGCATACTAATGCTGGTAAATATTTTTTCAAACTATGTCCTGTTTATCTGTTCGTTAAGTAGATTTTTCAATCCATTGCAAAGATATAAAAATCCGGTTGAACCTAAAAGAAAGCCTGTAATAAAAGCGGCAGTTTTTGTGTATTGATATATCTTTAATGTAGTTAATGCAACATCAACAATCATTGGCAGTGCGGCAACAAACAAATATTTTATTCGGAGTTCTATTTTGGGTACGAAGAATAAATAAACTATTGATACAATATATAGTCCTATATAAATTCCTGTACATCTGGCACAGGTAAGTGTTTCAGATGTTCCCATTGATATTAATTTTAATTTTTCCTGGTGGCATACAAGGGAATAAGTATTTTGTAAAAATGGAAGAAGTATTACAAAATGCTCATCCAGGGTTATGAACCATTCAATAAATATGCCCGCACACCATATTAGCAGCATGAAAAATAAAATCAACCTGTATCTGATATTCAGTATCAAGTTATTTTGTGGTAACAATCTTGTATACAATTATTGTATTTTTTTCAAGTACGTAAAGCTTTGAATTAAACACACAAGCATCAACAATATCTTCATCAATATTAGGGTTTAAAACTACCGGATTTATATTTCCAGTTTCAAGGTTAGCATCATTAAATAAGGCTACTTGTTTTGAATTGAATACACAGATTGTTTGATATGAATTATTAATATTATCCGGCTGGAATGGTAATTGGAATTTTTTAATACCATTTCCAACCTGATCAAATAATACAAGATTAGGGGAATCGGCCACAAGAAGTTTTGTATTACTTGTAAGCACAAATTGAAGAGGATTATTTAGTGCAAATGTTCCGGAATCAAAACCTCCGATTGAAGCCTGGTATTCACCACGCAAATTAAATTTTAATATGCGTTTGTTATCAGAATCTAATATAAAGAGGTCGCCCTGATTTGAAACGGATGAACAAATTGGATAGCGAAAAACTATTCTGTCATCGGTTGAATTTTGTGTGGAAAATTCGGAGATAAAATTTAAGTCTTTATCAAAAAACTGGATTCTGTTATTATTCTTATCAGATACATATACATTTAGTGTGGTTGCAAAAACATCCTCCGGGGAATCAAAAAGTGTCGGCGACCACCCATATCCGCCTATAAATTTTAGTATCTTTCCAAGTGTATCAATCTTAATTATTTCATTATTTGATATATCAGAGACATAGATTATACCGGCAGAGCTAATGCTAAATGAGCGTGCGGAAGTAAACGACCCAATTTCGCCGGTGTTTATTAATGTCTGGGCTAAAATGAATTTTGATATAAAAAAGAGTAAAAATAACATGTAATGTTTAAGTTTCATTGCTTCCTCTTTGGGTTGCTAACCTAATTTGATTGATAAATTTAGGCACACTTTCTGAAAGAAATTTGTTAATAAAAATAATGAAATTTATTAACTTTACTTAGAGTAGAATTTTAAATTAAATTTAATAATGAGGATGTAATGCAAAGAGCCATATTTTTATCACTTGCAATCCTTTTAATCCTTTCCTCATGTAAACTCAAAGATACTGTAACTGGTTCTACCGATAATACTTCAGCTACAATAAAAGTAATTTCTCCAAATGGCGGAGAATCTTTGCAGGAAGGTTCAGCTTACCAGATAACATGGAGCGGAACAGGAACTCCTTTGGTACGAATCAATTATTCTTTTGATGGCGGATCTACATGGAGTCTGGTTAAAGATAGTTTAAAAAATACTGGAGTCTATAGTTGGTCACCAGTTCCTAATACAAAATCAAATCTATGTCTAATAAGAGTTTCCAGCATCGACGGAACTACAACGGATCAAAGTGATAATTTTTTCGCAATTGTTAAAAATTCAAGTAAAAGCCTCACAATTCTAGCCCCGGTTGGCGGCGAATCATGGCATGCGGGAAGTACGCAGCAAATCAAATGGTTAAGTTCAGGAATTGATTCAGTTAGAATTGAATACACGGTTGGTAACAACAACAAATGGAATTTAATTGGAGTAGATAAATACAACAGAGGAATCTATTATTGGTCATTAAATCCTAATACACAATCCGGACCTGCATCTATAAAAATTTCGGATGCAAAAGACACGACAGTTTTTATCCAAAGCCCGGCCACATTCAACATTCTGCCTCCCCCAAAAATTACTGTTGTTACTCCGAACGGAAAAGAAGTCTGGTATACCGGGGCTGTAAAAGACTCTATTAAATGGACTTCATCATTTATCGATAATGTAAAAATAGATTTTACTACAAATAATGGCGCAACATGGGCTAATGTTGTGCAAAGTACACCAAGCACAGGTTGGTATCTATGGAACCCAATTCCTAATGTTAATTCCTTGCAGTGCAGGGTAAAAGTTAGCAATGTTATTAATGGTTTGCCTTCGGATACTTCCGATGCCAATTTTACTATTACTACTCCAGGCACTAAACTGTTAAATGTTACTAGTCCTAATGGCGGGGAAAAATGGGCTGCCGGTTTAAAACAAACTATTACTTGGAATGCAGTTGGTATTTCAGATGTTAAAATTGAGTACTCTGTTAACAGCGGATTAAATTGGAATACTATAGTTGCAACTACCCCAAGCACGGGTTTTTATACCTGGAATCAGGTGCCAAATACACCTTCTACAAATTGTTTGGTAAGAATAACCGATGCCGCTACTGGAATAGTTTCTGATGTTAGCGACAATCAATTTTCTATTACTCCGGCTACTTTAATTACAATTGTGTCTCCCAACGGTGGTGAAATATTATTTACAAACTCTATTAAGACAATTCAATATACATCACAGTTTATACCAAACGTTAAAATTGAATATTCAATAGACGGCGGTGCAACTTGGTCTACTATTTCTAATTCTACCCCGGCAACTGGAACTTACGATTGGACTGTTCCAAATACAATTTCATCACAATGCAGAATTAAAGTATCAGATGCTTTGTTTGGTGATCCGGTAGCCATTTCAGCTGCTAATTTTTCTATTACAACTCCCTCCGCTAAAGCGATTAACGTGACAAGTCCTAACGGCGGTGAAAAATGGACAGCTGGTTCAAAACAAACTGTTACTTGGAATGCTACAGGTATTTCCGATGTTAAGATTGAATATTCAATTAACAGCGGTTTAAGCTGGATTACAATAGTTACATCTACACCAAGCACCGGATTTTATACCTGGGACCAGGTACCAAACACACCTTCTACAAATTGTTTGTTAAAAATAAGTGATGTCGCAACAGGAACAGTCTCTGATATCAGCGACAAGCAATTTTCTATAACTCCGGCTCCTTCAATTACTGTTGTATCGCCAAATGGCGGTGAAACTTTATTAAGTGGTACAGTAAAAACAATTCAATACACTTCTCAATATGTGCCTAATGTAAAAATAGATTTTACAACCGATGGAGGCGCCAACTGGTCTAATATTGTGATGTCTACACCTGCAATTGGCACTTACGATTGGACTGTACCAAATCTAAATTCTGCACAGTGCAGAATAAAAGTTTCAGACGCGCTTTTTGGCGATCCAACTGCTATTTCAAGTAATAATTTTATTATTACAAATGTTGTTATTAAATCAATAAAAGTGTTAAGTCCAAATGGAGGGGAAGAGTGGGAAGCCGGAACTAAACAGAACATCACGTGGAGTTCTACAGCAATCAATAAGGTTAAAATTGAATTAACTACTGATAAAGGATCAAACTGGTCTACTCTTGTTGACAGTGTTGGAGGCGGTGCTTTTGAATGGAACATTGATAACACGTTAAATTCAACTCAGTGCCAGATTCGATGCAGCGATGCACATGATAGTAAAATTTCTGATGCCAGTGATGCTACTTTTACAATTGCACCGATTAAATCAATTACTGTTACAGCACCTGTTGGACCTCATACTTTCATGGACAGCGATCCCATTACAATACAATGGCAGTCTTCCGGTATTAAAACGGTTGGAATAAAATATACTTGGACTAACGGTATTGCGCAACTTCCAAGTATTCCGGCTTACACAGTTCTTGTTGATAAGATTGCCAATACAGGAACCTTTACTACAAGCTTCTCTATTCCGGCAGATAATCAATATTATGTTATTGTGTATAATGCTGATGATGGATCTAATGGAAATCCAAGCGCTCGCAGTATTGGCAATTTTTCAATAGTTAAAACTCCTGTTGGGACTATACAAATTAATCAACCAATTGGTGGTGAACAATGGCTTGGAAATCCTGCTAATGTTGCTACTACAGATTATCAAAATTACCATCCTTATGAAATTAAATGGAATGGTCGAAATTTAAACAAGGTTAAAATTGAATGGAGTACTAACGGCGGCGGTATGTGGTATACTGTACCTGGTGCTGATAGTACAGAAAATGATGGTATTTTTGTTTGGGCTCCGGGAAGGTTAGATAACCCACGTCCGGATAGTTCTGATAATTGCAGAATTAAAATTAGTTCAGCTGATAAAGGTGTTAAAGCTGTCGATACAACTCGCGGATTTTTCTCAATTCATTCAAGTAAAAAGATCAGGGTTGAATTCCCGAATAATGGTGAAGATTTCTTCCCGCCAACTGTTATTCCGCCTAAGGCAGATATTCATTGGCCATTGGCTTTCCGGTGGACAAGTTATGCGGTTGCATATGTTGACATCTATTATAGCCTCGATAATGGTGTATCGTGGAACATCCTGGTTGCTAATTATCAGTCAACCGGAGCTTACGCTTGGGATTTTGTCTGGGGTACTTTTTACGGATTCTATGGGCCAATAGAGACCCGGTTCTCTACACTTGGAAGATTGAAAATTGTTGATCACGCGGACAACAAAGTTTGGGATTTAAACGATATTCCATTCTGGTTGAATCTTAAAAAGCAGGTTCAATAAAGATTCTGCTAGCTAAGTAGTAATTGGAATAAATTCTTTGTAAAAGGTGCAAATGCGAAAGCAGATGCACCTTTTTTCATTGAGAGTAGTGAATTAAATAACTTTGACTGAATCCTGATAACCAGCAGCTAGATCTCTGCTTATATCCACTGTTGTAAATTTCCGTCCATTAACTCTTATAATTAAATTCTAATAATCAGTTCTTTTAATTTTACAATTTTGTTATTAACTTGTAATTATGAAGGGAGGGTTTAGAAAATTTAGGGAATTTATTGAAAGATTTTATCCGGAAAAACCATTCACAATATCAATTTCTTTCTTTCGGATAGTTATCCTTTTAATAATTTTAGGAGCAGCGGGCGGCATCCTATATCTGCGGTCGCAAAATAAAAATGAGTTAGAGCTGCTTGAAGCCAGGCATCATGAAATGCAAATGGTCTTAAGCAAATATTTAAAAAGTATGTCAGAAGTAAATATAAATTCCAACGGACAGCAGGAACTTAAAAATCAGATAGGCGATTTTCAAAGAAAATTAAAAATTGTTGAAGACGACATAAAACATATCAAGAAGGTTTGGTTTCTGGAATAATGTCATTTATTTTTGTGCTAAATTTTTTTGCCCCGTAGTGTAATTGGCAACACGTCTGACTCTGGATCATCCCGACAATGTCGGGAAGGTTCGACCCTTGACTAAGTAGCAAAGATATGTTCTGTATAACACAGGATTTTTGTGTTTTAAAGAAATGATGTGATGAAGGTTCTTCAATTTTACAATCATGTTTTCACGATTTATTTAAAGTTCGCCACGGTACCCGCAGAATGCTAGAAAAATTAAAAATAGTGGAAGAGAATATAAAACATATCAAGAAGGTTTGGTTTCTGGAATAATGTTATTTATTTTTGTGCTAAATTTTTTTGCCCCGTAGTGTAATTGGCAACACGTCTGACTCTGGATCATCCCGACAATGTCGGGAAGGTTCGACCCCTGACTAGATAGCAAAAATATATCCTGTATAACTCAGGACTTTTGTGTTTTAAAGTAATGATGTGATGAAGATTCTGCAATTTTGCGATCATGTTTTCACGATTTATTTTAAGTTCGCCACCGTACCCACAAAACGCTAGAAAATTAAAAATTGTTGAAGACGACATAAAACATATCAAGAAGGTTTGGTTTCTGGAATAATGTTATTTATTTTTGTGCTAAATTTTTTTGCCCCGTAGTGTAATTGGCAACACGTCTGACTCTGGATCAGAAGACTTCAGGTTCGACCCCTGACGGGGCAGCACTTTCAAGCTGCATTCTAAATATCTCGTCTGATTTTCACTGAAATTCTAGGTTAAATTCACTGAACATTTACTGTACATACTTAGAACTTAAATAATGTACAGTGAACATCTTATAGGAGGTTCACATGTTTTTAGCCCAAAGAGCTAATGGTATCTATTTTATTGAATTTTTTGACCAACAATCTAAAAGAATCAAACGAAAATCCTTGGGTACGAAAAACCAAACGGAGGCTTACTCTCTTTATTCAAAATTCTTCCAGGAGCCTATATATACTGATAAGAAAGAGAGTTTGCAGAATAAAAAAAGATTAGAAGAATTCCGAAAGGAATATGTCTCTTCGCTTCAACATACTCATTCTCAAAAGTATATCTCTTCCATTAATCTATCCTTTAAGAAGCTTATCGAACATTGTGGTAATATTGATTTGAATATTCTTAACACAATACTCATGCAAAAATTTATCAATGAAACCTATGGACGTACTAAAAGAAGCGCGGCATTGTATTTTAGAACGCTGAAGGCAGCATTTAATAAAAGTGTTGATTGGGATTATCTTTCAGAAAACCCATTAAGAAAAGTGAAATTGCCTCGAATTGAAAAATCATTTCCCGTTTTTATAACAGAGAACCAATTGAATACAATTCTTACGAAAGTTAATAATGAAAAATTTGTGAATATCTACAAAACAGCTTTTTATACCGGGATGAGACTTGGAGAGATTAGCAATCTTAAATGGAAATCAATCAATCTTAATGAAAAATTAATTGTGGTTATTAATGATGAGAATTTTACTACAAAAAGTAAGAAGGAAAGAATCATTCCGATTAGTAACAAGTTAATCTCAATTTTTAACAATCTGAAACAGAATGTAAACTCATCAGATAAAGAGGATTATGTGTTTGGAAAATATCCAGATGTTAAAAGCAGTCAGGATCACGTGAGCCGTAAATTTAAGGATGCCGTACTTGAAACCGGGATTGATTCTAGAATTCATTTTCATACACTAAGGCATAGTTTTGCTAGTAACTTAGTTCAAAAAGGGGCATCATTATATGTTGTTAAAGAACTTCTTGGGCATGAAAGCATAACAACCACACAGATTTACGCACATTTGCAGAAGGAAAATCTGATTAATGCCGTGAAATTACTGGATAATATTTAAAATATAATTTATTCAGGCAATTTCGATGACTTTTGATTATTTTTTAATTGTATTAGACAATATTCTATTCTTCCTATTAATAATAATCAAATTCTGACAACTACATTGAAGCTGAAAGAAACTGAAACAATTGAATTTAAGAAGTCTACTGCTGAACTTAATGATGCACTTAAATCCATTTCAGCAATACTTAATAAACACCAAAAAGGTGAATTATTCTTTGGTTTGAAAAACGATGGCTCTCCTGTTAAAAATTCAGTTTCGGAAAAAACTTTGCGTGATATATCCCAATCTATTTCAACTAAAATTGAACCTAAAATATATCCTACTATTGTTACTACAACTATAGATGAAGTAGATATAATAAGAGTATCATTCGAAGGCAGCCACATACCGTATTCTGCAGAAGGGAGGTATTTCATTAGAGTAGCCGATGAAGATAGACAGCTCTCTGCCGCTGAGTTAAAAAAACTCATTATAAGAAATAAGAATTATAGATGGGATTCAGCTGTTAATCATACTGCTTCCTCAAAAGAGATCGATATTAAAAAAGTCAAAGAATTCTGCCGTCTTGCAGGGATTACTTTTACTAATGTTCGTGATGTTCTCGAATCATTAAATCTGTATGTAGATGAAACATTGACTAATGCTGCTGTCATTTTATTCGCAAAAAACCCTTATAAGTATTTTTTCAACGCCAGACTGATGTGTGCTGTTTTCGCATCAGATAATACTGCTTCTATCCTTGATCAAAAAGAATTTCACGGTGATTTATTTACACTTATTAGAGAAGCCGAACTTTATATTCTTAAAAATATACATATCGGAATGGAAGTTGAAGGTTTGTACCGAAATGATGTACCTGAGATCAATCAAGAAGCTATTCGAGAAGCAATTATTAATGCTTTTATACATAGAGATTACACAGAACTTGATTTCGTTTCCTTAAATGTATTCAAAAACCGGGTTGAAATTAGAAGTCCCGGTGGGTTATTTGGCGGTCTTCAAATCCGGGATATAGTTAAGCGGCATATCTCAAAAAGAAGAAACGAACTTATTGCTGATCTGTTAAGCCGTGCTCACTATGTAGAGCGTAAAGGAAGGGGTATTTCTTTAATCCTTGGCAAAGAACCCAAAACAAAATTCGAAGAGATCGCGGATTTATTTATCACAACTTTCCAGCGCAAACCAGATTTAATCCCTCAGCCCAAAAGGGGAATAAATGAGGGTGTAAATGAGGGTATAAGTGAGGGTATAAAATCTATATTAGATTTTATAAAAGGGAATCCCGGCATTAATGCTGTTAAACTTTCAGAAGAAACTAATATTCCGTTAAAGACATTGGAAAGATGGGTAAGGTCGCTAAAAAAGAAACAAGCAATCGAATTCCGAGGAAGTAGAAAAACCGGCGGCTATTTTGTAAAATAATTACATTATGTTAAGAAATGTATTTAATTGCTAAAATTCTATTCATACATACTCAATTTTAACAAAATTATTAAAGAGCATTTGTAAATCATAGAAATTTGATTAGTCTTATTAATATGGCCTGACGTGAAAAATATATTCACCTTACATAATGATATTATGAGCGATTATAAGCTGTATTTAGACAGCTTCATTAATATCGCTGATGAAGAAATCAATTCCAAAGTTAGAGCCGAGTTGGAGTCAGGCAGATTGTATCCCGAACCACTAATTCAATTTAATCCAACTTTTGAATCCGGGGGAACTGTAAATGATTTGGTAAAACAAGGTGTTTTACATAGTGACCTCAATAATATTTTTTATGATGAATTAGGCAAATCATGGTCTATTTATAAACATCAGAGCGA
This sequence comes from Melioribacter sp., assembly GCA_003155655.1. GTDB lineage: Bacteria > Bacteroidota > Ignavibacteria > Ignavibacteriales > Melioribacteraceae > Fen-1258. The sequence continues at coordinate 39,399 of PMDS01000135.1, forward strand.
AGCAATCAAACTTGGGAATGAAGGTAGAGGATTTGTTGTTACATCGGGTACCGGTTCCGGTAAAAGTTTAACCTATATTTCTACCATATTTAATTACCTATTTCAAACTCCTTCCTCAAACGGAATTAAAGCAATAATCGTTTATCCATTGAATGCATTAATAAATTCACAAGAAGTTGCATTAAAGAATTTCAATGAGAACTATAAAAAAAGAACGGGTGACAGCTTACCGTTCACCTTTGCTAAATATACCGGGCAGGAAAATCAATCTGATAGAGAAAAAGTAATTACAAGTCCGCCGGATATTCTGCTTACAAATTACATGATGTTAGAATTGCTGATGGTTAGAAAAAATGATGAGGATCTGAGAAATTCTTTTTTGGAAAACTTGAAATACCTTGTCTTTGATGAACTTCACGTTTATAAAGGAAGACAAGGCGCTGATGTTTCACTATTAATTCGGAGATTAAAAGCTGTAAGTAAAAACTCGAATATTATTTGTATAGGAACCTCGGCTACGATGGCCTCGGGAACTGTTGCCGAACAAAAAGAGATAGTTGCAAAAGTAGCATGCAACTTCTTTGATTCATTATTTACACCTGAACAAATTATTGTTGAATCACTTACTTATTCAACATTAGATAAAATACCCGATAAAAATGAGTTAAAAAAAACGATAGAAGAAAAGGTTCAAAATAAATCTAAAGACGAATTGTTATGTAATCCAATTGCAATTTGGTTGGAACGAAAAATTGGAATTAAAGAGGATGGGAATAATAAAGTAAGAAATAATCCACAATCTTTGTCGGATATTGCAAAACAATTATCGGTTGAAACAGATAGCTCAGTTGAGAAATGTCAACAAAATATTGTTGAAATCTTAACACAAGCTGAATCGATTAACATAAAAAGTGTGCAGGAGAAAAATAAAGAAACGATACTCCCATTCAAATTGCACCAGTTCATTTCACAAACAGGGTATGTTTATGTTACTCTTCAAAAATCCGGTGAAAGGTTTATTACGTTGGACACAAGCCCGACCGTAAAATTTTCTGAAAACGGACCCGAAATCCCAGTATTCCAAACAGTGTTCAGCAGAATTAGTGGACATGAGTTCATCTGTGTAAGAAAAGATTATGATGATCCTGACGGAAAGAAATTTGTATTTCGGGATTTTAATAATAATCAAAATCCTAGAAACGAAGATGATCTCAAAATAAATGACGGGCTAAAAACACATAAAAGAAAAAGAACCCAGGATGAATTTAAAGACGGCTATTTGCTATTTGAAAAAAATTACAACATGAAGATCGAAGAATTCATTGAAATTCTCCCAGCTTCCTGGGTAACAAAATCCGGTAAAATTGATCCATCCAAAGAAATGTTTTTTCCAAAGGAAGTTTATGTGACTAAAGATGGTTATTTCTCAGAATCACCGAATGATGGAGAAAAAGCCTGGTTTTTAGCTGCACCCCTCATTTATGATCCTACTTGCGGAGTAATTTATCAAGAAACAAAACTGAGCGAGAAAACAAAACTTATATCTTTAGGAAATGAAGGGCGATCCACCTCAACAACATTAATTACACTTCAAACATTGCTTGCACTTTATAAGCATGGAAAACTTCTGAAAGAACAAAAATTAATGAGTTTCACAGATAACAGACAGGACGCTTCATTACAAGCAGGGCACTTTAACGATTTTATACAAGTAGTACACCTTCGCTCTGCAATCGAGAAAGTTTTAAGAAATGAAAATTCCGGTTTACCGATATATGATTTGATTTATAAGGTTCAAGACTCGTTAAATTTATCAGAGACTGAATACGCTCAAAATCCTTCCGGTGATCCCGAATATCCGAATGAAACTAATCGAGCAGCATTAAGAAATTATATTAGTTATAGAATTATCCAGGACCTTAAAAGAGGCTGGCGTTACGTTTTGCCAAACTTAGAACAAACTGCGTTACTTGAAATTACCTATCAAAATATTGATACTTATTGCGGTAATGAAATGTTTTGGACCGATATTAATTTGTTAAATGAATGGACGCCTCAAGAAAGAAAAGAATTTATCACACAAATCCTAGACTATTTTAGAAACAGTTATGCTATTGATTTTGAACTGCTCAGATACGAAAATCGTTTAAGAATCCAAGATGAATTAAATAATACACTAAATAAAGAAAAACTTTGGTCTTTAGATAAAGGGGAGAGACTCGATGCCCCGAATTTTCTTTCGTTGCAAGGTAGGGATAAAGCCCCGAGAGAAACATACATTCAAAGTATTGGATCACGAAGTCGTTTAGCCAGGTTTGTTAATTACGAATTTCGTAAATCAAGTCGTCATCAACCTAATTCTGAAGAATACAACAGTTTTATGTCTAAAATTCTAGTATTGCTGACCGACAAGATGCATTTATTGAAAAGACAAATTATCAAAGCCGAAAAAGGTGAAAAAGAATCTTATCAATTAGTTTTGTCTACGGTACTTTGGAGGAATGGAGATCAAGTAAATATAACCACAGACAAGACTTCATACATTACTATTAGTAATGAAAATGAAATTAAAATAAAACCGCATTTATATTTCCAGAAATTATATAAGGTAGATTTTTCAAAACTACCTAAATCTTATATAGCAGCGGAACACTCAGGCCAAATATCAACTGAAGAAAAGATTCAAAGAGAAGGGAATTTTAATGATGCTATTGAATTAAGCGCTTTGTATTGTTCACCTACTATGGAATTGGGAATTGATATTTCATCATTAAATATTGTACACATGAGAAATGTTCCGCCGAGCCCGGCAAACTATGCGCAACGCAGCGGGCGTGCTGGTAGAAGCGGACAATCTGCATTGGTATTTACATACGCGTCAAAATTTTCTTCGCACGATAAACATTATTTTGCCGATCCGGTGAAAATGGTATCGGGTATTGTTCAAGCACCGAGAATAGACTTAACAAACGAAGAACTCATAAGATCACATATCAATGCGACGGTTTTATATTTTTTGAATGCCGAGGAGTTTAAACCATCCTTGCTTGAATTAATAGATATTGCTGGAAAAACGTATAAGCTAAAAAGCGAGCTTAAAACAAAATATCAGGATGTAATTGATTCAAGATTCGATGAAATTTTGCTTTTAGTAAAAAATATTTTAAAAAATATCCGTCTATACGATACCAACTGGTATACTGATGAATGGTTAGAAATTCAAATTAAAAACGTGCCAATTAAACTTGAAAACTCTTTATTGCGCTGGAGAAAAATGTACTTAGATGCATTGCGCCAAATGAATGAGGCACATGAAATTAAAACCAGTCCCATAATAAAAGACCAGGTAGAAAAAAGAATTGCAGATCGATCATATTGGTTGGCGGAGAATCGTATGCATCTATTGTTAAATAACTCGGAGAAAAGCAAAAACTCAACACTTTCAGAATTTTATACCTTCCGATATTTAGCTTCCGAAGGTTTTTTGCCGGGATATAATTTTACACGTTTACCGATACGTGTATTTCTTGGCGGAAGGGATAGAAACGAATCCTTATCAAGACCGCGATTTTTAGGGCTAAGGGAATATGGACCAAATAATTTGATATATCATAACGGTGGGAAGTATAAGATTACACGCTATACTCCAAACGATGTTGCTCTGAATCTATCAAAAATCAAAATTTCCAAAGACACTAATTATGCTTTCCTAAATGAAGAAGGAGCCGGGAAAAATCAGGATCCGATAACGGGAGTTCAGTTTAACTCAAGCAATTTGGATTTGTACGATAATCTATTTGAACTGGAAGAAGCACAATCCGAAAACATAGAGCGCATTTCATGTATGGAAGAAATACGTACTTCCGAGGGATACGTTATTGATTTGTATCTCAATAGTGCGGATAATCTTGAGGATGCTACAAAAATAAAATTAACCGTCGATGGGGAAGAGCTTATGAAGCTTTTTTATGTTCCCTCGGCAAAGTTGATTATGCTGAACAAAAAATGGAGACGTAGCAGCGAAGAAGGATTCTTTATTGGAGAGAAATCAGGATTATTAAAAACACAAAAACAATTGGAGAAGCCAAACCCGGATGATAAGCCATCGAACGTTCGTCTATTTACTTATGACACTTCGGATGTTTTATATATTCAACCGGTAAAAGCGTTAAACTTGAGCGAAGAAGGTGTAGTAACAATGCAATATGCTTTGGAAAAAGCTGTAGAATCATATTACAATATTGAGCCTGTTGAAATTGCTGCAAAACTTATGGGAAGTAGTGAATATAAAAATATAATGCTCTATGAATCGGCTGAAGGTAGCATTGGTGTTTTAAAAGATATAGCGAGAAACCCAGCGAAACTCAGAAGTCTTTTCCAAAAGGCTTATGAAATTTGCGGCTATGATTATGAATCTAAGAAGGACAATTACCCGGACCGTCCAAAGGCAACCTATGATGATTTATTGAGTTATTATAATCAGATGGATCACAATAAAATAAATAGGCATTCCGTGAAGAATGCATTGGAATTGTTGATAATTTCAAATCCGGACGATACACTGGGTTCTACATACGAAGAAAAATATGAAATGTTGAATAAAGGATTACATCAAAAAAGTGCGGGTGAAAAAACATTATTAGATTTCCTTTTTAATAACGGTTATAGACTTCCTGATTACACTAATTACAATTTGGAGCAGTTTTATATCCAACCGGATTTTGTCTATGAAAAAGATAGAGTTTTGATTTTTGTAGACGGAGGCATTCATAAAAACACAGCATTAAAAACAAGTGATGAAAAAAAGCGAAGGGTACTCGAATTGGCGGGTTTTGATGTTTTGGTTTGGGACTATACTGCGGAAGCAGTTTCATCTTTTGTTGAACGACGACAAGATATTTTCAGAAAAGTTAGATGATATACCGATTATGATTGAAAGTAAATTAAAAAAGCCGGGTAAGCTCGTAAAGTTTAGAGGGAGAAGGTGTGTAGTTCAGCCTTCTCTTGATACGGATATTATTCTTTTAAAACCATTGGGAGGTACGGACGAAGAAATAATTGCTTTGTTTGAACCGGTTGTTCAGCATTATGAAAAAATTGAAGACGATCAATTCGAACTGCCTGATGTAACCGATCTCGATAGTTTTCTTACAGCGAAACTTTTATACGATGCAGCACGACTTTCCTTTAGACAGGTTAGTGGTCCATTCCGTGCAATGGGAAAACTTTCTTTTCGTCCTAGATCATATCAGCTTGTTCCGTTGATAATGGCATTAAAACAACCTATTACAAAACTTTTAATTGCCGATGATGTTGGAGTTGGCAAAACGATAGAAGCATTATTGATATTGCGCGAATTAATCGAACGTGGCATAATTAAAAGTTTTGCAATTTTATGCCCGCCTCATTTGTGTGAACAATGGCAAAAGGAATTAGCTGATAAACTCGATATTGAGGCAGTAATTATTCGTACAAGCACTGTAGCAAGTTTGGAAAGAAAAATCGTTGGTGATGATACATTAAACGTGTTTAATTATTACCCGTACCAGGTAATATCAATAGACTATGTAAAAAGCGATAATAAAAAACCCGTATTTCTGAAAGACGCTCCAGAATTAATAATTGTTGATGAAGTTCATACTTGTGCAAGACCTCAAAATCAAAGAGACAATCAGCAGCAGAGATTCCATTTATTAAAAGAATTGTCCAATAATAAAGAAAGGCATACGGTATTTCTTACTGCAACACCTCACAGTGGAAAAGATGAGGAGTTTAAATCGCTCATAAGTCTTCTTAATAGTGAATTTGATTCCTATAATTTGATGGACCTCGCTGTTTCTGAAAAAAGAAAATTGGCTTCTCACTTTATACAGCGTAAAAGAAAGAGTATTGAAAAATGGCTGGATGAAACTACACCATTCCCGAAAAGAATAACTGAAGAATTGCCTTATAGACTTTCCGATGAATATCTGGATTTTTACAAAGAAGTATTGAAATTTGCAAGGGGTATAACCGGCGATGGAGTTTCAGATAATAAAGCGCGCATAAAATACTTTGCGGCATTAACACTTCTTCGCGGAGTAATGAGCAGTCCTTCTGCCGGTTATGAAATGCTGCAAAGGAGAAAAGCTAAATCGATTGCTGAAGAAGAAAATGACTTCCAAGATGTAAAAGAAAATCCGGTTCTGGAAAAATGGGACGAACAGACAGATACTGAACAGCTTGAAATAATCGACAAAGCAAACCTTACAGATTCCGAATGGACTACTTTATATCGTTTATCTCAGAAGATTGACAGCCTCCGGGATATTTCCAAGGATTATAAACTTAAGCGGGTTGTTGATCAGATTAAAATTTGGGTTAATAACAAACAAAGTCCTATTATTTTTTGCAGGTTCATTGCGACGGCAAATTATATAGCCGATCAATTAAAAACACTTTTTCCTGCCGACGTCGATATACGTTCTATCACAAGTGAACTAAGCGACGAAGAACGAAGAGAGAAAATCGATGAAATGGGAAAAAGCAATAAACGAATTTTGGTCGCAACTGATTGTTTAAGCGAAGGAATAAACCTACAAGATAAATTTAACGCGGTTCTTCATTATGACTTACCATGGAATCCAAACCGGCTTGAACAGCGCGAGGGACGTGTTGACCGCTTCGGACAAATAGGCTGGATTGACAAACATGGCGAATTGCAAAATACTATCGATGTAAAAGTTTTGTTTGGTGAGGATAACCCTATTGATGTTGTTGTATTAAAAATTATAATTGAAAAAATTCAGAAAATCCAAAATACATCTGGAGTAAGTATTGCTTTGGCAGATGATAACCGCTCCGTTATCGACCGGGTATTGAAAGAAGTGCTGCTTAATCCCGAGAAAGCACACAATCAATTCAGCAAACAATTGAGAATGGATTTTGGCGCCAGCGAAGAATTGACTGAACTTGATACAGAGATAACAAACGAAATTGAAATGGCAAGAGATAAGGCCGAAAAAATTCGTTCTATTTTTGCTCATGAAAATATTAAACCCGAAGATGTTCAAAAAGATCTACACGAAGTTGATGAAGCAATCGGCGACGTTGCAACACTCGAATCGTTTGTAATATCAGCCGCACAATTGCTGGGGGCAAGATTAGAGCCGGTAAAGGACGGCTACATTTTCCACAAACAAAATATGGATTCATGGTTATCTGGAATACTTGGCAACGGCGATAAAATTCATATATCGTTTTTGTCACCCACACCACTTGGATATCGTTACATCGGGCGTAATCACCGTTTTGTTGAACAGCTTTGTCATCGAATTATTGCAAACTCACTGGAAAAAGAAAGTAAAGGTCCAAAAGCGGCAAGGGCCTCGGTTTTCCGAACAGATGCAGTATCAATTCAGTCCACGCTTATTCAATTCCGTGTACGCAATGTTATAAGAGAAGTAGGTACACAATATGAAATTGTATCCGAAGAAATGTTTTTGTGGGGATATGAACAAACTATTGACGGAATTAAAACTTTGGAAATTGAGGAATGTAAAAAACTACTTCACATTGCCAACGCAATCGATATTAGCCAGGAACGGCAGGAAATTTTATTCAATAATGAATTGAAACATTTTCAAGAATTACATCCGAATTTTATTAGAGTAGTTGAAAAGAGAGCAGCTGAACTTGTTTACGCTCATTCGCGGTTTGCAAAATTTCTTGGCGCTAAAAGATTTGAAGCAGTTACACCGGTTTTACCGCCGGATATTTTAGGTGTATATGTATTAATTCCTAATCCTATTATATAAGAATAAACGATAATATGAACTTCCCTTCAATTGAAATACAAGGTAGTATTCTATCGGCAGATTTACTAAGCAAAATCCGGTCCGAGCAGGCTTCATTTCAACAGGGAAAAGATTTTAATAATGAATTAACTAATGCCAAACTAAAAGATGAAATTAGTTTTGCTTGGCAGGAAGCTAAAGGACAGTGGCTAATATTTCAAAGTAAACTTGCCAGGTTAAAAGAGAACCAAACCGGCACAACCGAAACCCGCAATTTTTGGATAATTCCTCTACTCACAAATCTTAGTTACAATCTTGCTTTTTCAAGAAGCTCCGATGAACTCAGCGGAAAATTATTTCCTATTAACTACCGGGACAGCCAATTGGACGGCTTTCCGTTATACATCGGAAGTTGCTACGAATCATTGGATAGACGCCCTGAAAACAAACAACTCCGTGTATCACCTCACGCGATGCTGCAGGAATATCTGAACTACAGCGAACACCTCTACGGAATCGTTACCAACGGAAAACAACTCCGTTTACTGCGCGATGCAAGCCGCATTACAAGATTAAGTTACATTGAATTTAATCTTGAAAAAATGATGGAAGAGGATCTTTATTCTGATTTTGTATTACTCTTCCGTTTGCTTCATTCTTCACGTATGCCTAAAACCATTGATGGCGGATCGGAAAGCATAATTGAAAAATATCACCAGGAAAGTCTTGAAGCCGGAAGTACTATCCGAAGCAAACTTGGTGATGCTGTAAAAAATTCGATTAAAAGTTTGGCTAACGGATTTATAAATCATCCCGATAACGCAAATCTAAGAGAAGCAGCAAAAAACAATAAATTGCACAACTATGAATATTATCACCATTTACTACGGATAGTTTACCGGCTGCTGTTTTTGTTTGTAATTGAAGAACGCAACCTTGTATTTGCAGAAAGTAAAACGCCGGAAACAAAACGGTTTAACCAAATCTATTTTAATTACTACAGCTTATTGCGTTTACGAAAGCTTGCAAAAAAACTTCCACCACCGGATGCCGAACGTAATTACGATTTATGGCAGGGACTTGTAAGCACTTTCGCTTTATTTGAAAAGAAAGAGATCGGTGAGAAGATGGGCATTATGAGTTTGGAAGGTGAGCTTTTCAGTTATGACGCGATATGCGGTTCGGAATACGATCTTCATAAATGCAAAATTAGCAATGCGGTTTTGCTGGGTGTTATAAAATCCCTTACATACTTTGAAAATGAAAACAAAGTATTGATTTCCGTAAACTACGGTGGATTGGATGTTGAAGAATTCGGTTCAGTGTACGAGGGATTATTGGAATTGAAGCTGAACATTAGCAAGGTGGAAGGAAGCGAAGATTATAGCTGTAATTTTGATACAAGTACGGAAAGAAGTAAAAGCGGAAGCCATTACACTCCAGAGGAATTGGTTCAGCCGTTATTAAAACATTCCCTGGAATATTTAATAGAAGATAGAATAAAAGAACCACACTTGTTTGTTCGTACGGAAGAAACAAAGAATCTTTCTGTTAAAGAGCAGAAAGTAAATGCGCTTCTCAATTTAAAAGTTTGCGATGTTGCATGCGGAAGCGGACATATTCTATTAAGCGCGGCAAGAAGAATTTCTTTGGAAATTGCGCGTATACAAAATGACGAAGAACAGCCGAACCCTTTGGCAATTAGAAAAGCAATGAAGGATGTTGTACGCCGATGTATTTATGGTGTTGATAAAAATCCGCTTGCAGTTGAATTATGCAAAGTTGCTCTATGGCTTGAAGCACACAACCCGGGCGAACCGCTGAATTTTTTGGATCACCATATTAAATGCGGCGATTCCATTGTTGGACTAGCAAGAAGGGAAGAGCTTGAAAGAGGAATAGCAAATGAAGCATTTAAATTACTGCCCAGTGATGACAAAGAGGTTGTAAAAGCTTTTAGAGATAAAAACTTAAAAGAAAGAAAAGATATTGGACAATCTGAATTAAATTTTGAGAAAGTTATTTCTAAAGAGTTAAAAACAATAATTGAAGAATATGATTGGTTCAAAAAATTACCGGAGAGAACCACAAATGAAGTTGCCGATAAAGGAAAGAAATACAGAAAATATTTGAGATCTGTTGAACACATTCGTTTAAAACAAATTGCCGACTTGCAAGTAGCACAATTCTTTATTCCTAAAACCTTGGAAACAAAGAACTATTTAATTACTGATGCGGCTTATAGAGATTTATTATTAAATGTTTCGACAGGATTGGGAGTGATACAAGATCGTAGAGCTGCCTATGCGGAAACCGTTGCCCTTGAAAAAAAAATCTTTCATTGGTTTTTAGAATTCCCAGATGTGTTTGCTGAAGGGGGTTTTGATTGTATTCTTGGAAATCCCCCATATTTGGGAGGAAGCAAGGTATCTGGTTTATTTGGAAATCCTTACCTCAATTTTTTGCACAGTATTTATTTCCCCACGGGAGGACAAGCTGATTTAGTCTCATACTTTCTCAGAAGGGTTTACAACTTGGTCCGAGATAATGGTTTTTTATCATTAATTACTACAAATACAATTTCACAGTCAGAAACTAAGAATGGAGGATTAGATTTACTTCTTCTAGAAAAAGCAAATATACTATATGCGATTTCTTCTATGAAGTGGCCGGGGGATGCAAAATTGTTTATATCGCTGTTATCAATTGTAAAAGGGAGTTGGAATAAACCAAGAAACTTAAACAATAGAGAAGTGCAATTTATTGGAAGTGATCTAAGTGTCATAAAAACAATCGGAGAACCTTATCGCCTAATTAAAATGCAAAATCTTGTGTTTAAAGGGACAGATTTTGGTGGTGATGGATTCCTTTTGAGTGATGTTAAAATGAAAAATATAATTGCCTTATCGCCTCACAGTCATGAAGTAATATTTCCGACAATAAATGGAAAGGAAATTAATTCAGATCCTCAACAATTACCTTCTAGGTATATAATTAATTTTTTTGATTGGGAATTAAGTAAAGCAAGTATTTATGAAGAAGCATTTAAAATAGTTGAAGAAAAAGTCAAACCTATTAGAGAAATAAATAAAAGAAAAATATATCGAGACAAATGGTGGCTATATTGCGAGCGTAGAGTGCAGTTATATGAAAAGCTAAAAAAAATAAAGTATTGTTTCGTTGCTGCAACAACGACTAGATATCTTTCATTCTCAAGGTTAAAAACAAATATCATCTTTTCAAACGCACTTTTTGTATTTACAACCGATAGGTTTTTAAATTATGCATTGATTCAAAACACAATTCATAATGAATGGGCTAGAAAGTATAGTTCTTCTCTAAAAAATGATCTTCGATATGCACCAACTGATAGTTTTGAAACTTTTCCTTTCCCTCAAAACCCTTTAAAAGAAACTGAAGAAGAACTTGAAAAGATCGGAGAGCAATACCACGAATTCCGTCGCCAACTTATGCTAAACCTGCAGCTTGGTTTAACAAAAACTTATAATTTGTTCCATACAAAACAATTCACAGTAGCCAATCCGCACTTAACAAAAGCTAGATTGCAGATACCTATAGAGCAAGCAATTAAAGAAATAGAAACACTGCGCCAACTCCAAAAACAAATGGATGAGGGAGTTCTTAAAGCTTACGGTTGGACAGACATAAATTTAGCCCATGACTTTTACGAAGTAGATTACCTGCCTGAAAATGATAGAATCAGATATACAATTTCACCCGAAGCCCGCAAAGAAATATTAAAACGTTTATTAGAACTAAACCACAAAATCCACGATGAAGAAGTTGCTGCGGGTTTGTGGGATAAAAAAGGAAAGAAGAAAGAAAAAGTAGAAACACCAAAACCAAGAGATGAGGGGCAACACGAAATGTTTTAGGAGGGAAGGAAATATTAACCTAAGTTATTTAAACAAAAACATAAGTAAGGAATAAGTTTCAATAAAACATGGGGACTCAAATGAAAGAAAAAGGTTTTAGCTTTGATTGTCATCAAAATGTGATGATTAATGAAAATCAAAACATTCCTACAGTAGTTTATAAAAATAAAAGTAAAAAACTAATTGGTTATGAAGCTTTAGAATTAACTTCTGAGATTGACAAAATTAACAAGAATTTTAAGCTAGATATTGGAAAATATGACAGCTCCAAGAATGTGGATTACCGGTATCACAAAACAGCGGATGGGGAGTATGCATCATCAATTAAATTATTCGAAATATTTATGGACAAAATCTTAGATGAAGTTGATAAATCTTTATCTATGATGGGACTTTTACGTCCAAATAGTTTGATGGTTGCTGAACCACTCGCATTATTGAATACAGAGGAGGGGCCTATTGAAGATAAAGCATGGTTATCCCTCTATCGTGCAAATATAAAAAAATACTTCAGTGCAAAAGGATTTATAAATATCCAATTTTTACCTGAGCCTTTTGCTGCATTTCAATACTATAAATACATAAAAAAATTTCCACCTCTTTTTGAAAAAAAGAAATATTATGTATTTGTAATAGATTTTGGCGGTGGAACTTTCGACACATGCGTTATTGAAACTACTATTGAAGGTGAAATTAATAAAAATGAAAAAAATGCCCGACCAATTGGTGCCTCATCAATCCCTAAAGGAGGTACCAATCTTGACAAGTTAATTCTCGATGATCTTATCCTAAAAAATAATAAATCAAATAGCGCCGAATTGAAAAGGGCTATTAGATATTGCCGCGATGTTCTAAAGGAGAGGAAAAAAATAGAGGATGGAGACGTAGGACATCAATGTTTTTATAAAAATTACCTTCATGCTTTAGATACAATTGAAAGTGGTAAAAAAGTATTAACTAATCGTATCAGAGATTGGAGCTTAGACAGTGATGATAATGAAACAATTAACTTTTCTCTACCGGATGATTTTTTTAGTCCGAATTCAACTTTAAAAAATTATCGATTATCGACTTTTCAATATCGCGACATATTTTGTAATTTTTATGAAAACGAACTAAAAAAAGGTATTAGTAGGACTTTAGATAATTCAGAGCAATATCTATCTAAAAATATTGATTATATATTGTTATCTGGTGGGTCCTGTCAAATATCATGGTTAAAAGAATTGATAACACGTGATTTTCAACGTGTATTAAATCAAAGTGAGTTTATTAAACTTAATAATTATAAAGAAGTTGTTTCGGGGGGATTGGCAATAGAAAGTGCTAGAAGGTTTTATACTCCAAATGGGGATTTTGCTGATACAACCTATAACACTATAAATCTAATATTAAATCCCAATGATAGAGGATATGAAATACCCACCTACAAATGTGAAACATTAATAACTGACGAAAACACTAAAGAGGGTGTACTAATCCCTTCAGCAACATTTATGCGAAATATATTTGATAAGAAGATATCATGGAAATTCAGGTTGAAATCAGAACCGAAACATACTTTAGCACATTATTTTCTAAGAAACACATTGGATATATTTAAAGAATCTGAAATTGATGGTGATAATAAATATGCGGATAATTTATTAAATATAATGAACACCCAAGTGGACGTTAAAGCTAAAATATTTGATCAACACTGTCGGCTTGAATTGGAAATAAAAGAGGACGGCACTGTGTATCCAGAGTTTATATTTAATAAATTAAATAGTCCTGACTCTAGAGTAAAACCAAAACCATTTGTAATTGATATGACTTATGGCGATGAAAATATAGACACAAACGCATACCTAGGAATTGATTTTGGAACATGTAATAGTTCAGTTAGTTATGTGAGCCAAAAAGACATTGCACTCTACGACACCAAGAAAAAATCCTCAATTAACGACACTATGATTACTATTATTAAGGAAGGCAATTACCCAATAGCTTATACTTTAGCTCACTATTACAAAGAATCCGAGGAAGAACTGCGAATAAAAAGATTTGCTCGATTCTATGAAAACACACTTACACTCATGCTTTTTGTTATAATTTCGGAACTTCAGGAAGGAAAGAAAAAATATAACATCGAGCTTAGTAAATATATGAGATCTGCCGGGTCAATACTAAGTAACATAAAACAATTAATTACTTATATCAATAACGATTGCCATTTCTCAAATCAAATAAAATTAATATTGTCTAAAGAAGTCATTTCAAAATTAGAAAAGGGAGTTAGTATTATTAATAGTGATAAGCACACATCTCAGAATAATAGTTCCCTCTTGGAGGAAAACTGTACACTATTAATTGATATAATAGAGAAAATTTTTACTCGATTAAATTTTGGTTTCTTTGAGAACATCAGATCCCAACCATTTTCTCCTCTTTTAGAAGGAGATTTTATAAACGCTCATGGGAATAGTTTATTTATAGAGAAAATGAAATATAAAGGAAATGAGAACTATGCCAAACAGTTTGCTTTTTTTGTAGATATAGCAAATGGCAAAGCTCTTAACCTGTTCCCACTAGTCTTATGGGAGAGTTGTAATAAACACTTTGATGCTGACTATGGCCACTGCTATTTCTTTAGTCTTATTCGTAAAAATGACGGAGTAATCGTTTATAATTCTGCAGATGGATTATGCACAAAAGAAATTAAACCTGGTGAGAAGACCTTCAAATCATTTTATTCCGAACTCGAAAAAAGTTTTGCTGGTGTAAATAAAAATAATATTTCTAAAGTTGAGATTTCAGAGGTTATTTAAATAAATGCTCGATTCAATTAAATTATGCGTTATATGATTTAATAGAAGGATGGATATGAAAAAGAAAGCAACATTATCAGAACTAAAAAATGAAATTACATTAATTAAAAAGCGTTATCCCGCTCTAAAAGACGATGCTGCATTCGTATTTTGGTTTCTTCATGCCTACTTAGTTGATAAAGAAGAACTTGCAAAAAACTCCTTAACAGGAAAAGTTGGGGGAAGAACTGGTGAAAAAAATATTGATGCGATATACATTGACCATAAGGCAAGGCAATGTAATGTTATCCAAGCTAAGTATCATAATGTTGAGAATGTATCTGAAAATAGGAATGATGTTTTAGCCTTTGCTGGATTAGGATTATTACCATGGGTTGATAAAGCAACTCTTGAAACATTTTATAAAAAACTTGATCCAACAGCTCTGTCAAAATTACAAGAGATCATTCATTGTGTGAAATCGAAACATTACAAATTAAATCTTTATTTTGTAACTACTGGGAAATGCACCTCAACAATCGTTGATGATGCAAAATCGTCATTGAGAGATGTTCAGGGTGATGTAGACCTTTTCATAATAGCATTCGATCAACTAATGACAATATTCAAAAACTATTTAGAGGGTATTGCCCCAGCTGTCCCAATTCTTAAATTAAGGATTGTTTCTGATGGAGCAGTTCAACACGAAGGAATTATTCATAGATTTGATCCAAAGACAAGAATAGAATCTTGGGTATTTTCGATGTCAGGAAAAGATATAGGTAGTTTATTCACAAAAACTGGGATTCGTTTATTTGCTAAAAATATCCGAGGATATTTAGGGTCCACAGATATAAATAATGCGATGATTGATACAATAAAGAAAGAACCTGTAAATTTTTGGTACTTCAATAATGGGGTCACAATCGTATGCGATAATGCGAAAAGAGAAGTTGAGGCGAATGAAGATGTTCTCATTGTGGATGGTGCGCAAGTAATTAATGGTCAACAAACAACAAGAACCTTAGCTATTAATATTTCAGATAATACGAATGTGCTTGTTAAAGTAATAAAAATACCAAGAGACGACGATGAAAATATTAGCTATGACCAACTTGTAAATTCAATTGTTAGATCTACAAATTGGCAGAATCACATTGAGCCCTCTGATCTGGTTTCAAATGATTATATTCAAATCTTACTTGAACGCGAATTTCGAAAAAAGAATTATCAATATATCCGAAAAAGAATGAGCAAATCTGAAGCTAGGAGTATTTATGGTCAAGGATATTGGCAGATTGATAAAAGAGAACTAGCGCAAGCTGTGGCAGCATGTTTATTTGATCCGGTAATTGTGCGTAAAGGTAAAGAGGGTCTTTTTGAAGATCCTTTTTATAAATCAATTTTTGGATCAACACAAATATCCTTTTACATTTCCAAATTTTGGTTAATGAAACGGATTCAAAGTGTCTCGTATGGTTATCCTGAACGAGCCTATGCAAAATGGGTTGTATTAAATTATTCATGGTCAGTTTTAAAGAAACAGATCGAATCGGGGACAAAGGAAAGAAAATTTCGTCTGGTCTGTGAGCAAAAAGATAAAAGGGTAATTGACCCTTTGTCTAATTATCTCGAATTGTTATTTAAACTTGCCCTTAATATGTACAAAATTCAGAGAGGTCAGGGAGAAGAAGCTAAAGACATTTCGTCTTTTTTCCAATTAACGAAACTTGATCAAGCGTTTGTAAAATTTTATAGATCTTCTAAAAACAGGAAACGGAATAGACTAAATTATTACTATACTAAATTTGTTACTAGACTTTCACTTGTAGAACTTGAATAATTTTTTGGGGGCTAGTATTTATTAATAAAGAACTGTTGACATTAAGTTATTAGGTCTCAAATAATGTTTTACTGATATTATAATTATAAGAGCGCGGTAATAATAAAATAAACTAACCTCGAGGTCTATTAACTCTGTCGTAGGGATACAGGAACAACTTATAAAGTTGAAACAGCTTGGGATAGAAATAAATGGTTTTTACATTGCATCTCATGCAAATTTCTTATTTGTGTCAACAAATGAAAATATATTAATAACTATTAAAAATAATCTTCTTGGAATTAGAATTCCAAGTACAAGAATCATAAAGAATTGTTCTTAAAGAAAAGTCGGAGACATTATATTTAGATCTATTGAATAACATAATTTAGAAAAATATTTGATTGATATTGTCAATGAAATAATTGTTCCAGTATAAGTATAGTCAAAAGGATAATCCTGTAAGTGACATATTACACTCCATGCACTAAGTATAAAGTACTGATTTAGAGGTAGAAGCAAATGAATGATATTGATCTAAAATTCTCACTTAAAGAATTCCTAAACAGCCGCACAGAATTAAAAGAAAATAAAGAGATTATTAAAGTTGAAAAGCAACTTAAAGACTTTAAACAAAAAATACATACGCATAATTTAAAGAGTAAAATAGAGAACAATGCGAAAACAGATGAATTGATAAATCAGAATAACCTTTTAGTGAATACCTATGCACGTTTAATTCAAAATAGAAGTAATAGAAATTGTATTAAAAACTTCAAGGGTGATTATCCAAAATTTTATAAAATCCTTATAAATGGACTCAATGTATTTTATACAAATTGGATGGCGGCGATAAAACATACAGATGAATTAAAAGAAATAAAAATTGAATTAGTGTGTTTATACATCCAATCTATAAATGACGCACTTAACTCAAATATTGTTGTAAAAAGTGCCGTGTTGGAATTTGAGAAATCAAAAAGGATTGAATTTGATATGTATGAAAAATTATTATTCTATCACGTGCTAAATAGATTACTTTATATTCCTCAATTAGTGCTGACTTCTTTTGGGTCAAGTATTGACTTACTTAAGAAACAGATTGACGATTTTATAATCCAATCTCATGATTTGACCAGACAGAATTATTTATTAAATCGCGAATTAGATTATTTAAATAAACCAGATAAAAGAGAACCAAAGAGAACCGCCGATTCTTATATCAAAGAATATTTAGACGAATTCGGATTTATTAAATCTATTACAAATCAGTTAAGAGCAGAACAATTCTTAATATGGCTTAGCAAAAAATATCCCGGAGTACACTTATCTGATAAAACAATCCGGCCTAAATTTTCCTACATCAAGCTTTCCTAATCACATTTGTGTTCAAAAAGAGTTTGAACACAAAAATAAACACGTATTAATTAGTTCCCAGAAGTTTGGAAAAATAGTAATTATGTGATCCTTATTTATAATGAATTAAGATATTGAATTATGGCTTCACCCAAGAAAGAAAACGGATTTACAGCAATACCAAATGAACTCTTTGAAGCGATTCTTATGAGTTCATTGACTTTAAGAGAGCTAAAGATAGTTTTATTTGTTATCCGATATACTTATGGATTCCAACGACAAGAAGCCAAGCTTTCAGTAAGATTTATTGCTGAGGGAACGGGAATAAAGTTTAATCATATAGCTACATCTATTAAATCACTTCTACAAAAAAATATATTGTATCTCTACGAAAATTATTCTCATCGTAAAGGTAGAATCATAACCCTGAATACAGATTATGAATCATGGTATTTAAAAAATGCAATAATTCTTAAGAGTTACCAAAAGAGGAACAGATATGTTCCTATAAAAGTCACTAATAAAGTTCCTGAAACAGTAACAAAGAAAGAAAACGGTAAAGAAAAAAATAAAGAAAGGTATTGCTCGGCTAAAGTAATATATCTGAATAATTTTCAATCGGAAGACAATTCACAGAATTATAAAATAGCTAAAGAAGATAATTACACCCTTAATGAAAAACATCAAAACAATGATCAACCTCAAGCGGTAGATGAGACACATTTACAAATCTCCAATAAATATAATCTTCAGAGTATAGTAAGTAAAGGAAGCAATAAAGGAAATCTCTTTTCCGCTGGACAAAAAGCAATGTCTAAAAAATGGAGCGATGCTAACATTGCTACAACAAAATATAAATAAGGATTGGATCCCTTTAATTACGGGAATACCAAAAAGATATCAACAGTATAGTTTTAACAATTTTATTGAAAGAGGAGATAAATACAAGGAAGCTAAATTATGCTGCAAAGAGTATTTCAACTATAAGTCACATAAATCAGGATTATTTATTGGCGGGCCTCCAGGAGTGGGAAAGACACATTTGGCGGTAGGTACCATTAGAAATCTTGAAATAATTACAGAGAATGGAATCCCAAGGAAAGCAAAAGCAAAGATGATCGATGCTGATGAATACTTTAATCTACTATATAATGCCATTAATTCAAAACAAAGCAAAGATAAGGTCATCCAGGAATTATATCGATATAATGACGTTCTTCTATTAGATGATTTAGGGCTTATAAATATGACGATGGCTAAACAAGAAAATCTTTACCTCTTGATTAATTACACATATATGCACCTAAGCAAAATAATTATCACAACAAATTTTACTTTAGATGAATTTGCAAAATACGATGAAAGAATTTCTAGCCGTCTATATGAAATGTGCCATATAATAGTTTTAACAGGTGAGGATTATCGACTAAAACAATAATTATGAAAATATTATTATAAATGAGATCAAAATGAGTAAAAAAATAGCAAAAAATAGCTCAAATCATAAGGGGAAATCCCCGCAAGCTATTGAAATAGATAAAGTTAGCGAAAACATCCTGGGGGTAAGCTTTGGTAAAAAAATTCTTAAACCACGTGATATTAAAAGGATACACTCAAAATTAATCACAACTTTTATTCAAGGCAATATTACTTCTGAAAGAGCCAAAACTCTATCATATTTATGTCAGTCTTATCTTCAAGCATTAGGGTTTATCGAAATGGAAGAAAGAATAAAAGCACTAGAAGAAAAAACGGGAGCTAATCATGTTTAATATGTCTAGGAATCTTAAAAGAATAGAAAATTTAGAGAAACAATTGATACCGAAAAGAAAGATACTATGGATAAGTATGAAGAGTAGTGAATCAAAGGAAGAATTAATAAAAAAATATGAAGAGGAAAATGGTAAAATTGATTATTCACTCATTAAAGAAACATGTATTATGTCAATACATCCTGATATTGCTGGTTCTAATTTTCAATCCTCAGTTAATATACTAGATGAACCGCAAATCAGGTGAAGATTAAAAAATTACGGTACAGTTGACAATGTTGAGAGAAAATAATGCAATAGCAAAGCAAATACTTTTAACTGAGTTTTATTATTTATAAATGTTAAATAATGGACTATTTAATACAACAAATAAATGAAAATTATTCTTTGGATGAAATTTCCAAATTGGAGGTTCTTCTTAAGAACATAAAAGAAAAAAAGGAGAGAGAACATAATGCATCTCCTTCTCTATACAAATTTTCATCAGAATATGAATTATATATAGGCAATACTTTCACTCCGAAATACCTAAGTTCTGTAAGGTCATCATTTATACATTTGAAAAAGTATTTTGGCGAAGCTAAATACATGACTGATATTTCTTGTAAGGATGCAGAGAACTTTAAGAATTATCTCATAAACAGGGTACCTAAGGGCTATGCTGTATATCTCAGAACGGTCAAAGCAAGTTTTAATGTTGCCTTAAAGTGGGGATATGTAACTGCAAACCCTTTTCAAAAAATAAAATTTCTAAAAAAACAACTTTGTAAACCAATATTCTTAAAGCCAAAAGATTTAGATCATATTCTAACTTTTCTAAGCAACCAAATGATAAAAGAAATTGTAATTTTTGGTTTTTATACCGGCTGCAGATTGAGTGAGATTATCAACTTAAAGTGGAATAACATTGATCTAAGCAAAAAAATAATCTTAATAGGGGATGATCAATTTAGAACAAAATCAGGTAAGCAAAGAGTTATACCAATCTGCAAGGAAGTAAATAAAATATTAACGGATCTTTCAAAAAAAACAAACAACGCTGAAGGTTATGTTTTTGCTAAATCGAATGGTTTTCCATACAACAAGGATTATGTTTCCAGTAGCTTCAAGGAAGCCAGTAGGAAGGCCAGGATTGATGAAAAAATCCATTTCCACACACTACGCCACTCATTTGCTTCAAACCTTGCTAACAAAGGGGTTCCTATTGTTGTTATAAAGGAATTAATGGGTCATGCGGATATATCAACTACCCAAATCTATTCACATACCAATCTTGAATCTCTCAAAGCGGCAATAAATAAATTTGATTTAGAAGAAAACGACTGAACATTTACACAGTTCTAAATAAAAACCTGCAATTATAGCCCCAAATTGATATAATTTAATTGATCTAGAGGACACAAAAAGGAATGAAGTCCTCTTTTCAAAATGATTAAGCCGATGTTGTTAAAATCACAGCTATGCAAATTATACAATCTTGATTAAAATATTGGAAGCAGGAGAATAATTAATTACTTAAATTATATCATATAATAATAGCAGTGCTTTTTTGCTTTAGGCTGAAAACTGGCAAATTTCAAAATCCAAGGAAGCAACAAAGGAGAACTGCGTCCATATTGGACGCACTTTCTTATGTTTCTTTGGATAGGTACGCCAGTACCTCAGCCTAGAACATTTGGAGGTTGCGTCCATTTTTTTTAGGCGAAATTATGAAAAGCTTTTTCATTCTTGTTTTTTCATTACTCCTTTTAGTCCATGCTAAAGTATATAACCATGAATCAAGAGCAGAAAAAATCTATGAATGAGTATCGGATGAAGTAGTTGTAATTCTAGCTTATGACGAAAACAATGAACTAGCCACACAGAGAAACGGTGTAGTATTTAACAATATTAAAATAATTTTTCAAAACATTAAAGCTGAGGGTAAGATGAAAAAATCATTTTGTTCTTTATTAATACTACTTGCTGTTAATTACAGAGATCTATTCTCACAATGGCAACTTACTGGACTAAAAAATGTTCAAGATACCTGTAAAAACATTTGCTCAATAGCGACTAATGGTTCAAATATATTTGCAGGTAATACCGAAGGAAAAGTGTATAGGTCACTTGATAATGGAATTAGCTGGCAAAGAATTTTAAATCTATATGAAACTAATAATGCTTATAAAATCTATTCCTTGACAGTAAATGATAATAATGTTTTTGTTGGCACACAAAAAGGAATATATCTTTCACGAGACAATGGTTCAACGTGGAGAGAAGCTTTAGCAATTAATAAAACTGTGTACTCAATTGTAACTAGTGGAACAAATGTATTTGCCGGAACTAATCAAGGGCTATACTTATCAACTAATAATGGGATTAGCTGGAGACAAGTGGATAATATTCTTAATAACTCAAGTATATATACACTTGGTTTTAGTAATTCAGTATTGTATGCCGGATTTGGTAATGGAAAATTAAATTCTATTGGTGGCATATATATTTCATCTGATTTAGGTAGTAACTGGACACCTATTTTAGAAGTGAATAACCTTGTAACTAATTTAGCAGTAAATGGGGTAAATATCTTTGCAAGTACGGATACGGGAAAAGTGTATCTATCAACTAATAATGGTTACAAATGGACTCCGGCAAATGTAGGTGTAATCTATCCTACAGTGTGGTCTACTTCCATTAGCGGAAACAATATTTATACAGCAACTGAATATGGAGGGGTATATGTTTCAACTGATTTTGGCAACACCTGGGGTATGGAAAGTGATAGATTAATCTTTGATAAGATAACTTCATTGAATATCAACAATCAATATGTTTTTGTCGGGACATATGATAAAGGATTATGGAGACGATTAATAAGCGATGTATTAAAATTAGTAACCTCAATAGATACAAAGGGCATGTCTAAAATCCCGATTAATTATCATCTTGAACAAAATTACCCCAATCCATTTAATCCCACTACCAAAATTCAATTTAGCTTACCTAAATCAGTTAATGTACGATTAAGTATCTATAATTTACTTGGACAAGAAATTTCGACTTTAATTGACCAAGAGTTACCGGCAGGGACTCATTTGGTTGATTTTAACGCCTCGAAATTGAGTAATGGAATATATTTCTATAAAATATCAGCTGGAGACTATTCAGCTACAAAAAAAATGATATTAGTTAAATAGTATCAAATGATGACGTAAATTTACTGAAAGTGGACTGGGCAAAAATCAATTAAAGTAATATTTCGTGTAACTCTAATTTGAAAGAAACAAATGGGGGAGTAATGATTTAAACATTGAACAAATTGATGTTTTTTTAAATTTATATTCTTAAATTACATTCATCTTACCAGAGGGTGGTAAAATGAAGCCAACATTCACTATCGGGGTTACGGGGCATCGTGTGCTTAATAATGAATCTCAAATTAATGAACTAGTTCTAAAAATTATACACAAATTATCCAATACTTATTGTCTAGGAAATTTATCGGATTTTTCATTTAAAGTGCTAACACCACTTGCTGAAGGTGCAGACAGGATCGTTGCGAATCAAATACTAAAACTGCCAAATTCAAATATAAAGGTTGTATTACCTTTTAATAAAAAAGAGTATAAAAAAGATTTTATTTCTAAGTCATCAAGACTAGAATTCGAATCTCTTTTAGCTAAAGCCAAAGAAGTCATTACTCTAAATGCAAATAAAATTAGTAATAATGAACAAAGAAATATTGCTTATTTAAATTGTGGCAAATATAATGTTGATAATTGCGACTTATTAATAGCCATTTGGAATGGAAATCCCGCCTCTGGTGTAGGTGGAACTGGTGATATAGTGCAATATGCAAGGGAAGTAAAAAGAGAGTTAATTATTATTAATCCTGAAAATTTAGATGTTATTTCAGAAGGGGAGTATAAAGATTATTGTTCGGAATTGAATAAAACAGTAATCAAAGGTGCAATACTTGAAAAACATTATAATGAACTCTTTTCAAGTGAGAGTAATAATATCAATGATTCCCTTACAAGATTATCACTACAGTATAAAGAAGTGATTATTAAAAAAATGTTGCCCGATTATGTAAAATCTGACAGGCTTTCAATAAAAAGTCAATCCATATTTAGAAAATCGATGATGATCTTTTGGTTTACCTTCATTGCATTGTTTCTCATTAGTGCAGGAATTTCATTTGGCAACCGTGAAATACCCTCTTATCTTATTATTCTTGAGCTTGTTGTATTAATTCTAGCATTTATCGACTACTATTTTACAAAGAACCGTTCACACCCTGGCTGGATTGAAAACAGAATGATGGCCGAATATATTCGAATTTTCATGTTCACTTCGATTTTCCCTTCAGATGCAATAGTAAATTTAATTAGAATGAGAAGAAAATATATATGGGCAAATAGAATAATTCTTATGCTGCTAATTAAAATTACCCCAATAAAATTTAAGAATTCATCCTTAGCAAATATCAAAGAGTTTTTAGGCAAATGGCTTTCATCTCAAATTGAATATCATTCAGCCAATAAAATCAGACACTATATTAAAGACGAACGCTGGAATAAAATATCAATTATTTGTTTCTGTCTTGCATTTATTGTTGTGATAATACATTTAACTGTTCAAACCTCATCAATTATTGAATCGACTTTGATCTTCCTGACCTTTGTATTACCGGCTTTTGTATCTACAATCGCTGCATTGCGGTATGTCAGAAATGATAAGGCTTACTCATTTAACAGTGAAATCATGTTTTCTATAATAGAAGAATATCAAAACAAGTTAGATAAATGCATGACTATAAAAGAAATTGGAAAAATAGTTGAAGAATTAGGTTTTATTTTTATAAATGAATTAGAACGGTGGTATATAACAGCTAAATCGCATGAATTAGAACTGGCGCTATAAATTATTATGGAGGCTATAGTAAAAGCTCCAATCGTTTAATTACATAATATATTTGAAGAATTATACTTTTGGTCGATATTTAATAATATAAGCTAAGAATAATTATTTAGAGGGAACTTTGCCACACGATGTTTTTATCTCTCATAAATCAGAAGACCGTAGAATCGTCAATAAAGTCATATCAATCCTCCAGGATGTCAATATTAGATGCTGGGTATCGCATAAAGATATTCCTGAAGAAATATATAAGGAAACAGACCTTTGGCCTCCATTAATAAATCAGGCAATTGACACTGCCAGAGTTATTGTATTAGTATTGTCAGAGAAAGCAAGAAATTCCGATTTTATAACCTATGAAATAACGCGGGCGCGCAAGGAAGATAAACCTGTGATAATATTCAGTCTAGGTGAAAAAATTGGACTACCACAAAATCTTACGAAGGAGGTTGTTGAATATTTCGATGAAAAGCAACGAATTGAAGTGAGTTCCGAGGTGATGAGTGGTTATGTTAGGAAGAATTGGGAGTGTGATGAATTAATTGAGGAACAAATACATAATCTCTACACTGCTGTAAAATATATTCTTTCTATTCATGATGACATTCCGGATTTAAGTAATAATATAAAGTTAAATCCCCTTGACAGTATTCCAATTAAAAAGCGTATACCTGTTAAACCAATAATTTCATATAATGTAACAGACTATCAAGAAATTCCGATCGATCCTAGTATTGTGTGGGGTTTAAATAGAAAATCGTTTTTAGGAATATTTACTGGGGAAAGCATATTCAGTATCAAGGATTATTTATCAATAACTGAGCAAAACTTAGATGATGCAAAACATGGGCTAAAAAATATTAGTTTACCGACACGATCATGGTTTAAAATAAAAGATAATTATTTCATGAGAATTCCCCATGATGAGAAAGAGTTTGAAGAATATGTCTTAACTCCAGGTTTTGGGCAATATTATGAGCGAATCTATGATGAAGAATCCTCTCTCCTTGGCTTTTGTCTTGACATTGACCTAGACTCTATAATTCAGGGAAGTGATAATATTGCTATTTGGTGCCAAAGTGTTAGTCATATTTTTGATCCCATGCATGTATCTTTTGTAATTAATATAAAGATGAAAGGAATTCATCAAAAGTCACTTAACCTTGTCAAAATAAAAAATGAATTAGATCGATTCAAAATAGCTACAGAGGTTTCATTTCTAGTTGAGAAACCTGTATTTAAGTCCGAGCAGTTTTTCAAAAATATAGATGAAACAAAGTTTCGTGTCTCTAATAAAGAACCAAATTCAGATGATAAGGAAAATGTTTTTGTTCTTTGGATGTGGAAAGTCATACCATATTTTACAAAAAATCCAGTATTTCCTACAATTAAGAAGTATTTTTTTGATGAATGTGAAGGCACTTATTTTCGCTTAATGGCAAAGCTTGATAAAGAGGATTGGGAAATAAAATTTCAGAGTAGTAACACAAAGGATGTTGAAGAGTATCTATCCCATTTATGGACAAATGCGTTAAATTTTAATTTGAATAAGACTGGAATAGAGGAGATGTATAGAGAAATGCTTACTTTGACAGAACGACTTCTACCCAATAAATTGGAATCCTTAATTGAAGCATATGCTGGAAGTAAGTGTCCGCCAGTAGGTATGATAGCTTTAAGGTACATTCTTGAGAAACGTTGTGACACACCTTCGGAAAGTGATTTCCTAATGGTTGGATATTTATCAACTGACCATCTTATTGATTGCTGGATTGAGGGAACTGATTTGATAATTGAAAGATTCCCAATTTCTTATCTTAGTTCAACAAAAGGTCCAATTCTCCCCACTTTGTTCCTAGGGTTACTCAGAAAATATAATGATTTAGCTGCAGAAAGCATAAGAAACGAGCTTTCTGTAAAAATTAATTCCATCAAAAGTATATTAGAAATGTACTCAAGAATGTTGGATCCAGAATTATTTATGATTTATAAATTAAATCTCTTGCAAGAAAAAAGGGATCAGTATGCCATCAATTTTCTCAAAATATTCATTCGAGAAACCGGAAAAATAGGGATAATGAGACTGATACGTTCGGGTTTCAGGATATTTCTTTCAATTAATGCGATTCAGGAAGGTATATTATTTGATCCGAATATTTGGTGGATGTTTTTATCAAAAAAAAATAATTCTGAGGTTATAAAGGAATATTTGTCTATAGAGGATTATAGATTACGGGCAGTCTTTGGCTTATGCACAAATGAAGAATTTAATCTAGTTGATAAAGACCCTGGGTTGGTTGATTTTATTAAAATGTGCCGTCGAGTTAAGAATATTTGACGGTTGGGAGATTTTATCATGAAACACTTCAACGCTCTTTGCGAATGGTATTTCTGCTGTTGTTTAAAAAGTTCACCGAAAAACACACAAACTTTTCTGTCATTGCTTGAAACAATTGATAATAAAGAAACTGATCCTCAGAGTTTTCTGAACGCTCTGGATGAATTCCCTTTGTTTGAAATTTGGATGCAAATTTATTCACTTCCAAAAATGCTTTATTCTTTCCATAGAAATGATATAGCGAATGAATTGAAACAGACACGAATAGATAAATTCTTTGACTATTTGATTAACTCCTTACCGATGGAATTAAAACAAGGGTTT
Organism: Melioribacter sp.; assembly: GCA_003155655.1. Classification (GTDB taxonomy): domain Bacteria; phylum Bacteroidota; class Ignavibacteria; order Ignavibacteriales; family Melioribacteraceae; genus Fen-1258. The sequence goes on from PMDS01000135.1 coordinate 66,379, forward strand.
GAAAATGTTATTGATTGTTATTTCCGGGAAGATTTCAAGGGAATACTAGATGGAATCTCATTAATAATCAGCCAACTTAAGCGGCCTGATATTGTTCAGGCTGGACTCAATACAAAAAATTTCGAAGTCCCTTATTTGGATATGCTAGAATATCTACCGCATAATATTCTAATGAGTTTTATAAATGATTTAGCGGATAATGTCGAGAGCAAAATCGAATTTAGAAATTACTTTGAGAGCAAACCGATAATTAGAAATTTCATAGAGGAGGGAACACTTCATAAATTTGGGAGACTCTCTTTTTTACTTTCAATTTTCATTGAAAATTCTGTAACTGATGGAGGATATCAGGATGAAATTCTTCACAAGTTGTGGAAATGCTCTACTGTCCCAGAAATGGAACCGGACATTGTCTATGCTTACATTTCTACTAAATACGGCAAGAATAATATTAAATCATTCGAAATGAAAGACCAACTTTTAGAGGACTTGTTTTTTGAGTACAAATCTCTTGAAAATTTAAGAAAATTAATAACTCAATTTGATGCAAATAACTATCTAGAGAAAATATTTCGGGCGAAGATGATGGGACTTGATAGTGAAAATCCTGAAGAAATTACAGCATTACCGATTATTATTTGGCAATCAGCTTTGCTGAACTACGCAATAAAACTTGATCCAGATCGTTTGGCTAAATATCTAACGGAAAATAAGTATTGGGAACTTTCTGGGAATCATAGGGAAATGGAGGTCGAAATCTTTTCCAGAGTGGAGTCTTTTAGAACTCATGGAAGAGAAAAGGAAAAAGTTGTTCAAAACTCGGAATATATTATTAAACAATTTTCTTCCCTGCTTCGGTTGAAAATTTCGGATGTTAGAAAAATTCTCATTAAAATTAAACCTAATCGGGAGCAGAACAAGACAAAATACACTTTTGATATTAATCCTAAATATAACTGGATATTTTATTCCCCGTGGATTAATCTTAATAGGCATCCTGGCGGAAATTACTGGTTTACAAAGTTAGGCGATAAGATTCGTTATCCAATGGTGTTAAAATCAGTAAATCTTATAAGGCTTATTGATTCAGCCCTTATAGCTCAGAAAATTATTCAGAATGTACAGAACGATATAAACACCGACGAATTTGTATCCTTAATTGTCCATGCTTCTGATGTAATTTCAATATTCCGCCCATGGCTAAAAGCATGCGAAAATGAAGCGATAATTACTGATAATAAAATAAAAAAAATCAATGTGGATTTAACAGGATTTGCTCTTTTTCAGCATCGTCAAATTCAAATTATCCAAAGGGGTTACTACCAATCTTTAAAACCCGAGAGATTTTATGAATTGTTAAAGCGTTTAAACGAAAGCACTCATACTGTTAATATACAAAGCGAGAAATATCTTTTTAGTAATGTAATATTTCCGCAAACCCTACTTTCGTGGATTATGGATTGTTATATGGGTGCGTATGCAAATAATCCTGCTGGGAAATGGATCAAATATTTAGAAGATATTTATAATATTTTTAAAATGAATGCTGAGAAACAGGATGATAGAAACAAACGAAACTCTGCATTGTTGATTCGTTATCTTCTGAAACGAGAATTAAATGATCTCTCTATTGAGGAAGATTGGGAAAAATCGAAAACTGGATGGGAAATGCCTTTTGAAAAATTATTATTATCTCCGAAACTACCCCCTGAAAACTGGTTAAAAAAAGATTGGAAAGAAACACCCAATATTAAACCAATTAATATTTCAATTAGGATTGCGCAAAGGTATATAGCAAGTATTAGCCAAAAAAGATTTATTCTAAATCATCCTACAGAAGAATGGAAAAACAATTGGATTCAATTCCTTTGTAACCTCAACTTTAAAATAGACCTAAATAGATTTTTAAGTATTCTTCTAACTGAACTAGTCGAAGACAAAATTTTATTTAATAAACTAGACATAGAAGAAAAAGAACTTCTGTTTTATGTATTGCTTGAATTTGGGAACGCTTATAATCTGGACAGGCTTTTTAATGTCTTTTTCTCAAAAATTGAAAGTAGTTATTTTATCGAAGGAGACAAGCATACTTTAGATCTGCGACTTGAATTGCTTCAAGGGATGTATCAAGCTGTGTGGATTTATTCAAAATTTGGACAACGAAGACTAAAGGCAGAGGATCCTCTAAGAAATAAACTGGAAGAATTACTCAAGCTAGAAGTTTTAAAGGATTATATCAATAGAATAATCATGTATGAACGAAAATATATGAGCATTCAAAACCCGCTTTTGGGAAAATTGCGAGAATTAGAAGAAAAGAATATTTCAGGAAAATACTTGCTTCAGTCATCAAGAATAATCAATGGCAGCGTTCAGACTACATCGGAAGAATCATATATCTTATTACCAATAATTGATGATGCTAACTTCGGAATGAATTTGTCGGCAGCAGTCTATGACCCTCAATCTAAAACAATGAAAATTATTATTGATGATTTTGATCTAAGCGGTATTGCCAATCTCTTTATGACAGGACTGGATGAAAAAAGTATCAATGAAGCTTTACATAAAAATCATAATGATGCTCTTGCATTTTATATTGGATCAGAAAAAATTAGAGAAGGAGTATATTGTCATAATTTTAACTGCGGTTTAAAGGATTACGTTTGTCAAGTGAATTCAATTGAAAATCTCACGTACAACTATGCTGATGCTGTTAAAATCAGACTATGCTGGGATAGCCAATTAAAAAAAAGAACTGTGCAAGACAATGTGATTGAATTAGTGAGAAAAAAGGATTCAGGCCCTAATTTAATTCACAAAGCAGAAGTTAGATATGGTAAAAACGAGTTTTCAGTAATTGAATTGTTGGGTGCTGGAAAAGAATCAATATTGAAATTGGAAACAAACATAATTGAAAAGTGGTATCCCGATATTTCTAGAATTTATGCTAATTTTGAGTTCATAGAAAAGGTAGACTTTGTAGTAAATCGAGAGGGTAAAAAAGAACCAATTTATAAAAAATTAACAGAACTGCTTCTCAGTAGTGATGATAATTTCCCAATTATAATACTAACATTTATAGAAACCAAAATATGCCCAGAAACAGGAAAATATGCCTTACTGTTTTCTCTTAATCCAGGAAAGAACTACCTGTTATATTATGATGAATTTTGTGAAGAAGATATTGTCTTGTTGCTGGATGAAATAAAAAGGCTCTCTAACCCAACGGGTCTCATAGTAAACTTTAAACCCGTTTTTATTGAAGAGAAAGTTAAACTTTCATTAATTAAGAATAATTCAATATACTCCATAGAAAATTATGATAATTTAAAATCTCCATTTGATTATCGTAACCTCAAGTGGAAAAACATTTTTAATATGGATGCCTTTTCTGAATTGATCGGAAAATTTGAAAAAAATACTGAATCTGAGGATGAAGACTTTTACGAAATATCGGATCCAGGTTCTCTTATCGCAAAAAAAATAAAAAATACAAATGACTGGTTCTATCATCTTGAAAGAAATAGAATCCAGGGGTTCCCTGAGAAAATTAAAATAGTTTGGGATGAAAACCACTATCCAAATGGGGATCAAGTCGAATTTATTAAATCTGCATGGAATGATGTAGGTCAAAGGAAATGCAGCGTTAAGTGCTCTTATGTAGATGTTTTCAAAATAGAATCTTACAATTATGTAAAGCATTTAAATAAATACTTAATGATGAATCAATATGATATTATTCAAATTACAAATGCGTTTCTTAGTAAAGGTACAGGTCCCGGAAAAACAGGTATACGTGGAATAACCAACGAATTAATCAATGTATGGGTGGATAGCGATTCGATGACATTGAGACCTATATCGGGAGAAATCTCTAAAATTAATCAGGAATATTATAATGGAAGAGATTTTTATATTTCGCGGAATCCGGAGTTCAAAACTTTACAGAATGCAATTTCAATACAGTGTCCAGAACAAGTTTACAACATGTGGAACGATGGTTTTTTTCAAGGAATCTTTGTGTGCAAACCAAAGGATCCAAGAATATCATCTCGTTATACAGTTGTCTGGTATAAGGGAAATGGTGATTCGTATGAGTTTTCTGCTCCAACTGAAATTATAATTCACACTCCTCTCAAGACTCCCATTCAATTGTATTTTAAAATTACTGCTGAAGCGATAGAGGGTGATTGGAAATGTAAAATTTCGTCACGTAGGATTAATGTTCGGGGGCTATGGAATATCTCGGAGAATGAATCGAGACCTACGGGTGAATATGTAGGAAGACTCAACAATTTCTCGGCATATGAAACTAAGGGGGGGTGTTTAGAAAAATCCGAAGTATCCTCAAAAAATTTACAGAATAATAAATGGAAAGTATCTCAGCTAGGAACTAAGTTGAATTGGAGAATTTCCGTCGAATCGGATGTTAGATTCATGGAGGGGTTTACACAAAATAAAGATCCTAGAGCAGTTATCCTCAAAGATGTCAATCTAGAAGAAGAAAATTTAACTTTAAGCGGAAAATATACATCGGATATTAGAAGATTCTTTGAGTTGAAACATGATTTTATTATTGTCGAAAAGAAAGGGGGACTTGATACACCGGCTGAGGATCCAACCAGAAAGTATAAAAAAACTCTTGATGACTACTTTAGTAATCTACGACCTATCTCTTTAGACGCACGCTATTTTGCCGAATCCGACTGCATCGAGATTTTTGATCAAAATTATCGGTTTCCGGTGATTCAACATGGGAGTGTAAAATGGATTAGACAATTGAATGTCCATAGAGATGGTGGACCGTTTATCACTACGGCTGTCTACAGTCCTGTGGCAAAAGCATGTCTGATAAAAGAGGGTCAACAATATTTTGCTTCCTTTAAAATCAATTATGAGAATTTGGATGAGTTCAGAGGAGCCAGGGGACTAAACAGGGTGATATACCTAAACTCATATCTTTATTATGTAGGAGAAGTAACTATTGACCCCGTAACTTCACTAGAGCTAAACGAAACGCATCATCGTTTTGAAAGCGGGTATGGACAGAATTTCCTTTTTCCGGAGAGCAAGTTATTATATAAAGGCCAGAAATTTGATGTTCTTGATAATGTATTGTACCCTGGAGATTCTGTCTCAAGTGTTAGATTTGAACTTCAGGGAAGTACAATTATTCTTAATATTCAAGTAATCCATTACTCTGAAGGAAGGACACTCTTTTATCAAAAAAATAAATACGATTTACTTCACATACTTCATCTAAAAAATGTTAATGGTACAGTTGTTGTCGATTATGTGGAAGGATTTGATAACACTAAAAATGAAGGTTATCGTAAATACTTCAGATCAAACGCTATTTTAAACGACACTGACAAAACAAAAATATTAGCCAGGTTTAATAATAACCCCGAGAAAGAAAGATCCGTTATTCTTGGAAGGTTAAATGAAGACAAATTTATTAAAAACAAAAAAGTTGAATATGATCATGTCGTCCTTTCTTTTTTTGAAACAGTAGAGAGGAATCGACTTTTAAGCAAGGAAAAGTTCCTATTTAACATGGTCGCAATTCAAAAAATAAGCAATGACTATATATTGGTGCTAGAACCTTATCGCGATTTTGATATAGAGGATATTGGAAATGATATAATGAATGCAAGTATTATCGTTCTTAAGAGACAATTTTCAGTGAGGGAAGATATGTTGGGCAAACTCGCCTCTGTGAAAGATTATTGTCAAAAGAATAAATTAATCCTTGCCCGTTTAATATATAATAGCGGTAAGAAAAGAATTGAAGCTTCTATGATCGAAGGAATGCCACCTAGGAATATGGAGGTTCTTAATAACCTTATTAGAGATGGCAAATGTTATTATGGGACCTTTTATAAGTATCTGGATGAAGCAAAGAATATTCTTATTATAGAATTGAGCCCGGGTGTATTCGTTCATATTGATGCCCTAGAACATATTATTAACGATAAGAATAAAATTGTTGAGCGCGACAGATTAAAAATAGAAGAGGCTGAATCGGAGAATGGTGGGAAAACTGTTAATAAGAAGTACAAAATCTCAATCGCCTTTCATGGTGATGCAAGTTTTATCGGCGAAGAGAAACGTCCAGCGGTGGTGCTTCCGTTGTCAAATCTGTTCAATCGTTCAGTATTCGAAAATAAAATCTTTACACTTAAATATTGGTCAAATAATAATTTTACAATTGGTGATTTTCCAAACCTTGTAGCGGGAATAAATTTCCAGGAATTTGTTTGGAATAATGGAGGGAAAGACAATCTATCAGGTGTCATCAAATTGATGTCTAATAATCATCCTAAAATTGCTACCATATCCCGGATTCAGGAATACAACGGATATAGAAATCTAATTTCCCCGGCAGTAAATATTAATTCAGGGTTATTAGAAATTAATAAGGAGGATTTATCAGTCAGGTTTCATTCTTATGGAGTAAACAATAATTCAGAAAAATTAAGATGGGAAAACTTGTCGTTTTTTGATTTATCAGTGGAAGAAATTATTAACAGGATTCACAATGAAATTTGGACCTATCATGATAGCGAAACAGGGACTTGGATCAAAAAAGAGAGCGGTTTTGAAATTCAATATCAAACATTGTTACCAAATACTATAGAATATCATTTTGATTCCACTGAAAAATCGCCCGGGATAATTTTCTTTTCGAAAGGGAATGATGGTTTATATTTAAGATATAAGTGTCATGAATTTGAGAAATACGGGTTACCCATCAGAGTATTAATTCAATCGCTCTCGAATAAACATTCTGGTGCAACTTATGCCTTTGCTGGAAGAAGTGCTAATGATACAATGTGGGTTGAAATTATTCCCGGAAGAATTGCTCAGTTGTCTGAAAAACTCATAGTCTGGAATAATAAAGGATTAGAAATATCGATGGAAAATTTTAACTGGCAAAATGTTGCTGTTGGTGATCTGCTGGAACTGGAATTACTTGTTAAAAACGATCTTGATATTGAAAAAATCAGTTTTATTAAATGGAAAGAAGGTGTACGGAACCTGCTTGGTGAGAAAAAATGTTTTATACCGGTATTAGAAAATAATTCTGACATAGGAGAACTATTATTAGGATCCAAGAACCTTTCGGTAAAATTACCTATAGTAATTCCTGAAATTAAAGCAGGTTCAATTGTAATTCTGAACTATGAAAATAAAATCAGTTTATTAACTTCACAAACCGGATCAAAAAACTATCCCTCCCAGGACGACACTGTGTTTATTTCTGTAGTAGATAAATCATTCAAAGTAATTGGATTTGAAGATTTTAGCGTATTACCTGAAATTAAACATCATGCTGCAGACTGGAAAAATGATCATTTATTTACATTGTTCTTTAAAATGAATGAGGATGGAATTATTTCTTCAAATCTGAACGGCTTTCAAGAGTTTCTTGATCTAATCGATGGTCCGATACCAGTAACGGTAGAATATATTAATATAGAGAAAAAACTCATTTATTTTTCCAGAAGATTTCAGAACAACCCTGATTTTATTAGGGATGGACAGAAGTCCATCGCAAAAATTGTCGGATATTCGAAGATTACAAATAAGCTGATATTAAAAAGTGGTTCACAATTTTTCCTCCTCTCGGGTAATAAATTAATTTCAGGTATCCCTGAAGAAGTGTTTTTAATAAAAACATTTGTTGAATCATTTAAATTAAGGGAAATATGGATAAGAAAAGAAAATGGTTTAATAGAATGCGGTATAATTTCTGATCTTTCAAAAGATAAATCGACGAATAACAGCGAGAAGGATATCAAAATAGAATTTTCTGAAATTATTTCAGAAAAGAGTGACAGCGAATTAATAAAAGGAGTGATATGCAAATCGCACGATTCCCTGATGTATTATTGGATTCCAGAAAAATGTTTGACATGGACAAAATTATCTGTATCCCAGTTCAGAAACATTTTTATCAACAATGCTCGTACTGGTTTTAAAGCTAAATTAAAAACTGTGAGGGGAATTACATATGCATCTATTATTGAGGTTCACGAAATAAAAAATGAATTTCGATCACTTGAGTTAGGAATAGAAATACAGGTTTTTGTTATAGGCAAATATGAAGTGCAATCGAGTAATGAAACCCACTATTTAGTCCAATCAACACGTTCTGGAATGGTATTTAGATGTATTACCATTGGCACTTCAGACTTAGGAAATGTAGGACGAGATATGCGAGTATCTGTGGAGATAATTGATAAAGTTTGGGGTGTCCCGAGTTCCATTATTTCCCGTTACGGTATAAAAACAATCAAACTTGATTTCCCTTCTTCTTTCGAATCGATGGATGCCGTTTATAAAAATCTTGCTTCAATGACAGACGCAGAAGTAACCGCGAAGCTAGATGAATATTCTGAAATTCAATTTAAAGATTTTACTTTGGATGAAATTGAAAGATATCTTTATCTATTTTATCGCAAAGGGGACTCATTAAATTATGAAAAAATGGAAAAACTGTCAGATGAATGGTATCGTCGTAGTTTTTCCAGAAGCCATTATTACCTCGCATATGCGATAATCGCAATTTTGATTCTTAACAAATCTCAAACAAGGAGAAAAAGTGCCATTAAACTACTTAAACAAATATGTATACGTGCATTTCGAAGTATCCATGTGGATGTGTTATTAAATTCATGGTTCTATAATTCAGACTTAAGCTATACGAATAATTACTGGTTAACAAGACTTAATAAAAATAGAGCTATTCTAACTAAAGCTAACTTGCTCCCAGAAGATAAAGATAACATAATAACATTTATTAACGCTATTTATTTGAGACAGGAAAAAGATCTGATTCAAATTGCGGAAGCTGTAAATGCTGCATTGGGTGAAGAATCGGATATCTTATTACTTAAAAATAAAGGAGAAATAACCGGCCGATTAATCAATCTTTATAAAACAATTCCAATTAATGTCGAGAACTTCTCAATAACTGAAAAGCAGCTTAATGTTCTCAAAGAAATTCTAGCGGATATTAATAATGGTCGTTCTATGATCTTGCAAGATAGATTTTTAGATAATATCAAATATGATATAGACAATGATTGATAAAATTCTTACTCACTTGCGTCCTGATCTAGACTCAATGATGTCTGTGTTTTTAATGAAAAAGTTTGGAGAGGATAAATATCCGGGTGTGGCTAGTGCGGATATGATATTCAGTGATGCAGATACCTTGCCTGATAATAAAACATCAAAAGAATTGGAAAAAGAGGGTATTCTCGCACTTGATATCGGCGGAGGAAAATTTGATACTCACCCTGTGGGTAATATCGCAAATAATAAAAAGAGAGACCGAAGTGCTACTGATCTTGTTGCTGAGTATTTGGGAATTATAGGTTATCCAGAATTAAAACTACTTATTGAATACACACGAATGCAGGATACAACAGGTCACAGCATGTTCTCTAAGGATTATATTCATCATTTAATGTCACTTCATACAATACTGTTGGGGTTAAGCCTTTTAAAAGATGATTCAGCCATTCTTCTTTCTGATGGAGTAAGGATTCTGGAAAATATACCATATTATATCCAGAACAAATTGACTGAAATAGATGAATATAATTTTTTAAGACAGTGCCTTCAAAGATTTGTTGATAGTTCAAAAGGATTAATTGACTTGTCTAATGCAAAATATACTAATTTTAATGAATGGATTAACAGGATTAACAAAAACAGCCCAAATGCATTCTCAATGAATGAAATGGACGATGCCGTTTCGATAAAATCAATCGCAATCGGTGCATATTATAAATTCGATAAGAATTTTGAGCGTGCGTATCCGATATTTGAATTATGTATTTATGCTATTCTTAAAAGAGAGAATGAATGGTTTAATGCTATTGGTGAGTTTAAAAATCATGCTATAATAAAAAAGGTCGAATTTCTCAACATAGTTGGTGTTGAGTCAGTCAATCCACTAATAATTAAAGTTGCAAGATTTCTTATAAGAAGCGATATCCTGGTTTATCGAAATCCTGTTGATGGAGCTACTACGATTTTCCTTCAAAAAAATGGCCCTCTCAATAAGTTCAAACTGAATAAATTAGCTGGTTTAATAAGGGTAATAGAAAGTCGCTTGAATAATGAAAATCCCAATTACAAAAATATTCTAGATGTTGGTAATGTAAGCGGGTGGTTTTTGCACCAAAGTGAATGTCTACTAATCAAAGGCTCTCCCAAGGCCGCAAAATTTGTCCCCAGCAAAATTCCGATGAACGATTTATTGGAATTGATATGCTATTTCTTAGATAAAAGGAAAGATAAGTCCTCAGTCCAAATATCACATTACTTTAATTATATCCTTGAATATGAGAACCCAATTTTCAGAAAAACGAAATAAATATCTTTTACTTTAAGTGCTGTAGTACAATTTGTCTGATGCTCCAAGGATTTATTTGCGAAATCTTCTATTTTGAAAAAATACTACAATATCATAAACGTTTATTTTTCTTTTTAGTAGATAACAAAGTTAGTCACTATAGGCGAAATGGAATTGGTCTTAATCGTGAAAGAATATCACAAAAATATTGACAGAAGTTGGCTTGAATATTAAAAATTATCAATAATAATTAAAAGAATAAAGAGATGAGTACTTTATACTTGGATTTATCAAAAAATTTGTTGTATTTATAGTGTAATTAATTAACTATCTAGTATTTCTCTGGATCAGAAGACTTCAGGTTCGACCCCTGACGGGGCAGCACTTTTCAAGCTGCATTCTAAATATCTTATCTGATTTTTACTGAACATTTAAGTTATTGAAAAACTCTTTTATTTTGTAAATTCTTTACAATCTAGTATTTCTCTGGATCATCCCGACGATGTCGGGAAGGTTCGACCCCTGACGGGGCAGCTACAATAGGTTTGAAGACATTTGTTCTCAGACCTTTTTTATTTTAAAACCTAACTATTCAGAGGTAAACATCAAGATTTTTTGTCAATCTTTTAATTTTCTTTTTACTGCTAGTCTTCAACTTTTAGTCCATTTTCATCCATTTTCATCCCGGTTTTACCCTGATTTTGTCACGTTTTTTCCAATGCCTTTATGCATTTATTGATTAGTCAGTATGTCAAAGAACTTTTTTAAGAGTAATATATTTTTACATCTTATACCCTTTGCGAATATGCTAAACTTCTTTAAAAAATAATTTTGAACTGTTCAAAAACTTGCCCTGAGGGTGGCGAATCCCGGTCGAAGGGACTACACTAGAAAAGGAAAGCAATCCCTTAGCTTGTAGAAAGGAAGGGTTTATTGAAAATAAAGATGTTATGTCTCGTTGCTCTAAGGTTAAATATTAATATGATAATATTGAAGATAGAATCCATTTTCATACATTTCACTAAAGTTTTTCCAAATCATAGCCGGTTATAAAATAATTTGATTATTGCAAAATATTAAAGCTTTTATTAACTTGTATTTGAAGTAGAGTAACAGATTCATCATTTCATGTACTTGAAGCAGACATTGAAGTATTGGCAAATTTTTCGTAATTATATGTCTTCAGTTTTCTAATATCAAATTACAGTTCTATAAATTATTTGGGTAACTCATTGAAAAAAATTCAGATACTGCTTATTGAAGACAATCGGCTTCTGCGTGATGGAATATCTGCGATGCTCAAAAAGCAGTCTGATATGCATGTTGTTGCTACTGTTGGTAATGGCGAAAACATTCTTTTGATGTTGGGTAAGCACAAACCAAATATTATTCTTCTCGATCTTGGTCTACGGAATCAAAACAGTTTGCAAATTGTAAAATTAACTAAGCTAAATTTTCCTGAAATAAAAATAATAGTTATGGATCTTATTCCTCTTCAGGCAGATGTTTTTCAATTTGTCCAAGAGGGAGTTTCGGGATTCATTCTCAAAGATGCGAACATAGCTGAGTTTTTTAAAACTATCCGGTCGGTTTACCATGGTCTAAAGATTTTACCGCCGCATTTAACCGGCTCACTTTTTTCTCAAATTGTTGAACATGCAATTAACGTAGTAAAACCTTCTGTAATATCTGAGTCCGTTCGTATGACAAAACGTGAGCGCCAGGTTATCGAATTGATTGCAGATGGCTCTAGCAATAAAGAGATTGCCCAAAAACTTCATCTTTCTACATATACTGTAAAAAGTCACGTCCACAATATCCTGGAAAAATTAGCTCTTAATACCCGTGTTCAGATTGCAAAACATGCTCATCTTACCGACTATTCCAAAACTGAAATTGATCCAACCTCGTTAACAGACGAATAATTTTTTTAATCCTCTGCATTTACAGAAGTAGTTCTTTTATCATCCCTTTGCCCGATTGAATTAATTGAATGATCTTTATAACTTGCTTTGAATAGTAGGCGGAATTTAAAAATAATTTAAGATCATTATATGGTTAACCAGGATGACAGAAATCACCTCTCTCTTTTAAAAAAAATTGCGCTTCGTGTTATGACGGAAAGAGGTTTTTATCCTGATTTTTCACCTCAGGCTATTGCCGAGCTGGATGCAATAAAAGGACCAGCGGTTCAAACTGATGAATCAACTCGCGATCTTAGGAACTTAGTTTGGTGCTCAATAGATAATGACGATTCCCGTGATCTTGACCAACTAACTGTTGCTGAAGCCTTGGCTGATGGAAATGTTAAAATTCTGGTTGCCATTGCAGACGTTGATGCTATTGTAAAAAAACAATCAGCAATTGATGAACATGCGCAGAGGAACACTACTTCAATTTACACTGCCGCAGAGACTTTTCCAATGCTGCCTGAGAAATTATCAACAAATCTTACTTCTCTGAACGATGAATCAGATCGTCTTGCCATTGTTATTGAAATGATTTTTACTGAAGATGTAATGCTTCAAAGTTCAGATCTTTATAAAGCTACGGTTCGTAATCAAGCAAATCTTACCTACAATAGTGTTGCCGCCTGGCTGGAAAGCAGTGGTCCAATTCCACGCGGAATTGAATTGGTTAAAGGTCTGGATGAAAACATTCGGCTTCAGGATAAAGTGGCTCAGAAACTTAAAACTCAGCGTTTCCAGCATGGCGCGCTTTATCTCGAAACAATAGAAACCAGACCTGTATTTTTCGGAGAAGAACTTACTGACATAGACACCGACAAGAAGAATAGAGCCAAGGATATTATTGAAGACTTTATGATTGCTACAAATGGCGTTACAGCGCGCTACCTTTCTAACAAAAAATTTATTTCCCTGCGGCGTGTTGTTCGGGTTCCTAAATATTGGGGACGGATTGTTGAACTTGCACTAGAGCGTGGTTCAACATTGCCTAGAAAACCTGACGCTAAAGCTTTAGAACAATTTTTATTATCTGCAAAAACTTCCGATCCGCTCCGCTTTCCGGATCTGTCTCTCAGTATCATTAAGCTGCTGGGTAAAGGTGAATATATTGTTGAACTTCCCGGTGATAATGATTCAGCAGGACATTTTGGGCTTGCTGTAAAAGATTATGCGCATTCAACAGCCCCAAACCGCCGTTACCCCGACCTGATTACTCAGCGTTTGCTGAAAGCTGCCATGGCAGGAAACCCAATGCCTTACGCGAATGAAGAATTGGAAAAACTTGCAGTACATTGTACTGAAACGGAAGATGCCGCAAAAAAAGTTGAACGGCAAGTAACAAAATCTGCTGCTGCAATCCTATTGCAATCTAGGATAGGTGAGCAGTTTGATGCAATTGTAACCGGTGCTTCTGAAAAAGGTATGTGGGTACGTCTTTTCCACCCTCCTGTTGAAGGAAGGCTTGTAAATGGTTCTAAAGATTTGAATGTTGGCAGTGAACTTCGTGTTCAATTAGTTCATACGGATGTAGAGCGCGGATTTATTGACTTTAAAAAAGTGAAATAAGAACATATCTTTTTTATACATTTCCATCTCGCCCACTCATTCAAAACCGGAATAGTTTCTATCTCATTAACAGGCAAATAATTTCAATTAACTTCTTCACCCAAAAGGTTTAATACCTTTTTCATTCCTTTGCCCGATTGAACTCAAATACATTTTTTTATATAATTATTATAGGCACACACTAAAAAACCCGGCTGTAAAATAAAGTGGTATTTACAGCTGGGTTTATTAAAAAATACTTTTTTCTTTTTATATGATCTCAAGATTTAGATAGGTGTCATTTGATTACAAAAAGATTTAGTCCCTTTTTCATCCCTTTGGACGATAGCATTGTTTTATGGATATATTTATAATTCGTTGAGATTTAATGATAAACACTAAAATCTTTTCTAAGAGTAGTTGTACTTTTAAGAATGTATAATATTATCAAATAAAATTCGACGTATCAAATTAAATAATTGTTAAATATTAATTAATAGAAAAGTGCAGTCTTTATGGGAATATAATTTATGAAAAAAAGTGTATTAAAATTTCGGCGTAGCACTCTGCCTAAAGCTCCCACTAGTATTCATGGATTGGACGAAATCACAGGAGGTGGATTACCTAAAGGAAGACCAACGCTTATTTGCGGAGGTCCGGGTTGCGGCAAGACCCTCTTTGCGATGGAGTTTCTGGTTCGTGGTGCTACACTTTATAATGAACCTGGTGTATTCATTTCGTTCGAAGAAACTGAAAAAGAACTTACTGCTAACGTTGCTTCTTTGGGTTTTGATTTGGATAATCTAATTAGAGACAAAAAGATTTGGCTTGAACATATTCTCATTGAACGGGGAGAAATTGAACGGAACAATGAATATGATTTAAAAGGCTTATTTGTACGCATTCATCACGCAATTGAAAGCATCAATGCAAAACGCGTTGTACTGGATACTATAGAATCACTTTTTTCAATATTACCCAATTCTACAATTGTGCGTACTGAACTGCGAAGATTATTCACATGGTTGAAAAAGAAAGGTGTTACTACAATAATTACCGGGGAAAGAGGTGATGGTGCTTTTACGCGTTTAACCCGTCAAGGGTTAGAAGAGTATGTCTCCGATTGCGTTATTGTACTGGACCATCGCGTGAGTGATCAATCTTCTATACGGCGGTTGCGGATTGTTAAATACAGGGGTTCGACTCACGGAACAAACGAATATCCTTTCTTAATTGATGAAGATGGTTTTTCTGTTCTGCCGGTCACTTCATTGGGCTTGAATCACATTTCCTCTAACGAAAGAATCTCTTCCGGTATCCCGCGTCTTGATACAATGCTGTCCGGCAAAGGTTACTTCCGGGGAAGTACTGTGCTTGTTTCCGGCACTGCCGGCACCGGCAAAACAAGTCTTGCGGCACAATTCGTTGAAGCAGCTTGCAAACGTGGAGAGAACGTTCTCTATTTTGCTTTCGAAGAATCCCCAAGTCAGTTTATGCGTAATATGTCTTCAATTGGAATAAAGTTAGAACATTGGGTAAAAAAAGGATTACTTCATTTTCATGCAACACGTCCAACTCTATTTGGATTGGAACATCACCTAACAACTACTATAAAATTAATTAATAAACTTAAACCGCAAATAGTTATCCTGGATCCCATAGATGCATTCATTATGGGAGGGAACGAAACCGAAGTTAAAATAATGCTGCTGCGTCTTGTCGATTTCTTGAAGATGAGGAATATTACTGCATTCTTTGCAAGTCTTACAAACTCTGGTAATAACCAGGAACTTACAGATATGTCAATATCATCACTTATAGATACTTGGCTGTTATTGCGTGATATTGAAATTGGCGGAGAACGTAACAGGGGATTATATATTCTTAAATCGCGTGGTATGGCACATTCCAACCAGATTCGTGAATTTATACTTACCAACCATGGGATTGAATTGCTCGATGTCTATGTTGGTCCGGAAGGTGTATTAACTGGCTCTGCCCGGTTGACTCAAGAAGCAAAAAACAATGAAGAACAATTATTGCGCAAACAGGAAATTGAACGTAAACAATTTGGATTAGAACTTAAACGTGCGGCTGCCGATGCCCATATTGTTGTTCTAAAATCTGAATTTAAAGAAGAGGAATCGGAAACTCTTAAAGCTATCGAGATGGAAAAAGCTAAAACAGAGAGGTTTGTACAAGATCAGAAAAAAATGGCTGAGAGTAGAAAAGCAGATAAATTAATAAAAAAGACAGCTTAAATTTAGAGTATTTTAATTATGAACTCACGTTACGCAAAAACGGTATTTACGCCAATTGATTTTAAAACTTCATAACTCCACCGTTTAGAGGCTGTGTGAAAATTAATAA